>NZ_GL379591.1:102809-103671 GCF_000143625.1 Candidatus Regiella insecticola LSR1 | reverse complement strand
GTAACTTGAAAGGCGAAGGGTATCAGCAACTATATCGGTTGTGTCATCAACCCCACCGACTTAACGCCCGCTTGATGAAGCATATTTAATGTTTTGATGATTTCGTCATAAGGGACGTCTTTTGCCCCACCGATTAAAAACACCGTTTTGGGATTAGTCTGCAAATGCCTTTTTATTTCTGCAATAACTTGTTGTTCTACCAATTGTTCCATGCGTTGACGATCAACAACTAAAGCGTATTGCGCAACACCAGAGACTTCAACAATCACCGGTGCATTACCTTCACTGGACACGTTTTTTGAATCTACAGCATCAGGTAAATCAACCTCAACACTTTGCGTGATAACAGGCGCGGTGGCCATAAAAATGAGTAACAATACCAATAATACGTCAAGCAAAGGAACAATGTTAATTTCAGATTTAAGCTCTCGTCTTCTCCTCATTCGCGCTCGTGCCATAACATACCCTACCTATTGGTTGTCAACGCGGGCAAAAACCTGACGATGCAAAATAGCGGTAAACTCTTCCATAAAATTATCATAATTTTGCTCGAGTTTATTCACGCGCAGGTTAAGTCGATTATACGCCATCACCGCGGGAATGGCGGCGAATAAACCAATAGCAGTGGCGATCAAGGCCTCAGCAATGCCCGGAGCAACCATCTGTAAGGTTGCTTGTTTTGCTGCTCCTAACGCAATAAAAGCATTCATAATTCCCCATACAGTACCAAATAAACCAATATAAGGACTGATAGAGCCTACCGTACCAAGAAACGGGATATGTGTTTCCAACATTTCTAATTCACGATTCATCGCAATACGCATCGCACGGCATGCTCCATCAATAATCGCTTCCGGTCGGC
>NZ_GL379591.1:0-102709 GCF_000143625.1 Candidatus Regiella insecticola LSR1 | reverse complement strand
AGCTTTACGAATGGGAGGCGCCATGATTTTAGGTTGTTTAAGGAGTCTGGTGTGCGAATACATCCTGACATCAAAACAGTTACCGATACAGGTTACCAAGGGCTTGGCAAGATTCATTCAAACTCGGCGTTGCCTAAGAAAAAGACAAAGAAAAATCCCTTAACAAAAGAAGATAAACGCAACAATCGTGCGTTATCAAGCCAGCGTGTATTAAACGAACATGTCATTGGTATGATTAAAAGATTTAAAATTGTATCAGACCGTTATCGAAACAGGCGAAAACGTTTTGGATTAAGATTTAATCTGATTGCTGCAATTTATAATATGGAAATTAGATAAATGATAGTTTCCGAAGAGGTCTAATGAATTTCGAGTGACGGCAAGGCGGCAAGGGCGACCGACCGATGAGCGTAGACATACTACGTGATTCGGCGAGCACCCGCAGACAACAAAGCCGTAACTTGAAAGGCGAAGGGTATAAACTTGCCCCTCTAGTCGTTAACCGACTGTCTTTATTACCTCTGCGATGCGATTTGCTAACAATCTCACTTGCTTTTCATCTCTATCAGCTTCAACCATCACTCTAATTAATGGCTCAGTACCTGATTTACGTAACAACACACGTCCTTGAGCTGCTAAATCAGCTTCAATTTGTTTGGTTACTTCGGTCACTGCCGCTGATTCCAATGGGTTATGATGCCCTGAAAAATGCACGTTGACCAAAATTTGGGGCAATAGTTTTATATCACGACAGAGATCATGCAAACTCATCTTGTTACGCACCATGGCGGCCAGCACTTGCAAACCGGCTACGATGCCGTCCCCTGTGGTGGTGTGATCTAACAAAATGACATGACCCGAGTTCTCCGCTCCCATTCGCCAGCCGTTTTCATTCATTTTCTCTAGTACATGGCGGTCACCCACCTGCGAGCGTATAAAAGGGATACCCAATTGTTTTAGCCCTCGCTCTAACCCCATATTACTCATCAAAGTCCCTACTACCCCTCCTTCTAATTGCCTTTGACGTAATTTTTCGCGAGCAACAATGAAAAGAATTTGGTCACCATCTATTCTATTCCCCTTATTATCGACCATTATTAGTCGATCACCATCACCATCAAACGCCAATCCTAAATCGGCTTTTTGATTAATAACATGTTGTTGCAATAAGCGGGTATTAGTTGCACCACATTCTTCATTAATATTCATGCCATCGGGTTCAGCATTGATAGTAATGACGGTTGCGCCTAATTCTTCTAATACAATAGGGGCAATATGATAGGTTGCACCATGGGCACAATCGACGACAATTTTTAAATTATTCAGGTTAAGTGCATTCGGAAATGTTGCTTTACAAAATTCGATATAACGCCTTGCCGCATCGACAATTCTACTGGCTTTACCTAATTCAGCTGATTTAACGCAAGTCAGAGGTTTTTGCATTTCTACTTCAATAGCCTCTTCTATTTCATCAGGCAATTTCGTTCCATCAATCGAAAAAAATTTAATGCCATTGTCATCGAAAGGATTATGAGAAGCTGAAATAACAATACCGGCTTCAGCCCTAAAGGTTCGGGTCAAATAAGCGATGGCAGGTGTTGGCATCGGGCCAGTCAGTAATGTCGATAACCCCGCTGCCGCCAAACCGGCTTCCAGCGCAGATTCCAACATATAACCGGAAATACGGGTATCTTTGCCGACAATTATTTTACGAGAGCCATGGCACGCAAGCACTTGACCAGCAGCCCATCCGAGCTTTAATACAAATTCAGGGGTAATCGGCGCCTCGCCAACTTTGCCACGAATGCCATCGGTACCAAAGTATTTACGGTGATTGGTCATTAATTTTGTTCCTTCGATATCAGTGTTGCTTTGACGATATGCATTGCCTCAACGGTTTCCTTAACGTCATGCACTCTAATAATTTTTGCTCCTTGCATCGCTGCGATCACCGCACAAGCGATACTGCCTGTAACCCGCTGTGCGGGGAGAGCCTTGACTAATTGTCCTACCATCGATTTTCTTGATATCCCGACTAATAACGGCAAATTAAAATGATGAAATTTTTCTAGCTGTGCTAATAGTTGGTAGTTATGTTCTAAACTTTTCCCAAAACCAAAACCGGGATCCAGTATTAATTTCTCTTGTGCGATACCCGCCGTTGTACAGCTTTTGATACGTTGCTGGAAAAATTGATTTATTTGATCAAATAAATTTTCATAATTGGGCGCTACTTGCATATTATCCGGTGTACCCTGCATGTGCATGAGACAAACCGGTAGACCGGTTGCTGCCGCTGCCTCCAATGCCCCTGGTTCTTGTAGTGCCCGTACATCGTTGATTAAGTGAGCGCCATTCTTAGCGGCTTCAGTGATAACCGCTGCCTTAGAAGTATCAACAGACAGCCAAATTTTACGCTTTATTACTAGCTCCTCTGTTGCTAAACACTTAATCACGGGGATCACGCGATCAAGCTCTTCTTTTACACTCACCGGTGTTGCCCCTGGTCGAGTCGATTCACCACCAATATCAATCAAGGTTGCGCCTTCTGTGATCATCATTTTGGCATGTTGTAATGCATTATCGAGGCTACGGTATTGTCCTCCATCGGAAAATGAATCAGGAGTGACATTCAATATACCCATGATTTGCGGTTGGCTGAGATCTAAGACCTGATTTTTAGCAGTTAACTTCATAAAGTTTCACTCTATTTAAGATTTGCTAGTTAAGCATTTTCTTATTTAAATAAATTGAGCACGGCATAAAATAATGGCCTTGGGAATTTTTTGCCCAAAGCCATTATTTACCTCAACAATATTTATTAAAATGATCTCATCTCAGTATTACGATAGAGGATTGCTGGTGTCCGGTGTAGGTGAATCATCTACGGTAGGGAGATCATCGTTATCAGACGGTTTATCCTTTGTTACATCATCCCAACCGGCCGGTACACGAATTACTGATTCACGGTTCATCAGGTCGTCAATCTGGGGCGCATCGATGGTTTCATATTTCATCAAGGCCGCTTTCATCGTATGTAAAACATCCATATTTTTCATTAATAAGCTACGAGCACGTTGATAATTACGCTCGATAATCAGTTTGACTTCTTGATCGATAATCCGTGCGGTTTCATCAGACATATGCTTTGCTTTTGCTACCGAACGGCCTAAGAATATTTCGCCTTCTTCTTCTGCATACAATAAAGGCCCCAATTTTTCGGAAAAACCCCATTGGGTTACCATATTACGTGCGATAGAAGTGGCAACTTTAATATCATTTGAGGCACCTGTAGAAACCTTCTCCGTACCATAGATGAGCTCTTCAGCGAGGCGCCCGCCGTATAAAGTAGATATTTGGCTTTCCAATTTCTGACGGCTAGCACTGATAGCATCTCCTTCCGGCAAGAAGAAAGTTACGCCAAGTGCACGCCCGCGCGGAATAATAGTGACTTTATGTACCGGATCATGTTCTGGTACCAAACGACCGATTATCGCGTGTCCCGCTTCATGATAGGCGGTAGCTTCCTTTTGTTCTTCAGTCATCACCATTGAGCGCCGCTCTGCACCCATCATAATTTTATCTTTGGCTTTTTCAAACTCAACCATAGAAACCGCATTTTTATTGCTACGAGCGGCAAAGAGGGCGGCTTCATTCACTAAATTAGCTAAATCAGCACCAGAAAAACCAGGAGTACCGCGGGCAATAACTGATGCATCCATATCAATTTCAAGTGGTACACGGCGCATATGTACTTTTAAAATTTGTTCACGACCCCGCACATCAGGTAGCCCCACCACTACTTGGCGATCAAAACGGCCAGGGCGCAGCAATGCTGGATCAAGCACATCAGGGCGATTGGTTGCGGCGATCACGATAATACCTTCGTTACCTTCAAAGCCATCCATCTCGACCAACATTTGATTTAGCGTTTGTTCACGTTCATCGTGTCCTCCGCCTAACCCCGCCCCTCGCTGCCGACCTACCGCATCGATTTCATCGATAAAAATGATACAGGGCGCGGTCTTTTTTGCTTGCTCAAACATATCACGGACACGTGATGCGCCGACCCCGACAAACATTTCAACGAAATCAGAGCCGGAAATAGTAAAGAAGGGGACTTTGGCTTCTCCAGCAATAGCTTTTGCCAGCAAAGTTTTACCGGTTCCTGGCGGTCCCACCATCAAGACGCCTTTCGGAATCTTACCGCCTAGCTTTTGAAAACGCCCAGGATCACGTAAGTATTCAACCAGTTCACTCACTTCTTCTTTTGCTTCATCACAACCTGCAACATCTGAAAAAGACGTTTTTATCTGATCTTCAGTCAACATGCGTGCTTTGCTTTTGCCAAAGGACATGGCACCTCTGCCCCCTCCGCCTTGCATTTGACGCATGAAGAAAATCCAGACCCCGATTAACAACAACATCGGGAACCAGGAAATAAAAATAGAAGCCAATAAACTTTGTTCTTCTGGTGGTTCTCCAGCAACTTTTACATTTTTTGCCAATAAAGTGTCTAATAGCTTAGGATCATTGACAGGTATAAAGGTCGTATATCTGCTGTTATCTTTCTTTTTAACGTTAATTTCACGCCCATTTATCCGTGTTTCACGAACCTGATCTTGGATTACATCAGACATGAAAGTAGAGTAATCTACTCTACGCCCATTTGATTCGTTGGGACCAAAACTCTGGAATAAAGTCATCAATACAACTGCGATAACTAACCAGAGTATTAGGTTTTTCGCCATGTTATTCAAGGGATTAACCTCATATTACAACTGTGTTAACAAACAGCGGTTAGGGTACTATAGTTTTCGTCCCGTCGCTACAATGTACACCTCACGTGATCGTGCACGTGAAGCATCTGGCTTACGAACTTTAACCTTCATAAATAGGGAACGCATTTCCCGTAGGTATTCATCAAAGCCACTTCCCTGCAACACTTTCACCAAAAAACCACCGCCCGGTGCAAGTATAGAACGACACATATCTAATGCTAATTCAACTAGATACATCGCTCTCGGTATGTCAATTTCTGGAGTGCCGCTCATGTTTGGCGCCATATCAGACATCACTACTTGAACTTTTTTATCACCTACTCGCTCAAGCAAAGCATTTAATATAGACTCATCACAAAAATTGCCTTGAAGAAAATCTACTCCGACGATGGGATCCATGGGCAGTATATCACAGGCAACAACACGCCCTTTTTCTCCGACCTGGCTGACAGCGTATTGTGACCAGCCTCCAGGGGCGGCACCTAAATCAACAACAGTCATACCCAGTTTAAAAAGTTTATCACTTCGTTGTATTTCATCAAGTTTAAACCAAGCGCGTGAGCGCAGCCCTTTTTTCTGTGCCTGCAATACATATTTATCGCTAAAATGTTCTTGTAACCAGCGGCTAGAGCTAGCAGAACGCTTTTTATTAGCCATGCTATTTTCCAACTATATTATTCACAAAACATTTTATTAATATCTTCCTCAGCCTAACGGTTGGAGAAGTAAAACCCATTTAGGATAAATTTCCGACAACAAGATAGGACATTAATCTCACATATACGCTAGATTGGAGTAAAGCGCTTTGGCATCTGCTTAAGATGGCGTTAGAATACGCCGTTTTCAATCCCAATTTAAGTAAAAAAGACAATGAATTTAAATAATAAACAAAAACAACACTTGAAAAGCATCGCTCATCCACTAAAACCGGTGGTGATGATTGGCAATAATGGATTAACCAAAGCGGTGTTAGCAGAAATTGAACAAACCCTAGAACATCATGAAATTATCAAGATAAAAATTACTACTGAAAAACGTGAAACTAAATCCAACATCGCTGATACCATTGTTGATAAAACCAACGCAACTATCGTGCAAATTATTGGTAATATTCTTGTTCTTTATCGCCCCGCTAAAGATCGCAAGATAGTGTTACCACGTTAATGATTACCATTTTATATCTTTGTTTATACCGTTTGCCTTTGAAGTTGCCGCTAGGCGGCAGCCTCTGAAAGGTCGGGCTTTACGGCGTGTCGGATAAATATTCTACTGCAATAATTTCATATTCGATGTCACCACCTGGTGTTGTAATCACCGTCGTATCATCGATCTGTTTACCGATCAAACCACGCGCCATGGGTGAGTTGACCGAAATTAAATTTTGTTTAGCATTAGCTTCGTCATCGCCAACAATACGATAAATATACTCTTCATCTGTAGCAATATTAAGGACAGTCACTGTTGATCCAAAAATTATTCTGCCATTATTGACTATTTCAGTGACATCTATTACTTGAGCATTAGACAGTTTAGTCTCAATTTCTTGAATGCGGCCTTCGCAAAATCCTTGTTGCTCGCGAGCAGCATGGTACTCTGCATTTTCTTTTAAATCACCGTGTGCGCGTGCCTCAGCAATAGCAGTAATGATCTCCTGACGCCGCTTATTTTTTAAATATTCCAACTCTTTACGCAATTTTTCTTCGCCACAAACCGTCATCGGAATCTGTGCCATAGCTTATTACCTCTAACATCGATTTTATTTTATACCCTTCGCCTTTGAAGCTGCCGCGTTGTTGGCTGCGGGTACTCGCCGAATCACGTAGTCTATCTACGCTCATCGGTCGGTCACCCTGGCCGCCTAGCGACAACTTCAAGAGCGAGGGGTATAATAGTCATTACAAAAAAACAGTCAGAGCCAATTACTCCGGAGTAAAATACACCTGATTTTTTTGGAATTCATTTTAACGTAGAGTTCTTTTGTAATCACCGTTTAATTTCAAATAGACTTTTAGTTTTCACTCTTATCCTGTTGTAGCATGCTATTATTTATTACACTTTTAAATATTTGTGTTGCCACCCTAACCTAGCGTTTATGAAAATTACCTACCTGTCACGAATTGTGAATAGATTGGCTTATACCGTTACGATAATGATGCTGTGTTGTAATATGCGTGTTCATGCAGAGCCCATTGAAAGCTATATACCCTCTCTTCCTGATGGTGCCAATCTTGCGCTGATAGTACAGAAAATAGGTTCCAAAACCCCGCTTATAAATTACCATGCTGATCGTATGGCATTACCCGCCAGTACGCAGAAAGTATTAACAGCACTTGCGGCTTTATTACAACTGGGGGCTGATTTCCGTTTTACAACGACATTAGAAAGTCCTGCCACTGTCACCAATGGTGCGCTGTCGGGCGATTTGATTATCCGTTTTAGTGGTGATCCGACGTTAACTCGTCAGCAATTACGCGATATGATCACCACACTTAAAAAGACAGGTATCCGGCGGATCACCGGCAACTTTATAGTCGATACCTCTGTTTTTTCTAGTCACGATATGGCACCAGGTTGGTCTTGGAACGATACGGTTCAATGTTTTAGCACCCCACCTGCTGCTGCTATTATTGATCGTAACTGTTTTTTTGTTTCTCTCCAGAGCGCACAAGATCCCGGTAATACAGCATTTGTTGAGCCTTATTCTTATCCTGTACAAGTGTCTAGTGAAGTTCGCACTTTGGCTAAAGGATCAGTGGAGGCACAATATTGTGAACTAGACATTGTTCCGGGTGAATTAAACCAGTTTACCCTCCGAGGTTGTTTGACACGGCGAGAGGATCCCATACGTCTTGCTATAGCCATACAAAATGGCGCCAGTTATGCCGGTGCAATTCTCAAAAATGAATTAAAAAAAGCCGGTATTCAACTTGATGGTCATTTACGGCAGCAAACTATCGCTGCAACAACTTTTTTAAATAAGAGTAAGCCAAAAAATAACATATTGGCACAAGTTCAATCCGCGCCTTTGCCCCAATTGCTAAAAGCCATGTTGAAGAAATCAGATAATTTAATTGCCGACAGTATTTTTCGCACTATAGGTCATCAACGTTTCGATGTACCTGGGACCTGGAGAGCGGGCGCTAATGCTGTTCGGCAGGTATTAAGAGAAAAAGCGCGTATCGATTTGGGCAATAGTATTGTGGTGGATGGATCAGGCTTATCGCGTCACAATTTGCTTTCTCCTACTACTATGATGCAAGTATTGCAATATATTGCTCAGAACGATAAGAAACTAAACATTATTTCAATGTTACCTTTATCAGGTCATGATGGGACTTTGCTCTATCGAGGCAGCCTGCACGAAGCAGGGGTTACTGGCAAAGTTTCAGCTAAAACCGGCGCGTTACAAGGTGTTTATAATTTAGCGGGTTTTATCACTACCGCTAGTGGGCAACGTATGGCCTTTGTACAGTTTTTGTCGGGGTATGCTGTACCTCCTGAAGCACAACGTAATCGACGGGTACCCTTGCTTCGCTTTGAAAGTCGTCTTTATAAGGATATTTACAAAAATAATTGAGTCTTAGAGTCTATGCCCTTCGCCTTTGAAGTTGCCTTCGGCTGCCAGAGCGGGCGACCGATGAGCGTAGACATACCATGAGGGCGAGGGATCACAGCCAACAACACGGCGACTTCAAAGGCGAAGGGTATATTCGACATTTTCTTTAACAAGGCTAAAAAAAAAAACTCTGCCATGATAATGAGGAAAAAATATGAGCACGGAAAGCCCTATGATTCTTTTACGCCGAATTGTGGTATGTACAGTGGTGGTTTTATGGTTGGTTGGTTGCAGTAATAACGTCACCCCCCCTGCTCCGATTAGGGCGGCCAGTAATAAAAGTGTGATACAAGAATCTGTGGAGAGAGAAAAAATACCTCAGAGTGTTATTAAAAAACCTGTCATTGATAAATCCGTCATTGATAAGACGCCGTTGGTTAAGAGCTCTATCATCTATGATCGTAGTTACGATACTATCCCTAAAGGAAGTTACAACGCTGATACTTATACTGTGAATCATGGTGATACTTTGTTTTATGTTGCCTGGATAACAGGAAATGATTACCGTGATTTAGCCAGTAAGAACAATATTGCTGAACCCTATCATCTCAGCGTGGGGCAATCCATTAAATTAGGCCATGGATCAGAGCCAAAAACCTCATCTCCTCTCTCGAATAAAATACCAGCCCCAACAATTGATTTTGAATCAACTAACAGGTACTCTGCAAATTCAAGTAAACAAAATGTTGGTACAATGTTACCAAAAAGTTCCATTTCTGTTGCGAAATCTGCTATTAGCACACCAAGCTCTCCTAAAGAAGAGGCTAGTAATAGCAACCCTATGGTTAGATGGCAATGGCCAGCCGATGGAAAAATCATCGGCAACTAAGATCCAAAAGGTAACAAAGGAATAGAGATCGCAGGTAAGCGCCAGCAGCCTATATTTGCGGCTGCTGGTGGAAAGGTCGTCTATTCTGGTAATGCACTGCGTGGTTACGGTAATTTGATCATCATTAAACACAGTGATGATTATCTCAGTGCCTATGCTCACAACGATGCAATATTGGTCAAAGAAGAAAAAGAAGTCAAAGCAGGGCAAAAAATAGCTACCATGGGTAATACGGGAACCCATTCAGTTAAATTGCATTTTGAAATTCGTTATAAAGGGAACCCCGTCAACCCGCTGCATTCTCTTCCGCAGCGATAAATTGGACAGAATGTGTTGAAATTCTGTTCTCGGTATCACCGCTAGGAGCAGCATATGAGTGAAAATACGCTGAAAGTTAACGAGTTACATGAGGAGCCCGATTTTGATGAAGAAAGTTCGGTTCTTGGAATGTTTGATGAAAAATCATCAATGGAAGACGAAATTCTTGAAGATGAATTGGAAGAAGATGATCTGCTGCTACAAAATGTTACTCAACGTGTGTTGGATGCAACCCAGCTCTATCTTGGTGAAATTGGCTATTCGCCGTTGTTGACTGCGGAAGAAGAAGTTTATTTTGCAAGGCGTGCATTGTGTGGCGATCAACAATCACGGAGACGAATGATAGAAAGTAATTTACGGCTGGTAGTCAAAATTGCGCGACGTTACGGTAACCGTGGTTTAGCGTTGCTTGATTTAATTGAAGAAGGGAATCTAGGGCTGATTCGTGCAGTAGAAAAATTTGATCCTGAACGCGGCTTTCGTTTTTCGACCTACGCCACCTGGTGGATACGTCAAACGATTGAGCGGGCAATTATGAATCAAACCCGAACGATTCGCTTACCCATCCATATTGTAAAAGAATTAAATGTTTATTTGCGTACTGCTCGCGAACTTGCTCATAAATTGGATCATGAACCGAGTGCTGAAGAAATTGCTGAGCAACTCGATAGACCGGTTGATGATGTAAGCCGTATGCTACGTCTTAATGAACGTATCACTTCAGTTGACTCTCCGTTAGGGGGAGATTCAGAAAAAGCGTTATTAGATATCCTTTCAGATGACAGTGAAAATGGACCGGAAGATACGACGCAAAATGATGACATGAAGCACAGTATCGTTAAATGGTTATTTGAACTTAATGCAAAACAACGAGAAGTACTGGCTCGTCGTTTTGGTTTGTTGGGATATGAAGCGGCAACGCTTGAAAATGTTGGCAAAGAAATCGGATTAACCCGTGAACGTGTTCGCCAAATACAAGTTGAAGGGCTACGCCGTCTACGTGAAATTCTACAAACCCAGGGTTTGTGCATTGAAGCATTATTTAGGCAATAATTTTACTGTCCTGTGATTACCGCTCTCACTACGGCTTTGCAAGCAGTCTTTTGTCAAAAAAGGGCTCAAAATCCGCATTTACTCCCTTGTTTTTTACAAAGAAGGCAATGACGTTTTTTCGCCCGTTTTTTGATCAATTAAGGCCACTCAAGAAGATTTGGAACAGGCTCTTAGAGCCGTCCCCTATGCCGATTTTTTCAACGGGTTGCTTGGTGAGATTGGATCGCCGTTAACGCTATGGTGTATACAATGTCATCGACCGATGCGCCACGCGATAAATCGTTTACCGGTTTACGCATCCCTTGCAGCATGGGGCCGATAGAAACTAAATCAGCAGAACGTTGTACGGCTTTATAAGTGGTGTTACCGGTATTTAAGTCAGGGAAAATAAATACCGTCGCTCGACCCGCTACCTTGGAATCAGGTGCTTTAGATTTGGCTACATCAGCCATAATTGCTGCGTCGTACTGTAATGGGCCATCAATTATCAGATCCGGCCGTTTCTTTTGTGCTAAAAGCGTCGCTTCACGTACCTTTTCTACATCGCTCCCTGCCCCTGAATCTTTTGTGGAGTAGGATATCATGGCAACACGGGGTTCAATACCAAATGATGTGGCTGAATCTGCGGACTGAATCGCAATTTCTGCAAGTTGTTCTGCTGTCGGATCGGGGTTGATAGCACAATCACCGTACACTAATACTTGATCCGGCAGTAACATAAAAAACACAGATGAAACCAATGAACAGCCTGGCCATGTTTTAATCAATTGTAATGCAGGACGGATGGTGTTAGCTGTAGTGTGCACAGCGCCAGAAACCAAACCATCAATTTTTATCTGATTAAATGTTTTGCCACGTTCAAGCATCAAGGTCGCTAAAATAACATTATCTTCCAACTGACTACGCGCGATAACTTCAGTCATACCTTTACTTTTACGTAATTCAACTAACCGTGAAACATAATCTTCCCGCACCAGTTTTGGATCGATTAAATGAATATTCTTGCCTAATACCACCCCCTGAGCGGCAGCTATTCGCTGTATTTCGGCGGGATCGCCGAGCAATACACATTCAGCGATGCCGAGTTCAGCACAAATGGCGGCGGCTTTCACGGTACGTTTTTCTTCTCCTTCAGGCAGTACGATACTTTTAGCCGCTTTTCGCGCCAATTCAGTCAATTCATAACGGAAAGCGGGGGGCGACAGACGGTAAGAACGCTTAGATGCAACGCTTAGTGAATCGATCCAAGTGCTGCTAATGTGACTGGCTACATAGTTTTGTATTTTTTCAACACGATCATTATCATCTGCGGGCACCGCTAGACTGAAATTCTGCAAATTGAGGGAGGTTTGCCAGCTATTCGTCTCGACCATAAATATCGGTAAGCCAGTCTGGAAAGCACGTTGACAAAGTTGCTTAATGGATTCAACCATCTGGTACCCACCCGTCAATAGAATAGCGCCAATTTCAACACCATTCATGGCGGCTAAACAGGCTGCAACCAATACATCAGGGCGATCAGCAGAGGTCACCAGTAACGAATTGGGGCGAAACTGTGACAACATATTAGGCAGGCTATGGGCGCAAAAGGTAATAGATTTAACCCGACGGGTATCAATTTCACCTTTATTAATAATGCTGGCATTTAGATGTCGGCATAGATCGATAGCACGGGTCGCAATAAGATCAATATTCCAGGGGATGAACCCGTATATCGGCAGGGTATCATTGCCAAATAATTTAGTCGGATCAATTACCGTCGTATTATTTTTGCTTGAATCATCAAAAATTTCATATAAATCGGGACGAGTACGACCTTGCTTATCAACAGGCGCGTTCAATTTATTAATAATCACCCCGGTAATATTTTTATTTTTTTTACCTCCAAAGCTGGAACAGGCGATTTCAATTTGTTGTTTTAGTTGATCGTGTGAATGATTACCCAGAGCTAAAACGAAAACAATTTCAGCGTGTAACGTTTTGGCAATTTGGTAATTCAGGGTGTTAGCAAAAGGATGTTTAGGCGTTGGCATTAAACCTTCTATCAATACCACCCCTGCTTTTTGGGTATGTTTGTGGTAACGAGCCACAATCTTTTCCATTAACCGGTCTTGCTGATTAGCACTTAAGCATTTTTCAACATCACGTATTTTTAATGGCTCGACAACATTGATATTGGAATTGGCACGAATGATGGCGATGGTATTATCGAGCTTATCATTGTCATCTACACAGGGCTGGGCAATAGGTTTGAAGACGTTTAAATCGACCCCTTTTTGCTCCATCGCCCGGATAATACCCAAACTAACACTGGTTAAGCCAACCCCTGAACTGATGGGAATTAACATCACTTTACGGGACATGGTGTCTCCTCCGCTATTCCAGTCAAACGTGCCGTATCTTGTGCAATGGAGAGCTCTTCATTGGTTGGAATGACCATCGCTAAGCGGCTACCCTCTTTAGTAATGTCCCCTGATTTGCCAAAGCAGGCTTTGATATTTTTTTCGTCATCAATTTTAAAACCTAACAGCGCCAATTTATCTAGCGTGCGTTTACGGATTGGCGCTGAGTTTTCGCCAATGCCTCCGGTGAAGATAATCGCATCTAAACGGCCTTCCATCAGTGTGGTGTAAGACGCAATATATTTTGCTAAGCGGTGGCAAAAAACATCCATCGCCCGTTTAGCATTATCGTGAGTTGCACAGTTATCCTCAACGTAACGACAATCGCTGGTCTTTTCGGTTAGACCGAATAACCCTGATTCTTTGGTGAGTAAGGTATTAATTTGCTCCATGCTCATTCCGAGAGAATTATAGAGATAAAAAATAATCGCAGGATCGATATCACCACAACGTGTCCCCATCACCAACCCTTCCAAGGGGGTGAGTCCCATCGAGGTATCGACACATTGACCGTTACATATTGCGGCCACTGATCCACCATTACCTAAATGGCAAGTGATAACATTGAGTTCATTGATCTTTTTGTTTAATTTTTTAGCCGCTTGCTTACTAACATAATCATGGCTGGTGCCGTGAGCGCCGTAACGGCGGATGCCATGCTTTTCATATAGAGAATAAGGCAGGGCATAAAGGTAAGAGGCTTCTGGCATGGTTTGATGAAAAGCGGTATCAAATACCGCCACGTTTTTTTCTTCTAAATCAGGGAACGCTTTTAACGCTTCATCGATACCGATCAAATGCGCAGGATTATGTAAAGGCGCAAAAGGGATAGCCTCTTCAATACCTTTGATGACATCCTTGTTAATAATTACCGAGCGGGTAAATTTTTCACCGCCGTGGACTACCCGGTGACCAATGGCCTTTATTTGGCTAAGTAGCGCTTCTTTTCCCTTCAAAATAGTATTAACCATAAAATTGAGCGCATCTTTGTGGGTGGCATTGGCGTTTAACTTTTCTTCTTCTTTATTACCCTCGATCTTCCATTTAATCCGCGCATCAGAAAGATGAAGACATTCGGCTAAACCAGACAGATGTTCTGTGCCGTCGGTGGGGTCGATAATAGCGAATTTGAGCGAGGAGCTACCGCAGTTAAGAACCAGTACCAATTGACTTGTTGACATGCAAAGTACCTATACGTTTTTTAATAGACCAAAAAAATGACAAGCTTAAAGATTGTCGATTAGCTAGAATACCGATAGCCTGCATTAAAAACAAAATATATTCGAAATCTTCATTGAGCTGCGCTTAATTGATGAAAATTAGCACCACAAAATTCAAAGAGTGCTGCACGATATGGAACACATGCTATGCTGTTCCATATTGAGGAGCATGGATGATGTCATGATAAAAAGCTTTAAGCATAAAGGGTTGAAAAAGTTTTTCCTCAAATACGATAGCAGTGGCATTGAGCAGCAATTGGTTAACCGTATAAAAACACGGCTTACCGTATGACTGCATAGACGGAATCGACATGCCTGGCTACGAGGTGATCGTAAAGACATCTGGTCAATTAGTGTTTCCGGTAACTGGCGTATTACTTTCAGATTTATTGATGGTGATGCAGAAATTCTCAACTTGGAGGATTATCACTAATGAGAATGGCTAACCCTGCCTACCCTGGCGAAATTATTGCAGAAACACTGAAAGACATGCATGTGAGTCTCCGACAGTTCGCAAAAGCAATGGATATAGCACCGTCAACAGCCAGTCGGTTGCTATCTGGTCAAACCACAGTCACGCCGGAAATGGCATTGAGACTGTCAGCCGTTGTTGGCAGTACCCCTGAAACCTGGTTAAAAATACAGACAAATTACAGTTTGCATGAAGCCAGACAAAAGATAGACATCAGTCATTTGCACAAATTGGCTTTTGCCTGATATCACTGCCCTGGGACGTTATAGCCGAATCAGTTTAATTTGATTCAAGGCGGAGGAGCGCAGACAGTACAAATAGTACGGTAGGCGACGACAACACAGAATCAAATTAAACTGATTTGGCTATGGCACTGTTAACAAAGTTAAACTATTGAATAAAAAAGAATTTATAAAAATATTTAGGACGCATAAAATAATGATGAGATAAAAATAATACTTTTTGTGATCGGCTTCATCATTGAAAGAATTCGCCGATCGCTGCCATAAAAAATCGATTTATCTGTTTTTTTAAAGAGGAACCGTTTACTTTAAATGTATTTAAATTATAATTATTTCAACAAGTTATATGAATACACTTTGTTAACAGTGCCATACCCGGGCTAGTGAGTCAGTAGAAACGTCAATTCGAAAGGGTATTATGGGTGCTGCATGGGGTGCTCATAAAGAAAAAATACGACATAAAGACAAAAAATGCACGAAAATAAAGCAACCCTCCCTCCCCCCCCCCAACCATTGATAACAGCGGCACTGAGCCAAAATACCCTGCCCATCGTTTTTCCGTCGCGCCGATGCTCGATTGGACTTATTAGTAATAAAATCAATATATTGAATGGTAATAGTGTACTATTGGTGTACTGATGGGTGTTAAAAATCACATTGTTATGTTATGGCTTAGGTGTTATAAATTGACGTACAATATCGAAATGATTTATTGACCTATAAATACCAAGGTGTAGGAAGTGCCAGTTTGATGCGATGGGCGAAACGCCTGGAGCCTTGTTTGACGCGTAATAAACCCGCTACCAAAATAAACAGAGCGGCGTTGATTCTGGATGTGGAAACCTACCCTGACGCGTCTCAGCACGAGCGGGCGCCACGGATGGGTGTGAGTGCCAGGGGTATCTGTGATGCCTTAAAGCGGGCGGGTTTTAGCTATAAAAAAAACATTTTATCCCCCCAAAGCCGACGTCCAAGCTCGAAAAGATTTTCAGACTAAGCTCCAGGGCTAACGTGGATGAAAGCGGTTTTGCTCATGATATGCCGCGTCTTTATGGTTATTCAGTGAAAGGGAAGCGCTGTTACGGCCAACACGATTGCCATGCCAAAGCACGTACTAATGTCATTGGTGCACAGCTTAACGGAAAATTAACTACGGTTTGTACCTTCGACTGCCATATCAACAGCGATATTTTTTATGCCTGGGTCACCCAAAGATTTACTGCCAAAATCCCCTCCAGGGGCAGTCCTTGTGATGGATAATGTGCGCTTCCATAAACGCCAAGACATCCAGACTGCTATACAGAAAGCTGGCTTTATTCTCGAATATCTCCCCACGTATTCTCCTGACATGAATCCCATTGAGCACAAATGGGCTCAAGCTAAAGCCCTTCGCAGAAAGCGACTATGTGATATCGATACCTTGTTTTCTGACCCTTTATTTTAAATCAATTTATACCGCATAAGCCGTATCAGTTCTTGAGATTGAGCGGTGGCGAGCCATTTGGATGGCCGTTTATGTTCACCTTCGCCACTCGCTTTGTGAATGGCATTAAGGTTAAAACGGTCGATTGCATCGGTGGTGACAATGATGCCGGCCACGATGGGAAGATTTTCTTTAGGCATAGTGAGTTCTCCTTGATTATTGCCTATCGGGAAAGGATTAAGTGTTGGTTTAATTGAATCAACAGGCGTAAAAAAACCGCGTACTGGCGTAGGCGGTATCGGTTAGCTTAGAAAATAGGGAGCGGGAGCGAAAAGAAACTTAATGTAACAGCATGTCAAGCTCTTCATCCGAAAGTCCGGTAGACATTTTAATCACGGAGCGATCAACATTACTGGCAAGAAGCTGTTTGGCAATTTCTACATTTCTTTCCTGACGACCCTGTTGCATGCCCTTTCGCATGCCGCGTTGTTCACCGCGCTCTTCACCGCGTTTTTCAAGTTGTTGTGCAAATGTCATAACGTCCTCCTGTGCCTCCTTTGGAACGGATTGAACCCACAGTGCCAATGCTTTATCGAGCTCATCTGTGCCGGTTTCATTGGCTTTACCACATATTTCAATAAAGTACCGCAGGACATCTTTAAAATAATCCGGGCTCACTTGTCTGTAAATTGTAGTCATTTTGCCTTTCGATAACAAGGCTCCTAACCAGCTAAAAGGTGACTGCCTTTGGCGATAGTGTTTGAACAAAATTTCCATCACTGACGCTAAACCGTGTTGATTTATCTCTTCATCTGACATGACGGTTAAATCAATGAGTTGAAAGGGCTTGAGTGCTATCGCTTTGGCTAATTCGGGATTCTCAAAGCAATCCCATATCTTTGTTGAGTAAGGATAAGGCGATTTTTCTCCGTGATACAGCACCAGGGGTAACACAATCGGTAATTTTTTATGCCCTTGCTTCAGGTGATTATTCATCAACTCGACAACGTAACACAGGATGCGAAACGCCATCATCTCATCATCACTGCTCTGGTGCTCCGCCGCCAGGTAGATATAGCCCGGCTTTCCGCCTATCTTGCAACTGTAAACGATATCGCTGTACAGCGTATCAGGCCATTTGGGGACATATTCGCTGGAGGCCATCTTTAATGTAGCAGTACCAATCAATGCTAATGTTTCCTTTGGAAGATGATGCACCAACCAATCGACCATAATTTGTTTATGCTGTAACGACCGCTTGAAAAGGGCGTCATGGGGCTTTGATATGCTAGACATTCCGTGTTTTCTCTCTGATTATAGTTACCTTACGGTGTCGATTTATCACCGAATAACTTTACACGCATTATGATTAGTAGACGATGAATTTTTTCATCAGCAGTATTACGCCACCCGCCCATACGCTTTGATTTTGGCCATGTTCTCTTCCAGTTCAGCTAAAAACAGGCGCACTTCGGTTTCCCCTAGTGTCAGTCTAGTTGTCGCCTCTAATTTTCGTTAATGGGAACTAATAAAGAGGCGATATAATCATGGAAAAACCGACGTATTCGGAAGAGTTTAAAGAGCAGGCGCTGTGTAAGGTTTATCATCGGAATGGGCGTACAATGAAAGCCATTGCGGATGAACTTAACGTGCCGCCGAGGAAGCTAAGAAGTTGTTTAGCAGAAAGTGAACTCGCCTCTTGGTGCAGGGGGCAGGGTATTTTTGTTCATCACCTGAAGCAATGGCGCGCGGATTTTTGTGACCCGAAGCGAACACAACGCAGTAAGAGGAAAAATGATTATTCCCGAACAGCGCCAGTCTATTATGATGTGGATTACTGAATCAACGCAGGCCGGAGCGCGGCAACAACAGGCTTGTCTCCTGATTGGGCTAAGCACGCGAACCCTACAGCGCTGGCAGAAAGCTATCGAGCAAGTGGATGGCCGAACGCGCCGAACAGCGCCGCCGCCCCACAAACTCTCACCCTGTGAGCGGGCTAAGCTACTGGAAATAACCTCTTCGGCCAAATTTGCTCATTTACCCCCGAGTCAAATTGTGCCGATGTTGGCTGATGAAGGGCTCTATTTCGCCTCCGAATCCACTTTTTATCGCGTATTGCGGGACGCCAGGCAACTGAAGCATCGACGAGCAGAACGCCCGGCAAAACCACGTTTTAAGCCTCGGGCACTCTGTGCCACCGCGCCCAACCAGCTCTACAGTTGGGATATCACTTATCTCCCCAGCCGTATTAAAGGCCAGTATTTTTACCTCTACCTTTTCCTCGATATTTTTAGCCGTAAGATTGTCGGTTGGCAGGTATATGCTGAAGAAAGTGCCCAACATGCCAGTGATATGATCAAAGATATTTGTCAGCGTGAGGGGATTTTGCCCGGTCAAGTCACCCTACACTCCGACAACGGCAGCCCGATGAAAGGCGCTATCCTGTTGTTTACGCTCGAAACATTGGGAATAGCGACTTCGTTGAGTCGACCCTCCCTGAGCAACGACAATCCCTATTCTGAATCGGCCTTCAAGACGCTAAAATATCGCCCTGAGTACCCGGTTAACCCTTTTGACAACCTTCAAGACGCCCGCGCATGGGTCGAACACGTGGTGCACTGGTATAATCAAGAGCATCGCCACAGTGCCATTGAATTTGTCACACCTGCACAAAGACATGCAGGCCTTGATAAAGCCCTATTAGCTCAGCGTAACACAGTAGACCTCTTCGGAAACTATCATTTATCTAATTTCCATGTTATAAATTGCAGCAATCAGATTAAATCTTAATCCAAAACGTTTTCGCCTGTTTCGATAACGGTCTGATACAATTTTAAATCTTTTAATCATACCAATGACATGTTCGTTTAATACACGCTGGCTTGATAACGCACGATTGTTGCGTTTATCTTCTTTTGTTAAGGGATTTTTCTTTGTCTTTTTCTTAGGCAACGCCGAGTTTGAATGAATCTTGCCAAGCCCTTGGTAACCTGTATCGGTAACTGTTTTGATGTCAGGATGTATTCGCACACCAGACTCCTTAAACAACCTAAAATCATGGCGCCTCCCATTCGTAAAGCTTGTACAGATGACTGCTTTACTTTTTTTATCAACGAGCACTTGTGTTTTTAAGGTGTGTCGTTTCTTTTTTCCTGAGTAAAACGGCTTTTGTTTTTTTGGGGACGTTCAATCGGCGTTTCTGTGGCATCAATAAGAACCAGCTCATACTCCCTATCCCTTTTTAATACAGCTTTGCGTCCAGGTAGGGCAAAATCAGGATGCTTTATTAGCGTATTCTCTATCCATTTAATCGTTTCATAGCATGTGCTCTCACTCACGCCATAGCTTTGGCTGACATGAAAATAAGTGCGATATTCTCGTATATACTCCAGTGCCATTAATAAGCGCTCTTCTAAACCCCGCTTGGGTTTCCGACCTCCTTTCCCTTGCTTACTCTTATCTGCTTCATTCAATATCTTTATCATCTTTTCAAATGTACTGCGTTTAACACCCGTTAAGCGACGAAATTTTTCCTCTTCCAGTACTTTTATTACTTCATATTTCATGGCGGCTCCTTGTTCAGGAGTGTTTTACCAAAATTCTTATATGAATGCTAGTTTCCGAAGAGGTCTAGTGTATGAAAAGGCACGCGCTGCAAACCCTACACGCTGGGCAGGTCAAATCCGTCAGTGGCCGTATGTGAAAGAAGTTCATTTAAATCCACAAAAATCCAGAGAAAAAAAGGTGAAACCAGACGCCAAAAAAGCAGCCTAGGATTTTACATCCTGGGCGACAACTACATTGACAATTACCGCAGAGCGTACTGCGTTTATCAAAACACCGTGAGCGCACGGGTAAAAATCGACCCACTGTTTGGTAAACCCCAGGCTTTCACTGATGAAGTGCTTGATACCGGTACCTGTGTGATTGAGCTGGATGGCATTAATGAGGGCGTGGCCGATAAACGCACGCTGCGGGCGATTATTATGGATAATCCGCAAGCCACCGGCAAAATACTGGTACTGGAAGCGGATCCGCTGATTTTCTACGGTGCCCCCATCACTGACGCCAATAGCCTACAAAATGGCCAACTGCTACAGTTTACTCGCTACAGTGATAACACTGACGGCGGTAGCGCGGTGATTGACGGTTATTTATCGGCGCGGAAAGCCTATTTCCCTGCCGACACCTCCCTGCTACCGACGCGTGCTGCCGGCATTCTGGAGTTGCCACAAACCCGATTTAACCGTTACCTGCCGTTTCCCGCGCGGGATATGCAGCCGCTCGAACTCGATGGTGAAACCTTTTACGCTTGGAAAAAACCCAACATCATGGGGCACTATGAATTGTATCGCATCAACCCGACCCAGCCGACGCAATTGACCTCTGCCAATCAATTTGCTGTGCTGGAAGAGGGAGAATGGCAGCGACTAGGCTTGAAAGGGGGCGGACCAAAAAAAACGTTAGCATCACTTGCTGCAGAAAGAAAAGAGCTTAATGCAAAACACCAGTTGTTTCTCAGTAAGGAACCGGAAATGACCGAGTCAATGACAGATATCTGGAAACTTCATAAACAAGACCCGGCAACCTACCGTGCTGATTTCGAGAAAGCCATTGACGAGCGTATCCGTTTTTATCAGGAGGAAGTTGAGACATTAGAAAAATTGTTCACCATGGCTGATACCAGTAGATTCAACGATATGGCCTCCTTGATAGTAGAAGAGATTATTATTAATATCAGAAGACGCAAGGTATTGTATTGGGGAGATTTGGATAATCTGACGAAGGCTTCTTCTGGCAAATACGAACAGGCACTCGCTGATTATATCAGTGGCCTAACCCAGTTTGATCTAGCAGAATGTCGCAATGCCCTGAAAAGGGTGCTTGATGTCTCCGACAAAGTATTAGCGCAACAAATTGCCGAAGAAAGCTATCTAGCCAAATTAAAAACTTTCTCTCGGCAAGGTGAAGAGGTCTTCAATCGCGTGATGAAAGATAGCAGTGGATCATCCCTTGCGACGAAAACCCGTCAGATCCCCTTGTTAGCATCCATGATCCCACTGCAACACGAAATCAGCGCTGATAGTACTGTTGGCTATGTTAATTTATCTAACGATCTTCACGAGATGTCCGCATCGGTCAAACACACCGTGTGTACGTACCTGGAGTTAATAGACAATCCGTCATTATTTTCGCTTGCTGAGCGTGAATCCCTGTTGCACAGCATTATCCAGCAGTATGAAAAAAGTGAAATGAATTATCAGACCCTCCAGCAGATTTTTGTTTCCTGGGTGAGTAAGGAGTACGTAGATCGCCTGCTGGAGCGGATCAGCGATAGCAAAAAATCCGCTGAGGAAATGTTGGCCACACTCGCCCATCAATCGGCACCTGAACAGCCCTTGACACCTCGCTCTAGCCAGGATGCGGCTACAGTAAAGAGGATCTTTCGTACCAAAAAAGGTCTGTTGATTGGTAAGGAAAGACCGCGCAGCCATACCAGTCAGCCACGTATCATGGAAGTCATTGATCCAAATTCACAGGAAATTTCCGGAGAATTTCAAGAGATTTTACCAAATCAATGGGCACCGACCGCATCCAGGTTCAGAAAAATTCCCCTGCCAGCCCAGACCTTAAAATCATTAATGAAAGATGCAAACGACATGCTGGCAAGTACCAAACGTTTTATCAAAAATGCCGAATATCAGTCCAGGACTCAGGCGATGATACCCAGCGAGGTAGAAGAAATTCTTTGCCATCAGGCCAAGCGTATGCAACAGCGCGCTACAGAGCTACGTCAGGCTCTGTCCGGTGGTTCAGAAAACGACGCTGCAACAAAAATGGCGACCGATCTTGAAAGCAAGGCAACAGATCTGATTGATAAAGGACGTACTCTCCGCCTCAGAATGAGCAAGCAGCAGGATCCGCGTATTAATCGCCTGAAATATTTACTGGAGCAAGAAGAGGTATCGATAGAAAAAATGGGTGAACGAAAAAAACTGGGCGCCAAAAACAGTCAGGATTGGCTGCAGGAGTATGAAATAAAAGACAAAACGACCAGGCAACCCCTGTGGTACGCGCATTTTCACTATAAACAGGCCAATGATCCGTTTGAAAATTTCTCGGCGGCGCATCTCAAAACCAGAGAACAGCGCCGTACGGGATTAAGCATGCAGATCACACAGGAACAGCAGGGCGAGGAAGTGATACGTATTTTACGTAGTAAAATCGATCCTGACTCGGCAACGATTATCTTTAAAAATATCGTGGGAAAATAGCATGAAAAGCCTAGCGCGCCGGAACTTGCGCCCTTACGCAAAAATCTAAAATATCAGTTATTGCCAGTTTGGACTTGATAGGTGGGAAAACCCAATGGCAATATTCATTCGGCTTCAATTGTTCATTTTCATTATTTTGCACACGCTATGCCCAGTTCCTGCCACATCCATGTAAAATCATAATGCGCCATATGGGGTGCCCTAGCGGTATCATTTTCTAGGCTCTTGAGCCATTAGAGCTCTTCGGAAACTATCATTTATCTAATTTTCATATTATAAATTGCTGCAATCAGATTAAATCTTATGGAAACCCTGAAGAACAGATAAAAGTAGTCTATTCTGTCATTAATAATTTTTTTAGGTTAATAGTGAAATGAAAACGAAATCGACGAGACGAGCCAACTTTTTAGCGCAAATGAATAGGATAGTTCCCTGGGAAAAAATTCTAGCCAAACTCAGTCGTCATTACCCGAAGGCAAGCCCTAAAGGCGGCAGGCCGGCGAAACCGTTAGAAGTGATGCTGCTTTATCGATGTAAGAAGCGTTATACGACATCCCCTTATTACGTCAATTTGCTGGGGTATGTGTCGATGCCATTCCCTCCGATCCCACTCTCCTGCATTTTCGTCATTGGCTGGAAAAACATCATTTAAGCGAAACGCTGTTTGAAGAAGTTAATACGCATTTAGCTTCGCTTCAGCTATTTATCAAACGGGGTAGCATTGTCGATGCTACGATTATTCATGCGCCCAGTTCAACTAAAAACCGGCAAAATACTCGTGACCCAGACATGAAAGCCACCCGTAAAGGCAATCAGTGCTACTGTGGCATGAAAGCGCATATTGGCGTGGATGCACAGACGGGGCTGGTATGTTGGGCACTTTCTTCAGCATATACCTGCCAACCGACAATCTTACGGCTAAAAATATCGAGGAAAAGGTAGAGGTAAAAATACTGGCCTTTAATACGGCTGGGGAGATAAGTGATATCCCAACTGTAGAGCTGGTTGGGCGCGGTGGCACAGAGTGCCCGAGGCTTAAAACGTGGTTTTGCCGGGCGTTCTGCTCGTCGATGCTTCAGTTGCCTGGCGTCCCGCAATACGCGATAAAAAGTGGATTCGGAGGCGAAATAGAGCCCTTCATCAGCCAACATCGGCACAATTTGACTCGGGGGTAAATGAGCAAATTTGGCCGAAGAGGTTATTTCCAGTAGCTTAGCCCGCTCACAGGGTGAGAGTTTGTGGGGCGGCGGCGCTGTTCGGCGCGTTCGGCCATCCACTTGCTCGATAGCTTTCTGCCAGCGCTGTAGGGTTCGCGTGCTTAGCCCAATCAGGAGACAAGCCTGTTGTTGCCGCGCTCCGGCCTGCGTTGATTCAGTAATCCACATCATAATAGACTGGCGCTGTTCGGGAATAATCATTTTTCCTCTTACTGCGTTGTGTTCGCTTCGGGTCACAAAAATCCGCGCGCCATTGCTTCAGGTGATGAACAAAAATACCCTGCCCCCTGCACCAAGAGGCGAGTTCACTTTCTGCTAAACAACTTCTTAGCTTCCTCGGCGGCACGTTAAGTTCATCCGCAATGGCTTTCATTGTACGCCCATTCCGATGATAAACCTTACACAGCGCCTGCTCTTTAAACTCTTCCGAATACGTCGGTTTTTCCATGATTATATCGCCTCTTTATTAGTTCCCATTAACGAAAATTAGAGGCGACAACTAGACTGACACTGGGGGCGACGGAGGGTATTGGCCTTGCCGGGGCAGGTTGCCGGGGCAGGGGCAGCAGGTATGGGAAAAACATCGGCATCAGCAAAGTCTCAACGCGAAAATCCGGGCTAAGGTTGAACATCCCTTTCGGGTGTTAAAATGTCAGTTCAACTTTAGAAAAGTGCGCTACAAGGGCTTAGCTAAAAATACTGCGCAATTATTCAGCTTATTTGCTTTGACCAATCTCTTTCTCGCTAGAAAAATTTTGTTTTGTCGCCCCTAATTGACCCTTGATACCGCCTAAGCCATATGACGTTAATAATTAACGCTATTAGCTCAAAATATAGCATTCATTATCGGTTTTTCAGGGTTTCCATAGAATAAGTTTCTTTTTTGAACCAATAAAAGACGTTGGAGAAATAACCGAAATATTAAAGGATACGATTAATTAAGCGATCGATCCGGATCCTACGCATACGGCGGATCATTTTATGTACTTTAACTGGATATTGTGAAATGTTTTCTAGCTCAAGATGGTGGGTGATGATCCGGGTATATTGACGAATACAAGCCAATTCTTTCGTTTGTTGTTCGTGCATTTCCTGTTTAGGATCATGAATAAGAATCGCGTTTTCTAAATCCAGATGCCAAGCACGTGGATTCAAATTATTACCGGTTATCAGTTGCCATTTATTGTCCACCCATACACCTTTTAGATGATAGCTATTATTGCCATCTTTCCATAATCGGAGAGTCAGTTGCCCGCTATCTATATAACGTTGTAGATGTTTCAAGAAGCGTCGCAGGTTGATTTCATAGAGATAGGGGAGTATGCCAATAATTTTAAACGGCTGATCTTCTGGGATATAAAAATCACAGGCTGTCTTATCGCCGACAATAATTTCAACCTGTTTACCTTCTCGCAATAAAGTAGTGATATTACGCACAAGTAATGAAGGTAAATTGAAATATGGAGTACAAATAATAAGCCGTTGTTGTGTGGAGCAGATGAGATCATTAATAGTTTTGTTTAACGGGTTTTTTTTCCCCAATCCCACCAAGGGGGTCACTGCCAATTCATCGTGATTGGCTTGATTGATATATTGGTAACTTGCCTCCCGCAACTTAACACGGAATTTTTTAGTTTCATGCTTAATTTCAGAATTCTTAGGGCGATCACGACGATCTAGGCGCTGTACAGCACCCGAATTTAAAATTTCTTGCTCAATGTAGCGCAGCATCACTTTAGCTAGCATTGAATTTTTGATTACTTGATAACGATCATAGCGATATTTATCATTTTGATAGAGATAAATATCATTAATACTCGCCCCACTGTAAATGACATTATCGTCGATGATGCTCCCTTTTAAATGCAGCACCCCTAATGCCTCACGTGTATTGACCGCAACACCGTAAATAGGAACAGAAGTCGCTAGATTTTGTTCTGCCATCTCACAGTACCAATCTGCGTTAGTATTGATCGCAGCCATGCCGATACGACTACGCTGTGCTCTATGCCAGTCGACCAAGACAAAAATTTTTAATTCAGGTCGTTGTTTTTTTGCTTGATATAAAGCATTGAGTATGCTTTTACCTGCTTCGTCCTTTTCAAAATACAGGGCGACTAAGCAAATATATTGAGTGGCTTGAGCAATTAACTCTAACAGTTTAGAACGGAAAGATTTAGGGCAATACAATGTTTGAACATCATTGATTATCTGAGGGATCCTAGGTAAGCAGCATAGCTGGTGCAGGCATTTAGCACGTTTGAATTTTGACAACATCACAGCAGGTCTTTTTCTCTATGTTATAAATCATAAATGGTTCAATGCGTATCAGCCATGTGCGAAAAATTTTAGTCCTTATCTCTCTTAGAGTCTGTTCGAAATCTCTTGTATCCCCTTCGTCTTTGAAGTTGTCGCGTTGCCGTAACGCGAAATTCATTGGGTATAGCATTATTTCGTAAAATCACAGGCTAATTTCGTAGCAACAGTATTGAGTATCTTATCTTGACTAAGGGCATCTTTTTGGAAAATATACATACGGATGACATTATGATATTCACCATTAATAAAGAACTCTTGCTCCAGCTCCGCCTCTTTTTTGAATCCTAGTTTCTCATAAATATGAATGGCTTTCTTATTTTCTTTATCAACAATAAGATAAAGTTTATGTAAATTAAGCACTGAAAAGCCATAGGTCATTGCCAGCCTTACGGCTTTACAGGCAAAACCCTGTCCCTGGTAAGCGGGAGCAATAATAATCTGGAGCTCTGCCCGGCGATGAATATAATTAATTTCCGCGAGTTCAACCAAGCCTACTCTTAAATTATCTTTTTCTCTATCTTTGTCTTGTTTTTCGATAATAAATCGGCGTTCACTCTGATCATGAATATGTTTATCGTACAGATCGGAGAGTTCAACAAAAGCTTCATAAGGCTCTTCAAACCAATAACGCATCACATTAGCATTATTATCTAATTGATGGACGAACAACAAATCATCACGTTCTAATGGGCGTAACCTAATATTACTTGTCGTAGGCATGTGAGTTCCTTAAAACAGAATGAAGAGTCTATACCCTTCGCCTTTCAAGTTACGGCGGCGTTGGCAGCGATCACTCATCCTCTATCATGTACCGATTCGATTGATTGCCGCCTTGCTGTAACTTGAAATTCATTGGCTATACGCAGCGGCAATTTCAAAGACTGTGGGTATAATGGTTATCGAGTAGACCTTGCAACGGCAGTGGCTTTGCATCAAGCCAAGCCGCGTTATCAAGCATAACGAGGCACCCTTGAGTAAACCAGTTGACCACCCGTGGGTAGATATTATGTTCTTGAACTTGCACTCGCTGAATGAGATCAGTTTCGCTGTCACCTTTGAACACCGGTACTTTTGCTTGCAAAATAATGGGGCCACCATCGAGCTCTTCTGTGACAAAATGTACCGAGGTGCCGTGTTCTTTATCACCACTCTCTAATACCTGACGGTGAGTATGCAGGCCTTTATATTTAGGTAATAACGACGGGTGAATATTGAGTAATCGCCCGATATAGTGTTGCACAAATACCGAGCCAAGGATGCGCATATAACCTGCCAGCACCAATAAATCGGGTTGATAGTGGTCGATGGCTTGTTGCAACGCTAGATCAAACTTTGCTGGATCACTGTAATGTTTAGCATCTAACCAATGCGCAGGAATATTAGCTTTCCTCGCGCGCTCTAGCCCATATGCAAACTCTTTATTACTGAAAACCGCACTGATTTTACCGTTAATATGCCCCTCCTGCTGGGCGTCAATCAGTGCTTGTAGGTTGCTTCCCTGACCTGAAATTAATACCACGATTTTTTTCATCATCTGTTTTTTTCCGCTACGGATTAATGATCACTCGCTCGGCGTCTTCAGCTTTAGGTAGCGGCGCAATATTGCCAATTTTCCAGGCTTCTTCACCTTCGGCATTCAGTAAGGTAATCGCGTCGTCGGCTTCCGACGCGGGTAGCGCAATGACCATCCCCACCCCACAGTTAAATGTGTGATACATGTCGTGGCGGCTCACATTACCTTCCTTTTGTAGCCAGCGAAAGATTTCAGGCCATTGCCAACTCGTTTCTTTAATAACCGCTTGAGTGCCTTCGGGCAGCACACGAGGAATATTTTCCCAAAAACCCCCGCCGGTAAGATGAGCGATGGCATGAATATTGATTTTTTTTGGATTGGCAATTAATTTGAGAATAGATTTAACATAAATTTTAGTCGGCTCTAATAGCCAATCGGCGAGCGATTTTTCTTTTAACAAGGTTTGCTGTGGATCAGTTTTATTTTTATCTAAAATTTTACGGATCAGCGAATAGCCGTTTGAATGTGGTCCACAGGCACCTAGCGCAATTAAGGTATCACCTGCTGCCACTTTACTACCATCAATAATAGCTTTCCGTTCAACCACACCGACGCAAAAACCAGCCACGTCATAATCTTCCCCCTGATACATCCCTGGCATTTCTGCGGTTTCACCCCCTACCAGTGCGCAGCCTGATTGTTTACAGCCTTCCGCAATACCAGTGATGACATTTTTGGCAATATTGATATCGAGTTTCCCGGTGGCAAAATAATCAAGAAAAAACAGCGGCTCTGCCCCTTGAACCACCAGATCATTAACACACATTGCCACCAGGTCGATGCCGATAGTATCGTGACGGTTTAGATCCATCGCCAAACGCAGTTTAGTCCCGACACCATCGGTCGCGGAAACTAAAATCGGTTCACTATATTTTTTCGGTATAGCACACAAAGCACCAAAGCCTCCTAAGCCACCGATCACTTCCGAACGTGTCGTTTCTTTTACTACATCTTTAATCTGATCAACAAGTTGGTTGCCAGCATCGATATCCACACCGGCATCTTTATAGTTGAGAGAGTTTTTATTGGTCACTACAAGATCCCCAGGACGGTTAGTTATTATTTCGAAATCTCTTGTGCTCGTTGATATGCCCTTCGCCTTTGAAGCCGCCGCGTTGTTGGCTGCGGGTATTCGCCGAATCACTCAGTCTATCTACGCTCATCGGTCGGTCGCCCTGGCAGCCAAAAGCAACTTCAAAGACGAAAGGCATACTTCGTCAAAAACGAGCCCAAAATGCTTATTTACGCTATGTAAACTGTACTTTTGCGCTGCGTAACCATGTTTTTAAAAACTGTTGAATTCTAACAGTGCAAGTGACACTTTACCAAAGATTTGCGGATAACTTGCTGACATCAATTCGCTCTAGCGCGGGTAAAAGTTAATATTAGACCTCTTTGGAAACCGTAGTTCGTTATGCGGAGTCAAGGCGCCCGGCGCACAGCAACCTTCGTTAACATGAAGTACATGAGGATTGCGCGCACCGGGCAACGCAGGATTCGCGTCACGCAGTAGGTTTCCGAAGAAGTCTATTCTGTTATCGTAAAAATTTTATGTTAAAGTTGCAGGGTTTTTTAGCCTATTTTGGCTCTGTTTTGATTTTGATTGAGGTGTTTTTGAATAGCCCAGCACAGCTTTCACTGCCACTTTATTTGCCTGATGATGAAACCTTTGCCAGCTTCTATCCCGGTGAAAATGCATCCGTGTTAGCTGCAATCCAGTCAGTTATCCACCACTCTCATGGTAGCTATATTTATTTTTGGTCAGGGGAGGGAGGGGGGCGCAGTCATTTGCTACACGCGGCCTGTACTGAATTTTCGCAACGAGGTGAAGCAGTGGGTTATGTTCCATTGGAGAAGCGTGCCTATTTTGTCGAAGAGGTATTGGATGGCATGGAGCAGTTGGCTTTAGTATGTATCGATAATATCGAGTGTGTCGCCGGGATCCCACAATGGGAAATGGCGATATTTAATCTTTATAACCGTATCCAGGAAACCGGCCATACTCGACTGTTGATTACCGGTGATCGTCCCCCCCGGCAGCTAAATTTACATTTACCGGATCTAGCCTCTCGTCTAGATTGGGGACAAATTTATAAATTACAGCCGCTCTCCGATGATGAAAAATTGCAAGCATTGCAGCTACGAGCGAAATTACGCGCTTTTGAACTGCCAGAAGATGTAGGACGTTTTATGTTAAAACGTCTTGATCGAAAAATGCGTACACTATTTATGACGCTTGATCAGCTTGACCGTGCCTCGATCACCGCTCAACGTAAATTAACCATTCCTTTTGTTAAAGAGATCCTCGGGTTGTAATAAAATAGAAAACTTTTTGCAAAACTTATTCATCTCATCATCCTGCTAAAACAGTTTCCGTGCCGTGTCTAACCAGTCTTGTTTGAATTTTCTTTCCCTATTTTCAGCATTGATACAAATAGAAATTAATTCATTAACCATTTTGTCATTTTGTATGCCGACACAACGTGCTTCAGCACAAGCGCTATTATTTATTAATAATTCAACGGCATGAGCTCCCATGCGTGAAGCTAAAATACGATCATGGGCTACCGGTGCTCCGCCGCGTTGAATATGACCTAATACTGTCGGCCTGGTTTCTCTTTTCGTTTTTTCTTCGATATATTGCGCCAATTTATTAATATCACACACATGTTCAGTAATGGCGACAATGGTATGTCTCTTACCTTTTTTAATGCCTGCTTTGATTTCAGATAAGAGATCTTCTCGTTTGAATTCGACTTCGGGTACTATAATAAACTCACAGCCTCCGGCAATAGCGGCGGCGAGTGTTAGATCACCACAATGTCGCCCCATGACTTCAACCAGTGAGATACGTTGGTGCGAGGAAGAAGTATCTCGTAAGCGGTCAATAGCTTCCACCACCGTTTCTAACGCAGTGAAAAAACCTATCGTATAATCGGTGCCTGCCACATCATTATCAATGGTACCTGGTAAACCAATGCAAGGGATGATCCCACTCTCTTTTGTTAATAGATCTGCTCCGGCATAAGAGCCATCGCCACCAATGACCACCAAACCATCAATGCCGAGAGCATCCATATTATCAATGGCCTGTTTTCGTATGTTTTTATCCTCAAACTCAGGAAATCGGGCTGAGCCGAGAAAAGTGCCGCCTCGATTAATCATATCTGAAACACTATAGCGATCTAATTCTTTGCCGCGCTTTTCATATAAACCTTTATACCCATCATAAATACCATACACTTCTTTTCCTGCTGCCAGAGCAGTACGTACCACTCCCCGGATGGCAGCATTCATTCCTGGCGCATCCCCACCACTTGTTAATACGCCAATTTTTTTGACCATAACCGCCTCTATAAGATATAAAAATTTCTACTCAATATCATTCATGCAGCTCATATGATTAGCAACAGCATTACCCATATCAGTATTATGTATGTGCTCCATGTGGTCAGCCCCAGTATTATCAGCATCAACATCAGCCCCAGCATCGCCATCAGCATTATATATATGCTCCATGTAGCCAGGCATATTATATGTTACCTGGCATTTTAAGATAAATTTGGATTAAATTTAAAGGTCTCCTAAAAGGATAGAGCTAAAAGCGATAAATATAAATTGGCAGACTCGGAATCGAACATCAATTATATCTTATATGATAATTAAGTGATTTATTTTTGTTATATAAATTTGTACCCGCATTTGTACCCTCAAATCATCAAAGTACTCTTTAATAAAAGAGGTCAGGTTGTATTATACATTCTCATAGGAAACCTCTCTTCAGTGATAATCAAGATAGTCAACAAGCTCAACATGACATCCGTCAAGACAAAAAATGATTCGCCAATTACCATTGACTGCAACTAACCAGAATCCTGGTAAGCTCACCTTTGAGTTTTAGCAAACATAAAATGCCTTAAATTCCGTCTGATTATGACATAGTCCATTCTGTGTGTTTTTATCTGAGAAAATCTGAAGATATGCCAAATCATACCTATGTCTGCGCGAACTTATGATGCGAACTTATCTGCATACCCATTTTTTCTCTCATTTATGATCTATATGAGTATTTAGGCTAAAATTTGCCAATCGATATAGTTTTTGTAAAAAACCTAAATACATAAAATCTTTTTCATAATGAAAATCAAGTTTTTGCATGACACGCAAAGATTGATAGTTTTGAGCTCGGGTAAAACAGATCAGCGACGGCAAAGAAAGCGTATTAAACGCTAACTCAATAGCCATTAAAGACATTTCGATAGCCACGCTTTTTCCCCAATATTCCGGTTTTAGAGCATAAGCCAACTCAACTTCATTTTTTTCTTCAATAGTTATCGATTTTAATCCCACACGCCCGATGAAATGGTGAGATTCTTTATCACGCCATGTCCACATGCCAAAATCATTTTGTTTCCAGTGATTTACATTAGACACTACCAATTCATTTATTTTTTCTTTGCTAAAAGCTACCCCATAGCAAGCAATGAATTGTTTGTTTTGAAACATAGAATAATATTCATCTAAATCACTTAGGGTAGGCACAGACCCGACAAATCTTTTAGTCTCTACAGTTTTAGGAAATTTTTTTTTGAAAGTATCATTTTTCTTGTTTCCTGTTTTGGAGGCTATACTGATGTTTGCACCCTCGGTGGTGCTACTTAACGATAAAAGCCGCCTCTTCAGATATAAGGTTGAAATTTGATCTCTTGGCCGAATTAAATATGAAAAACTCTTCCGCCACCGGTAGATAATTCAACGGTAAGACTTAACTTGCCTCCCATAGCTTCGATATACCGTTTCAAGGTTGCCAACTTTACATCATTACCACGTTGTTCAATTTGAGTGATTGCAGGTTGGCTTACTCCCATTGCTTTTGCCAAGCTTTTTTGTGATAGCTGTAATTCTTCGCGCATCAACTGTAAACCGGTTTCCAGGATCATTTCATCAGCAATTTCTTTAATGCGAGCTTGACTTTCAGGCGAACGGACAGCTAAAGCATCACGTAATGTTCTCATTTTTCCTCCTCCAGCGCGGTTAAATGCGCGGTAAATTCTTCATCTGCTATACGGATCATCATACCGTAAAAGCGTTTGTCGTTACTTTTGTCTCCAGCACATAGCACAATGGCTTGTCGTTTTGGATCAAAAGCAAAAAATGCACGTATAGGGCGCCCTAAATGCTGTATACGTAGCTCTTTCATGTTTTGGTGTTTAGAGTTTTTTACTGTATCAGCATAAGGACGAGACAACCTGGGACAATAGGTTTCAAGGTTACTTAAGTCAGCCAGTACCTTTTCTTGTGTACTCTCGTCTTGTTCAAGTAACCATAGATCAAACCGAGAGGTGAAAATCACAGTCCACACAACCGGACTCCTATCATGCATAAGTTATAGCTTATATTTAGTTATATAAGCTATGCATTATATTGGCAAGCGTTTAAGTGATGTGATCAGAAATGGTGGGTTCAATAATATCATCGTCTATGCGCACTGGTATTTTGCGCACAGGAGGTGCGCCACGCACTGCGCACATTTTTCTACCCGCCAAAAGAATAATCTCTTCACCTCTTCTGTACCATGACAAGGTAGGTGGGATTTTTAGCTATCATTTTGCGTTTTTATCCAAGCCATAATGCACTACCCCCCCCTGATAAAAGTTTAGGGGTAAAACTGTTCACACTTGATTTTTTACTTTTATTTTCAATGAGATAAAGGGTGAACAAATGAAAGCCAACTCATCACCACTCTTCACCCTGTGTTCACACCAAACCAGGGAAGAAAGGTGAACAGTGTGAATACTTGTGAACACTTAAAAAATAACTGTTCACCCTATTAATCCTTATATAGCAAGGCTTTTAGCATAGTGTGAACAGGGGTGAACACTTTTTCCTATTATTTTTAGTACCCCCCTATCACCACCGGATTAGTGGTTTAAATCAGCGGTGCCTGTCGCTCGGGGTAGCCATTCATCCGCACTGTCTACATTCAAATTCAGGTTGCTACGGATCCCCTGCCTGCTTTTCTTACGTAGATACTGTAAGCCAAATTCCGCTAAGGAGCCCGGCATATCACTGCCAAAACGTGTTACTGATACCGGTTTCGCCAGATTGTTACCTCTCATGTACGCAAGATAAGCGTGATACAGATACTTACGCGGGTTAAATGGGATAATCTCCGCATTACCTACCAACATCCCATCCGCTTCAACCGAGGCTAACAGATAGCCACAAAAATCTACCAGCGAATCAGTACTCCGTTTGACATTAAGCGCTTCGGCTGATTTTTGCTGCTCCAGCAATAAGCATTTGGCTTTGGCAGGCTCAACAAAACGGGTCAGCAGGTGGCGGATAATCACCGGTAATTCTCGGGCGATTTTATCGCACAGTAAGGTATTGAGAACAGAAATAAGTGCCTCTGCCTTCCTTGTCGTCAAAACGATAACGGGTTTTACCCCCACAGTTTGGGTATTGACCTTCCTGCCGATGGGTTGGGATCGCCAGTTGTCGCAAAATCGCCTCCCAATGACCGTTAGCCTGTGTTCGTACCTCATCAATAAAATTATCTTTTAGCCTGTCGGCAGGCTTCGCTGTCATAATGCCCCCTCTGTCAGCATGCTATAAAGTGCCTCAGTTTTTTCCAGCAGAATAAACAGCAGTGTTTCCCTGGCATCGGCTTCCATGACAGACACAGCGGCATGAGTCAGCGCTAAGCACTGAAATGCTAAATCTTCAGCAGTGATCGGGGTTTTATCAATGCGTGTGGACATGGCATCCTCCCAGAGCAGGAAGGCGACCGGCAAACAAAAGAATATAATCGGCAACGTAGCGCTGACGGGCTGATTTTTCATCAATTGCCGTAGCGTACAGCATGATAGGCTTAATTTTTTTCTGACTGCGGTTGATCGCCGCAAAGATATAGGTACACTTTGACGTAGCCATAGCGTTAGTCCTTCTAACGAAGTGGTTAGAAGCCTTGGATGTGTTCCACCACTCCGAGGCTTCGTTGTTTCTTGAGCATCAAATGCTTCAAGGTGGAACACACTACAACCATCATATGTGTTCCACTTCAACCTTTTTATTAAATTATTTTTTGTGTATTCTGTGTTCCACTGCTCAATGGAGAATTCAGTAATGGCAACAGGTAGCGTTAACGCTAAGTCACAAAAGATACATGCAAGAGTTTCACATGAAATTATCGCTAATGTTGAATTAGCTAAAAATGAAGGAGAAAGCACCTCACAATTTGTAGTAACTGCGCTACAGGGCGAGATAAAACGCCGCCAAAGAGAGAAAACTAAACCAGATGAATCAAAAGGTTGATTCTCTATGGCTAAACGCTCTCCAGCCAAAATGACACATGATGAATTAATTGCAAAAATGCTCACTGATCCGGCAGTGTATGCAGAACACGAGCGCCTTGAATGTGGAGAGTTCGCTTTACTTGATGAGATCCTTGCTGCTCGGCATAACGCTGGACTGACGCAAGTACAGCTGGAAATCCACTTTGTGTAGTTCATCGAGCTTTCAACAGCATATCTCCTCATCACGCCACCTCCCCACGTGATTCTATAATGCGTTGATTAATCCATGCATCCACTTCACTTTCGATAAAAGTGATAGCGCACGTGCCAATCTTTACCGGCACAGGAAAACGATGTTGACTGATAAGACGGTAAATCCATGCCTTACTGTAACCAGTACGGCGCTGGACTTCGGGTAAACGGATAAGTGTTTGCTGCATTAATATCACTCCCATAGTTGTTTAAGTTCTATGGGGGTATTAAAAGAGATTATGTTCAGTGAGTCACCGCAGTTACGGTCTTACTTTCCCTAACTACGGTAAGTTATTTATCAAAAAAGCTCTCGATTTTTCATCAATGATTTCAATTTACTATCCATAACTTGTTCTTTTAATGCCTATTTTAGTCTAGCACCGTCTACCGACCCAGCCCTAAGCTGACTGGCTAAATGGACTTTGCATCACATTTTTCGTCCGTGCAAATTCATAGGGGGTGATGGCGCAGTCTCTATTCGCATCCAGATAATCTGCCCACCATTGCACCATTAAACGTCTTTCCTCTAGATGCTCCGCTTTATGAATATAGGCAGCTCTGACATTATTTCTTTCTTGATGGCTCATTTGGCGTTCGACCGCATCCCTTGACCACAGTGCCGATTCAATAAGCGCCCCGCACGCCATCGCGCGAAAACCGTGGCCACAGATTTCTGTTTTTGTGTCATAACCCATGATCCTAAGGGCTTTATTGACCGTGTTTTCACTAATAGGTTTATGTGCATAATGATCACCAATAAAGATGAGTTCATGTTCACCACTGATCGCTTTTATTTGCTCTAAAACCGCAATGGCTTGTCGACTTAATGGGACGAGGTGAGGAGTGCGCATTTTCGCACCACGAGATGAATATTTGACGCCTTTAAGTGCTTTCCTCTCTGCCGGTATTGTCCAGATCGCACGTTCGAAATCTACTTCGTTGTACCGAGCAAACCTAAGTTCGCTGGAACGAATAAAAACCAGTAACGTCAATTTTACGGCTAATTGAGTAAGTAAACGCCCTTTATAGTTTTCTATTCGTTCGAATAATTCAGGAATACGTGCAAAATCTAACGCGGGGCGATGGACAGATTTACCGGTAGCAATGGCGCCGGCCATATCCTGAGCCGGATTGTAATCAATCATGCCACTCTGAACAGCGTAACGCATGATGGCGGTAGTGCGTTGTTGCAGGCGTGCCGCAACCTCTAATCGGCCTGAATGTTCGACCACTTTTATCGGTGTTAATATGTAGTGGCATAGTTAATTTGGCCACCACACTACGGTTTGGAAAGAGGTCTAATATTAGTTTATTTTTCTCCCAAACCACGACCCGGTAATGTTTGACACATTTTGCCATTAGCCTGGGGGGCAGTTATTGGGTATTTATCGTTAGGCGTAATATAGACTTGTGTTGTCGCAACATAGCCATCAGCATAGGTTGCTTCAATATAGGTTGCTTCCCATCCCTTGCTCGGGGTATCTAACGAAATTTCAATCTCTTTTTGGGTGGTAAGATTAATAGGTGATGCGTTATAGCTAATACCACATGCATAACGAAAATCACGTGCCAACGGATTTTTAGCTGTCCAACGCTGCACTTTTTCTGGTTTTTCTGAAAATTTTACGGTGAGAATTGGCTTACCTGCTTGCTGTCTTAACGTAGTATGCAATATGGGTAGTGGTGTCGAATGCTGGAAACGACGGATAAATGCAGTCAATGATTGCTCAGCAAATTTTGCTATACCGTGGTGATCAGAATTGGGGGCTACACGTAAAGATTTTTTTCCTGGAAGTTTTTCATAATAAAATTTTCTGTTATCAGGGACATAAAAATCATCGCCACTCGCATTGATTATATATTTGGGAATCGCCAGACGTGATTCATACATGGAGCCCAGATATTGCAGTGGATCTTCTATCTGCATTAGCTTAAAAAATTCAGGCGTTGCTATTTTTTCATCTATATGTTCTTGATAATAAGGATGGAATACAGCTGGCCAATTTCCCCACCGTAAGATTGATACACATGTTTCAACACAGCTTTTGTTCCTAACAAATCAATAGCAAAGGGAACTATAGCATCAATACGTGGATCAGCTATTGCGGCTAACCAGGTTGTCCATCCCCTTTTCGATATACCAGAAACAATAAAATTATCGATATTCCACTGTTTTAATTCACGTTGAGCCAATGTCAATGCTTGTGATACTGAAATTGCCATCGGAATATGCAAAGGCATAAGCTGCTGCTTATCTGGCTGCTCCATAAATAATGTCCAGCTGTGAGCAACACTATCATCTTCTTTCAGAGGCTTCCCATTTTCTTCATAGGTGAGATATTGATTTGGAATATTATCAACAGAAATAACGATTGTATTGGTTGCTCGGGCAATATTCTCTAGCGTACTCACGCTGAAATCAGTTGCTGGGACAGAGTCCATAGATTTTATGTTGTGATTAATTTCATTATTCACAATAACAAGTGCGCGCTGTGGAAATGGATTATCAGGAATGAATATATCAACATTGTGCTGCCATTTAGCCGGATGAAGGGTTTTAACTGGAGACCAATGTTGTGACGTAAGCTGGTATTGATGTAGCTCAAGCTGTGGTCGTTTTTCTTTACGTAAAAACGCGTATTCAATAGGCCGGGTTGCTAATTCCTTAAGATAGGATGGAAGTGTATTAGTAAAAGTCCCCTCTGTTTGCTCAGCATAGAACAATTGCTCTATATTTGGCCGAGCATAGCAAGTATTTATCATTGCTAATATGATCCCAATAATATGAAGTGATTTCAGCATTGCTTACCCTCTAAATTGTATAAATCAGCAACGGTATAGCCAAACCAGTTTAATTTGATTCTGTGTTGTCGTTGCTTGCCGTACTATTTGTACTGTCTGTGCGCCTCCGCCTTGAAACAAATTAAACTGATTCCGGCTATATCGTATGTCATAATTTATCTCATGAGCTTACTGAAAATTAATACTGACCTTATAGTGCGGTTATTGAGATCCGCGCTCTTGATTAGATTCACTGTATACCCTCCGCCTTTGAATCCGCCGCGTTAGGCTGCGGGTACTCGCCTCATCAGGTAGTCTATCTACGCTCATCGGTCTCACCCCCCTGGCAGCCGAAGGCAACTTAAAAGACGAAGGGTATATTCGAAATTTTTTGTACTCGTTGATACTTCGAACAGGCTTAATCTTACTACTTTAATAATTACATTGATAAACTAAATTGCTTTAATAATGATTTCATCCATTGATGGCCTTTGTCTCTATCTGTTGATTCATGCCAGGTAAGATTACAAGCGCGCTTTGCATTTTCCCAAGGCAATGGGACAGGTTTTAAATTAAGTGTTTCATTGCAAGCTTGTACTAACCAGCGAGGAGCAATAGCCACAAAATAGGTTTGTGATACCACACTAAGTACACTATTCATATCCGTACTTTCATAAGCTATCGCTTGTATACTTTCGGTGGATTGATAATAAGGTTTGCTAAAAGACCCCCTATGATCCAGCGAAACAACGGCATGAGATTCAAGAAATAATTGTTCCGACGATATCGAATTTTCGATACGTGGGTGATCCTTTGCAACGGCTAAAACCAGTTCATCATTAAACAAAGCGAGCCGATGAAAATTTGCACTTTCGAATTCAGTATAGCCAATAACAAATTCAGTTTCCTGATAGCGTAGTTGATGTTCAATATTATCATCTAGATAGGATTTAATAGTTAACTGTACATAGGGTGCTGCTTGCCGGACAGTATTAATTATCTGGGCAGTTAAGCGAATATCTAAAGGGCTACAAATTGATAAATTAAATAAACGATCGCTATTTTTAGGTTCAAAACTGGCACCCGGTAGTTCATTATGTACTAATTGTAATGCCTGACGTACCGGACCAAAAAGCTCACGTGCTCGTGAAGTAGGCTGTATACCTCGTCCATAACGAAAAAAAAGTTCATCATCAAACATAATTTTTAAGCGTGCAACTGCGTTACTTACTGCCGGCTGTGACATCCCTAACGATTGTGCAGCACGGGTCACATTTTGCATTTGCATTACTGCATCAAATACTGTCAGCAAATTAAGATCAACACTTCTTAAATGTACATCAGATTGTTCTTTTTGTGTGATTCCATTAGTTGTTACTAAATTGTATCCAGACATACTTAACTCCACTAAACCCTATGCAAATGAGACTATTGGCCGAAGATATGAAAGAAATGAGCAATTAATAGGCTCTAAAGCTCATCACCCCCACGATCTAAATTATTATTACTTATCGACAACAATTAATTCTCTTCCTTGTTAAAATTGAGTTTTATCTGATTTAACATCCCATAATTGATTTATATTTTTTATTATTAAATATAGTAAATATTTATTAAAAATATTTACTATTAATCAACCACTATTAATTTATAACAATTGATTGATAACAATGATAACACATGTACGATAAAAAAATTAGACCGTATGAATAAATCAATTTTAGTTAATTACCACTTCAAACAGAATAAACTATTAAAATAAAAAGTAAATTACATTAATATTATTTATATTTTTTATTTAATTAATTAATATAATTTAAAATCTTCGCGACTTTTTATCCTTTTCGTCAAAAAAGCGTTAAAAATGTTCATGTGTAGCTGTATATACCCAATGAATTTCAAGTTACGGCAAGGCGGCAATCAATCGAATCGGTAGATGACAGAGGATGAGTAATCACTGCCAACGTCGCCGTATAGCCGAATCAGTCTAATTTGATTCAGCTATAACTTGAAAGGCGAAGGGTATACAATATTTTTGCTGTTTTTTTATTCAATAGACCGCTTTGGAAACCGTAGCGAGTGATGCGGAGTTAAGGCGCCCGGCGCACAGCAACCTTCGTTAACATGAAGTACATGAGGATTGCGCGCACCGGGCAACGCAGGATTCGCGTCACGCAGTAGGGTTTCCGAAGAAGTCTAATGTACGGTGCTCAAATTAAGATTTAGCAGAAGTGATAAAAATTAATTTATTCAAAACTAGGCTAGGTTTTATGGATAAAAAATTTTAGGATTGATTTTAATTAAAACATTGTTATAAAAGTAATTTAATAAGAAGCTGAGAATATAGACAACATTAGTACAAGCCGCGTAAACATTCGCTTATGATGAGTTGTCTATAGCTAATACACAGGGTTATCCACAGGAATGGTGGATAACTGCCTCCAACCCTTTTACCACGAGAGTTAATGAAAGATATCCGCTAGTATCCGTTACCTGATCTTTGGATTTTTTTAGTTGTTCTTAACCTTTTTTTATTTCAATTTATTCTAAGTCTCAGCTTGCTTTATTGGCAAAGCTATTCGACATCAGTTTCTAGTGGCTGATATATACCCAATGAATTTCGAGTTACGGCAAGGCGGCAATCAGTCGAATCCCAGGAGTGTACAGTTAGTACATGACTGGGATGAGGGCAGGGCGGGATCTAACTCATTAATTAATCAATTTTAGATTACAAAACACACAATTTATGTATATTAATTAAACATATGAGAAAATTTCGTCTGCGAAATGCTTAAATATTGATCTTATTGATGACAAAAAATACAAAGTGGAATCCCGCCCTGGGGATGAGGGTGAGCAGCCAACGCCGCCGTAACTTGAAAGGCGAAGGGTATATCACACTCTACTTAACTTATTAATAATACCCTTCGCCTTTAAAGCCGCCGCGTTGTTGGCTGCCAGCTCTCGCCCTCATAGTATAATAGACCTCTTTGGAAACCGTAGCGAGTGATTCGGAGTCAAGGTGCCCGGCGCACAGCAACCTTCGTTAACATAAAGTACATGAGGATTGCGCGCACCGGACAACGCAGGATCCGTATCACCCAGTAGGTTTCCGAAGAGGTCTAATGCATCGCTACAATCTAAGCATTGGTAAGCTATTTTTGTGTTAATATCCGCAAGAGCCTATTCGAAATCTCTTGTACTCGCTAATACTTCGTTAAAAACGAGCTCAAAATGCGCATTTACTCTCTTCATTTAGTATAAAAAGAAACTGCACTTTTTCGCTCATTTTTTCTTCATCTAAGCGTCGCTCAAGAAGATTTCGAATAGGCTCTAAAACTAATCAATTAAGGAAGTAAAAATGACGACGATTGAAAAAATTAAGCGCCAGATAGCAGAAAATCCTATCATATTGTACATGAAAGGTTCACCACTGTTTCCACAGTGCGGATTTTCTGCCCGTGCAGTGAAAATGATTATGGATTGTAAGGAACCCTTCGCCCACGTGGATATCTTGCAAAACCCGGATATTCGGGCAGAGCTTCCAACATTTGCTAATTGGCCTACTTTTCCTCAACTTTGGGTAGAGGGTGAATTAATCGGCGGTTGCGATATTCTGAATGACATGAATAAAAAGGGTGAATTACAACCACTATTAAAAGAAACGGCTGAAAAATATCGTTCCCAAGAAGCTAAAATTTCACAATAGACCTCCTTAGAGGTCTAATAAAACGGTTACGAATTCAAAGTGGCCAGCCACCTAGGCGTTTCCAACGATTGACCAATTCGCAAAACAATTTAGCGGTTTGTTTGGTATCGTATAAGGCAGAATGTGCCTGACTACTTTCAAAATCGATGCCAGCCTCTAAACAGGCTTTGGCCAACACGGTCTGTCCCAACACTAAAGCACTGAGTGCAGCGGTATCAAAAGTGACAAAAGAATGGAATGGATTGTGTTTTATTAACCCCGTGCGTTCAGCGGCAGCCATAACGAAACGGTGATCGAAGGTCGCGTTATGGGCAACGACGACAGCTCGAGTACAGCCCTCCCCTTTCATTCTTTTTTTTACCGTTTCGAAGATAGTTTGCAAGGCCTTGTGTTCACTGATAGCACCCCGCAATGGATTGTCGAGGTTTATCCCATTAAATGATAACGATTTTTGTTCTAAAATAGCACCTTCAAAAGGGGCGACATGAAAATGTAAAGTTTCAGCGGGATGTAACCACCCCCCATCATTCATTTGTAAAGTCACTGCTGCTATTTCTAATAATGCGTTAGTTTGTGCATCAAATCCGCTGGTCTCTACATCAATAACAACTGGATAATATCCACGAAAACGCTGGCTTAGGTTGTTAATATTGTTTTTATTTGCCATTAAGTTTCTTATCTGTAATGAAATACGCCGGTTATTATGTCAAATTTTTGAGTAGAATGCAGGAGATGATATCAGCAATTAATGAAGACTGATAAAAACATTGCCAGATGTGTGTTAGTAAAGAACAAGATCACAGTAATAGCTATTCCTTCTTGTTGTGTTACCATGAAAATCATACTTTCCTGTAGCCTAATTGAAAAAATGCCAATCTGATATGGATTTTTTTGCTCAGGTCAACAAATAATTAAACACTTAAAATAATAATAGAAATTTATGTTTTTAATTTTTGTTAGCCATTTATTCTTTAAAATAGAAGGATCTATATTCAAGACTGGTATTGAAATGATATAGATGAAAATGGCTAGATTACTTATTGTGTTATTAATAACAACATTAAATAAAGCCGTTTTCGCCAATCACTTTTGAATATAATTTTTTCTATTCTATTTATTACATCTAAAGATTATGCTATCCTCCGCGCCTTCATGTTACATTAACAATTCACTGATGTTGAAAATCAAAGATTGAGGAGCGATTTGTTTCATTACGTTAATAGATGAAAATGCATTAATTGCTTATATTATGAATACAAACAATTATAAATTAATCAACTAATGGTTCATTGATTAATTTTCTGCATATTAATATTATCTATTCTTCAGTATAAAGAACCGTTTACAATGTTATTTTGGTTAAAAAAATGCAACGTATTCTATTTAAAAAATCACAGATTAAATTAATTTATTTTAGCGTTTTTTTCTTTGTTATCATGCTAATGTTTAGTCCGTTATTCGCGCGACAAAATGAAGCAGCGGTGGAGTCACATCCCAATAATTGTTATCAACTTAATGAAAATTATTTATTTTCTAATCAACCTTTAAATTGTGAGCCGGATTTATTAAGCAATAAAAAACATGATAAAAATAACAATAAAATTGACTACTTACCAGATTTGTTAGCCCCACAAGAGGGGTATCAATTCATAGACAATGATAAAATTAATCCACTAAATATTCTTCATGCTGCGGCAAGCAAAGATTGGAATAATATTACTACTGATAAAATAAATAGAGAGGCTAAAACAAAGATAAAAAGTACAGCGCAACATTATTTTCTAACTCCACTACAACAAAAAATTCAGTCATTATTAGCACATTTATGGCAAGCGCAATTTAATTTATCCGTTGATGATCATGGACGTTTTAGTAAAAGCAATGCGTTATTACTTACCCCTTGGTATGACAGCAAGCAACAGTTATTTTTTTCACAGATGGGTATCCATAATCAACAAGGACGTGTTATCACTAATTTTGGCATTGGACAACGTTTTGATATACAGGAGGATAATTGGCGCTGGGGTTATAATATTTTTTTAGATTATGATTTAAGTCGTCATCATCGGCGTTTAGGGATGGGTTTAGAGACCTCGATAGACTATTTTAAATTAGCAACCAATTATTACTATCCATTATCAAAGTGGCGTGGTTCTGCTGATATGAAAGATTTTCTTGAACGTCCAGCACAAGGATTTGATATCCGTGGACAAGGTTACCTACCCGCTTATCCTCAATTCGGTATTTCAGTGAAATATGAACAGTACTTTGGTGATCAAGTCGCACTCTTTGGCGTCGATAAAAAAACATGGCAGCAAGATCCCTATTCTGTCACCTTCGGGCTTGATTACACCCCTTTTACTCTAGCAACCATCAATATAAGTCATAAACAAGGACAGAAAGACCACAAAGATACGCAATTTGGCTTGACGTTGAATTACCAATGGGGTGTTCCATTAAATCAACAATTGGATCCGCAAAAGGTAGCGGAGCGCCGGAGTTTAAAAGGAAGTCGCTTTGATATAGTGGATCGTAATTACAATATTGTTCTTGAATATAAAGAAAAACAGATTATCAGCGTTGATCTTCCACCGGTACCAGCAGGATTATTAGAAGGGGATAGCTATACCCTACAGCCGTTATTTAAGAGCAAATATCCTATCAGTAAAATACGTTGGCTTGGCGATAAAATGGCGCTTTCTTTACTGCCCACGGCGGGTGATCTCAACCCTCAGGGTTGGAAAATTACAATACCTGCCTGGCAGCCAATATCAAAACATAATAATACTTATCGCCTAGCGCTTGAAATTACTGATCAAAAAGGCAATACCGCGATTTCTAACGATATACATATTCTGAGCACTCACCATCGAAAAGGAAAATTATCTGTTGTAGGAGATAACAGTGCCACTGCCAGCGGTGCAGACACTGATGCGATTTTATTGAAAATTAATCTACAAGATCATAAAGGGATGCCTATTCAGAATGCGGACATAAAACCAAGCTGGCATCTGGTAAAAACAGATGGAAAAAAAGTGCCATTAGTGATGGAAAAATCTTGCCCTAACGACAGTAATGGGCAAGTGACTCCTTGTGTCCGCATTGTCGAGACGACTAAAAAAGGAGGCGAAAATAAAATTAAACTTATTAGTAGCCTGCCCGGAAATTTTAAATTAGCCGCATCAATGTCAGATTACGGTGAAAGTAATAGCGTATCTTTATCTTTCAATGAGACGGGGAGTCGTGCGGCGGTAGTTCGGGTAGAAGTCATCGATGCAAAAAAAGTAGATCTACTCAGCACTAAAAGTATCCCGCTTATCGGAGAGCGCTATCAGGTGAAGTTTTACGCTAAAAATGGTGAAGACATTACACAGCAAATACCGGCCAATAGTATCAAATGGTGGTTACACGGTGAAAACATCGAATGCAATGCCTCACTTAACGATCATGACACCGTAATGCGTGGATATACTTTTACGCCTCGTAGACAGGAAGAAAGTAATACTGGTCTAACTTGTGGCGATCAAGGATTTAAAATTAAGGTTACTTATTAAAGAGGCTAAAGGTAGAGGGCTCAGAGACTATTCGAAATCTTCTTGAGCAACACTCAGACGAGGCAAAAGCGGACGAAACAGCGCAGTTTACATAGCATAAATGAGCATTTTGAGCTTGTTTTTAACGAAGTATCAGCGAGTACAAGAGATTTCAAGCTGTTGGATAAAAACTCATGGAATAAAGGGTATGACATTAGTATTAAAGAAAACCGCCATTATTTTAATTACAGTAATTTTATGGTTGAGTGGCAGTTATTCGGTGGTGATTGCCAATCCGGAAACTACTGCCGATTCAAACATTATCCCAGGCACAAGAATGAGCAAGGAAACGGCAAGAATACAGGGACGGAAGCCCACGATCAGCGCACCTTCTACTCATCAGCCTGATGCGGTAGATATTAATCGAGTTTCAGCTGTTGAAGGAAAATTCACCCCTGTAGATACCCTAAAGTTGATCTACGACTACTATGATGAAGACGGTGATGTCGATAAAAGTACGGTGAACTGGTTTTATACTTTAGAGGGTGTTGATTACCCTATTCCGGATGCCGTCAATACTTTAGCTGATCATTCAACATCAGGTAGTTCAATGGTCACTCTCCCCCCGCAGGCAGAAGGAGCGTCAGCTATCAAAGCACGCATTCAGGTCGCCTCTGCTTACGGTTATCCTAATATTGGTAAGCTGATCACCATTAACGAGATGAGCCAATCGAATACGCATATCACGGCAGAAAAATTAACGATGGCCACCGGTGGTATTTTTTTGGCAACAGATAACCCTCATGCGGGTTCAGGTGCACAAGATTACACTCTACCGGGCGCACCGAATTTAATCATTGGTGAAACCTATTTATTCCGCGCATGGAATGATGACAATAAAAATCGAGTTTGGGATACAAACGAAACTGATATCACTCGCAATCTCAAAAAAATTCAATGGATATTAAACGGCAATAATGTGATGGCCGTTAGAAGCAAATCACCTTCAATATTGGATAAAAGAGCAGTGTCTGGCGCTATTACCGACCAATATACGATACCTATCAACAGCCGCTCTAAATCAGGCGCGCTAGCCGGAGATCAAGGCTTCAATTTAATGGTTGAATTTAATTAACCATCGCAACAAATCCTACTAGAAAAAGAAGGAAGAAATAAAATGAAGAGATTTTTTATTTTTAAAAAAATAATACTGCTATTAGCGTTAATCCATTATGGCACCAATGGTGCTTATGCAATAAGGACACAGCCTACTTCTATGATTCAAGGGCATGCGCCTAAATTAAATAAGATTGATTTTTTATTTAGCGGATCGGGTACAAAACTCACTATCGGTGAAAAGATCCAGTTAGAATATAACTATCAGGATGAAGATGGTGATGCCGATGATTCAGCGAATCACATAGAATGGTATGCCATCACATCAACAGGTGAAAAACAACTCCCGGCGACCGATATTACTAATACATCAGCACCAGACAACTCAGCTACAGCTACAGGTAAAAGCACATTAACTATTCCAACGTCGGCTCTAGGAGCGACTGGATTTAAAGTAAAAATAATACCGACGTCACTAACCGGTATTCCTCATATAGGTGAAATTATCACTATTGATGATATTACTGCTAATACACATGGCACTTCTATTGGCGTTACCGGCCCCGTCGGCTTTGGCGATAAACTCCCTTCACATATCGTGCCGGCATTTATGCTAGCACCGATACCGGCTTTACAACGAACCTGATTGGTAATTCAGCTTCGTTGCAAGTAAACAATAAATATATATTCAAATTATTCGATAACGGCCAAGATATTACTGATCGCGTTAATTATACTTGGTATTTAGAAGGAAAAAGTGCCACAGACGGAAGAACAGGGGCATTTAATACAGGAGTAAAAAACGCAGATTATACCGTCCCCGCTAATATTACAGCCACATTAATAACGGGTTCAATTGATGGTGCTCAGGGATTCAGTTTAGCTGTCGATTATGAATAATTTAATTTTTATCGTAAAAGCTAATGACAATATTACTCAATGAATTTCGAGTTACGGCAAGGCGGCAATCAATCGAATCCCAGGAGTGTGGTACATGACAGAGGATGAGAGATTGGCTGCCAACGCCGCCGTAACTTGAAAGGCGAAGGGTATATATAAGCTTAAAGAAGTAGGAACATTATTAAATGAATCCACATGGTACGCGCAGTAGAAATAAAAGCTTAACCTCCATCGGTTATTGGCTATGGTTATACCTTCTGACTTTATTGGTTTGTTCTCCAGCGGCTGCAATTTTCAGTGGTAAAACAGGCGTTATCCATGGACGCCCGCCGATGGCTAATGGTGTTTTGCATGTACTGGCGCCTGATGGTACTGAACTGCAAGATAACGCTATTTTGAGCTTATCAGACAGCCCAGCACAATTTACTCTTTCCAATATAACCAAAGATATCTCCGTATCAGATAAAGATGGTGATGCAGGATTAAGCAGCAGAATCGAGGATCGGCGCTCTACTTTTATTTGGCAGTCTGGAGGGAAAGATCTGAGTGAAGATGAAAAATCACGTTCGTTTAATGCTATGCAGGCTGAAGGTAAAAAATATACATTGATCGTTGAGACGGCGGTGTTGGCAAGTTCTAGCAGCGGTATACCCAGAGACAAATGGCATCGGTTATCCCGGACTTATCAATTACGTGTTACCAAAACCTTCATTACTCCGAACAATATGATAATAACCGGTAGTAAAATAAACGCGGATGGCTCTAAAACTTACCGCATAAAGATTATTGTGACCGATGAAAAGGGAAAGCCGGTTGCTGATCAGAATGTAAGAATACGCACCACTCATCAAGCGGCTCTTGATCCAAATGGAGTGATTCCACGCATTAAAGGTCAATTAAGTCCATTGATTGTACAAAACATGAAAACGAATAAAAAAGGTATAATAACCATTAGCGTTACTAATACTAAAGCGGTTAACAGTTCTGTTTTTGCGCAATTAAACAATAACAGTGAGCAAGAAAAAAAGTTATCTTTTCCGTAGAGTTAGGACACATTTATCGATATACCCACAGTCCTTCAAGTTGCCGCTAGGCGGCCAGGGCGACCGACCGATGAGCGTAGACATACTACGTGATTCGGCGAACACCCGCAGCCAACAACGCGGCGGCTTGAAAGGCGAAGGGTATACAAACTTTTATCACAGGAGACAATAGTAGCTAAGATTTTCTAAAATAGATAACATGCTTTGTTCTTAAGATAAAAATAAGGTGAAAAAAATGAAAAAATTAACACTAAAAGAAATGACGGCAAGTGAACAATTTGAAGTAAAAACCCAACTTGGAAGAAGCAAAGCCAACCTGGGTCGCGCACTCACGAATGCCGAGCAAAACAGAATTAAAGATATGGCCGTGAATAAAATTATGCAAAAACGCGCCGATGTTATCAAAGCGACACGTTTAGAAAAGAAAATAGCAAAAACAACATTAAATACAGTAACTTTTAATTGGTCAGCTTCGATCAATACCCGGCCAGCAAGATAAATAAAAAAACTTAACCAGCAGGCGTTCAAGGTTTACGGGCAATCAAGGTCACGCGTAGTGGAGCGGGATAGCCCTCTATTGTTTTGCTGTGATCATGTGGATCAAGAAAATCGGCTAGCGAGGCACTGTTTATCCAATCAGTTCGGCGTTGTTCATCAAGGGTAGTGCTGACAATGTTGACAGTGTTAATGTCAATAAATCCACACTTTGCTAACCAAGACTGAAGGGCTTGAGGAGAAGGGATAAAATAAACATTACGCATCTGCGCATAACGATCTCCAGGAACCAATACATGATGCTTATCACCGGTAACAACGAGCGTCTCAAGTACCAATTCACCGCCAGAGACCAATTGATCTTTAAGCTGATAAAGATGCTCCAATGGAGAACGGCGATGATAAAGAACCCCCATCGAAAATACGGTATCAAACGCTTTTAAGGCAGGAAGTTGTTCGGTCACAAGGGGTAACAAATGCGCTCGCTGATCGGCAGCGAGGAGTTTTCGAACCGCTTCAAATTGGCAAAAAAATAATGGCATGGGATCAATGCCGATAGCAAGCCGCACACCAGAACCAAGCATTCGCCATAAGTGATATCCATTACCGCAACCGACATCCAAAACGGTTCGGCCTTCCAATGAGCTAAGATGTGGCAATATCCTCTGCCATTTCCAATCCGAACGCCATTCAGTATCAACATTCACGCCATATAAAGAAAAAGGACCTTTTCGCCAAGGCATTAACCCACGTAATAATTTTTTAATCTCTTCACGTTGATGATCAGAAAACTCGGGAGTGATCTCGGCATGTACCCTATGCAACAAGTCCAATCTGCTCGGCGTCACCTGAGGCAGATTATCAATGATGTTAAGCCATTTTTTAATGTCATCTCGTTCTCGCTTCTGCCGCCAATGAGCGAGTTGGTGAGGTAACGTATCGAGCCAGGGATTTAAAGGACTTTCAGCGATTAATTGGTAAAAAGGATCAAATTCAATCATTAGACCTCTTCGGAAACTATCATTTATCTAATTTCCATATTATAAATTGCAGCAATCAGATTAAATCTTAATCCAAAACGTTTTCGCCTGTTTCGATAACGGTCTGATACAATTTTAAATCTTTTAATCATACCAATGACATGTTCGTTTAATACACGCTGGCTTGATAACGCACGATTGTTGCGTTTATCTTCTTTTGTTAAGGGATTTTTCTTTGTCTTTTTCTTAGGCAACGCCGAGTTTGAATGAATCTTGCCAAGCCCTTGGTAACCTGTATCGGTAACTGTTTTGATGTCAGGATGTATTCGCACACCAGACTCCTTAAACAACCTAAAATCATGGCGCCTCCCATTCGTAAAGCTTGTACAGATGACTGCTTTACTTTTTTTATCAACGAGCACTTGTGTTTTTAAGGTGTGTCGTTTCTTTTTTCCTGAGTAAAACGGCTTTTGTTTTTTTGGGGACGTTCAATCGGCGTTTCTGTGGCATCAATAAGAACCAGCTCATACTCCCTATCCCTTTTTAATACAGCTTTGCGTCCAGGTAGGGCAAAATCAGGATGCTTTATTAGTGTATTCTCTATCCATTTAATCGTTTCATAGCATGTGCTCTCACTCACGCCATAGCTTTGGCTGACATGAAAATAAGTGCGATATTCTCGTATATACTCCAGTGCCATTAATAAGCGCTCTTCTAAACCCCGCTTGGGTTTCCGACCTCCTTTCCCTTGCTTACTCTTATCTGCTTCATTCAATATCTTTATCATCTTTTCAAATGTACTGCGTTTAACACCCGTTAAGCGACGAAATTTTTCCTCTTCCAGTACTTTTATTACTTCATATTTCATGGCGGCTCCTTGTTCAGGAGTGTTTTACCAAAATTCTTATATGAATGCTAGTTTCCGAAGAGGTCTATTGAAAAAAATCATAGTATTCTGATGAGTTGTGGGCCCCGAAAAATCAGCCCGAGTTTTGTGCCTTCAACCATTGTGAATATGATCACAGGTCACTTAAGTATTAAATATGGCCTTCGTGGGCCGAGCATTTCTATATCAACCGCTTGTACTTCAGGTGTGCACAATATCGGCCATGCAGCGCGTATTATTGCTTACAACGACGCTGATGTAATGTTTGCTGGTGGCGCAGAAAAAAAGCCAGTACCCCGCTGGGGATTGGTGGTTTTGGCGCTGCCCGAGCGTTGTCAATGCGCAATGATAGTCCGACAACAGCCAGTCGCCCTTGGGATAAAGCGCGTGATGGCTTTGTTTTGGGTGATGGAGCCGGTATCTTGGTATTAGAAGAATATGAGCATGCGAAAAATCGGGGTGCGAAAATTTATGCCGAAGTGATGGGTTTTGGCATGAGTAGCGGTGCTTACCATATGACTGCGCCTCCGGAAAAGGGGACAGGTGCTGCGTTAGCGATGCAAAATGCATTGCGTGATGCAGGTCTCGAGCCCTCACAAATCGGTTATATTAATGCGCATGGCACCTCTACTATGGTGGGTGATAAAGCAGAAACGGAAGCGATGAAAGCGGTTTTTGGCAAAGCGGTGACTAAAGTGCCGATCAGTTCGACAAAATCAATGACCGGGCATCTGTTAGGGGCAGCCGGGGCGATAGAATCTATCTTTTCTATTTTAGCGTTATGCGATCAAATGATCCCGCCAACCATTAATTTGCATAATCAAGATGTAGAATGTGATTTAGATTTTGTCCCGAATGCCTTTCGAGAGGTAAAGGGATTGAAATATAGTTTGTGTAATTCCTTTGGTTTTGGCGGCACTAATGGCTCTTTGATTTTTGGTAAGTTAGAGGCTGAATCTTAGTCAAAAATACACTTAAAATGCTCATTTACTTTAGTAAACTGAGCGTTTTGCCTGTTTTCATTCCATTGTAGACCTTGTTATACCGTTCGCCTTTGAAGCCGCCGCGTTGTTGGCTGCGGGTGCTCGCCGAATCACGTAGTATGTCTACGCTCATCGGTCTCACTCCCTGGCCGCCTAGCGGCAACTTCAAAGGCGAACGGTATACTTATTAATTTTGTTGAGCAGTAAACAAATGCTCATTTGTTGAATGAGTAATGCTTTTTGTTCCACCTGAATTTACTTCATTTGCTTCAGTGACTAAAAATGAAGACATGCCAGCTATCAGTTTATCGATATTTTCGCCATTCATTTCATGTTTTTCTGCCTTATTAGTGGGGATCTTTTTATCCGCCGAGATCTGGCCAAGGTAAGGATCCCCCTCTTCATCAATGTCTAATTGATAAAAATCGCCTAATTTATCCATGATAACAATATGCCGGTAACCTGCATCACGCATAAAATGGCTAATACGGATCACAACGTCACCGATATTGGCATCTAAGTTCGTGCCAGCCAGAATAATATCATCTCCTTCTTGGTATATTTGATTCAACTGCGCCAGAGATATCGTGTGAAGTAGTAACAGATCTAACTGAGGGGAGGCTTGCGCGTCCTGATTATCGATACAAATTTTTCTGACAGCGTCTTTTTCATGATAAATATGGTAAATATCCGCCCCTGCTCCCCCTATCAGGGTATCGTCGCCACGACGGCTATGTAGCTGATTATCTAAGTTATTACCCAGAATATGATCATTAAAGGGAGTGTCTTCTGCGATTAATGACATAAACTCAGGCAGCACGATTTTGCTGTTACCTAGCGTGATCGCGCCGGGTTCGTCACCATTATGCTGTTGTAAATGAATAGAATAATCGGCGGGGAGGTTTTTGAAAAAATCAATGCTGCTGCTTCTGCGATCATGCAGCGTACTGTATTGTGCATTGAACTGCGGTAAAAAGGGCCAATGATTATCGTCATCATTCCTCTTGATTATTTTTGGCCATTGCGGAAACAACAGCATGCCGTCACGGGTTGAAAAAATAGCCTGTTTGGCCAGTGTGAGTTGATCGGGGGTATCGGCAGAAGCTTGATAGATATCCATGAGTTTTAACCGGGTTTCGCTAGCATTGTCGTTACGCAGTAAGATTTCTATCCCATATCGGTTGTTTTCTGTATTGGTTTGGATCAACTGAATGGAAAGGATCTGATCGAGATGATATTCGAGCATGATATTACTGGCTTCTGGGGTCGATTCATCCAGTGATAGGCTTTCATCAATAGCGATAACACTTGCTGATGTCTTTGCATTTTGCAAAATATGGTAGCTGTCTATCCCACGGCCACCATCAGCATAACCTTTTGTTAACACTAAAATATCATCACCTCCACCGCCATATAAACGGTCATCACCCCCTCTGCCATCGAGGTAATTATTATGCTGATTGCCGGTTAAAATATCGTCGCTTTCAGCGTGCCCTATAGCATGCTCAATGTGGTTGATGGTAGCAACTAACGCGGTTTGCCCACGGTAGCGAACCGTCCCTTGGTTAAGATCAATGTCATAACCGCTGCCGATAACTGGTTTTCGACTGGCAACAATGCTGTCATTATTATCTATGCCTCCTTTTAATGTACTGGGCTCTGTTGGTGCTCCTTTGCCCTCTAAATAAAATACATTCGCTAATTGCCCCCCTTGATAGTTTTTACGGCCTAGCCCTACTTGAAAAATATTTTTTTTATTTTTATCGCCGATGGCGGTATCGTTACCTTCACCGAGATTAAAAAGGATCGCGTTGTCTTTTGTTTCGATCTCCATTTCGTCCGATTGAGGGCGCTCTTTTTTTCTTACATTCGGCGTCAGGCCATTCTGTGGCTGGTTGGCATCAATAAAATCATCGACGTCCCGTAAATTAATCGGTGTGAAATAATGGTATTGGCTGTCGACTTCTGAAAAATAAAGTTCAAAAAGAGGATATTTAGCGGCATACTTTTTCTTTACTTGGTTTATTTCTTCTGGGCGTATTTTATCTTCTCCCCCGCGTGGCAGCATTTTACGCCTTTTTTGCCCTCTGACTATTTTATGTCCAGTGACTTGATATAGGAATAAGTAGCGGTAAGGGCGTTCTTGTAAATCAAAATCACCACGACTGTTCAACAGTCTGTTCTAGACGTGCTTTTAGGCTGATTTTTTCGACTAATTGACCCTGTTTATTCCATCTGAATACTGTTTTATGTTGTGAGGCTTTATGGTGCCAATGACCTGATTTGGCATCTTGCGTTATTTTACTGCCTGCTTTGAGGGCACCAATCCCTTCAGCAACAGAGAGGATGGTTGAACGTGCGGCGATATCAGTACGGATCCCCCGTTGATCAAGTTGTTGTGCCAGATCTTTGGCAAAAGGAACCAGACAGCAACCCACCCACTAGGCTAATGTAGTTAGCAGCACTGTTAACACCGTATTGAGCACTGAATTTTCTATTAAAGTGCGTCAGCCTTATCGCCAATGCTTGCGCTGTTGTATCCGCCATAGTGTCGACCATAGTATCGCCCATCCTGTGCTGATCAGAGAAGGAGCCTCCACCGCCGTGCCCGACCAATTGCCAACGTATTTTTCCACTCAGTTGAGTGGGATCACCATAAACCACCCGATAATCGCCCTTATTATTTAGCTGAACGAATACCGAATTGCGGTGCTTACTCGCCAAGCTTGCTGCTGCATTCACACAATATCTATCATCTTCAAGTTGAATGATGATTTGGCTTTGGTAATGGCTGTCTCCTCCGTTATTAATTTTGATAACCAGTGGCTTTTCCCAAGCATGATCCGCCTGGTATATCGCTTTTATATCCGCTAATCGCTCTAGCTGTAAGTTGTCGATATAATTTTTATCGCCAAATTTAGCCAACATAAAAAATTCGGCATCTGGCCAGATCGCGTCTTGATTATCTCTTATTTTTGCGATGGCAGATTGCAGATAGTCCATCGCTTGTTGCGCGCGGGCGTTAGGTTGCGGCTCGATCAATTCTTGATAATGATAACCAAGGTGTATGGTTTTTTCCCTGTCATCTAAAAACACTTTATTGAGTATGTGCTGATCCTGAGCATGCAACAATAAGCGTTTAAATTCTGCAAAGTCTTCTACTGAGGTCAATTTTACCTGATAGGTGCTAGCAAAATCGGCCAAGTTTATCGGTGGTGAGGCACCTGAAAAACGTGATTTCGGTTGTAGATGTAGATAGGGATCAGTCTGTACGGCTCGGATCATGGCATCGGTTAAGCCTAAATTGTCACCATGCGCTTCATTAAATGCATAAAGATAAAGTTGATTCGCCAGCGCTGGCCTGGTTGCGGCAATATCGTTTATCACTGTTTTGAAATGTGCCATGTCGGCAGAAAAAAGCGCGCTATTAAGTTGATCGACTAATTTTGAAAAGGCGGCATTACGCTGAGGATCAGGCTGTTTGGCAATATAATCCCTCAGTTGATTTTTTAGGATAAAAGCGGTTTGAGTCTTTTCGATGCCCCGTGTGTTATGTAGTTTATCCAGTGTCATCAGGATAGGCTGGTATCCCGTTTTTATAAAAGACATTGGTATGATCTTTAACAGATCATCACGAGACATCACACGCCGAAATTTACCCTGCAAACTGCTGCTGGTGGTCGTTAACCAAGAGTGGGTTCTATCTTCTTCGGTACTACCATTAAATTGTTCAAAGAGATCTTGATCAAAGGAGACGCGAGGATCTGAATCAAACCAACGTTGAGATAATTTTTTTAGTCCCTGTGTTACCGCTCCCGGTCCGCTAATACTGATAGTCGCTCTGGCTTCAGGCAAAAGACCATCTAGACGATAATTGACTGCAGGCGTGGCATCAAAATCATCACTCCCACTGCCATAATCATGTTTGAACTGATGGGCGTAGCCGAGTATTTTCTCTTGATTAATATCGGTATATTGTTGGATATCAACCAAATCTAGGTCTTCTAATCGATGATAATTATTGGTTATATATTGCATCAGGGTGGTTAATGATGCGCTGTTTGCCGGTGCCACTATTCCGGCATTAGATCCCGTGAAAAATATTTTTGCGCGCCGCAGCCCGTCAGGCAATATCTTTTGTGGCGCTAATGCCTGGAAAAAATCTCGAGGGGAATGACCTTTATTACGAATACAGATCCGCATTTTATCCACTAAAGTTGCATGATCCGCGCTGCGTTTTGCAAATATGGCAACATAATCTTGATATTGACCCTTCTCAGCCAACGCCGTTCGCGCAGGAAAATCTGCCTGTAAATGTTCCAGTACTAATTGGGTTTGCAAAAGAGCGATATTGCCTTCTTGCAATCTCTTCATTTCTGTGATGATTTCTGTATTAAAGAGATCGGGTTTCCATTGAGGTAAAAAATCAACATCAAAATAAACACCGCCTTGTTGATTGAGTATTTGCAGCCGTAAAAGATCAGAAGCTGCCGCGGTATTTTGCCGCAGCGCCAATTCTTGGTAATAATATTTTTTATCTATTCCCTGATCTAATACCGTATTAATATCTTGCAGAATATAATCGGAGCCGGCATTGGCGATAAAATTATTAAAAGAGGCTTGGTTGTCAGCCATGATATGTTCTAAATTTTCTCTCGATCCGCCTAATCGCCGGCAAATAAAGTCTAATGCTGCCTGATCGAAAGTTTGATTATTTTTGAGTGCTTGAGTTATTTCGCTATAGGCTTGGTTTTGTAATTGGATCACCTTATCAACCCAATCAATTTCACCGATAAAGGTATTTTTTGCGGCAAAATCTTTGATGTGTTTCGCTAACGGATAAACCAACAGCGCGTTAGGATCATACCAAATTTTTATACGGTAGCCCTGCTGTCCTTTATTGGTCTCTCCCCAGGCCTTAATATAATCTTGCTGTATTTTTCCTAGCTGCCCGAGCCAAATAAAATGTAAATTTTTAGGCACTGTTTGTTGCAGCGCCGGTATATTTGCCAGTGCTATGCAACGTTGCTGAACGCTGGTTAATAACGTCCGTATTGCTTGCGGAGCCGGGTCGGTATTTTTTTCAATAGCCTGGTAGAGAGATTGATTAATTTGTTGGAGTAATTGGAATTCTTGTTGGGAGTTTTTAATAGGGTTGAACGATGCGTGATAATTTTCGAGTGTCGCTATTATTTTTTGATAGGCTGGATCGGTTATTAGTATATCTTCATCTAATTTACTCATTAATTCTTTTGCAGTCATTAAAGCCGTCATAGTTATGTCCTTATGTCAATTTGATCCATTTTCCTAAAGGTAGAGATTTTATTGTTGATTTTTTCAACAAATTTTGCGGTTGGCGTAACATTCATTGATGCATTTTTGTTATATTACATTTACTCACACAAAAAATTTCGAACAGGCTCCAAGAGTCAATGTGATATGACGATAAGAAAAAAATACCCCCAGGTACTGATTATTTTAGTATTGCTCTGTTTAGCGTTATCAGTCGTGTTAAGTTTAGGCTATATGAAAATAAAAAATTTTTCCGATAGTCGCTTAGCGATCAAGCAGGAAACGCTTTTTACGTTACCCTCGGGTAGCGGAAGGGTAGCGCTCGAGGCGTTACTATTACAGCAGCAGGTGATAGCCCCCTCTTCATTATTCTCCTGGTTACTGCACATCGAACCTGAGTTGGCTAAATTTAAAGCGGGCATCTACCGTTTGATGCCTGATATGACGGTTAGAGACATGCTGAATTTATTGGCTAGCTGTAAAGAAGCCCAATTTTTTATTCTTTTTATTGAAGGCAGTACTTTTAAGGATTGGCTGAATAAATTACAGGGTGCGGACTATGTAAAACAGCAATTAATAGGAAAAAACAATGCTGATATTGCCTCGTTGCTGGCGTTGGAAAGTAATGCACCGCTCGAAGGGTGGTTTTATCCCGATACTTATTCGTATACTGCGGGAACCACTGACATCAGTTTACTCAAACGTGCCCACGAAAAAATGGCCAAAGTCGTTGCTGAGATTTGGCAAGGGCGTGATGAATTACTCCCTTATAAAACGCCGAATGATTTAGTGGTGATGGCGTCAATTATAGAAAAAGAGAGTGCTATCAATGATGAACGTCACATTGTTGCATCGGTGTTTGTCAACCGTTTGCGATTGGGAATGCGATTGCAAGCCGATCCTACGGTGATTTATGGTATGGGTGAAAACTACAAAGGCAAACTCACACGTAAAGATTTGCTGACTACTACCCTGTATAATACCTATACCAATAGTGGATTACCTCCAACCGCTATTGCTATGCCGAGCTTAGTTTCGCTAAATGCCGCGGCTCATCCGGCTAAGACGCAATATCTTTATTTTGTCGCCGACGGTCAGGGAGGGCATAAATTTAGTGCTGATTTAGCCCAGCATAATGATGCAGTTCGTATTTATCGTCAGGGCTTGAAGGACAAAAAAATGCACAGTAAAATGATAACCGGTAAATTTATCGTGATTGAAGGCCTGGAAGGCGCAGGAAAAACGACGGCGGGAGAGACAGTGGCTCAAGTCTTACGTGCTAACGGGATTAATGATATTGTTCAGCCCCGTGAGCCTGGCGGCACGCCGGTGGCAGAAAAATTACGTGAACTGATAAAACAGCGTATAGATTCTGATCCTCTCACAGATAAAGCAGAAGTTTTAATGTTATATGCTGCTCGAGTGCAGTTGATCGAAAATGTTATTAAACCCGCGTTAGCGCGTGGGACTTGGGTAGTGGGTGATCGTCATGATTTATCATCCCAAGCTTACCAGGGAGGCGGGCGGGATGTTGATAGCAAATTGATGACATCATTACGTGATAGTCTGCTGGGCTCCTTTCGTCCTGATTTGACATTATATTTAGATATTTCTCCTGAGCAGGGATTAGCGCGTGTTAGATTGCGTGGGTCTCCTGATCGTATTGAACAAGAATCTCTGGCATTTTTTACCCGGGTTCATGAGCGTTATCTGAAATTGGTGGCAGGCGATAGCAATATTAAAATGATTAATGCGGCGCAACCACTTGCGCAGGTGAGTGCTGAAATTCGGCGAGAACTTGAAAAATGGTTGGAAATGAATGGTTTTGAAGAAAAGAATGTCTGAATAAGACAATATATACCCAATGAATTTCGAGTTACGGCAAGGCGGCCAGGGCGACCGACCGATGAGCGTAGATAGACCATGAGGCGAGCACTCGCAGACAACAAAGCCGTAACTTGAAAGGCGAAGGGTATACCCAATACTCGCTACAGTTTCGAAAGAGGTTTAAGAAATTAATGATGACTTGGTATCCCTGGCTCACCGCTCCCTATCACCAATTGCTCAATCAGCACATCATCGGGCGTGGTCATCATGCATTATTGTTACATGCGTTGCCTGGCAATGGGGCAGAGTCGTTGTTTTATGGATTGAGTCGATGGTTAATGTGTCAGCAAAAGCAAAACGACAAAAGTTGTGGTCGCTGCCACAGTTGTTGCTTAATGCTGGCGGGTAATCATCCTGATTATTATCACTTGATGCCAGAAAAAGGTAAAACACGTTTGGGTATCGAATCCATCAGGCAAATTACAGAAAAACTTGCTTCTCATGCTCAACAGGGCGGTGCGAAAGTGATTTTGTTGCCTCAGGTTGAACAATTGACGGATATTGCGGTAAACGCATTGCTAAAAACCTTGGAAGATCCTCCTGAAGAAACCTATTTCGTGCTGGGGTGTTATCAGCCGTCTCGTGTTTTGGCTACTTTACGTAGCCGTTGTTTTTATTGGCATCTAGCGAGTCCGGATCCCGATTTAAGTGTGCGGTGGTTAAGTGATCAGGTCATGGCTGAATCGACTGTGATCTTGACGGCACTGCGGCTGACTAATGGCGCGCCCTTGGCGGCGAAACAACTGCTAGAGCCAGCACATTGGCAGCAGCGCACGGTTTGCTGTACTGCGTTATCTCGGGCTCTTTTGTCTGGTGATATGCTGTCATTATTGCCACAATTGCATCATGATGAGGTCAATGAGCGTTTGCATTGGCTCATCTCTTTGTTACTCGATGCGCTGAAATGGCAGCATCGATCAGGAGATTTTATTGTTAATCAGGATCAACTGCCATTAGTGCAACAATTGATGCAAAAATTATCCATTGAGGCGTTATTAAAATCTGCGAACCAATGGATGTATTGCCGTCATCAGTTGTTGTCGATTGTTGGGCTAAATCGTGAATTAGTGATTACTGAACAGTTGCTGAATTGGGAAAGTATGCTGTCATAGTCTGCGGTTTTGTCTTTTTATTTATTTTTTAGCGCCTATAGTGACGTTCAGACGAAGAAAATAGGCTTTTATCAAGAGTTGATACACTATGTTATTAATTGATTCTCATTGCCATCTCGATAGCTTGGATTATCAGCAATTGCATGCCGATGTTGATGATGTGCTAGCTAAAGCTAAGGCACGTGGTGTGGGTTTTGTTTTGGCGGTAGCCACTACCTTACCGGGTTTTAGCGCTATGGTGGAGTTGATCGGCGAGCGTAAAAATGTCGCATTTTCTTGTGGTGTACATCCCCTCTATCTTAAAGAAAGTTATGATGATAAAAAATTGTTAAAACTGGCTTCTGCGAGCAAGGTAGTCGCATTAGGGGAAACGGGGCTGGATTATTCTTACCAAAAAGATAATATTGCGCAGCAGCAAAAATCATTTCGACAACATATTTGTATCGGTCGTGAGTTAAATAAGCCGGTGATTGTGCATACTCGTGCGGCAGCTGAGGATACGCTGGCTATTTTACAGCAAGAAAATGCACGAGATTGTAGGGGGGTTTTACACTGTTTTACTGAAGATCAAGCGACTGCGAAAAAGTTACTGGATTTAGGATTCTATTTGTCATTTTCTGGGATTGTGACTTTTCGTAATTCTGACAAGTTACGTGAGGTTGTACGCTATGTTCCATTAGACCGCCTGCTAATTGAAACTGATTCACCTTATTTAGCACCGGTTCCGAACCGAGGAAAAGAAAATCAACCGGCTTATGTTCTTGATATTGCTGAATATATCGCAGTGCTAAAAAAAATTAGCTTGGAAGAATTGGCAGAGGAAACCACTAAAAATTTTTCTACGTTGTTTCATATTGACATATCAAGATTGGAATATTTTGGTAATCAATAAATTTTTTGTAACTACTATTTACGCCTTTTTAAGGCGTAATGTATTACTAAACCTAATAACGTGTTTATACCCTTCGCCTTTCAAGTTACGGCTTTGTTGTCTGCGGGTGCTCGCCTCATGGTCTATCTACGCTCATCGGTCGGTCGTCCTGGCCGCCTTGCCGTAACTCGAAATTCATTGGGCGTATGTCCTTTGGCGTAAATTAGTCTATTAATTTGTAATTTATTACAAAAAGCGATACCAATCCTGGAAATTTTTTTCTTTGTTTATAGAAACGTGATTATCACCAAACATTAAAAAGACAATTTATTTTACTCTTCGTAATAACCAAAGAGCGCTAAAGATGCTCAGTTTAGTAAAGGATTACCTGTTTTTGTAACGAGGAATAAGAAACAATAAAAAATTATTTATTATTAACCAGGAGTATATTTCATTATGTTTAGAAACGCATTTGCAAGCCTGCAAAAAGTGGGTAAATCGCTAATGCTACCGGTATCCGTATTACCTATCGCCGGTATTTTATTGGGGGTAGGTTCCGCTGATTTTAGCTGGTTACCTGCGGTAGTCTCTCACGTCATGGCAGAAGCGGGTGGTTCCGTATTTGCTAACATGCCATTAATTTTTGCTATCGGGGTTGCATTAGGTTTTACTAACAATGATGGTGTTTCGGCTTTAGCTGCTGTTGTGGCCTATGGCATTATGGTGAAAACCATAGCTGTAATTGCGCCATTGATCTTGCATATGCCTGCGGATGAAATTTCTGGCAAGCGTTTGGCTGATACCGGGGTGTTAGGTGGGATAGCAGCAGGTGCAGTTGCCGCTTATATGTTTAATCGTTTTTATCGGATTAAATTACCCGAATACTTAGGATTTTTTGCCGGTAAACGTTTTGTCCCTATTATTTCTGGTTTTTCGGCTATTTTATTAGGAGGGATATTGGCCTTCATTTGGCCACCGATAGGTAATGCGGTACAAACTTTTTCACAGTGGGCTGCTTATCAGAATTCGGTAGCGGCGTTTGCTATTTATGGTGTTGTAGAACGTGCCCTGGTTCCCTTCGGTCTTCATCATATATGGAATGTTCCTTTTCAAATGCAAATTGGAGAATATATTAATTCGGCTGGGCAGGTATTTCATGGTGATATTCCGCGTTATATCGCCGGTGATCCAACGGCGGGGAAATTATCAGGTGGCTTTTTATTTAAAATGTATGGTTTGCCCGCAGCTGCTATTGCAATTTGGCATTCCGCTAAACCTGAAAACCGAGCTAAAGTCGGCGGCATCATGATTTCTGCCGCTCTCACCGCATTTTTGACGGGTATCACTGAACCGATAGAATTCACTTTTATGTTTGTGGCTCCGGTTCTGTACGCGATTCATGCCATTTTAGCGGGGTTAGCTTTCCCCATTTGTATTTTACTTGGCATGCGCGATGGTACGAGTTTCTCTCATGGATTAATTGATTTTATCGTACTGAGCGGTAACAGCAGTCGGATCTGGTTATTTCCTTTAGTTGGTATTTGCTATGGTTTCGTTTATTACATTATTTTTCGCTTGCTGATCGTAAAATTAGATCTCAAAACTCCCGGTCGTGAAAGTGAATCGGATGAGCAAATGTTGCGGAGTGGCTCTGAAATGTCCGCGGCGCTGGTTGCCACCTTTGGTGGTAAAAAAAATATTCTTAACTTAGATGCCTGTATTACTCGTTTACGTGTCAGTGTGGAAGATATTACTAAAGTAGATCAAGCGGGTTTGAAAAAGCTTGGCGCTGCTGGTGTTGTAGTTTCAGGCTCTGGAGTGCAGGCTATTTTTGGTACTAAATCAGATAATTTAAAAACGGATATGGATGAATATATTCGTGATAATTGATTTTGTTATACCCACAGCTCTCGAAGTTGCCGCCAGGCGGTCAAGGGCGTGAGACCGATGAGCCTAATACCATGAGGGCGGGAACCCCGTAGCCAACAACGCGGCGGCTTGAAAGGCGAAGGGTATAGTGCCGATTCCCTTTGAGCCGTTACGCTATTTACAAAGAAATATTAACTATGACTGAAGAAACGATTTTTAGTAAAATTATTCACCGTGAAATACCTGCCGATATTGTGTATCAAGATAATTTGGTAACCGCATTCCGTGATAGTAAGCCCCAAGCCCCTACCCATATTTTGATTGTTCCTAGGAAACCTATTCCTACGCTAGATGAGGTTGCTGAAGAAGATAAGATTATTTTGGGGCGCATGATGTGGGTTGCGACTAAAATAGCTAAGAGAGAAGGTATTGCCGAAAAGGGGTATCGATTGATCGTCAATTGTAAGGATGATGCCGGCCAAGAAATTTACCATCTTCACATGCATCTGCTGGGTGGTAAGCCACTAGGCCCTTTGTTGGGTGAACTTCCTAAAACACTAGCTAGGTGACGCGAATTTTAGCTATATACCCTTCGCCTTTCAAGTTACGGCTTTGTTGTCTGCGGGTGCTCGCCGAATCACGTAGTTGTCTACGCTCACCGGTCGGTCGCCCTGGCCGCCTTGCCGTAACTCGAAATTCATTGGGTATAATGTCGCTGACGTTTTTGATTGGAGTGCGATTAATGAAAAGATATGGGTTTATAGTATCTGGTCTGATTACATTGACATTGATAGGGTGTTCATGGCAGCAAGATACTGATCATCATCAAAATGTTTCGCATCCTCCCGTTACTATCAAACCGCTAAAACCCTCCATATCAGAATCAGAGACTGAGACAGCGCCTCCCCCGGAGGTGGAAAAGGTGCCGCCATTGCCAAAAATGCGCGTGTTCAATTGGGCGGCCAGTATCGAACCTCTGGTTGATAATATGTTGAATGTGAATAATGTCGTGGCAGGCAGTGTATTGTTGTTAGATAGTGTAAAAAATAGTACCAACGGGCAATTGCAGAGTGCAAAGGCGACCGAAGCACTGTACCAAAAACTGGCTTCAAACAAAAAATTTGTGCTAATTTCAGCGAATCAATTGGCAGCAGCTAAGAAAAAGCTCGGATTATCAGAAAATGATAGTTTGGGCTCACGTACTAAGGCCATTGGTTTGGCGCGTTCTGTCGGTGCTCAATATGTACTTTATAGTGATATCAAAGGAAATGTAAAAGCTCCGACCATCGATATACAATTGATGCTGGTAGAAACCGGTGAAATTCTTTGGTCAGGTGAGGGCGTTATCGGGCATTAATGCATTTTAAATGGGGAGGATTATTTTGATAGTACCTAAGAAAAAAATAGTCATTATTGGTGGAGGGGCAGGAGGATTAGAATTGGCTACCCGTTTAGGTCATAAACTGGGGCGTAGCAAAAAAGCACAAATTATTTTGGTTGATCGTAATCCAAGTCACTTGTGGAAACCTTTGCTACATGAAGTGGCAACGGGCTCTTTGGACGATGGTGTTGATGCCCTGAGTTACCTAGCACATGCTCGTAACCACTATTTCAATTTTCAATTTGGATCTTTAACCGATATTGATCGGGAGCAGTGCAATATTACATTAGCGGATATTTGTGACGCCCAAGGTGATGTTCTCGTGGGTGAGCGAAAATTATCCTATGATATTTTAGTGATGGCATTGGGGAGTGTATCCAATGATTTTGCTACGCCAGGGGTGAAAGAGCATTGTATTTTTCTTGATAATTCACAACAAGCGCATCATTTTCATAGCCAAATGTTAAATTTGTTTTTGAAATATTCAGCAACAAAGGCGAAAAAAGAAAAAGTTAATATCACTATTGTTGGAGGGGGGGCTACCGGGGTTGAGTTGTCGGCAGAATTACATAATGCGGTAAAACAGTTAACCAGTTATGGATTTGAAGGTTTGGATCACCAAGCGCTGAATGTTACTTTGGTTGAGGCCGGTGAGCGTATTTTACCTGTTTTGCCTCCCCGTATTTCTTTGTCCGCACAGCAAGAATTGGTTAAATTGGGAGTGAATGTATTAACCCAAACGAGGGTTACCCGTGCTGATAGAGAGGGTTTGTACACCGAAGATAATCAATTAATTAAAGGTGATCTCATGGTTTGGGCGGCCGGTATTAAAGCGCCGGATTTTATGAAAGAGATTGCAGGGTTGGAAACAAATCGCATTAATCAGCTGGTTGTTGAACCGACGTTACAAACGACCCGTGACGCCAATATTTTTGCTATTGGCGATTGTGCGTCTTGCCCACAGCCAACCGGTGTGTTTGTGCCTCCTCGGGCTCAATCTGCCCACCAGATGGCGAGTCACTGTTATCGTAATATTTTAGCTTTGTTAGCGGAGCGGGGATTAAAGCCTTATATATATAAAGATCATGGCTCTTTAGTGTCGTTATCCAAATTTACCACTATCGGTAGCTTGATGGGTAATTTGCTGCGAGGTTCAATGATGATAGAGGGGCGGTTAGCGCGTATTTTTTATATTTCTCTTTATCGTATGCATCAAGTTGCCTTGCATGGTTATATTCAGACCAGTTTGATGATGCTGGTGGGGGGGATTAATCGGGTTATTCGTCCTCGTTTAAAATTACATTAATTTTTATAAATGAGGCATTTTAAAAAACAAATTAATTATTTTTATTGTTATTATATTTTTGTATATTATTGTTATAATTGTTTTACTTCAACAGGGCATGATTTATACCCAATGAATTTCGAGTTACGGCAAGGCGGCGAGCAATCGAATCGGTACATGACAGAGGATGAGTGAACGCTGCCAACGCTCCGCACTTGAAAGGCGAAGGGTATAAATGCGTTAATTTAAAACGGGTTATCTCGTGATAAAATCAATGTTATTAGGTGTAGGTATTGTTGTTGCTGTGGGTATAGCTGCTGTTGCGAGTATGAGCCTTTTCTCAAAAGATCCGCTTTATGCAACAGCTTTTATGAGGTAGTGAACGATTCCAGCCCAACGGCTGCTAGGCCGCAATGGATTGAGCTTGCCGCATTCTAAAGCAAGTACATTGACTTGCTTGGGGCTGGTACTGGCAGCTCTTATCCGCTAAATTTTTTATAAAATCCTCCCCGATTTCTTTCCGTAGGAAGCAGAAGACGAGGGCAGTGCCCGATAACATTCATGTTGTTCCTGCTTTAATTTTTCATTGATGTCTGAATATTTTTTCAGGCGCTTATCGAAAAAGAAGTGACGCACGATGTAATTTTCAACGTTATACAACGTGTGAGACTTACCGCAATTAGCTTGTAGTATAGCTGAATCATTTTAATTTGATTCTGTGTTGTCGTCGCTTGCCGTACTATTTGTACTGTCTGTGCTCCTCTCCCTGTTAAAATTATCATGGTATTGGATATCGATTTATTTATTCAGATATTACTTTTTATTAATAAAAATAACATATTCGTCTATTGTACAGATGTCACTGATTATATTTAATATTAAAATATAAAATAATAGAATAACGATAAAAAATAATTATTATTATGTTTTATAAAAATATTAATTAATGGTTGGCAGGTTTTTTATATTAACTAAGGACTATGAATAAAAAAACAAAAAAATGTCAATATATTTGATAGTAAAAACTAATATTTATGTATAAATTATAGCAAGAGGTGAGGAGTATGATTAATGATTTTCAGGATGCTATTACAAAATTATGTCAGCGCTTTTCATTGGAAAAACCTAAAAATAATGAAGGGATTTTTAGTTTAAAAGTTGGCGAACAAGGGATCCATATTACCGAATATCCAAAAAATAAAATCTTAATGTTTGCTCATATTGAACAAGCTAAAATTGACTGTCATGCTACATTGTTTCAGAAAAATATGTTCAGCGAAGTATTACTGAAACCTATTTTAAGTCAAGAAGATAATACTAATGATTGGGTATTATGGAACCGACAAGATCTTCATGAAAGTAGCATAGAAACATTGTATCAACAGCTTGAATTATTAAGTTATTCTAGTGATGAACTTTTAATGGGGAGTACTATGACACAAAAAGAAAAATCTTCTAAGGGAGCGCTAATGGATATTAGACATTGCTACAAAAATTAGTTACGAGTCGGATATCATTATTAATAATATTTTTTAATTATAATATTATGGAGAAGAAATATGACAGCAATTAGTGCAAATATAGCAACATCTGTTGCAAGTGCAGTTATCGGAAATAAAATCAATGAGACTATTAATAGCATTGCTGGAAAAGAGGTTACTCATTTAGAGGAGAATAGCAATGCATCTCGTATAATGAATACTGTTCTAAATATTAGCGATAATCTTATAAAAATAACGGGTGGTTTTTTAGAGAGAGCAGGGATGAAATTATTCAATCATCTTGAGAAAGTAGTAGTGCCACAAGTTATCCAATTTTTTATTAATTGGATCTTTGGTGGCGGCACTTCTAGCGATTAATAGGTTTATTGTAAAATATAAAAATTAAATAACTTATTATTTTTATAGTATTCAGGGATAAATTAATAAATAAATGGAATTTAACATTTAATATGAGCGTGTTTAGTAGAGAGCACGCTCATATTTTATTTTTTGCAATTAATTTATAACAATTTAATCGTAATCACGTGACTTTAATATACGTTGCTGCTCCTCTTTTTCAGCAATCACGGCGTTAATTTCGTCCATCAGCCCCTCGACATCAGCGGTGGGAGTGCTATCGACAAAATAACCTGTTAGTTGAGTTTCGGGGTATAACTTTCCATCTTGATATAATGCCCACATTTCTTTGGCATCTTGCCGAGCAAGCAGTTGGGGTGCAAACTGGCCATAGAAACGTGTTAAATTATTAACATCCCTTTCTAGCATGGATTTGGCGTGATTATTAGCAGCTGCATTCACTACCTGAGGTAAATCAATAATCACTGGCCCATTAGCGTCAACCAACACATTAAATTCAGATAAATCACCATGAATCAATCCAGCACATAACATGCGGACTACTGATTGAAGTATCATTTGGTAGTCAACTATCGCTTCTTCCTCGGTCAGCGAAACATCACTCAACCGTGGTGCGGCTAATCCGGGGTTTCATCAGTAATGAGTTCCATCAATAAAACGCCATCAGTGCAACCATAGGGTTGAGGAACCCGCACACCGGAATTGGCTAATACGTAAAGTGCATCGACTTCAGCTGTTTGCCAAATTTTCTCTTGTTGCTTACGGCCAAATTTAGAACCTTTCGCCATTGCGCGCGCACTACGGCTATTACGTACTTTACGTCCTTCTTTATATTGCACCGCTTGCTTGAAGCTACGGTCTTCTGCTTCTTTGCCGCTTTTTAATTGGCGGATGACTTCATCAACCAAGCCATCATCAACCAGAGGTTGGATTCGTTTTGGAATTTTCATGGCGCCCTTATGCCTTATTGAAATGATTTTGGTTGAATTTTGCTTAAAATTTGTTCGAAATCCTCTTTAGTGTCGCTCAAATGATGATAAATAGGCGAAAAAACACAGGGACTCTTTTATAGAATATCAGGCTGCACATGAATACGTTGAGCCTTTTTTGCCTTAGAGTTAGTTCTAAATCTCTTGTGTTCGCTGATACTTTGTCAAAATGATCATTAAATTGAGTGCTAGCGGGGATTATAAATCTAAATGATTATTGATGTCATACTGCTGATCTCACTAACAGCAAAGGCAATTATCGTAATGCAAGTAGAGTAAAGCTATTGTTGATGTTATTGTTAAAATTCTTCGTCATAGGCAGGCGCGCAAAAAAATCACTGATATATACCCTTCACCTTTGAAGCCGCCGTGTTGTTGGCTGCGGGCGTGAGACCGAATCACGTAGTATGTCACACTCATCGGTCTCACATCCTGGCCGCGACGCTGCAACTTGAAGGACTGTGGTTATAGTCGGCGGTATTATTGGTTAGTCGTGGAGTAGGGATATCATGGAACAGCAATTACAAAATTTAACACTAAAGCGCGGATTAAAAAATAGGCATATTCAACTTATAGCTTTGGGGGGCGCTGTCGGTAGCGGATTATTTCTTGGTATTACACAAACCATTATGATGACGGGGCCTTCAGTGATTTTGGGTTATGCCATAGGTGGATTGATTGCTTTTTTGATTATGCGCCAATTAGGCGAAATGGTCGTTGACGAACCGGTATCTGGATCATTTAGCTATTTTGCTTACAAATATTGGGGCAATTTTGCTGGTTTTTTATCAGGATGGAATTATTGGGTCATGTTTATCTTGGTGGGTATGGCTGAATTGACCGCGGTTGGGATGTATATCCAATATTGGTGGCCTGAAATACCGACTTGGGTGTCTGTCGCTGTATTTTTCATTCTGATTAATGCTATTAATTTAATCAGTGTACGTTTGTATGGTGAAACGGAATTTTGGTTTGCTCTCATTAAGATAGTGGCTATCCTTGGTATGATTTTTTTTGGCGGTTATTTATTAGCGTCAGGAAAGGGAGGCGCGATGGCATCTATCACTAATTTATGGGATCAGGGCGGGTTTATGCCACATGGTATCAATGGATTTGTGATGTCGATGGCTATTATTATGTTTTCTTTTGGTGGTTTAGAACTCGTTGGTATTACTGCTGCAGAAGCAGAGAATCCTGGTATTAGTATTCCTAAAGCAACTAATCAAGTGGTTTACCGTATTCTTGTTTTTTACATTGGTTCATTAACTGTGCTGCTATCACTTTATCCTTGGAGTAGTGTGGCTGAGGGAGCTAGCCCTTTCGTGATGATATTTCATTCATTAGATAGTTATTGGGTGGCGACAGTATTGAATATGGTTGTTTTGACCGCAGCGTTATCGGTTTATAACAGCGGTGTTTACTGCAATAGTCGAATGTTGTTTAGCCTTGCTTTACGAGGCGATGCACCCAGAGCTTTAGCTAAGTTGAATAAGCGAGGCGTCCCTGTTTTATCCGTTTTTTTTTCAGCTTTGATTACCTCCGTTTGTGTGTTAATTAATTATATATTTCCAAGCGAAGCATTCATATTGCTAATATCTTTAGTGGTGTCGACGTTAGTGGTTAACTGGGTGATGATTTGTTTGGCGCATCTGAAGTTCCGCCAAGCGAAAATGCGTGAAGGAATAGAGCCTAGTTTTAAAGCGATTTTGTACCCTTACGGTAATTATTTCTGTTTTTTTTTTAGCATTGATTTTGATGATTATGTACGCTACCGAAAATATTCGTATTTCAGTATTGTTGATACCATTATGGCTAGCTGTACTGTGGGGTTGCTTTTTACTGACAAGAAGAAAGTACAATAAAGCTTTATCCGTTAATAAAAAATCTGATTTGGCATAGTGTAAAGCTTTTTCTATTTAGTAATATCTAGAGCTTAATATTGCTACTGGGCTCTTTAGTCATTAAACCTCTTTCGAAACCTATTGCGTGACACGGATCCTGCGTTGCCCGGTGTGCGCAATCTTCATGTACTTATGGCAACGAAGGTTGCTGTGCGCCGGGCGCCTTGACTTTGCATAACGAACTGCGGTTTCGAAAGAGGTCTATTATTTTTTGTTGTTTATACATGATTAAAATTGCCAGCGTATCCAAGTAAACAAAACATTTCCTTCGTTATAAGGCGATGGAAGATAAGTGCTCTGCAATACAATTCTATTATATTCAATAGAAAAAAGAGGTAATGCTAGTGGTAATGGCAGATAATGGTATTCATGTCGAGCGGTAATGCTGGCAGTGAATCCGATACCAAAACGCCACTGATTTCTTTTCTTTGGTATCCACATTTTCTGGTAACCATAGCCGACAATAGGTTGAGGCTTAGTATGTGAATCCATAAAAATCATGGCATATAAGGCATGCCAGTTATCATTTTGATCATAACGATACTTGCCATAGCCAATCCCCCATGCTCTTTCATTATAATTGCTAATTTTTTCTTTATCATAGGCCCAACGGTTGTGCCAGGCGTTTAGAGGGATATAAAGTTCATTATCAGGTGCATTCCAGGTTAAAGCGATGTTATTTTTTAGCTTTTGCCATGGAGTTTTTTTATTGATTGTTGGATCTGTTATGTCTGTATTGCTATAAACAGGATAGCTAGCGCTTAATATCAGTGCTGTAAAAAACAGAGTGCGTGTTACTAAGTAGCTAAAATCCATTATGTATATCTCTCTACTGAGAATGTAAGATAAAATCAGCTTATCCTTGCATTTATTTTAATAATAAAATAAACATGATTTTTACTATTTTTATAAAATGGCAATTTCGGTGTTGATTTTTTTTATTAACATTCAAGGTAAAGTATAGTCAGTATAATAATATTTTAAGAAATTAAGTTTTTTGTCGTTCTATACCAGAGTGCTCGTTAGTGTATTTCATACAGTGAAAAACCACGAATAGAATCGAATATAATAATTAGCTTGATTATTAGGTTATATTAAATATATTTTAAATAAATAGATTTGATATTAAATTTTAACGAATTTGATTATATTTTTTGTGGGTTGGGTATCAAATATGTGCAATGTGAATAATGATGGTTAAAATTGCTTGCCAACCTATTCAGAGTGTGTAATAACCAGTATGGGTAAAACGAGGTACCGTTCTGTCTATACCCTCCGCCTAGAGGCAACTCCAAAGGCGAAGGGTATATGTGCGGCATTATGAGTCAAGAAGTTTTGAATAAAGACGTTATCGTTGAATCTGCTTCTCTGCTGATTTTTATCTTAGTGCCTCAAACAGTAACGACTGAAGTTTGTCTATAATAGTAGTGCCTACGGGCAAGTTAAACAATGCAAAGGAAATATTTAAGATGTCTAAGATAAAAGGTTCAGTTAAGTGGTTCAATGAGGCTAAAGGTTTTGGTTTTATTACTCCGGATGACAAGAGTAAAGATGTGTTTGTACACTTTTCAGCTATTCAAGGGGATGGGTTTAAAACCTTAGGTGAAGGCCAACAGGTAGAATTTGACATTGAAGAGGGAAAAAAAGGGCCAGCAGCAATTAATGTTGTGACCCTTTAGCTGATCAACACTTAAAAGCAAAAAACCCGTCGCAAGACGGGTTTTTTGCTTTTAAGTGTTGACGAATATTAATGACATTGAACTTTAATGGCTAGGCCTCCACGGGAGGTTTCACGGTATTTCGCGTTCATATCTTTGCCCGTTTCAAACATAGTTTCGATCACTTGGTCGAGTGATACGCGCGGTTTGTTGGTACGATGCATTGCCATACGTGCAGAATTAATGGCTTTTACTGCCGCAATGGCATTACGCTCAATACAGGGTACTTGAACCTGTCCGGCGACCGGATCACAAGTGAGGCCGAGATTATGTTCCATGCCAATTTCAGCGGCGATACACACTTGCTCGGGGCTAGCCCCCATCAATTCAGCCAGCCCGGCGGCGGCCATTGAACAAGCAACGCCGACTTCACCTTGGCAACCGACTTCTGCTCCTGAGATCGAGGCATTAGTTTTATATAAGATACCAATCGCCCCGGCGGTAAGAAAATAACGGATAAAAAGTGATTGTTCGCCTGTTTTGTCTGCTTTGTCTGGTACAGGTTCAACAAAGCGATCATAGTAAGCTAATACGGCAGGGATAATGCCGCAAGCGCCATTGGTTGGTGCTGTCACCACACGCCTCCCAGCAGCATTCTCCTCGTTGACCGCCAAAGCAAACATATTTATCCAATCAATAATATCCATTGGATCGGTGGAATTTTTATTGGAAGACATTAGTTTACGATGCAATGTTGCAGCACGGCGGGGTAACCGTAACGGGCCTGGTAATATTCCTTCAGTACTGATCCCCTGTTTAATGCAGTCACTCATCGTTTGCCAAATTTTAGTAAAATAGGTTTTAACGTCGGCTGCGCTGTGCATTGCTAGCTCATTTTGTATTACCATTTTAGATATCGAGGTACCATTCTCTTCACAATTAGCTAAAATTTCTTTAGCGCTGTAGAAAGGATAAGGTACCGTTAGCGCATTAACTTCTGTTTTGCCAAAATGTTCTTGATCAACAATAAATCCACCGCCGATAGAATAGTATGTTTTGCTATACACTTTTTTCTCATTTTCTTCTTTTGTATCGTCAAAGGCGTGGATTTGCATGCCATTTTCATGTAAAGGCAGATTTTTGTCATGATGGAAAATGATGCCATTTTTACTTGAAAAATGAACTTGATGTAGAACTTTGTGACCGTTATTTTCTCCGCCTAACGTCAGACATTGGTTCAGCGCCACCTCTTCGAGAGTTTTCGGGATGCTTTTAATATCAACAGTGTCAGGCATATTGCCTGCCAATCCCATAATAATCGCTTTATCAGTATGATGACCCTTGCCGGTTAACGACAGTGAACCATACACCTCGACACTGACTCGTGTTACTGTCGAAATTAGCTCCTTCCTGATCAGATCGTCTACAAACTGTTGACCGGCCTTCATTGGCCCCACGGTGTGCGAGCTAGACGGGCCAATGCCGATCTTAAACATGTCGAAAACGCTAATCATATAAACTCCCTAGAAATAGTGATGATAAAAAAATGCACAGGGTATTATCGGTTATTGATGGCGAATTGCTAGATCCTATTCGAGATCTCTTGTGTATCGCTGATACTTTAAGATTTCTTGCATAACTTACTGCGTGTTTTTCATCAATTGAGCGCAGCTCAAAGAAGATTTCGAATAAGTTTCTTAGAGACAACAATAACGAGAATAGACCTCTTCGGAAACTATCATTTATCTAATTTCCATATTATAAATTGCAGCAATCAGATTAAATCTTAATCCAAAACGTTTTCGCCTGTTTCGATAACGGTCTGATACAATTTTAAATCTTTTAATCATACCAATGACATGTTCGTTTAATACACGCTGGCTTGATAACGCACGATTGTTGCGTTTATCTTCTTTTGTTAAGGGATTTTTCTTTGTCTTTTTCTTAGGCAACGCCGAGTTTGAATGAATCTTGCCAAGCCCTTGGTAACCTGTATCGGTAACTGTTTTGATGTCAGGATGTATTCGCACACCAGACTCCTTAAACAACCTAAAATCATGGCGCCTCCCATTCGTAAAGCTTGTACAGATGACTGCTTTACTTTTTTTATCAACGAGCACTTGTGTTTTTAAGGTGTGTCGTTTCTTTTTTCCTGAGTAAAACGGCTTTTGTTTTTTTGGGGACGTTCAATCGGCGTTTCTGTGGCATCAATAAGAACCAGCTCATACTCCCTATCCCTTTTTAATACAGCTTTGCGTCCAGGTAGGGCAAAATCAGGATGCTTTATTAGCGTATTCTCTATCCATTTAATCGTTTCATAGCATGTGCTCTCACTCACGCCATAGCTTTGGCTGACATGAAAATAAGTGCGATATTCTCGTATATACTCCAGTGCCATTAATAAGCGCTCTTCTAAACCCCGCTTGGGTTTCCGACCTCCTTTCCCTTGCTTACTCTTATCTGCTTCATTCAATATCTTTATCATCTTTTCAAATGTACTGCGTTTAACACCCGTTAAGCGACGAAATTTTTCCTCTTCCAGTACTTTTATTACTTCATATTTCATGGCGGCTCCTTGTTCAGGAGTGTTTTACCAAAATTCTTATATGAATGCTAGTTTCCGAAGAGGTCTAATGTAATGTTACTTATTTTAGCCTATCGATAGGGTAATGATGAGGTGATTTATTACTGTCATTTTTAAAAATGGCAATAAAATGATTCAGACGTTTGGGTAGGGGTGAGGTAGTGTTTGAAAATTACAGCGATTGAGCGTTTTATTTGTTATTTTTTTCTCGTTTCAGCCCCTCCCTCAAGAAGGTTTAAAATAAGATTTTAACGGGTGATAATTTTTGTTTTGTATAACGATATTGGGTAAGAAAGCAAAGCTTGAAAAAGGAATTCTATCCCCCAATTAAGTTAGGCCATGGTTATTGTTGCTTATCTCAAGTAGAATTGGTTATCAATGACAGTGACGCTAAAAAATTCTATCAGGAGAGGGTAATGTCATATAGTCGTGCAGATCAGGTATCAACTATGGCGCTAGTGCCGATGGTGGTAGAGCAAACATCGCGTGGGGAACGTGCTTACGATATTTATTCTCGTTTGTTAAAAGAACGTGTGATTTTTCTGACGGGTCAGGTTGAAGATCATATGGCCAATCTTATCGTGGCTCAGATGCTATTCTTAGAGGCAGAAAATCCAGATAAAGATATTTCTCTTTATATCAATTCTCCAGGTGGAGTCATTACTGCTGGGATGTCTATTTATGACACTATGCAGTTTATCAAACCGGACGTCATTACCCTATGTATTGGACAAGCGTGCTCAATGGGCGCTTTCTTGTTAACGGCAGGGACAAAAGGCAAGCGTTTTTGTTTGCCTAATTCGCGTGTAATGATTCATCAGCCATTGGGCGGTTACCAAGGACAGGTGAGTGACATCGAAATTCATAGCAAAGAAATCAGAAACGTGAAAAATCGTATGAATACACTCATGGCGAAACACACGGGTAAGGCGCTTGAAGAGATAGAAAAAGACACAGAAAGAGACTATTTTTTATCGGCAGAAGAATCAGTAAACTACGGTTTAGTCGACCAAGTATTATGTACTCGGGAAACAGTGTCTAATCTTGATGAAAAAGCGGATAAGAAAAGTAAAAAAAGTACAAAATAACCATTTTATTATTTAGTGTTTGGTACCGCTGGTGGCTACTCACTTGTTGTCGATTATAGCGTCATATACCCTTCGTCTTTGAAGTTGCCTTCGGGCTGCCAGGGCGACCGACCGATGAGCGTAGACATACCATGAGGGCGAGAGCTGGCAGCCAACAACGCGGCGGCTTCAAAAGCGAAGGGTATAAATCAGGATTGATTACAGGGATCCGATATACTGTCATATAGGCTCTAAGAATCGGTACTGTTTTTTGTGATAAACCGTAGTTAGTGGCGGGAGTGCAGCAACCGCAGCGTGCACAAAGTACATGAGGATGGTGAGCACAGCGTAACGTAGAATTCACGCCACGCAGTAGGTTGTGAAAGAAGTCTAATACAGAAATTTAAAGAAGAGGTCTATTGATGACGGATAAGAGCAAAAAGAATTCTGAAAAGCCGCTATATTGCTCTTTCTGCGGCAAAAGCCAAAGTGAAGTGGGTAAGTTGATTGCTGGGCCCGCGGTATATGTTTGTAATGAATGCGTTGAACTGTGTAATGACATTATTCGCGAAGAAATCAAAGATGTTTCTCAGCACAGAGAGCGAAGTGCTTTACCGACACCCCATGAAATTCGTCATCATCTCGATGATTATGTTATCGGGCAAGAACAGGCGAAAAAAGCGTTGGCGGTAGCAGTGTATAACCATTATAAACGTTTGTGTAACGGTGACAGTAATAATGGTGTTGAATTAGGAAAAAGTAATATTTTACTGATTGGTCCAACAGGCAGTGGTAAAACGCTGTTAGCAGAAACCTTAGCGCGGTTTCTGGATGTGCCCTTTACTATGGCAGATGCGACCACATTAACTGAAGCGGGTTACGTCGGTGAAGATGTAGAAAATATCATACAAAAATTGTTGCAAAAATGTGATTATAATGTAGAAAAGGCGCAGAGAGGGATTGTCTACATTGATGAAATTGATAAAATTTCGCGGAAATCAGAAAACCCATCCATAACCCGTGACGTTTCTGGGGAAGGGGTACAGCAGGCGTTATTAAAACTCATCGAAGGAACCATCGCCGCAGTGCCGCCGCAGGGGGGGCGTAAGCATCCTCAGCAGGAGTTTCTACAGGTTGATACCTCGAAAATTCTTTTTATCTGTGGTGGCGCTTTTGCTGGATTAGATAAAGTGATTAGCCAGCGTTTGAATACAGGCACGGGTATTGGTTTTGGCGCGATTGTAAAAAGTGTCTGTGAAAAACCCAGTGAAGGTGAATTATTACGCCAGGCAGAACCTGAAGATTTGATTAAATTTGGTTTAATTCCTGAATTCATAGGACGGTTGCCGGTTGTAACAACGCTGACTGAACTGAATCAAGAGGCTTTAATTAAAATTTTAAAAGAACCGAAGAATGCGCTGACTAAACAATATCAAGCCCTGTTTAATTTAGAGAGTGTTGAATTGGAGTTCACTGAGGAAGCGCTGACCGCGATTGCTAAAAAAGCAATGGCACGTAAGACCGGTGCCCGTGGTTTACGTTCTATTGTTGAGGCAGCCTTATTGGATACGATGTACGATTTACCGTCAATGGAAAAAGTGGATAAAGTTGTGGTGGATGAATCGGCTATCGATGGCCAATCTGCCCCTTTACTCGTCTACAAAAAGAGTGAAGCTCAGGCCATTGGAGAATAACTCTGATTAAATTAAGAAGTGAATATACCCTTTGTCTTTGAAGTTGCCTTCGGCTGCCAGGGCGTGAGACCCGATGAGCGTGGACAGACTATGTGATTCGGGCGATGGCTGGCAGCCAACAACGCGGCGGCTTCAAAGGAGAATGGTATATAACTAAGCGCCTGTTCGAAATTCCTTGTTCTCGCTGATACTTCATCAATTGAGTGTCGCTCAAGAGGATTTGGAACAGGCTCTTAGGGGGAAATTTCGTCCCCTATTTTTTCCTCGCATTGTTATTGTTGAATCTCAGACTTTTGTCCCCATATATCCACAATCTATAATAGTGAAATCCGTGACAATCTGTACTTTATCCAATACACACCGTAAAACTATAAATCATTTTAATTTGATTCAAGGCGGAGGATCGCAGACAGTACAAATAAATAGTACGGCAAGCGACGACAACACTTAAATAAAGTTAAAATGATTTGGCTATAAGGTTTTTTGGAGCGGGGAAGATGTGAAAAGATTCCATTATAAGTCAGGCAGAAAGCTAACCTAAGAGAGAGTTCTATGAACCTTAAGCGTTCTGAACGTATAGAAATCCCAGTATTACCATTGCGTGATGTGGTTGTTTACCCGCACATGGTGATCCCCCTGTTTGTTGGCCGGGAAAAATCTATTCGAGGCCTGGAAGCCGCAATGGAACATGATAAAAAAATCATCTTAGTTGCGCAAAAAGACCCGGCAAAAGATGATCCTGCTCCAGAAGATTTATTTTCTGTTGGTACTATTGCTTCGATTCTACAAATGCTGAAATTGCCGGATGGCACAGTAAAAGTACTGGTAGAAGGATTAAGGCGCGCGAAGATTGATACCCTTTTAGATGATGGTGAATGTTTCGCGGCTGTGACTCGACATATCGAATTGCCAGTAATGGATGAGCGGAAGCAAGAATCGTTAGTGCGTGGCGCAATTCATCAGTTTGAATGTTGTATAAAACTTAATAAAAAAATCCCCCCGGAAGTATTGATATCTTTAAACAAGATTGAAGATGCAGCCTGTCTTGCTGATACCATTGCTGCACATATGCCATTGAAATTATCTGATAAACAGGAGGTTCTTGAAATGCCTTCTGTGACTGATCGGTTAGAGTATTTGCTGCAGAAGATGGATAAAGAAATTGATGTGTTAAAAATGGAAACCAATATCCGTAAACGCGTAAAAAAACAAATGGAAAAAAGCCAGCGCGAATACTATCTCAACGAGCAAATGAAAGCCATCCAGAAAGAGCTAGGAGAGATGGACGATACGCCCGATGAAAACGAAATGCTAAAGCGTAAAATTGAAGCAGTAAAAATGCCGAAAGAAGCGCGTGAAAAAACTGAAGCTGAATTGAAAAAATTGAAAATGATGTCGCCTATGGCGGCAGAAGCCACCGTAGTACGGAGCTACATTGATTGGATGTTGCAAGTACCCTGGAACGGACGCAGTAAAGTTAAAAAAGATTTAGTTAAAGCACAACAGGTACTGGACACTGAGCATTACGGTTTAGAGCGTGTGAAAGAGCGTATTCTTGAATATCTTGCCGTACAAAGCCGTGTTAATAAAATCAAAGGGCCGATTCTCTGCTTAGTTGGCCCCCCTGGCGTCGGAAAAACGTCATTGGGTCAATCTATTGCCCGAGCCACAGGTCGTCAGTATGTTCGTATGGCGCTGGGTGGTGTACGTGATGAAGCTGAAATTCGTGGCCATCGCCGTACTTACATTGGTTCTATGCCAGGTAAGCTGATTCAAAAAATGGCTAAAGTTAATGTAAAAAATCCGCTCTTTCTATTGGATGAAATCGATAAAATGGCTGCTGATATGCGGGGCGATCCGGCTTCTGCATTATTAGAGGTGCTTGACCCCGAACAAAATGTGGCTTTCAATGATCATTATCTTGAAGTTGATTATGATTTATCTGATGTTATGTTTGTCGCTACCTCTAATTCAATGAATATTCCGGCTCCGTTGCTAGATCGCATGGAAGTGATCCGTTTATCTGGTTATACCGAAGACGAAAAACTGAATATCGCTAAACAACATTTACTGCCAAAACAGTTTGATCGCAATGCTGTCAAAAAAAATGAACTTACTATTCAAGACAGCGCTATTATCAATATTATCCGCTATTACACCCGAGAAGCAGGTGTACGGAGCCTGGAACGTGAAATATCTAAACTCTGTCGCAAAGCAGTAAAAAATTTGTTAATGGATAAAGCCATTAAAAATATTGAAATTAATGGCGACAATTTGAAAACATTTTTGGGTGTACAAAAAGTAGATTATGGTCGTGCTGATACTGAAAATCGAGTTGGGCAGGTCACTGGCTTGGCCTGGACTGAAGTCGGGGGTGATCTGCTGACCATTGAAACAGCCAGTGTCCCAGGTAAAGGTAAACTGAGTTATACCGGTTCATTGGGTGAGGTGATGCAGGAATCTATTCAGGCTGCATTAACGGTGGTACGTGCACGCGCAGAAAGATTAGGTATCCAGGCTGATTTTCACGAAAAGCGTGATATTCATGTGCATGTGCCAGAAGGTGCAACACCCAAAGATGGCCCCAGTGCTGGTATTGCCATGTGTACAGCATTGGTATCTTGTTTGACAGGTAATCCAGTACGTGCTGATGTTGCAATGACCGGTGAAATCACATTACGCGGCTTGGTGTTGCCTATCGGTGGTTTAAAAGAAAAATTATTGGCGGCACATCGTGGTGGCATTAAGATTGTATTGATCCCTGATGAAAATAAACGTGATTTAGAAGAGATCCCGGATAATGTTATCGCTGATCTCACTATCCATCCCGTGAAAGGTATTGAGGATGTTCTTTCTTTTGCCTTGGAGCAGCCTCCCTTTGGCGCTGAGCTAAAATCCTAAAAACGGATGGTGAATGCCTTGCAGTATACCCCAGGGCGGGATTCCACTTTGTATTTTTTGTCATCAATAAGATTGATATTTAAGCATTTCGCAGACGAAATTTTCTTATTTGTTTAATTAATATACACAAATTGTGTGTTTTATAATCTAAAGTTGATTGATTAATGAGTTGGATCCCGCCCTGCAGACAACAAAGCCATAACTTGAAAGGCGAAGGGTATATTGATAAAAAAGAGGATGGTAAGTTAGTACTTGCCAGCCATTTTTTGATGCTTAAAATTTGTTTGAAATTTTCTTTAATAGAGCAAAAAAATTTCGCATAAGCTCTAAGATTTTTAATATAAATTACAGCGGAGTATCATCACCTTATGATGGAAAAATTACGGGCAGCGACCAATAGTGTCGCATTAAAAATTATTATCGTTCTGATTATTTTATCTTTTATCTTAACGGGTGTCAGTGGTTATCTAGTGGGTGGTGCTAACGATTATGCTGCTAAGGTTAATGGTGAAAAAATTAGCCAAGCAAAACTAGAACAAGCATTTCAAAGCGAACGGGCTCGTATGCAACAGCAATTAGGAGAACAATTCTCCACTTTGGCAAGTAATGAAAGCTATATGAGCAAATTACGTCAGCAGACACTCGAACAGCTTATCAATAATGTATTACTTAATCAGTACACGCAAAAGCTTGGTTTAACAGTCAGTGACGAGCAGGTAAAAGAATCGATTCGCCAAATACCGTATTTTCAAACGGACAATAAATTTGATAATACTAAATATCTTAATTTAATTAATAGTATGGGATACAAGCCCGATCAGTTTGCTCAATTACAGCTTCAACAATTAATTTTGCAACAGCTATTACAAGCTGTTGGTAGCAGCGAATTTATTCTGCCGATGGAAATGAAAAAAACAGCTGAACTTGTTTTACAACAGCGTGATGTTCGTCTTGCTACTATAGATGTCAACGCGCTACAAGCGCACCAAAAGGTAACTAATACAGAGCTGAAAAATTATTATCATCAAAACAAAAAAGACTTTATCGCTCCAGCAGAAATAAAAATTAGCTATATTTTTATGGACATGGCGGAAATCCAGAAAAAAATTACAGTGAGTGAAAAAGAGATAGAAAGCTATTATCAACAACATAAAAACAATTATATCCAACCAGAGCGAAAACATTTTAGTGTCATTCAGCTAAAAACGGAAAAAGAAGCCCAGGCTATCTTAGCTGAGCTCAAGACAGGGGCTGATTTTGCTACCCTTGCTAAACAAAAATCCGTGGATATTATCTCACGCAAAAATGGTGGCACTTTAGGTTGGTTAGAAGCAAGCATGACCTTAGATGAACTGAAACAGGCTAATTTAACTGAAAAAGGTCAGCTCTCAGACGTAATAAAATCATCCGTGGGCTATTTAATAGTACGATTGAACGATATCAAACCAGAGCAAAGTAGGGCTTTTAAAGAAGTGCGTACTGAATTGCTAAAGAAAGTACAGCAAGAAAAAACCTTAGATGCGTATTATGCTCTGCAACAGCAAGTTAGCACGGCTGCTGCCAACAACAACGACTCATTGGCATCAGCCGAAGTCGCAGCAGATTTGCAAGCAAAAAAAACCAATTGGTTTACTCGCCGGACAGTCCCTGCTGAATTGAATTTTAAACCGGTAATACAAGCGATTTTTGAAGGCTCTCTGATCGGGGCTGATGGTGCGAGCTCTGGTAATTCTGATGTGATTAATGTTGAAGGAGACAAAGCTTTTGTTATCCGTGTTGATGGATATACACCGGAAAAACCTCAATCTTTCGATCAGGCTAGCAGCGAAATAAGAGAGCTAATTAAACGTCAAAAAGCAGAAAATGCGGCGCGAACTCAAGGTGAAAAAATCTTGGCGGCATTGCGGCAGGAAAAAGACATTCAAATAATGAAAAAAGAAGGTCTCAATTTCGGCAAGAAAGAAACCCTGTCTCGTTCTTCTTATGATGAAATGTTGATAAAAACTATCTTTGCATTAGCTCACCCACAAAAAAATAAGCCGGTATATGGTTTATCTCAGGATAGCAAAGGCAATTTTGTGTTAATCGAGCTACTTACTGTTACTGCGGGAAAACTTTCCCAAGATGAAGAGGCGAGCTTTATTAATAAAATGCAGGAAGCGTCCAGCGGTATGAATTTTGAAGCGTTGATGGCAAATCTACATCAACAAGCGACGATAAAAATAAGTGCTACTGAATCATAATTGCTATCGGTATCACAATTATTTGCAAAATGATCTAACAAAAATAAGGCCGCTTGCGCGGCCATTCTCATATTTATCCTCCAGTGATTGCTAGAAAAAATGGCCTGAGGCAAAGTAAGCAGGTTGTTAAATGCATGGAGGATACAATATGAAAAAAAGTAAAAAATTACTGATATTAGCGTTGTTATTAACAGGATGGGGTACAACACTGAGACTGAATTCGGCACCGATTAACACGAATATTCCTGAGAAAAATATAGCGACAACAGCCAATTCGTCACAGAACGTGCACAATAAATCTAAAGAAAATACTGTGGTTGATACAAAAAAAGAGCAACCATCAAATCGGATTAGTATCAATACGGCTACCGCTGAACAATTGGCAAAGTCTCTCAATGGTATCGGTATGAAAAAGGCTGAAGCGATAGTCAGCTATCGTGAACAATATGGCAGATTCACTGAGCTTGAGCAGCTTCAGGAAGTTTCAGGCATAGGGCCATCATTTCTAGAGCGTAATAGTGCCAAATTGAAATTGTAAGCTGGAAATATACTCTTCCTTTGAAGTTGCCTTCGGCTGCCAGGGCGACCGACCGATGAGCGCAGACAGTACAAATAGTACGGCAAGTGACGACAACACTTAAATCAAATTAAACTGCTTTGGCTATGGCACTGTTAACAAAGTTAAACTATTGAATAACAAATAATTTATAAAAATATTTAGGACACATAAAATAATGATGAGATAAAAATAATACTTTTTGTGATCGGCTTCATCATTGAAAGAATTCGCCGATCGCTGCCATAAAAAATCGATTTATCTGTTTTTTTAAAGAGGAACCGTTTACTTTAAATGTATTTAAATTATAATTATTTCAACAAGTTAGATGAATACACTTTGTTAACAGTGCCATACCATGAGGCGAACACCCGCAGCCAACAACGCGGTGGCTTCAAAGGCGAAGAGTATAAATAACAGACCTCTTTTTAGCGGGGGCTCCCCACGGAAAATTCAGCCGGGGAAGAATATCCTTCGCCTTTCGAGTTACGGCGGCGTTGGCTGCTCGTACTCATTCCAGTCATGTACTGTCTGTACACTCCTGGAATTCGATTGATTGCCGCCTTGCCGTAACTCGAAATTCATTGGGTATATCAAAGACGGTTGATTTTTTTCTGTAAACTTTCCATTACTTGTTGTTTATTAGCCTGATAATAAATCAACCCTTGTGACCGCAAGTGACAGGCGGCACATTGCTTACAACCGTCGCCTATATTGCCCTGATAGCAAGTTAATGTAGAGCTGCGTATCAATTTTAATTGTTGATAGTGGTCTGCCAACGCCCATATTTCAGCTTTATTGAGCCACATTAATGGCGTAATAAAATCAATAGACCGGTCAATACCGAGATTGATGGCTTGATTAAGTGATTTTACAAAATCATCACGGCAATCAGGATAACCTGAAAAATCGGTTTCACACACGCCGGTAATAACGGTTGTCGTATTTATTTTATAAGCGTAGATGGCCGCTAATGTAAGAAATAAAATATTTCTCCCCGGCACAAAAGTATTGGGAATAGCTTTTTTGTTAGTGTGCTTATTAGCGTCGGTATAAGGAGGTATGGGGATATGGTTTTGTGTCAAACTGCTTATTGTTAACTCATTAAGTAATGTTACATCTAAAATTTTATGGACGATGCTGTTTTTTTCAGTGCGCGCAGTATTTAATGTTTTCACTAATTTTTTTGCAACCTCGATTTCTTCACGATGACGTTGCTGGTAATCAAAAGTAATACAATGCACTTTTTCATATTGTTGTAAGGCTTGGATCAAGCAAGTCGTTGAATCTTGACCACCACTAAAAACGACAACAGCACTTTGTTGCATAACATTTCCTCATTAGACCTCTTTCCAAACCGTAGCGAGTGATGCTAAGTCAAGGCACCCGGCGCACAGCAACCTTCGTTGCCATAAGTACATGAGGATTGTGAGCACCGGGCAACGCAGGATCCGCGTCACCTAGTAGGTTTGGAAAGAGGTCTATACCCTTCGCCTTTGAAGCCGCCGCGTTGTTGGCTGCGAGTGTTCGCCGAATCACGTAGTTGTCTACGCTCATCGGTCTCACCCCCCCCCTGGCCGCCTAGCGGCAACTTCAAGGACTTTGGGTATATTATGTGACTGCTCCCCGTTCTATTGGGAGAGGCTTCCTGCTTCACAGACCGCCACTTGTGTATGACAAGTCTAGAGCCTGTTCGAAATTTTTTGTGCTCACTCATTTCATCAAAAACAAGCTCAAAAAGCCGAGTTTACACGAAGTAAATAAGCATTTTGAGCTTGTTTTGGCAAAATATTAGCGTGCACAAAATAGTTGCAATGGGTAGCTAAAACGTTTGTATAGCCGAATCAGTTTAATTTGATTAAGTGTTGTCGTCACTTGCCGTACTATTTGTACTGTCTGCGCTCCTCCGCCTTGAATCAAATTAAACTGCTTTGGCTATAAGGCGTGTAATAATCAATATCGCTCCGCTAATGTTTGTATGTATTTGAAAGACTTTTAGCGCTTGCTCTAAATTTTCTTGAGCGACACTCAATTGATGAAAAAATGGGCTAAAAAACGCCGTTACCTTCGGGGCTCTCTCACTGAAAATTCAGTGGGAGAGGATGTCAAAAATCGCGATGATCGACGAGCGATAGCCGATAACTTCAATAGACCTCTTCGGAAACTATCATTTATCTAATTTCCATATTATAAATTGCAGCAATCAGATTAAATCTTAATCCAAAACGTTTTCGCCTGTTTCGATAACGGTCTGATACAATTTTAAATCTTTTAATCATACCAATGACATGTTCGTTTAATACACGCTGGCTTGATAACGCACGATTGTTGCGTTTATCTTCTTTTGTTAAGGGATTTTTCTTTGTCTTTTTCTTAGGCAACGCCGAGTTTGAATGAATCTTGCCAAGCCCTTGGTAACCTGTATCGGTAACTGTTTTGATGTCAGGATGTATTCGCACACCAGACTCCTTAAACAACCTAAAATCATGGCGCCTCCCATTCGTAAAGCTTGTACAGATGACTGCTTTACTTTTTTTATCAACGAGCACTTGTGTTTTTAAGGTGTGTCGTTTCTTTTTTCCTGAGTAAAACGGCTTTTGTTTTTTTGGGGACGTTCAATCGGCGTTTCTGTGGCATCAATAAGAACCAGCTCATACTCCCTATCCCTTTTTAATACAGCTTTGCGTCCAGGTAGGGCAAAATCAGGATGCTTTATTAGTGTATTCTCTATCCATTTAATCGTTTCATAGCATGTGCTCTCACTCACGCCATAGCTTTGGCTGACATGAAAATAAGTGCGATATTCTCGTATATACTCCAGTGCCATTAATAAGCGCTCTTCTAAACCCCGCTTGGGTTTCCGACCTCCTTTCCCTTGCTTACTCTTATCTGCTTCATTCAATATCTTTATCATCTTTTCAAATGTACTGCGTTTAACACCCGTTAAGCGACGAAATTTTTCCTCTTCCAGTACTTTTATTACTTCATATTTCATGGCGGCTCCTTGTTCAGGAGTATTTTACCAAAATTCTTATATGAATGCTAGTTTCCGAAGAGGTCTAATAAAGCATCTTCTAGTTAGTGATCCGTCTCCATAATGCAAACTATCTGCTACGATTGTATGGGCAGCAAATAATAGCGGAGAAGCTAAAAACTAACATTGATACCATCATTAAATCTTATTAATTTACGCATTATCACGCCAAGATTCAGTTTGCTGTGTAATTTTAAGGCAAATTACCTAACCTAATAGAATGCTGGTGGTTGATAACGTATTTCGTATCAAAGAGATGAATTACTATGAATAAAATTTTACTGGTTGAGGATGATCGTGAAATAAGTGCTTCTTTGAAAGAACTACTTGAGATGGAAGCGTTCGAGGTGGTGGTTGCTTACGATGGCGAGCAAGCCCTGAAGTTATTAGATGACTCTATCGATGTGATATTGCTGGATATAATGATGCCCAAAAAAAATGGGATCGAAACTTTAAAAGAGCTTCGAAAAAATTATAAGACTCCAGTGATCATGTTAACGGCACGTGATACTGAATTAGATCAGACGCTGAGTTTTGAGCTCGGGGCTGATCAATACCATGCGAAGCCATTTAAACCCCGCACTTTGATAGCGCAAATCGGTAGGATATTACAGAGTCATCAGCCACAAAATGAGGATCAGAGTGCACGGATATTAAAAGTGGAAGGTTTAGAATTGAATCCTGGTCGACAAGAAGCCTCTTTTCATGAAAAAGTACTTGATCTAACCGGTACCGAATTTACCTTGCTTTATTTATTAGCGGAACGTATCGGTCAGGTAGTATCGCGTGAAGAACTGAGTGAGAAGGTATTAGGTAAACGTCTCACTCCCTTTGATCGTGCTATTGATATGCACGTTTCTAATTTGCGCCGCAAGTTACCAGGACGTGAAGATGGAGGATACCATTGGTTTAAAACATTGAGAGGACGTGGCTATCTGATGGTCGCAAAAAAATGATCACCAGTCTGACCACACGTATTTTTACGATTTTCTGGTTCACATTATCACTGGTGGTGCTGTTGGTGTTGATGATACCGAAGCTGGATTCACGCCAAATAATTCTTCTACAGGATGATGGAAAACGTCAGGGGAGTATGTTGAAGCAACACATCGAAGCAGAACTTTCCAGTGAACCTGACGATGATCTTATGTGGTGGCGTCGTCTACGGCGCGTGATAGAAAAATGGGCACCCCCTGGTCAACATTTAGTATTGGTGACAGCTGAAGGGAGAGTGATCGGGGCTAAGGATAAAGAAATGCAAATGGTACGCAATTTTATCGGTCAATCAGATGATGAAAATGAGCCTCAAAAAAAGGAGTATGGTCGTTTGGAAATAGTCGGGCCCTTTTCTATTCTTGACGGTAAAGAACGTTATCAACATTCTTGACGGTAAAGAACGTTATCAACTTTATCTGATCCGCTCGGCCAATAATCGACAGTCTGATTTTATCAATATGATGTTTGATCGTCCGCTATTACTGCTTCTTGCCACGATGTTAATCAGTGCACCCTTATTATTTTGGCTCGCTTGGAGTTTAGCTAAACCGGCTCGTAATTTGAAAAATGCGGCCGATGATGTTGCTCGTGGCAATTTGAAGCAGCATCCAGAATTGGAATCAGGGCCACAAGAATTTTTAGCCGCCGGTGCCTGTTTCAATCAGATGATTAGTGCATTAGAGCGTATGGCTACCGCGCAACAACGTCTTATTTCTGACGTCTCCCATGAATTACGCACCCCATTAACCCGCTTACAACTTACTACTGCGCTGATGCGTCGTCGTTATGGAGAGGGAAATGAGCTGGAACGGGTTGAAAGAGATGTTCAACGGCTTGATAGTATGATTAATAATTTGTTGGTACTTTCCCGTACCCGCAATAAACATGAATTGCGGCGTGAACCACTAAAAGCCGATGAACTCTGGAGCGATATGCTAAATAACGCAAAATTTGAAGCGGAACAGTTAAAAAAGACGCTCGAAGTCGCGAGTCCCCCGGAGGCATGGGCATTATTTGGTAATCCGTCGGCACTTGAAAGTGCTTTAGAAAATATCGTGCGTAATGCTTTGCGTTATTCATATCAACACATTGTAGTGGCATTTAGCGCAGATAATAAGGGTATTACCATTACTGTTGATGATGATGGTCCTGGCGTTAGTCCGGAAGATCGTGAGCAGATATTTAGGCCATTTTATCGTACCGACGAAGCTAGAGATCGTACATCGGGAGGAACCGGTTTAGGTTTGGCGATTGTAGAAACGGCTGTCACTCAGCACCAGGGTTGGGTATTAGCGGAAGAGAGTCAACTCGGTGGTTTACGTTTAATTATGTGGCTCCCGGTAGATTGTGTCAGAGCATAGTCAAAATATATTAAACATTATTTTTTATGATCTATTGAGCTTATTCAAAACATCTTATTCTAGTGGATACGGAGCCAAAAAAACTTTAATATGCTTATTCATGATTTTTAAAATAATTTATTTAAGGTTAAATAATAAAAAAGAATGGATTTATATTAAATAATAATTATTTTTATATTAATTTTTTATTATATTAAAATCAAAAATTTAAAATAATTGGGTGATACTTATTAAATAAGGCGGATAATAATTTTGATACGGTTTAAAGGATTAAAACGAAGTGGCATAGCAATTATTATTCTAGTGATTACTATTTTTTTACCATAAAATACTTCATAGCACCCCATCCTATTCAATATCAAACAATAAAAGTGACGACACAAGATTTACAGAAAAAAGTATTAGCTATCGGTAAACTTGATGCAGTACGAAAACTGGATGTTGGGGCTCAGGTGAGTGGCCAACTGAAGCATTTGTATGTAAAGCTCGGTGATAAAGTAACGCAAGGTCAGTTGTTAGCGGTAATAGATGCGCAACAGGCAGAAAGCAGGATCCGAGAAGTAAATGCGATTTTACAGGATTTGAATGCACAGTTACGGCAAGGGCTGGCGGAGCGTAGATTGACCAAATTAACGTTAGATCGTCAGCATACTTTGGCTAAATTACATGTCATTTCACAAAATGAGCTAGATAAAGCCAGCGCTGAGCTAGAGGTAAAAAATGCCAGATTAGAGACGATTAAAGCACAAATTGATAAAACCATCGCCAGTTTAGAGAGTGCAAAAATTAATCTCGATTATACAAAAATTACCGCGCCTATGGGGGGAGAAGTTGTTCAAATCACTACTCTAGAAGGTCAAACTGTCATTGCTGCCCAACAAGCTCCCACTATTTTAACCTTAGCGGATATGCAAACCATGTTAGTCAATGCGCAAGTTTCTGAGGCTGATGTTATCCATTTAACACCGGGTTTAAAAGCGTCGTTTACTATATTGGGGGATCAAAGCAAATATTTTCACGGTGTTTTAAAAGACATTTTATCGATGCCGGAGAAAATCAACGATGCTGTTTTTTACCTTGCACGTTTCGAAGTCCCTAACCCGGATGCTCTACTTCGTCTGCAAATGACGGCACAAATCTCCATAGAATTAAGCAATATCAAGCAAGCAATGGTAATCCCCTTGGCCGCTTTGAGGAAAAAATTGGCTGATAATCTCTATCAAGTCATTGTGTTAAAAAAGGGTAAAGAAGAAGAACGTCAGGTGACTATCGGTATTCGTGACAATATAAATGTACAGATTCTCTCCGGTTTGATGCTCGGTGAAGAGGTTATTATCAGCAGTAGTTATCAAGAGAAAACATTATGATGCCGCTACTTGAACTGAAATCTATCCACCGTAGCTATCCTTCTGGCGAACAGAGCGTTGAAGTATTAAAGGATATATCGCTGAAAATTAACGCGGGAGAAATGGTAGCCATCATGGGCGCTTCTGGATCGGGTAAATCAACCTTAATGAATATTCTTGGTTGTTTAGATCAGCCGACCACAGGCACTTATCTGGTTAATGGTCAGGATGTAGCGTCACTTGATAACGACGGACTTGCCATCTTACGCCGTGAGCATTTTGGTTTTATTTTTCAACGTTATCATTTATTGCCTCATCTTAATGCAGCCCATAATGTTGAAATACCCGCTATTTATGCTGGATGGTCTAACAATAAAAGACATGAACGAGCGAGCATGTTGCTGACACGCCTAGGATTATCAACCCGAGCTAATTATCGGCCTAATCAGCTTTCTGGCGGGCAGCAACAACGGGTCAGTATTGCTCGAGCGTTGATAAACGGTGGACAAATTATTTTGGCGGATGAACCCACAGGGGCGTTAGATCGTCATTCTACTGTGGAAGTCATCACTATTCTTAAACAGCTGCAACAACAAGGCCATACTGTCATTATCGTCACGCATGATGCGCAGGTTGCCGCTCAAGCTGAACGGATTATTGAAATTAGTGACGGTAGTATTATTGCTGATTCAGGTTTTAAGCCGTCGCCCAATAAGTTGCCAACGAAATCTTTGAGCCCGAAAGCGGATATTCCCTCGTGGCAACAAACCGTCTTCCGGCTGCGTGAAGCATTATTGATGGCTTGGTGTGCCATGATGACGAGTAAAATGCGTACTGGATTGACAATGTTAGGGATCATTATTGGTATCGCCTCGGTAGTTTTTATTTTGGTGATTGGCGAGGCGGCACAGAAAAAAGTATTGGCTGATATTCGGGCTATCGGTACTAATACTATCCATATTTATCCGGGGGAAGATTATGGTGATGACGAGCCTAGCCATTTACGCTCACTGACGGCTAATGATCTAGAAGCGTTAACGGCTCAGCCTTATATTGATGTGATTTCACCGCTGATTGCCAGTAGTATGCGTTTGCGTTCGAGGAATGTTGATGTTGCTGGTCATGTGTTTGGTGTCAATGGTCAATATTTTCATGTTTTTGGCATGACGATGGCGCAGGGAAGCGTTATTAGCCAATATCAGGTTGATCAACAAAGCCAAGTGGTCGTGATTGATAATAACACCCAGCGGCTTTTATTCCCTCATTTGGAAAACGTGGTAGGTCAAGTGATATTGATCGGTAATATGCCTGCTACGGTAATAGGTGTGGTGAGAAAAAAACCATCGATGTTTAACAATAGCCAAACTTTGCAGGTATGGGTGCCGTACCGTACTATGTCAAAGCGATTGAACGGTAAATTTTATTTTGATTCGATTACCGTGCGCATTAAAGATGGATATGACAGCAAAGACGTTGAACAAAAGCTAGTTCGTTTGTTGACATTACGTCATGGCAAGAAAGATATTTACACTTATAATATGGATACCCTTCTACAAACAGCAGAAAAAACCACACGTACAATGCAACTTTTTTTAACATTGGTCGCAGTGATTTCTTTGATTGTCGGCGGCATTGGCGTGATGAATATCATGCTGGTCTCGGTGACAGAGCGTACCCGTGAAATAGGCATTCGTATGGCTGTGGGTGCCCGTCCAGGCGATATTATGCAACAATTTCTGATTGAAGCCATATTGTTGTGTTTAGTGGGGGGGACTTTGGGGGTGATGCTGTCATTGAGCGTTGGCCTAGTCATGTCAATATTGTTACCTAGCTGGCCTATTGTTTTTTCACCGATGGCGATGTTGAGTGCTTTTTTATGCTCGACTGTGATTGGTATTGTTTTTGGTTATTTGCCTGCTCGTAATGCTGCGCGTTTGAGTCCTATTGAGGCTTTAGCTCGAGAGTAATTTTAGAAGATTTCGCATCGGCGCTAAGGGGAAGGTTAAGTTGATATCGCAAGCCGGTGTGGATTAGACAGTAAATACAAAAAGGTGAAAATGTGATATACCCTTCGCCTTTGAAGTTGCCGCTAGGCGGCAAGGGGGTGAGACCGATGAGCGTAGACATACTACCTGATGAGGCGAGCGAGCGCCGCCAACGCGGCGGCGGCTTCAAAGGCGAAGGGTATGTAGTAAAACCGTTATATTAGTAAATAGTAGGCGAGTCATGAACGACAACCATGCTGGACTAGATGTTGAACATTTAGTTAACGAGCAACAAATTGATAAACTGCAACCACCTTCTTTATATAAAGTTATACTGAATAATGATGACTATACTCCGATGGAGTTCGTCATTGATGTTTTACAAAAGTTCTTTTCTTATGATATCGAGCTTGCCACGCAAATTATGCTGGATATTCATTATCAAGGTAGAGCTATTTGTGGTGTATTCACCGCAGAAGTTGCAGAAACTAAGGTAGTGTTAGTCAATCAATACGCTAGAAAAAATGAGCATCCATTGCTTTGCACATTGAAAAAAGCCTGATTAAGGCAATTTATTGGGGAGGTGCCTATGCTCAATCAAGAACTTGAACTCAGTCTTAATATGGCTTTCGCCAATGCGCGAGAGAATAGACATGAGTTTATGACCGTGGAGCACCTATTGCTGGCGTTACTGAATAATCCGGCAGCAGAAAAAGTGCTAGTGGCATGTGCAGTTGATTTTGTTGCTTTACGGCAAGAGTTGGAAGCTTTTATCGAACAAACCACACCGATATTATCAGATAGAGAAACGGAGCGTGATACTCAACCGACATTGAGTTTTCAACGAGTATTACAGCGGGCGATATTCCATGTTCAATCATCCGGACGTGGTGAAGTTTCAGGTGCTAATGTATTAGTGGCTATCTTCAGCGAACAGGAATCACAGGCAGCTTATTTATTACGCAAACATGATGTTAGCCGTTTAGATGTGGTGAATTTTATTTCCCATGGTTTGTGTAAAAATGAACCAGAACAACCCCCTAAAGAGACAGAGTCTTCGATGAGTGAAGGGTCTTCAATGGGAGAAGAATCCATAGAGAACTTCACCACTAATCTCAATCAACAGGCTAGCGTAGGGGGTATCGACCCGCTTATCGGTCGAGATAATGAATTAGAACGTGCTATTACGGTATTGTGTCGCCGACGAAAAAATAATCCTTTGTTGGTCGGTGAGTCGGGTGTGGGTAAAACCGCTATTGCTGAAGGACTCGCCTGGCGAATTGTGCAAGGTAATGTGCCAAAAATTATCGCAAAATGTAAGCTGTATTCTCTCGATATTGGTTCATTGTTGGCGGGTACCAAATATCGGGGCGATTTTGAAAAACGTTTCAAAATATTATTGAAACAACTCGAACAAGATAAAGAAAGCATTCTATTTATTGATGAAATTCATACGATGATTGGTGCAGGTGCGGCTTCTGGTGGACAAGTTGATGCGGCTAATTTGATTAAGCCTCTGCTTTCTAGCGGAAAAATTAGAGTTATGGGATCGACCACTTATCAAGAATTCAGCAATATTTTTGAGAAAGATCGGGCTTTAGCGCGTCGTTTCCAAAAAATTGACATTATAGAACCCACCGCGGAAGAAACAATACAGATTATTAATGGATTAAAACCAAAATATGAAATGCATCATGATGTACGCTATACCACTAAAGCGGTACGTGCCGCGGTAGAGCTGTCAGTTAAGTATATTAATGATCGCCACTTACCGGATAAGGCGATTGATGTCATTGATGAAGCCGGCGCACGTAGTCGATTAATGCGCCCTAATAAGCGTAAAAAAACCGTTAATGTGACAGATATTGAAGTCGTGATCTCACGAATGGCAAGAATACCAGAGAAAGCTATTTCAGAATGTGATAAAAATAAGCTGCAACATTTGCGTGATAGATTGAATATGTTGGTATTTGGGCAGGATAAAGCGATTGAAGCCTTAACCGAAGCCATCAAAATGAGTCGAGCTGGGTTAGGTCATGAGAGAAAACCTGTCGGCTCATTTCTTTTCGCTGGCCCGACAGGTGTCGGAAAAACGGAAGTCACAGTACAGCTAGCGAAGGCGTTACATATTGAATTGCTGCGCTTTGATATGTCTGAATATATGGAGCGTCATACCGTTAGTCGTCTCATTGGCGCGCCTCCAGGATATGTTGGTTACGATCAAGGGGGATTATTGACGGATGCGGTGATCAAACATCCGCATTCGGTCTTACTGCTTGATGAAATCGAAAAAGCACACGCTGATTTGTTCAATTTGTTATTACAGGTAATGGATAACGGCACGCTAACCGACAATAATGGCCGCAAAGCCGATTTTCGTAATGTTATCGTTGTAATGACAACCAATGCGGGGGTAAGGGAATCCCAGCGAACCTCTATTGGTTTTCAACAACAGGATAATAGTAGCGACGCGATGGAAGAAATCAAAAAAATATTTACACCGGAGTTTCGTAACCGCTTGGATAATATTATTTGGTTCAATCATCTTTCAATTATCGTGATCCAGCAAATTGTTGATAAATTTATCGTCGAATTGCAAGCACAGCTCGATGCGAAGGGAGTATCTCTGGAGGTCAGTGATGAGGCACGTAATTGGCTGACAGAAAAAGGTTATGATAGAGCGATGGGAGCAAGGCCAATGGAGCGGATCATTCAAGAAAATCTGAAAAAACCATTGGCTAATGAACTGTTGTTTGGATCACTACTTTATGGTGGTTCGGTTATTGTGAGTTTATATAAAAATAAACAGAAACTCAGCTACCAATTTCAAGCAGCCAAGAATCGTAAAACGGCTGGAGCTGTTCTTAATTAACCGACGATATACCCAATGAATTTCGAGTTACGGCAAGGGGGTGAGACCGATGAGCGTAGACATACTACCTGATGAGGCGAGCGCTCGCAGACAACAAAGCCGTAACTTGAAAGGCGAAGGGTATATGACATTGCCGCCAAGGAAAGCGGTAATGCAGCCTGTCTTTTAGTCTCCCCTTGATTTTGTCTTAAATATAATATTTTTACATTAATTTTGTTATTGTTTATTTTAGATATAGTATATTTTACGCCAATTTGGTTGTAATTTGACCGCAATATTTAATTTAAATCGATAGGTATGTTAGTAAATTTATTTGGTATATTAATCAGTGAGCGATGTTTTTACTCTTTGGATAATAAAAATAGGAATCGTAAAAATAATAGTGATTATAATAAAAAAAATAAATTAATTATTTTATATATCTTTTTTGGGATTACATTTTATGCAAGTAATGCCTCTGCGGCAGTAAAAGAATCAAGCCTAAAAGAAGAAGAAAAACTAATTCATGCTGATCGTACAAATTGGTTTGAGCCGCTAAAAAAGAATATTTTAACGGCTTATCCATCGCCAACTTCATATATAGCTAAATTAGACAATCAAGGTATTATTAATTATCAAAATAATGCGACATCAGAACGCAAAGAGTTGGCAGAAAATGATAATAAACAACATCTCTATGATACTTTTTTTCACGCCACACTGGGAAAACTACCCTTATTAAATATTATAGAATATTTCCCTTATCAGAGTTTACGATCACTTTATACCGATGCCACTCAGGTAGAGGGTCATTTTAAATATCAAGGAAAAGAACAGCTGATTAAATCTGCCCATCTCATTCTTAAAGATAAATTTCTGCGCCCCCCCGCCCGACGCAAAGTAAAAAAAATCTCCTTCCTTTCCAAGCGGTCATAGCTGGCGTGCTTTTGAACAAGCGGCAGTATCAGCAATGATTTTCCCTGAACGAGGGCGAGAAATATTTTCTCGTGCTTTGCAAATTGGTGAAAGTAGGGTTATCGCCGGTGATCACTTTCCCACTGATACTATTGCTGCCCGTATCGGCCATTATTATTATCTCTCTCAGATTTTATCTGACAATAAAAGAACTAGCGTGATCGTTGATACGGCTAAAAATATTCGCCAACATATTCACCAACAAATAGCGACTGAATGTCGACGGAGTTTACGGACCTGTCTTTCAATTCAAAGTGAACCGATAGCGGATGCTTATAAAAAAAATGACTATTCCGTAGGTTATTATGGTTTAATCACGAAAAAATCAGCTAGCCATTTAACGCCAGAGCAGCTTCCATCACAAGCCCATTATTTACTCCGTTTACGTTTTCCCTATTTAAGCAATACGGACCGGCAACAAATATTAGCTGGAACGGCGTACCCCGTTAATTCACTGGCGAGCTGGCAGGCAGTCAACCCTAATGATGTCGATAAAAACTGGGGATTAATTAATTTACCTTTAGCTTACGATGGTCCAACTTATCTTTATCATGATCTGATGGTGAATCAGAGTGAAGATAATGAGCAATATGATGTTGCCGATTTTGCTCTTGCTGATGTTTGGAAAAATGATATCTCTGGAAAGGGTCGCTTGATTAAGAAAGGTGGAGGGATATTAATATTAGCGGGAAATAATAGCTTTGCTGGATTAGAGATTAATAAAGGCACTGTGGTGTTGACGGGTAATAACCATTATTCCCAATCAACAATCGTTAACAATGGCATCTTAGTGGTTAATGGCACATTAAGCTCAGCCATTAATTTAAATAATGGTGGCAGATTGATGGGCTCAGGCTCTATTGCTGCGTTAAAGGTAAATAAAGGAGGAATATTAGCGCTTGGTAAAATTCGATTGGTCAATTGAATGTTACCGACGATATCCTTTTTGAGCAGGGCTCACAGTATGAAGTCGAGTTCGCTGCAGATGGTCGAAGTGATAAAACGCACAGCAGGGGTAAAATTACTTTGGATGGGGGTGGTGTCATTGTTTTATTGGAAGCGACTAAAAAAGGGCTGCTGAAAACGACAGTACCCAGTTTACTAGGAAAGCAATATGCTATTCTTAACGCCGATAATGCTATTAAAGGGCGTTTTGCCTCTGTAAAATCAAACTACCTGTTTTTGAATACTGATTTGGTTTATCAACCCAAGCAAGTCACACTGAGTATTAGCCGTAACCTCACTCACTTTGCCAGTGTGGCGAAAAATGCTAATGAGAGGGAAGTCGCCATCGCGGCAGATCAACTCGGCGGTGGTCATTCCGTGTATGAACCATATCTTATCGTCCCATTCACCTTTGCAAGCACGTAGGTTGTTTAAACATTTATCAGGTCAAGTTCATGCTGATGCGGCTTCGACACAAATAAATGCTAGCCGCCATGTACGAGAGGCGGTCAAGGGTCGTCTACTTCAAGCAAATAGTTTACTCACTTCCTCAGATATTAAAACGGATGACAATGGTGTCTGGGGGCAATTCTTAAATATCAATGCACATTCTTTTGGTGACAATAATGCGACGGGTTACCAGGCTTCAACGCGAGGGGTGCTTTTGGGGGTAGATACGCCATTGATTGATGATTGGCGTTTTGGTATTGCGACAGGTTTTACGCATTCAAAAATGAACAACGATTACGGATCTTCTGCTGACAGTGATAACTATCATTTAGCGCTTTATCTTGGCCAACAGTTTGGTTCCTGGTCGTTACGAGGCGGTGTGGCATCTGCTTGGCACAATTTTGATACCTCACGCTCAATCGAAGAAGCTGAAAATGCCAAGTACACTGCTAACACCAGACAGATATTCGCTGAGACGAGTTACCGTACAAAAACGCATGAAACAAATTTAGAGCCGTTTGCCAATCTGACGTACATCAATTTTCAAAGCAATACGATTAATGAGCAGGGTAGTGCTGCTGCATTGCACGGTAGTAAACAACATAAGGATGAAGTTTTGTCAACGATAGGCTTACGAGGAGAGCGTCACTGGTTAGTCAGTAAAACTGCTCAGCTGACTGTCCGCGGTGAATTGGGATGGCAGCACCAATATGGTGAGCTAGCTCGCGGTAAATCGTTAAAATTTCAAGGAAGCAACAGACCTTTTACTGTCAATAGTGTCCCCGTTGCACGTGACAGCGCAGTAATAAAGGTCAGTGCTAAATTACCAGTAAGTACCAATACCTCAGTTTCCTTAGGTTATGCTGGTTTATTGTCTCAACATCATAAGGAAAATAGCGTTAATGCTAGTCTTAGTTGGCGTTTTTAAAGGCTAATCTCTTTCCTCGCCCGGTTTGGGCGAGGGATCTCTACCTGGCACGGAAGATAATACGGCCTTTAGTGAGATCGTATGGGGTTAATTCCACACTGACTTTGTCGCCTGTCAAAATGCGGATATAATTTTTACGCATTTTACCAGAGATATGAGCGGTTACCTGGTGTCCGTTTTCCAATTCAACGCGGAACATGGTATTTGGTAACGTATCTATGACGGTACCCTGCATTTCAATATTGTCTTCTTTGGCCATCGAATCCTCTAGGGGTTACTACCTTAATTTTTAACCGAAAGATAATGCCGAAAAATCTACATTATGTAAAGGTGTGTTGCATACCGCGGAGGCTTTTATATACCCGCCGCTAACAACGCGGCGGCTTTAAAGGCGAAGGGTATGGCTCAATATTTTACTCTAAGCCGGCCAGAGGTCTATACCCCCTTCGCCTTTCAAGTTACGGCGGCGTTGGCGGCGGGTGCTCGCCGAATCACTTAGTATGTCTACGCTCATCGGTCTCACTCCCTTGCCGCCTTGCCGTAACTCGAAATTCATTGGGTATATACAATACTTGAACTGGCCAACATTCAGTCGATACTGAACTCAGCTGTAGCTGCTGCAATTGTTGTAAAAAATAATGGCGTGGGATTTCTCTCGCGCCAAGTGATGCAGTGTGAGCGTTGAGCACCTGACAGTCAATTAATTCTCCTCCATGAGAAGAAAAATGATGACAGAAAACCATTAATGCACTTTTAGACGCATTATCTGCCAGGCTAAACATTGACTCACCACAAAATAACGTGCCCTGCGCGACACCATATAAACCGCCAACCAGTTTATACCCACAGTCTTTGAAGTTGCCGCTAGGCGGCCAGGGCGTGTGACCCGATGAGTGTAGTGTACACCTGGGCGAGGGCTCGTAGCCAACAATGCGGCGGCGTCAAAGGCGGAGGGTATATCCTCCTGCCATACCTCCACCGAATGGGCATAGCCTAGTTGATGTAATTGGCAATAAGCTTGCTGTATTTCACCGCTGATCCAGGTTTCTTCTTTACGCGCAGTGGCGCAAGCTGTTACCACATCAGAAAAAGCACAATTAAGTGTAAAACGATAAGGGCATTGGCGTAGGAAGCGGCGCATACTAAGACTGATATGCAATTCTGTGGGATAGAGTATGGCACGGGGATCGGGTGACCACCACAGGATCGGATCACCCGGGCTAAACCAAGGGAATATCCCTTGCTGATAGGCTGCCAATAGTCGAGGGACACGGAGATCGCCACCTAAAGCCAAGAGGCCATTAGGCTCCTTCAGTGCTAATTCCGGCGCGGGAAAAGTAAAAGAATGCGCTGCTAGCTGAGTGATATCCATATATTTATACTTTAGCGCTCCATTGACCGAGCTGATAATAACGACCTTTCTTGTTCATTAATTGCCGATGATCACCTTGTTCAACAAGGCGACCTGCGTCCATGACACAAATGCGATCCATTGTATCGAGTCCGTACAGGCGATGGGTGATCAATATCATACTTTTATTCTGACCATGTTGGCGCAATAGAGACAAAATCTGTTGCTCGGTAGTGGCATCCAATCCTTCTGTTGGCTCATCCAGTAGCAATAATGGGGCGGGATGTAAAAGCGCCCGGGCAACGCCTAAACGGCGTTGTTCTCCACCTGATAAGCTGCGGCCTCCCTCTCCAAGCCATGCATTTAAACCTTCACTATTTTCTAACAAATTTTGTAATCCAACTTGGTTTAATACTGTTTCCAATGCTTTATCTGTCGCGAGGGGAGAGGCGAGTAGCAAATTTGCCCGCAAAGTATCACTAAAAATATGGATCCGCTGACTGACAACCACCATCATCTGACGTAATGTTTTTTCATTAAAATTTGCTAGCGGCTGCTGATTGATAAAAATATCACCCTGAGTCACATCCCATGCACGGGTTAATAACTGCAATAATGTTGATTTCCCGCAGCCGGTACGTCCAACGATGGCGATATGTTCCCCTGCTGATATGGATAATGAAATATTTTGCAAGACAGGTAATGGTTGATTGGGATAAGTGAAACTCACCTGTTTTATTTCCAGCTCGATGTTTTCTGCGACGGCGCTAACCCTGTGAGGAAAGACGATGCTGGATTTTTTCGTGATCAGCTCTAGCACGCGCCGAGCAGAAGTGATCACCTGTCCTAAGTATTGAAAAGCAGTAGCTACTGGTGATAAAGCTTCAAAAGCGGCGATTGTTGTAAAGACAAGTAATGCAATGAGTGCTGCCGATTGATTATTGCCTTCTCTGTGAGTGAAAGTCATATTTTCTGCCACTAACCATAATAATAAGGTTACCGTCAGGCCAGAGGCGAATATCATCAGTGATTGGGCAATCGCCACCAAAGACGCTTGCTGTTGCTGCTGAGCTAACCAGCGTTGTTCAATTTTTTCTAATTTTGCGCGAAACCGCCCAAAAGCACCAAATACCAACAGTTCTGCTTGTCCCTGCAAACAGCGGGTAAGCTGACAGCGATACCGACTGCGTAAATGCGTCAACGCCTCGCCAATAGGTTTACCCGCCCGATAAAAAACCATAGGCAAGAGCAGTAATAATCCCAGCAGAATAATGCCTAATGTGAACGCCAATGTGACATCCAGCCAAATTAATCCGTAAGTGACGACCAATATCACTATTAATGCGGCGATAAAGGGAGCGATCACACGTAGATAAAGGTGATCTAAGGTATCGACATCAGCAACCAGCCGATTCAAGAGATCACTTTGTTGAAAGCGGTTGGTGCTTGCTGGGGATAACTGTAGGATTTTTTTAAAGGTAAAGACACGCAGATCAGCGAGGACGCGAAAAGTAGCGTCGTGATTAACAACTCGCTCGGTATAACGTCCCACTGTTCTTATCATGGCTGCCGCTCTTATTCCTGCCGCGGGCAATAAATAATTAAAACTGTATAGTCCAGCCGGTCCAGCCAGGGCGGTACCTGCTAACAGCCAGCCTGAAAGTGTAAGCAGTCCTATTGAGGCTAACAGGGTGAGGGTTGCGAGCACAATTCCCAAACTGATCCAAAACCAGTGACGGCGGTACAATGCTAATAAGGGCAGTAGAATCATGAACTTGCCTCGCATCGATAGCTAAGTAAATTGGCAAAAGCCCCTGCAGTTTTACTAAGCGTCGCGTGATCCCCTTGCTGAATCAGCAAACCCCGCTCCATGACCCAAATCAAATCATAATCGACGGTGTTTTCTAGCTGATGCGTCACCAGCAGCGTTGTTTGCGCATGGGAAGCGGCCATTAATGCGCTCATTACACGTTGTTCACTATTGACATCAAGGTTAGCACTGGGTTCGTCCAATAATAATAAGCGGCAGGGATTGAGCAAAGCCCGTGCTACTGCGACCCGCTGTGCCTGGCCAACCGAAAGGCGGGCGGCTTGATCGCCAATTTCCGTTGTTAGCCCCTGCGGTAAATCCGTTAAAAATTCGTCAACATAGGCGCGTTTGATGGTCTGCTGTAGTTGCGTTTCATGGGTATCGGGTTTAGCCAGCAAAATATTTTCAGCCAAGGTTTGTGCAGGGAGATAAGGATTTTGTCCGACCCAACTTACCTGCTGACGCCATGCTGTTAGATCAAGCTCTCTTAGCTCGACGCCATTGACTGTTATTGACCCTCGATAAGGTAAAAAACCAAGTAACAGAGACAGTAATGAACTTTTTCCTGCCCCGGAATGACCGACGATGGCAATACGTTGCCCGGCAACTACCGAAAAATTTAATGGCCCCGCGAGGCGAGTACCATTGGTGGCGATGATTTCTAATTGATTGGCGATGAGCGTGATGGGATCATCGCCAGATAGTTTTTTATTTCCAGTGTTGATGGTGGTTTCCGCTTCACTTGTTAAAAAGGTGACCAGTGATTCAGCGGCACCCAGTGCTTGTGCTTTGGCATGATAGAAGGTACCGAGATCCCGTAAGGGTTGGAAAAATTCTGGGGCGAGCATTAATACGAAAAAACCAGAAAAAACAGTCACTCCGGTATGATAACGACCAAAATCGAGTGCACCGAGATAAGAAAAACCGAAATAAACGGCCACCATTGCGATAGAAACCGCGGCAAAAAATTCTAACACGGCGGAAGAAAGAAAAGCTAAGCGCAGTACTTCCATGGTTCGTCGACGAAATTGATCTGATGTTGCGCGAATTTGATCGGTTTCGGCTTGCGCGCGATGAAATAGGCGCAAGGTATCTAATCCTCGTAAACTATCAAAAAATTTACCGCTTAAGCGCGCTAAGGAAATAAAATTGCGCCGATTTGCCTCTGCCGCTCCCATGCCGACTAACATCATAAACAGGGGTATCAAGGGAGCGGCGATCAATAAAATCAGCCCTGTTGCCCAATTAATGGGAAAAATAGCCATTAAAATTAATAATGGGATAAAAGCAGCAAGATACATTTGTGGTAGGTAACGTGAATAATAATCTTGCATATCGTCAATTTGCTCAAGAATAATCGTCGCCCAACTCCCGGCTGGCTTGCCTTGCACCCAAGATGGCCCCAATTGTTCCAGTTTATCCAACACGATTTTACGGATCCGCGATCGGATCCCCATACCGCTAATAAAGCCAATTCGTTCACGTCCCCAATGAATAAGAGCACGTAATGCAGAGGTGATGATCAGTAAGCCAAAATATTTAAGCAGTAGGGTAGGGGGAAGCTGATCCACAATCAAAGATTGTAACAGGGTTGCCAGTAACCCTGCTTGAACGATAATCAATCCTGCACTTAACAAGCCAAGCAACATAGATAACCTGAGCCAAAACTGCACCGGTTTTCGTTGTTTTTTCAACCAGTGCATTAACTCATGCTGTCTTGTTTTATTCATCAGTATACCCTTCGCCTTTCAAGTTACGGCTTTGTTGTCTGCGGGCGCTCGCCGAATCACGTATAGCCGAATCAGTTTAATT
>NZ_GL379590.1:154875-227596 GCF_000143625.1 Candidatus Regiella insecticola LSR1 | reverse complement strand
TAGTATTAACAAATTTACTATTATTGACCGGTTGTGATCCTGAACAAATTAATTTTTCAGGGAAAACCATGGGCACTTCGTACTCCATTAAATATGTGAGTGCACCCACCACTCCGCCGCTTGAATCGCTTCAACGAGACATTGAGCAAAAATTGCAGCTCATCAATGATCAGATGTCAACCTATCGCGAAGACTCTGAATTAAGTCGTTTTAATCAAAGTAGGCAGATCAACACCGCTTTCCCCGTTTCTGCCGCCACGGCAAAAGTGGTGCGCGAGGCCATTCGGCTCAATGGTATTACTGAAGGTGCGTTAGATGTGACTGTCGGCTCGGTAGTGAACCTTTGGGGCTTTGGCTCGGAAGGTCGCCCCGATAAAGTTCCCACTGAGGCTGAATTGGAAAAGCGTCGGGCTTGGATTGGCATCGATAAATTGGCAGTAGAGCAGAAGCAAGACGCCTTGATCAAAACTATTCCTGAATTGTATGTCGATCTTTCTGGCATCGCGAAGGGCTATGGTGTTGATGTGATTGCTGACTATTTAGAAGCCAATAACATCCACCATTACATGGTAGATATTGGTGGTGAGATCCGCACTCGCGGCAATAATGGCAAAGATCAGCCTTGGCGTATTGCTATTGAAAAACCGAATGCGAGCGGGGGATCCCGTGCGCAGGAGATCATCGAACCCGGTATCATGTCGGTTGCAACCTCGGGTGACTATCGTAACTATTTTGAAGAAAAAGGCGTGCGTTATTCTCACACCATCGATCCTAGCACCGGTCGGCCAATAAACCATCGGTTGGTCTCGGTAACCGTTTTGGATCCAAGCTGCATGACGGCGGATGGATTATCTACTGGTTTAGATGTGCTGGGGCCACAACGTGGTATGGAATTGGCGAATTTACTGAATATTCCCGTGTTTATGATTATTAAAACAGATAATGGTTTTGAAGCGCGTTATTCAACGGCGTTTGAACCTTATCTGCGCAAAAAACATTGAGGAGGAAGGCGCGATGCTAACCCTGTTTATTATCTCTTTTATTTTTTTTCTGCTCATCACAATCGGTATGTCATTGGGATATTTGGTCAAACGCAAAAGCTTACAAGGCAGTTGTGGTGGGATAACGAGCTTAGGCATGGAAAAAATTTGTGATTGCCCTGAGCCCTGTGATAGCCGCAAAAAGCGATTGGCTCAAGCTGCGGCACGTGAAAAAAAATGGGCGCAATACCGTATCTTATAATAAAACCGTTGATTCATCGCACCGGCAGTTTAATATTCTTAAACATCGCTTTAATATCTTCATTAGAGCGTAATTTTAGCGCCCGATCGACCCGATCACGTGTTAAATGCGGCGCGAAACGTTGAATAAAATCATACATGTAACTGCGTAAAAATGTACTGCGGCGAAAGCCAATTTTAGTGGTACTGCAAGTGAAGATTTCTTTAGCTTCCACTGTTACCAGATCAGGATCTTGCTGTGGATTAACCGCCATATTGGCGATAATACCCACCCCAAGACCGAGACGCACATAAGTTTTGATGACATCCGCATCGGTGGCAGTGAAGACAATGCGCGGCGTCAAACCTGCGCGTTTAAATGCGCTATCAAGCGTGGCGCGTCCGGTAAAACCCAACGTATAAGTGACTATCGGGTATGCGGCCAATTCGGTAATAGTAAGATTTTTTTTACCTGCGAGAGGATCATCTTGCCTGACGACAACCCCCCTATTCCAGTGATAGCAGGGCAGCATAATTAAATCATCATATAAATGTAATGCTTCAGTAGTGATAGCAAAATCGGCATCGCCCTTAACAACGGCTTGCGCGATCTGAACAGGTGAGCCCTGATGCATATGCAAAGAAACACAGGGGTAATGTTTAATAAAACTTTTAATTATTTTGGGTAAGACATATCGCGCTTGGGTATAGGTTGTTGCGATACAGAGTGATCCTTTATTTGGACAGGTATACTCCCCCGCGACGGCTTTAATTGCATCGATTTTTGACAGTATTTCACCGGCAATAGCAATAATTTCCTTACCCGCAGGGGTAACTTGGGTTAAATGTTTACCACTGCGCGCAAAAATCAAAATCCCGAGTTCATCTTCTAGCATTTTTATCTGCTTACTAATCCCGGGCTGAGAGGTAAACAAACCTTGCGCAGTGGAGGACACATTAAGATTATGGTGAACCACCTCGACAATATAACGTAGTTGCTGCAATTTCATCTTTGGATCACCTTTAATACCTTTTCACTGTATTTCTCCATTAGACCCTTTGTCTTTGAAGTTGCCTTCGGCTGCCAAGGCGACCGACCTATGAGCGCGGACATACCATGAGGCGAACACCCGCAGCCAAAAACGCGGCGGCTTCAAAGGTGAAGGGTATAAACCTATTTTTTATTTTCGATCCATCGACCGTCGATATAAAAAGCCGACCAAGAGGTTGCTTTACCTGATTTTTCGGAGGAAATATATTGTTGTTTAGTTTTACGACTAAAACGTACTACGGTTTTATTGCCTTCACTGTCCTTTACCGGTGCGTCAGCCAGATAGCGCAACTTTTCGGGTAAAAGAGATTTAAATCTCACCAATTCTTCCACTAATGGAGCCCGTGTCTCTCTTGATTTTGGGAAAGTATTGGCCGCCAAGAAGACGCCTGCAGCGCCGTCACGCAGAACAAAATAAGCATTGGATTGTGTACAGTGTAATTCGGGTAAAGGAATGGGGTCTTCTTTTGGCGGTGCCACGTCACCATTGCGTAAAATTTTACGTGTATTCTTACATTGATCGTTAGTACAACCCATGTACTTGCCAAAACGCCCCATTTTTAAATGCATCTCAGCACTGCATTTATCGCATTCAACAATCGGGCCTTCGTAGCCTTTAATACGAAACTCTCCTTCTTCAATCTCATAACCGTTACACACGGGATTATTACCACATATATGTAGTTTGCGGTGTGTATCGATCAGGTAACTGTCCATGGCAGTAGCACATTGCGGGCAACGACGACGCGACCGTAATGCATTGGTTTCTGCATCGTCGCCTTCTAAAATGTTAAGGATTTCTGCTTCAGGAATTAAATTAATGGTCGTTTTACAACGCTCTTTCGGCGATAAAGCATAACCGGAGCAACCAAGAAATACGCCGGTACTGGCGGTACGGATGCCCATTTGACGGCTACATGTTGGACAGGTGATTTGGATCATGACTATGGCGTTGGGACGCATACCGCCTTCTTCTGGATCCTTTTCTGCCACAGCTAATTGGGCGCTAAATTCGCTAAAAAATGCATCAAGCACGGTTTTCCATTCTGCCTGATTATTGGCTACTTGATCCAAGCTGGTTTCCATGCGCGCAGTGAAATCATAATTCATCAATTCGTGAAAATTGGCTTCCAGCCGATCGGTAACAATTTCGCCCATTTTTTCAGCGTAAAAACGACGGCTATGAAGACGTACGTACCCACGATCTTGAATGGTAGAAATAATTGAAGCGTAAGTAGAAGGGCGGCCAATGCCTCTTTTTTCTAGCTCTTTGACTAAAGAGGCTTCGTTATAGCGAGAGGGCGGTTTAGTAAAATGTTGACTAGGAAGCAATTTTTTTAAATCCAGCGGCGTGCCGACGGCAATCATAGGTAAAGCACGATCTTCATCGCCTTTACGCAATACCGATACAACTTTGCTCCATCCGTCAAAACGCAAAGTGCGCCCTTTAGCGCGCAAGCGATAATCCCCGGCCTGAACGGTTAGTGTAGTGGAATCATACTGAGCCGGTGGCATTTGACAAGCAACGAATTGACACCCGATCAATTGATAGAGTTTTTGCGCATCCGGCTCCATATCTTTTAATTGTTCAGCCAACACATTGACATTCGAAGGGCGGATGGCTTCGTGTGCTTCTTGCGAATTATCTTTATTGCTGTATTGATTGGCAGAAGTCGGCAGATAACGAGCACCAAAATTGTCGTTAATATAACCTCGTACCATCGTTAAGGCATCTTGACTCAAATTAGTAGAGTCAGTACGCATGTAGGTGATATGACCCGCTTCATATAAACGTTGCGCCATCATCATGGTTTTCTTTACGCCAAAATTGAGTCGCGTGCTAGCCGATTGTTGCAGGGTAGAGGTAATAAAAGGCGGAGGGGGCTTACTGCTGGTAGGTTTGTCTTCTCGAGCCACCACCTTATAATCGGCATCTTTTAGTAATGTTAACGCAACCTGTGTTTGCTCGGAGTTAACCGGTTTGAATGGTTTATCACCGACATGGGTAACGGCCATTTGGATATTGAGATCGCCTTTTGCTAAAAGATCGGCATGTAGCTCCCAAAATTCCTGTGGTACGAATGCTTTGATCTCACTTTCGCGTTCAACGACTAGCCGAACGGCGACAGATTGTACTCGCCCGGCAGACAAACCGCGCGCAATTTTTTTCCATAATAGAGGGGAGACCATGTACCCGACGACGCGATCCATAAAGCGACGCGCTTGCTGAGCATTAACACGATTAATATTTAATTGTCCCGGCTGCTGAAAAGCTTGCCCAATCGCGTTTTGGGTAATTTCGTTGAAAACCACACGGCTAAAACGTGTATCATCCCCGCCAATAATCTCCCGTAAGTGCCAAGCAATCGCTTCACCTTCACGATCAAGATCGGTAGCGAGATAGATGTGATCGGCTGTTTTCGCCAAGGTGGTTAATTCAGCCACCACTTTTTCTTTACCCGATAGAATTTCATATTGGGCTTGCCAACCATGATAAGGATCGATCCCCATTCGATTGACCAAAGCGGTTTTGACATCTTTTTTAACTTTTTTCTTAGACGGGGTTTTTTGTTTTTCTTTCGCTAAATTTTCAGTGATATCTGTCTTTTTTCTACCCGCAATATTTTTACTGGTGGGTAAATCACGGATATGACCGACACTCGATTTGACAACATAATTACTGCCTAGATATTTATTAATCGTTTTGGCTTTTGCCGGAGATTCAACTATTACAAGCGCCTTGCCCATAATGACCTTACCTAAATTGTTGACTGATGTTGGAGCTTACGAAATCTTCTTTGAGCTGCGCTGATACTTCTTTACGCTATGTAAACTGCGCTTTTTCGCTCATTTTTTCTTCAATTGAGCGTCGGTCAAGAAAATTTCGAACAGGCTCTAAGAAATTTTATGCTACCAATAATATTGCAATTTAGATTAGTGGTTTTTCGCTACGTTGCCACCAGCGCAATAATAAACGATCCGCATTTTTTGCTACACTGCCGGTAAATCGATCAATTAATCGTTTACGGCGACTGTATTTCACGCTAATCACTTCATGCTGTGCCATTTTAGCGATCAATAACTCATCGCTGCTCTCAATCGCGTCGACTAATCCTTTTTCTTTTGCTGTAATACCAAACCAATGTTCGCCTGTTGCCACGGTATCAATATCAAGCTGTGGAAGCCGTTGTTTAATAAATTGCTTAAACAATAAATGGGTTTCATTTAATTCTTCCCGGAATTTTTCACGCCCTTGTTCGGTATTTTCACCGAATAAAGTGAGAGTGCGTTTGAATTCTCCAGCAGTGTGTAATTCAATATCAATATTATTTTTGCGCAACCATCGATTAAAATTAGGAATTTGCGCCACTACACCAATAGAGCCAATAATAGCAAAAGGGGCAGATACGACGCGATCGGCAACACAAGCCATCATATAGCCTCCACTCGCGGCGATTTTATCTACAGCCACGGTTAAATGGATACCCGCCTGTTGTAAACGTACCAATTGTGATGCGGCTAGACCATAACCATGAACCACACCGCCAGGGCTTTCTAAACGTAGCAGTACTTCATCTTGTTTTGTTGCTACTGCCAATATCGCGGAGATTTCTTCTCTTAATGATGACACTTCATGCGCGTCAATACTGCCTTTAAAATCGAGTACATATAGGCAGGGTTTTGCTGTCGCAGTAGTGTTCAATTTAGCTTGTTGTTTTTTTAACTGTTGATCTATTTTTTCCTGTTTTTTAATTTCTTTTTGCCAACGCTTTTGTTCGGCCTCAGACAGGCGTGCTAACTGCATCTTTTGCTGAATTTCTTTATATTGTTTACCTAAATTAACGAGTTTAAGTTTACCGCTGTGGTCTGATTGATGTTGCCCGATATAAAAAACGATAAATACCAGTGCTCCTATCGCGGTAACAATAGTCACCATTTTGGCTAAAAACAGCACGTACAGATAAATTAATTCCACAAGTTCCGCCTTTCTTCATGTTTATTATTGAACATAGTAGGTGTATCCCCTTCGCCTTTGAAGCCGCCATGTTGTTGGCTGTCGGCTCTCGCCCTGGCCGCTTAGCGGCAACTTGAAGGGTATATTAGATTATGAATAGGTCGTTACAAACGCCGCTTCTTTATCTGCCTGGTGTCAGCCCTCTTTTTCTCAGAATGGCGCTTAACCGCTCGGCGAATTTGATTGGCTTTCATGCGGCGGCGTTCTTGTTCAACAGGTAATTTACTGACGGTCTCCGCAGGCAGGGATACTAACTCACGTAAATAGTTTATCGCTTTCAAGTCAAGTTCTGTCCAGCCGCCACGCGGTAAACCTTTGGGTAGATTGATATCACCGTAACGGATACGAATCAAGCGGTTTACTTTAACGTCGACCGCTTCCCAAAGACGGCGGACTTCGCGATTACGGCCTTCGGTCAAAGTGACGTGATACCATTGATTAATCCCTTCCCCACCTTGAAAACTGATCTTATGAAAAGAAGCAGGCCCATCTTCTAACTGTATGCCTTTATTAAGCTGCTTGATTTTATCCTCGTCGATTTGACCGAAAACACGTACCGCGTATTCCCGTTCAACCTCATGACGCGGATGCATGAGACGGTTAGCCAATTCTCCGTCAGTAGTAAATAGTAATAAGCCTGAAGTATTGACATCTAAACGCCCTACCGCCACCCAACGAGAAGTCCGTAGTTTAGGCAAGCGATCAAACACCGTTGGTCGCCCTTGAGGATCATGAAGGGTACATAATTCACCTTCAGGCTTGTAGTAGGCTAGTACACGACAGATGGCCGCATTCGATTCAGTAATCGCCAGTACACGACCATCCAAACGAATTTTGGTCGATTGGCGGACATCAACACGGTCACCCAAGGTTGCTATTTTACCATCAAGACTGATACGCCTTTGCATAATCATAGTTTCGATTGCACGGCGAGAGCCATGGCCAGCACGTGCTAGCACTTTTTGTAATTTTTCACTCATTGAAAACCTCTAATGTCGCCTTCACAGGCGTCGGGAGAATAATATTTAGGTGTCTGTTAGAAAAGGTGTCACATCGCCTACTCCTTAACGGATGATGACAGGGGCAGAGGTGGTCATATCGATCACGGTGCTCGGTTGTGCTTCCAAAATCCCTCCATGAATAATTAAATCCACCTGCTTGCTAAGATTTTTTTTAATGACTTCTGGATCGGATTCAGCACGATCATTGCCTTGTAATATCAACGTGGTGGACATCAACGGCTCTTTCAATAGCGCCATCAATGCTAGCGCTATTGGGTTAGTCAACACCCGCAATCCAATAGTTTTACGTTTATCATTCATCAAACGCCGTGGTACTTCTTTCGTCGCTCTTAAAATAAAGGTATAGCTCCCTGGTATATTATTTTTTATTAATTTGAAGGCATAATTATCAACATGAGCATAGGTAGAGAGCTCTGATAAATCGCGGCAAACCAGTGTGAAATGATTAGTTGTATTGTGTTGCCGAATGCGACAGATACGATCCATCGCAATTTTTTCTTCTAGACGACAACCTAAAGCATAGCCAGAATCGGTTGGGTAGATGATGACGCCGCCTTTGCTTAAAACATCAACACTGAGTTTGATTAATCGTAATTGAGGGTCTTGCGGATGAATGTGAAGAAATTGACTCATGGTTGCACCTTATTTCATCCATTTAGATGTCTTTTTATCTCACTGGCCAATCATGCCATATCGGCTTCACCTTAGCGGGTAACCACAATTTGCGTCCTAGTTCAATCCAAGAGCAGGGATAGTGAAAATCCGATCCTTGAGAGGCTAACAGATTATATTGCTCCGCATATTGCCCCAATAAAACACGTTCGTCGAGTGTCTGTTGACAGGTAGCCACTTCCATACCATGCCCACCTTGCTCGGAAAAATGAGACAGTAATCGCTTTAACCATTTAGTTGTAAGCCGATAACGTCCGGGATGTGCTAATACCGCTTGCCCTCCAGATTGAGCAATAGCATTAATGGCTTGCCCTATAGTACACCAGTGGGGTGGAACGTAACCGATTTTATCTTTTGCCAAATATTTTTTAAACACTTGGCTAATGTTGCTGGCCATTCCCAATTCTACTAAATAACGTGCAAAATGACTGCGGGTAATTTGTGCCTCTTTGGCCAAACGTGTCACATTTGGCCAGACATCAGGGATCTGTGCTTTTTCTAAGGCCTGACTGATTTCTTTCGCCCGCTGATGGCGTTTTGTCGCTTGTTCAGCCAATAATTGACAAATCCGTGGATGCGTAATATCGATATTTAAAGCAACCACATGTATTTCATGCTGTTGCCATACAGTAGAAATTTCTACCCCATGAATTAATTTTAATGCCAAATTTTGTTGCTGGATGGCGGCATCAGCTTCTGCTAACCCGTTGGTGGTATCATGATCGGTAATCGCTAATACCCCCACCCGCATTAAGGCTGCTCGCGTGACTAATTCTGTAGGGGTTAGTAAACCATCCGACGCGACCGTATGACTATGCAAATCATAAAGTGTAAAAGCGGCGGGTGCGATTATGTTATGGTTCAATGTGAATGTCCGTATTATGTACCTGATAGCATAAATTCAGACCACACCGGGGCATGATCAGAAGGTTTTTCCATGCCTCGAATTTGATAATCAATCCCTGTTGCTATACAACGTGATGCCAATGGAGCACTTGCCAACAGTAAATCAATCCGTAATCCACGATTTTCATCGAAGCCACGCGATCGATAATCAAACCATGAAAACTGGTCATTACATTCAGGATTTTTGCTGCGAAAGGTGTCAATCAAGCCCCAATTTTGCAACCGTGCGAGCCAATCACGTTCTTCAGGCAAAAAAGCACATTTTCCACTGCGTAACCAGCGCTTTTGATTATCGGAGCCAATACCAATATCAAGCTCCGTTGGGCAAATATTCAGGTCACCCATAATCAAAAGCTGATCGTCGGGAGTAAAATGTTGCTCGAGATAATGTTGTAAATCAGAATAAAATTTCGCTTTCGCGGGGAACTTTGTAGGGTGGTTGCGATTTTCTCCCTGTGGAAAATAACCATTTATCACCGTTAAGTTTCCCTGTGGTGTCGCTACATCTACCATAATAATACGGCGTTGCGCATCGGCATCGTCAGTAGGAAATCCCCGGCGTACCGCCAAGGGTTGCTGTTTGATTAACAGTGCCACGCCATAATGGCCTTTTTGCCCATGGTAATAAATATGGTATCCATACTGACTTATTTCAGCTAAAGGAAACATATCATCATGCACTTTAGTTTCTTGTAATCCGATGATATCGGGTTGATGTTGTGTAATAATCGCAGCGAGTTGATGGAAGTGGGCACGTAACCCATTTATATTAAAAGAAACAAACTTCATATCTTGTGCCGTTTTTAGTACAAAAGTGCGTGAATGCTAACAGATATCTAACAAAATGTAATCTATACCCTTTGCCTTTGAAGCTGCGTTAGCCAGTAGACAGATCAATGAAAAATACCTAACGGTATTAATAAAAAATAATGGAGATTTTATTGTATGAAAAAAATGGGATTATTTCTGATGGGGCTCAGCATGGCATTCATGGTTTCAGCCACTTCATTTAAAGAGGGAAAGCAATATGAATCCTTAAAGGAGCCTGTGTTTGGGGAACCAAGGGTGGCAGAGTTTTTTTCTTTTTACTGCGGGCACTGTTATTTATTTGATAAAGACTTACAGGTGTCTCAGCAAATAAAAAAAGTGATACCGGAAGGCGTTAAAATAGAACAATACCATGTTGAATTTCTGGGCACCTGGGGTAAAGAGCTCACTGAAGCTTGGGTGATTGCCAAGGAGTTAAAGGTAGCAGATAAAATCAAGCCTCTGCTATTTGAAGCCGTGCAAACAGAAAAAAAATTAGAAACCAAAGACGCTAAAGCAGTTAAGGCAGTTATTGGTGAAATTTTTGCCAAAGTAGGCAAAAAAGCAGAATACGATGATGCACAAGAAAGCTTTGATCTTAAATCTTTGCTTAAACAACAAGAAGAAATGGCTGAAAAGCTAAAGGTAAATGGTGTTCCCGCCGTCTATGTTGATGGCAAATATAGGATCAAAAGCGAAGGCATCGATACCACTTCAAAAGCGGCTTATGCTAAAGAATATGCCGAAGTGGTTAAGTTTTTGTTAAATCAATAGAATGACCGTATTTTTAAATATGTTATACCCTTCGTCTTTGAAGTTGCCTTCGGCTTCAAAGACGAAGGGTATATTGGCATTTTCCCTCATTGAAATTCAGTAGCGGAAGGCGCCAATAATATTATCCACAATGGATAAAAAGAAAAAATAAGCCTGTCATTAATAAAATTAAGAATATAATATATTGATTATTATAATAATTTATTATATCGCCTTGTGTTTAAAGGGTTATTTTTCCCTAAATCTTTTTTTATGCACAACTTTATCCACAGATTAACGCCCCCGCCGTCTCCAAACGATCAACATATTTAGATAGGCAACTCATCCGATAAGAGAGGGGGTTGCATGTCTGCCCAGGCAAAGCGTTCTTTACAAAATGAAATTAGTTATTGCATTTAATAATATTAATTAAGTATTATTAGTCATGCATTAATTGTCGCTTTGTTTAATCAGGACAATCAATAGGCTAAATCGGCAGCACGGGGTATTTTTAGTTTTTTGAATTCATTCCCTCATTGCATTAAAAATTTAATTACCACAAAAGAAAATAATATTATGTATATTGTTCCTACCGTTCCCGTTCCTACCGGAAATTTTACAGGTTCTATAAATAATTCTGCTTTGTTTAAAGATGCTTTTTCAGGAGGCCATAACACTACGGAAGAACCACACAAGAGCCTGCCTGCAGGGGCTACAGCAGCCATAGTGGGGGCTGGGATAATAATTTTGGGGGCATTGTTGTTGTGCTGCTGTAATATACTTCATGGCCACGGAGATTAAAAATGCGGCTATAAGAGAGCGATACATGTCTGCACAGGCAAAGCCTTCTTTACAAAATGAAATTAGTTATTAAATTTAATAATATTAATTAAGCATCATTAGCTATAAATTAATTGTCACTTTTTTTAATCAGGACAATCAATAGGCTAAATCGGCAACATGGGGTATTTTTAGTTTTTTGAATTCATTCCCCTCGTTACATTAAAAATTTAATTACCACAAAAGAAAATAATATTATGGCTACTATCCCGAGTTTTGCTTCTCCTCCTCCTGTAAATGTTACAGCTTTTGCAAAGCCTATAAATGCTAGCGCTGATGCATTAAATTTTACTGGGACTTTCTCAGGAACCAGTAACATCATTGCAGAACCACAGAAACCAAACCAACCACACAAGTTAGCTACGTCTCCATTAGTGGCGGGAGGTGTGCCTGCATTGGTTCTATTCGTTGGAGCTGTTGTTTTAGTTTGTCTCTGTCATAGACACAATAATAATAACAACCATCATTAAAAATACGTCAATAACCCCCCTGCCTGAGTAGATCATCTATGAAGCAGGGTGTTTTTCATTACAGGTATCAATTTACCATCCGGTAACCTCTTTGCTATGATTGCGGCCAGTGCCTTATCGCTAGCTAAAGACAAACAAACCTTATGACTCAAATTACAGCAAATCCGCTTATCTTGGTTGATGCCTCTTCATACCTTTATCGGGCTTATCATGCTCTTCCTCCATTGACGAATAGCCACAAAGAGCCCACAGGGGCGATGTATGGCGTGCTAAACATGTTGCGTAGCTTATTATCGCAATATCATCCGAGCCATATTGCCGTGGTATTTGATGCCAAAGGTAAAACCTTTCGTGATGAACTTTATGTTCAGTATAAATCTCATCGTCCCCCGATGCCTGATGACTTAGCTTCACAAATCGAGCCGTTATATCGCATGGTACGTGCGATGGGGCTACCGCTGCTTGTCGTGGCTGGGTTTGAGGCCGATGATGTTATAGGGACGTTAGCGCAACAGGCAGAAAAAGCAGGCCGATCAGTTGTCATCAGTACCGGTGATAAAGATATGGCACAGCTGGTCACCACTAATATCACCCTGATTAACACCATGAATAACACCGTGCTTGGGTCACAGGAAGTACGCGATAAATATGGCGTTCCGCCAGAGTTAATGATCGACTTTCTCGCATTGATGGGCGACTCATCCGATAATATTCCCGGCGTACCGGGTGTTGGTGAAAAAACCGCGCAAGCCCTTATACAGGGGCTGGGGGGATTAGATTGCCTATTTTCTAATTTGGAAAAAATCGCGACCTTAACTTTTCGCGGCGCCAAAACTTTTGCCGCCAAGTTACAACAACATAAAGAACTGGCTTATTTATCTTATCAATTGGCGACGATTAAAACGGATGTTAAGTTAGATATCGCCCATGATAAATTAAACATCCCCCCCCCCGATATCGATCAACTACATCAGTTGTTTAGTCGTTATGAATTTAAACGTTGGCTGGCTGAGTTAAATTCGCCTGATTGGCCGATGGGTAAAAAACGTCCTGCGACATCCATTGATGAGCCGACCGCGCCAAGCGCGCGATTTTCACAAGATAACTACCAGATAATTTTGGATGAAGACAGCTTATCCCATTGGATTGAGCAACTGAATCAAGCCGATCTTTTTGCTTTTGATACCGAAACCGATGGGCTGGATATTATCAATGCTAATCTCATTGGTCTGTCTTTTGCGATTACTCCCGGTGAGGCGGCTTATTTACCCTTAGCGCATGATTATTCAGATGCGCCAATTCAGTTAGATCGCACTCTCGTTTTAGATAAATTAAAACCGCTATTAGAAAATCCGCAAAAGCAAAAAGTCGGGCAAAATCTTAAATTCGATAAAAGCATTTTGGCGCGTTGCGGTATTGTTTTGCAAGGCATTGCTTTTGACACCATGCTGGAATCTTATATTTTGAATACGGTGGCGGGGCGTCATGATATGGATAGTTTATCTCAACGTTATTTACAGCATAAAACCATCACCTTTGAAGAAATTGCCGGTAAAGGCAAGTCTCAACTCACCTTCAATCAGATTGCTTTGGAACAAGCGGCACCTTATGCTGCTGAAGACGCTGATATCACACTGCGACTTCATCACTGCCTATGGCCTCAACTACAGCAAAGTAAAGCATTGAGCTGGATTTTTACCCACATTGAAATGCCGCTATTGTCGGTATTGTCGCGTATTGAAAGTACTGGCGTGTTGATCGACCGGGCTGTTTTGGCACAGCATTCTCAAGAATTAACCACAAGGTTAACTGAGTTAGAAGAGCAAGCACATCTATTAGCAGAAGAGCCTTTCAATTTAGCCTCACCTAAACAATTACAAACTATTTTGTATGAGAAACAACAGTTACCCGTACTGAAAAAAACCCCTAAAGGAGCACCATCAACCGATGAAGAAGTCCTTGCAGAGCTGGCGTTAGATTATCCTTTGGCTAAAGTTCTGCTTGAGTATCGTGGATTGGCAAAATTAAAAACGACTTATACTGATAAATTACCCTCGATGATTAATCCTACTTCAGGTCGAGTGCATACCTCCTATCATCAAGCGGTTACTGTTACCGGTCGTTTGTCTTCTCGTGAGCCTAATTTACAAAATATTCCTATTCGTAGTGAAGAGGGGCGGCGGATCCGTCAAGCCTTCATTGCGCCACCCGGTTACCAGATTATTGCCGCTGATTACTCTCAAATTGAGCTGCGTATTATGGCGCATCTTTCACAAGATAGCGGGTTAATAAAAGCCTTTACTGCCGATAAAGATATTCACCGCGCCACTGCTGCTGAGGTTTTTAATGTGTCTGTAGAGACAGCGACGGATGAACAGCGCCGTAGTGCCAAAGCGATTAATTTTGGCTTAATTTATGGCATGAGTGCGTTTGGTCTAGCGCGCCAATTAGGGATTGCACGGGTTGAAGCGCAACATTATATTGATCTGTATTTTGCACGTTATCCAGGCGTGGCCAATTATATGGAGGCTATTCGCAAACAGGCGGCAACACAGGGTTATGTGACAACCCTTTCGGGGCGACGACTGTATTTACCCGATATTAATGCATCGAGTGCCATGCGGCGTAAAGCCGCCGAACGAGAAGCAATCAATGCCCCGATGCAAGGCACGGCCGCCGATATTATTAAAAGCGCGATGATTGAAATCGATGCTTGGTTACAGCATCAACCCTTAGTGCGGATGATTATGCAAGTACATGATGAACTGGTTTTTGAAGTGCATGAGAGTGTTGTGCAGGGTGCGGTAGAAAAAATTCGTCATTTGATGGAACAAACCACGGAAAAAAGTATGCCGTTGACGGTGCCATTGTGTGTCAACATCGGTGTTGGTGCTAATTGGGATCAAGCACATTGCTCATATCAAATAAACCCTTCTGTTTCCGTGTTAACCAAATAGCAGCTCTAATGGCGCCATTGGCAAATGTCATGCGACTATTTGCTTTATGAGTGATAGTCAGTTGTTCGTCATCATTGGCAAAGAGTACCTGGTGTTCGCCAATGATATTGCCGGCACGGAGAGTAGAAAAACCAATGGTACCGGGTTTACGGGGCTCTTTATTACGGCAATACAGCGCCGCCTGTTTTAGATCGAGCCCCAATGTGTCTGCCAGGGCTTCTCCCATCGCTAATGCGGTGCCTGAAGGGGCATCCACTTTATGCCGATGATGCGCTTCAATAATTTCAATGTCAGTGTCTTTACCGATTATTTTTGCTGTTTTTTTCAGTAGCTCTAGCATCAAATTGACGCCAACACTGAAATTAGCCGCACGAATGATGGCTATTTCTTCAGCGGCTTGATTAATCCGTATTTTGTCTTGATCACTAAAACCAGTGGTACCAATCACCATCGCTTTTTTCTGTTGTCGGCAGTATTCCAGATGCTGCAATGTCGCTGTGGGCGTCGTAAAATCAATCAATACATCAAAATTATCCTCAATGGCGGCTAAATTATCACTGAGAGTAATATTGAGTGGATTGATGTCAACCAGCACGCCGGCATCCATTCCCACCGCGGCATCATTTTGACGCACGAAAGCCGCGGTAAGGGTCACCTGATTGTGTTGAGCGGTGGCCTGAATCAGTTGTTTTCCCATGCGCCCTGCCGCGCCGGCAATAGCAATACGTATCATTGAATTATTTATTGGATCCTGAGTGAATGTAAAAGGGGTTTTTTGATTGTAGCGTATCCTATTGTTTTCACTATCTATCTCTACTTTGCATTTTGATTAGCTTCGGTTGGTAAGTAAATGTCAGAGTTGAATTTTCGATTTTTTCTAGTGATTCTTCTTGCGGTTTTTTTGCCTCTGCTTCAGTCGATTTTGCTACAGAGCCATCTACTATCATACAAGGCTGAGCATCATGTATTTGATACACTCTGCTTAAACTTTGCTCGATTTTTTTGTGGTGTGAGAAATTTCAGCATGGACAAAATATCCATTTTCTGCTGTTAGTACTTGAGTATAAATTGATCCGTTTGATACGCTGAACATAATAATTATCTTGTTTATAATATAAAAAAATAAAATTATACCTCACAATTAATTCTTAATAAAAACAATATGTTTAATATATTTAACTTTTAGTCAACTTCCTTAACGCTGAGCCTTAACGCTTTAGGGATCTCAAAAACAATATTTTCTTCTCGGCCAATTAATTCGATTGCTTCTTGAGCGCCTAATGATTGCAGGCGTTTGATCACCTGCTGCACCAAAATATCAGGCGCCGAAGCCCCGGCGGTGACGCCGATAGTGTGAGCATTAATTAGCCACTCCGGCTGAATATCGGTCGCTGAATCGATCAGATAGGCTTGTTTGCCCATTCTTTGTGCTAGCTCAGCCAATCGATTGGAATTGGATGAATTTTTTGAGCCTACTACCAAGATGCAATCGGCACGCTGGGCGAGATCTCTGACTGCCTCCTGGCGGTTAGTCGTGGCATAACAGATATCGTCTTTACGTGGCCCGGTGATCTGCGGAAACCGCTGCCGTAATGCGTCTATGATCACTGAGGTATCATCTATCGATAAGGTGGTCTGTGTCATAAAACACAAATTATTGGCATCTTTCACCACCAGCTGCTCAACGTCCTCTGGTGATCCCACCAAATAAATGCCACCTTGCGGATTATTATATTGCCCCATCGTGCCTTCCACTTCAGGATGACCGGCATGGCCGATCAGAACGGCTTCTATACCTCTGTGGCTGGCGCGTGCGACTTCCATATGCACTTTGGTCACCAGTGGACAGGTTGCATCAAGTAACAGGGTCAATTGACGGCCCTTTGCTTCTTGTCGTACGGCTTGAGAAACCCCATGGGCAGAAAAAATCAGGATAGATCCTTCTGGCACTTCTGAAATATCTTCAATAAAAATCGCCCCGCGTTGAGATAAATCATTAACGACATAACGGTTGTGAACCACTTCATGCCGCACATAGATCGGGGCGCTATACATGGCTAAGGCACGTTCGACAATATTAATCGCGCGGTCAACCCCGGCACAAAAGCCACGCGGATTAGCCAGCAATATCTGCATGGCATTTTTCCTCTGTTGCCTTAATTTCTAATACTTCAATGGTAAAATGAATCGATTGTTCTGCCAGTGGATGATTAAAATCTACCTTGATCGACTCTGCCGTTACTTCACGTACGATACCGGGCATTTCACTGCCATTGATCGCGCTAAACAGCATAATCGTCCCGACATTGGGGATCCCCGTTTGGCTAAAATCGCGGGGGGAAAAATGCTGGATCAAAGCGGGATCAGTGTGACCAAAGGCAGATTCTGCTGGTAAAGTAAAAGTCCGTTTATCACCTACTTGTAAGCCGAGCAAATGTTGTTCTAACGCCTCAGACAAACTGCGATCACCTAAACGAAATAAAGCAGGCTTGCCCTGGGCATAGGTCGAATCTGCCGTTGATCCATCAGCCAGCTTCAAGATGAAATGTACCAATACCGAGCTATTTTTTTGTACTCGATCTAACATTACTTTTTACCTTTTTTTAACACCGCTTTCTCCGGTGGGCTAAAGGCGCCTTCGCAAACCACTAACATCGCGCCAATACAAATTGCGGTATCGGCCAGGTTAAACGTCGGCCAATGCCAATGATTGACATGAAAATCGATGAAATCAATGACGACACCCTGCACCATACGATCAAATAAGTTGCCTAATGCGCCGCCGATAATCAGCGCATAAGCACAGTTAATCAATTTTTTCTGACGAGGAGTGCGAGACATGAATACCAATAACGTCAAGACAATGGCCAGCGCGATTAAGGCAAAAAACCATCGCTGCCAACCCCCTTTATCTGCGAGAAAACTAAATGCTGCCCCGGAATTTTGTACATAGGTTAAATTTAACCAGGGTAACAATGGCAAACTTTCATACAACGTAAAATGAGCCATAACCCATTGTTTACTTGCCGGATCGAAAATTAACACCACTACACCTAGCCATAACCAACGTAATCCGCTCGAACACATTTTTTTATTCATCAGGCAAATCTACGCTCTTCACCGTTATCTGCAACGTTAGTGACACAACGGCCACACAATTTTGCGTGCTCCGTTACCAAGCCAATATCTTGAGTATAATGCCAACAACGTGAACATTTTTCCCCTTCGGCTTTATAAAAAGCAATTTTTAAGCCATCGATCAATTCACTTTGTTGTGCCTGCTCGTCCGCCTCAGCGTAATCTTTTACCTGTGCCGCAGAAGTAATTAAAACAAACCGTAATTCATTCTGTAAATGCCTCAATCGCGCAGCGAGTAAAGGTTCAGCATACAAGATAACCGCGGCTTCCAATGATCCCCCTATTTTTTTATCGTTTCGTGCTTGTTCCAACACCTTATTGACTTCAGCGCGAACCTTAAGCAATTCAGCCCAGAAATTATCATTCATAGGGTCATCATCCGCTAGGGCGAATAAATCACCATACCATTCTTCGGTAAACACATATTTTTGACATTGGCCTGGGAGATATTGCCAGATTTCATCTGCAGTAAAAGAGAGAATAGGCGCCATCCAGCGTACTAAAGCTTGCGCGATATGAAACAGCGCTGTTTGACAACTACGACGTGCGATACTGTCGCTCTTGGCGGTATATTGACGGTCTTTAATAATATCGAGATAGAAGGAGCCCATTTCGATAGAGCAAAAATGCATCAGGCGTTGTACCACTCGATGAAAATCATAGTTTTCATAAGCCGTGATAATTTCTACTTGCGCCTCCTGAGCGCGGCCTACCGCCCAGCGATCCAACACTATCATCTCTTGTGCTGCCAGTTGATGCTGCGTGGGATCAAAACCTTTTAGATTAGCCAATAAAAAACGGGCAGTATTGCGGATCCGCCGGTACGCATCGGCTGAACGGCGTAGAATCTCATCTGATACCGCGATTTCGCGACTATAATCCGTTGATGCCACCCATAAACGGAGAATATCTCCTCCCAACTTATTGGTAACGTCTTGCGGGCTGATGGTATTACCGATAGATTTGGACATTTTTCTGCCTTTGCCGTCCACGGTAAAACCATGTGTTAACACCTGGCGATAGGGCGCTTTGCCTTTCATCGCGGTTGCAATCATAAGGGATGACATAAACCAGCCTCGGTGTTGATCAGATCCTTCCAGATAGATATCTGGCGAGTGGCCTGCCAACTCAGGGTGGGAATCAATCACTGAAGAATGGGTGGATCCTGAATCAAACCAAACATCGAGTGTATCGGTGACCTTAACGTAATCTGCCGCCTCCTCTGCCAAAATTTCCGCTGGATCCAAATCCCACCATGCTTGAATGCCTTGTTGCTCGACCCGTATCGCCACTTGTTCCATCAATTCAATGCTACGCGGGTGCAGCGCTTGGGTTTCTTTATGTACAAATAAGGACATCGGCGTACCCCAAGTACGCTGACGTGAAATACACCAGTCTGGACGATGAGTGACCATGGTTTCAATACGTGCTTTTCCCCAAGCAGGGATCCATTGGACGGTGTTAATGGCTTGCAATGATTGCTGCCGCAACCCTTGTTGCTCCATACTAATAAACCATTGTGGTGTAGCCCGGAAAATAATTGGTGTTTTATGACGCCAGCAGCAGGGATAACTGTGCGTTAATTCTTCAACATGCAGCAATGTGCCATTATCACGCAGAATGTTAACGACAATATCATTGGCTTTTAATACAAATAAGCCATCCAATACCGGGTAAGTTCCCTTTAAATAACAACCATTAGTATCAACAGGATTGGCGATTTCTAACCCGTATTTTTGCGCGACAACAAAATCTTCGGGGCCGTGGCCTGGGGCTGTATGCACTGCGCCTGTACCTGCATCCAGCGTCACATGATCACCCAAAATAATAGGCACATCAAAAGCCATAAAAGAATGCTGACAGCGTAAGAATTCTAAATCGGCGCCACTACAGCTGCCTAAAATCTGCCATTCTGTGATAGCAGCGCGTTTCATGACTGTTTCCACCAAATCAGCCGCCAGGATGAGACATTTTCCCTCAATCTGTACTAACTGATAAATAAATTCGCTACATAATGTGATGGCGCGATTCGCGGGTAAGGTCCAGGGGGTGGTGGTCCAAATGACAACAGAAACAGGATCATGCACGGTAGCAACAGAAAATTTGGCGCAAACCGCCGCGACATCCAGCACGTTAAAACAGAGATCGATAGAGGTAGAGGTTTTATCGTAATACTCAACTTCTGCCTCTGCGAGCGAAGAGCCGCAATCAGTACACCAATGCACCGGTCTCGCACCTTTATATAAATGACCGTTAGCAATCACTTTAGCCAATGCACGAATAATGTTGGCTTCGGTTTTAAAATCCATCGTCAAATAGGGATGATCCCAGTCACCGAGCACACCAAGGCGAATAAAATCTTTTTTTTGCCCTTCAATTTGCTCAGTCGCGTAGGTACGGCATGCTGTACGAAACTCGGCGGCACTGATTTTTTTGCCCGGTTTACCAACAAACTGCTCAACTTTGTGTTCTATGGGTAAACCGTGGCAATCCCACCCCGGGACATAAGGGGCGTCATAGCCTGATAGTCCTTTAGCTTTAATGATAATGTCTTTAAGAATTTTGTTGACGGCATGACCGATGTGAATATTGCCGTTTGCATACGGCGGGCCATCATGCAAGTTAAATATTTTTTTACCTTTTTTCGTCGCACAAATTTTGCCGTACAAATTATCTTCATACCAACGTTGTAATCTTTCAGGCTCACGTTTGGCCAAATCACCGCGCATCGGGAAGCCTGTCTCTGGCAAGTTAAGGGTATTTTTATAATCATTCATTGGATGTTGATTCCATTTTTTATTTTCGGCTTACAGCCTAAAGAATTTTTTAGCCATCAGTACATCACTTGCGATTTGCTGCCGCAAAGTGTCTAGCGAAACAAAACAGCGTTCATTACGTAGTTTTTCCCGCAGCACTATTTCAATATGGCAACCATAAAGATCCTTCGTTATAGCAAATATATGTACTTCAAGTTGTTGACGACTCCCTGCAACTGTCGGCCTAGTACCAATATTTGCCACTCCCCGCAAAGGCTTGTCATCTGAACCTGTATACCCTTCGCCTTCGAAGCTGCCGCGTTGTTGGCTGCGGACGTTCGCCGAATCACGTAGTTGTCTACGCTCATCGGTCTCACGTCCTGGCCGCGACGCGGCAACTTGAAGGACTGTGGGTATAGAACTTAAGCCATAAACATCAACCGCATATACCCCTTTAACTGGTGCCGCTAATCGTTTCAACGATATATTTGCTGTTGGAAAACCTAGTGTGCGACCCAATTCATCACCGTGAATAACACGTCCGGTAATACTGTAAGGGTGACCGAGTAAATCTTCTGCTAAAACAAGATCATCGTTTTGTAATGCTTGACGGATAGCGGTACTGCTGATGCGTGAACCACTATTGCAAAAACTGCCGGTATTGACGACATCAAAACCAAATTCAGTACCTGCTTGCTGCAATAATTTTATATCGCCTAGACGATCAGAGCCAAAATGAAAATCATCACCAACAGTCAAGAATTTTATTTTTAATTTTTTTACCAATAATTGAGTAATAAATTCATGGGCAGTTAGGGTCGCGAAAGGAAGCGTAAATCTAACACACAATAGATAATCGACTCCGATTTGCGCTAAATATTTGATTTTATCGCGTAAACGTGTGAGACGTGTTGGCGCTTTTTCGGGCGCGAATAATTCTAATGGTTGCGGTTCAAATATCATGACCATGACGGGCGCTTTTAAACGCTGGCCTTCATGTTTTAATTGTCTAAGTAATGCTTTATGCCCAAGATGAACACCATCAAAGTTACCAATAGTGAGTACACAACCATAGTGATGGGCTCGGATATTGTGTATACCGCGAATTAGCTCCATGATAGCTAGCTCAAAACATCCATATACCCTTTGCCTTTGATTTTGGCTACGGGTATAGAGGAGAAAAATAAAGTGAATCTGCGCATTATACCTTGCTAGCTCCGCCTCTGTAGAATTTTCTTGTGGAAGACTGTATTCCATTAGATGAAACTGATAGAATCGCGCTCCAATACTGTAAAGCAGCAAGTGCTGCCATTACTGGCCTGTTTGTTTGCATGTTGGTTTGCATAAATTCACTGATAAATGAAGGCTAAAAAAATATTTTTTCTGCCTTTAAATTATCCTCAACAGAATATAATTTGGGAGTTGAACCTTGGCTAATATTAAATCAGCTAAGAAGCGCGCTAAGCAGTCTGAAAAACGCCGTCAGCATAACGCTAGTTGCCGCTCTATGGTGCGTACCTTTATTAAAAAAGTGTATCAGGCTATCAGTACTGGTGATAAAGATAAAGCACAAAAAGCATTTAATGAAATGCAGCCAGTCATTGATCGTAAATCCTGCAAAGGTTTGATTCATAAAAATAAAGCGGCACGTCATAAATCTAATTTAGCGAAACAAATCAATCTGATGCAATAGTTAAATTAACGATGAATCGTGGATACTGTGTTTTATCCCCTTCCCCTTTGAAGTTGCCTTCGGCTGCCATGAGCGTGAGACCGATGAGCGTAGACAACTACGTGATTCGGCGAACATCCGCGCCAACAACACGGCGGCTTCAAAGGCGAAGGGGATAGAGCCTATTCGAAATCTTCTCTGAGCTACGCTCAATGGATGGAAAATGGGTGAAAAAGCGCAGGTGCTTTTATTTACACGATATAAGGCATGAGACAACACTAGACCAAAGGCCAATATTTACTGGTTTAGCCAAGTACCTAGCCGTCTGTTATTTTTCAGCCGTACAAAAACAAGTTCCTTGCCTCCATGGGCTGCGGTTGGCTCTGTATCAGGAGGCTGAATAATCCGTGAGGAGCAATGCAATGCGTCATTACGAAATCGTTTTTATGGTTCATCCTGATCAAAGTGAACAGGTTCCTGACATGATAGAACGTTACAGTCAGATTATCACAAATGCGAATGGGCAGATTCATCGACTAGAAGACTGGGGGCGCCGTCAACTCGCTTATCCCATTAACAAACTACACAAAGCACACTATGTTTTGTTTAATGTGGAAGCAGCTCAAGAAGCGATAGATGAACTGGAAAAATCGTTCCGCTTCAGTGAAGCTGTTCTCCGTAGCCTGGTTATGCGTTCCAAGGGTGCGGTAACTGAAGCATCACCCATGGTGAAAGCAAAAGATGAACGTCGGGATCGGGTTGAGTTTGTTCCAGAGAATAGTAGTGATACTGGAGATACTGAAGAATAATCGCTGTGATGACAATGAATCAGATGACACTTTCTGGCAGTGTACGCAAAACACCTATATGCAAGGTCAGCCCTTCTGGTATTCCACACTGTCAATTTGTACTCGAGCACCGTTCGTCGCAACAAGAAGCCGGATTGGCTCGAACAACCTGGTGTCATATGCCCGTTGTTGTCAGCGGACATCAGTTACAAACATTAACTCACAGTATAACAGTCGGCAGTCTGTTGACCGTACAAGGCTTTATTAGTTGCCACCAAGGGCGTAATGGGCTAAATAAGTTGGTTCTACATGCCGAGAAAATTGAATTAATAGATTCTGGAGATTAGCCAAATGGCACCTTATTTTCGTCGTCGCAAATTTTGCCGCTTCACCGCGGAAGGCACACTAGAAATTGATTATAAAGATATTGTTACATTAAAAAATTACATCACTGAAAGTGGTAAAATTGTGCCGAGCCGCATCACTGGTACTTGTGCTAAATACCAACGTCAGCTTGCTCGTGCTATCAAGCGTGCGCGCTACTTGTCTTTGTTGCCATACACTGATGCTAATCAGTAATCGGCTACTGTTCATTAATGACATTGAGAGGATAAAGTCATGCGCGTTATTTTGCTTGAAAAAGTAGAAAAGTTAGGAAAGCTGGGTGATATCGTCGATGTAGCGGCGGGTTATGCACGTAATTTTTTATTTCCGCAAAACAAAGCTGAGCCAGCAAATAAGAGAAATATTGAGTTACTTAAAGAAAATCTGAGTGCACGTCAAAAACAAGCGGATGAGATCTTGAAAGCCTCTGAAGTTCGTGCAATCAAAATTAACGAATTACAAACGGTTACTCTGTTTGCGAAAGCAGGCAATGAAGGTAAATTGTTTGGCTCTATCAGTAGTAGCGACATCATTGCCGCAGTAAAAGAAGCCGGGATTGATCTGGACAAGAAAGAAATTAATTTACCTAAAGGGGGTTTACGTACCTTAGGTGAACATGAAATTCACTGCAATATACACCGAGAAGTCACTGCTAAATTAAGTGTCGTTGTGGTGGAAGGCGCTTAACACTTTTTCTACATTAATGTGTTGATCAAATAAAAAGCCAGCCTTATGCTGGCTTTTTACTTTTTTATCGTAGTGCTTATGTGATCTTCCTGAATCGGGTAATACCCCTTGCCTTCGCCTTTGAAGCCGCCGCGTTGTTAGCTGTGGGTATACAGGCCACTGTGCAGCCATCAAATGGGATAGAAAAACCACGGAATATTATCATGCTAAAAATTTTTAATACTCTGAGCCGCCAAAAAGAAATATTTCGGCCTATTGATGCAGGAAAAATAGGCATGTATGTGTGCGGTATTACTGTCTATGACTTGTGTCATATTGGCCATGGACGTACTTTCGTCGCTTTCGATGTTATTGTGCGTTATCTGCGTTATTTGGATTACGATTTAACCTATGTTCGCAATATCACTGATATTGATGACAAAATAATCAAAAGGGCAGCAGAAAATAATGAAACCTGTCAACAATTGACCGAACGCATGATGATAGAAATGTATCGTGATTTTGATGCGTTGAACATATTACGCCCGAATGAGGAGCCTCAAGCCACTGCTCACATTACAGAAATTATTGCGCTGATTAAAAAATTGATTGAAGGAAAACATGCCTACATTGCCGCAGATGGTGATGTGGTTTTTGCGGTGAAAAGTGCGCCGAATTATGGATTGCTTTCTCGGCAAAATCTAGAGAATTTACAAGCAGGTGCACGAGTCGCGATCGCTGATGGTAAAGAAGATCCAATGGATTTTGTGTTGTGGAAACGCGCTTTGCCAGGCGATCCGAGCTGGGATTCGCCTTGGGGAGCGGGGCGGCCAGGGTGGCATATAGAATGTTCAGCGATGAATGCTAAACAATTAGGCCGACATTTTGATATCCATGGCGGTGGCTCCGATTTATTGTTTCCCCATCATGAAAATGAAATCGCTCAATCAACTTGTGCCCACGGTGATCCTTATGTCAATTATTGGATGCACACCGGAATGGTGATGGTTGAAAAGAATAAAATGTCGAAATCGCTAAATAATTTTTTTACTATTCGCGATCTCCTCGATCACTATGATGCGGAAACGGTGCGCTACTTCCTTATGTCTGCTCATTATCGCAGCCAACTTGATTACAGTGAAGAAAATCTACGGCAATCACGTATTGCTCTTGAACGTTTGTATATTGCTTTACGAGGCACCGATGAGACGGCTAGCGCTGCTGCGGCGGGAGAAAATTTTGAAAAACGTTTCCGTGATGCAATGGATGATGATTTTAATACACCAGAGGCTTGTGCTGTGTTGTTTGATATCGCACGTGAAGTTAATCGACTGAAAACAGAAGATAACGCTGCTGCAAGTGGTTTAGCGGCAACCTTGCGATCAATGGCGCAAGTTCTTGGCTTATTGACGCAAAAGCCTGAGCATTTTCTGCAAGCTGTCAATCATAGCGAAATCGCTAAAGATACTGAAATCGCTAAAATTGAAGCCTTGATTGAACAGCGTAATACTGCCCGCCAGCAAAAAAATTGGGTGCTAGCAGATGAAGCAAGGCATCAGCTGAATGAAATGAAAATTACATTAGAAGATGGGCCACAAGGTACCACGTGGAGACGTAAGTAAAAAATAGAATTCCTGCAAAACCTACTGCGTGGTGTGAATTCTGTGTTGCGCGGTGCTCGCAATCCTCATGTACTTGTGTCAACGAAGGTTGCTGTGCGCCGTGCGCCTTGACTTCATATAACGAACTACGGTTTTGCAAGAAGTCTAAATTATCAGCGAGCACAAGAGATTTCTAACAGGCTAATGCGTTATTGTTCATATTTAAAAACAGGCAACCCTAAACGAAAACGTAACGCGAGTAATCCCCCAGTGTCAGTCTAGTTGTCGCCTCTAATTTTCGTTAATGGGAACTAATAAAGAGGCGATATAATCATGGAAAAACCGACGTATTCGGAAGAGTTTAAAGAGCAGGCGCTGTGTAAGGTTTATCATCGGAATGGGCGTACAATGAAAGCCATTGCGGATGAACTTAACGTGCCGCCGAGGAAGCTAAGAAGTTGTTTAGCAGAAAGTGAACTCGCCTCTTGGTGCAGGGGGCAGGGTATTTTTGTTCATCACCTGAAGCAATGGCGCGCGGATTTTTGTGACCCGAAGCGAACACAACGCAGTAAGAGGAAAAATGATTATTCCCGAACAGCGCCAGTCTATTATGATGTGGATTACTGAATCAACGCAGGCCGGAGCGCGGCAACAACAGGCTTGTCTCCTGATTGGGCTAAGCACGCGAACCCTACAGCGCTGGCAGAAAGCTATCGAGCAAGTGGATGGCCGAACGCGCCGAACAGCGCCGCCGCCCCACAAACTCTCACCCTGTGAGCGGGCTAAGCTACTGGAAATAACCTCTTCGGCCAAATTTGCTCATTTACCCCCGAGTCAAATTGTGCCGATGTTGGCTGATGAAGGGCTCTATTTCGCCTCCGAATCCACTTTCAAGACGCCCGCGCATGGGTCGAACACGTGGTGCACTGGTATAATCAAGAGCATCGCCACAGTGCCATTGAATTTGTCACACCTGCACAAAGACATGCAGGCCTTGATAAAGCCCTATTAGCTCAGCGTAACACAGTGTATGAAAAGGCACGCGCTGCAAACCCTACACGCTGGGCAGGTCAAATCCGTCAGTGGCCGTATGTGAAAGAAGTCCATTTAAATCCACAAAAATCCAGAGAAAAAAAGGTGAAACCAGACGCCAAAAAAGCAGCCTAGGATTTTACATCCTGGGCGACAACTACATTGACAATTACCGGTAGCGTCGAGACTTCACCAACAGAGCCTGGAATATTGCCTAAAAAAGCATCCAACCAACTAATGGGTTGTCCGCTCACTGTGTTGATTAAATTTTGACCTCCATTCATACTCCATTGCGAAAGCGGCGTCGCACCGGAAAAACCATCAGCGGCATTCCACACCAAATCACCTGAGATTTGCGCAGGATAAGCAAAAAATAAGAAAGCGCGGCCGGCTAATGCCGGGTTAACAAAATTACGCCCGGTGCCACCAAAAATTTCTTTGCCGATCACCACGCTAAACGAAATACCGAGCGCCGCTTGCCACAGCGGTAAATTGGGCGGCAGGATCAGCGCAAAAAGCACCGAGGTGACAAAAAAACCTTCATTGATTTCATGCTTACGAATCACTGAAAAAAGCACTTCCCAGCATCCGCCGACGATAAACACCACAGCATAAATTGGCACAAAATAAGTCGCACCCAAGATCATTTTGCTGATCCAATCAGCCTTTTCCGCCAGTGATGCACCTAACTATTGTGCTAAACGGTAATGCCAATCCCCGGCGAGAACCTGTTGCAGCTCTGCCCCAGTGTAAAGATGATGTAAAGCGGGGATGGCCTGCTGACCAATATTATACATACCCCAAAACATTGCAGGAAAAACCGACAGCCAGACCAAAATCATCATCCGTTTAAGATCAATCGCATCACGGACATGAGAAGCACCTGATGTCACCTTTCCTTGCGTATAAAAAATAGTCGCCACCGCTTCATACAACGGGTAATACTTTTCTAACTTGCCACCCGCTTCAAAGTGAGGCTCTATTTTTTCAAAAAAATTTTTCAGACCCATCAGTTATCCTTCCAACTCAATTTGGGTCAATATGGCACGTAATAATGGCGCGTATTCATATTTCCCAGGACAGACAAAGGTGCATAATGCCAAATCTTCTTCATCCAATTCCAAACACCCCAAAGCTTGAGCGCCTATCGGTATCACCTGCGAGGAGATCACGCAATAAATGGGTGGCTAAAATATCTAGCGGCATGATCCGTTCATAGTTGCCAATCGGCACCATGGCGCGCTTACCTCCATTCATATTGGTTGAAAAAGAAAATAATTTATTTTTACAAAAATGGCCGAGGGTAGTGCGAGTCAACGAAAATTTGTCACGACCAGGCATGATCCAGCCAAAAAGCTCTTTATCCCTTCCTTCAAGTAATACCGAGACTTGTTGATGAAAACGGCCAAGATAATCACAAGGGGCAGATGATGTGCGACCACTCAATACCGAGCCTGAGATCACGCGATTGTCGCCCAGCTTTAATTTACCCGCAGTGAATTCGGTTAAACTCGCGCCTAAACGGGTTCGTAGCAACATGGGATCACTCACCTGTGGGCCAGCAAGCAAGCCTGCCGGATGAGGACCTGAAAACCTGTTGTAGGTGATCGCAGTATTGTCGCAAGGAGCCGGTGTGAAACCAGCAGCATGACAGACATGAACTTTGCCTTCAGTTAAACGACGAGTCAACACAGTTAACCCATGCTGAAAAGCGCTTCCATTTCATGCTTTACAATGATCTGCGGATCTGCCGCTAACGGCTGGGTGTCCATTGCCGTAACAAAAATGGCACGAGGCTGAGTGTTGGGTTTAGGCGAGCGACTAAAAGGCCGGGTACGTAATGCCGTCCACAATCCTGAGGCAAGCAGCTGAGTCTGTACTTGTTGATAACTGAGTTGCTGTAAATCATTAGCATCGTAATGATCGAAGTGAATTTGTTCATCACCCGCTATTTTGATCACCACCGATTGTAATACCCGACGCTCACCACGATTAATCGCACTGATTTGCCCACTGGCAGGGGCGGTAAACAACACCCCCGGATTTTTCTTGTCTTCGAATAATGCTTGGCCTTTTTTAACCCAGTCACCTTGTTGCACAAGTAGGGAAGGACGCATACCGACATAGTCTTCAGCCAGCAGCGCCACATGATGAATAACCGACCCATCCTGTATGATCTGCGCGGGTTTTCCGGCGATGGGTAAATCAAGCCCTTTTTTTATTTTAATCATAAGGTTTGTTCGATGTTATCAGTTCCATTGAGATGTACACATAAATAGACTGCTTATGCGTGGCACTAACTACAGTTTTGCAAGCAGCCTGATTTAAACGATGATTAAATAATATTTTAACTCAGTTAACCGCTATTTGTTTTATCTAGCCATTTCTTTTTCAATTAGCAGGATCAAAATATGAATGATCTTGATATGAATTTCTTGAATACGATCAGCATAGCCTGAGTGGGGTACTCGAATTTCAATATCTTCGAGTTGCTTCCTATTCGTCATCTGACCACCATCCTTACCGGTTAAAGTGATCACCTTCATCTTTTTTTCATGAGCAGCTTCAATAGCCTGAATGATATTTTTAGAATTGCCCGAGGTTGAAATCGCTAATAATACATCCCCTGCCTTCCCCACTGCTTCAACGTAGCGCGAAAAAACATGCTCATAACCAAAATCGTTACTCACACAGGAAAAATGGCTGATATCGGCAATAGCCATCGCCGGATAACCAGGGCGATCTTCACGATAACGGCCAGTCAACTCTTCGGCAAAATGCATGGCATCACAATGTGACCCACCGTTGCCACAAGATAACACTTTTCCTCCGGCTTTAAATGAATTGGCGAGTAATATAGCGGCTTTTTCAATGTTATCAATAGTAGTGTCATCCGTTAAAAAATTGGCTAAGGTTTTAGCCGCCTCGTTTAATTCACTCCGAATTAGATCTTGAAACATCATAACCTCTTTTAATGAGTCGTCTATACTCTTAGCCTTTCAAGTTAAGGCGGCGTTGGCTGCTGGCACTCACCCTCTATGCGGATGATTTGAAGTAGGAGAGCATAAAAAAGTGTAGGGCAATTATCTAAATCATTCCCAATTGACGATAGAATCACTGACACTATTTTAATGCATCTCCAGATGCCTAGTATTCGGATCTAAAAATCGATGGGCATATCGGAGAAAAGACCGATGAAAACACCGATGAAAACACTGGATTAGCGGGATAGGATTGCTCCACACTTTTTTATGCTCTCTCATCTTTGTGCAAACCATTGCTGGCATTAGCGTGAACGACTCCCCCCAAACGCGGCTACGCCGCTCTGGATTGAGCTTCTGCAACCCGTAGGCCGCATTCTAAAGCAAGTACATTGACTCGCCTGGGCTTGTGGGTACACGCAGCCCTTATCAGCTAAATGTGGCATTGAGGCGAATAGCCCAGAGAGACGGCATTGGCTATTAGGTCATCAGCTAGGTCTTCTTTTTTCATTTTGGGTTGCCATGACATGAAATATACAACGCCGCAGAATATACTCATTTTAATGTATGGTCGAGGGCTTACTGCTTGATAACCGCAGATGGCGCACCTCTTATAGTCAAACCAGTTTAATTTGATTCAAGGCGGAGGAGCGCAGACAGTACAAATAGTACGGCAAGCGACGACAACACTTAAATCAAATTAAACTGGTTTGACTATGGCATTCTGAAAGACTACATCCAGAATCAAAACAAACCAAAGTGATTAGTGGGCGTTGCCCGCTACGCTATCCATCTCCCACCAAACTAACTCGCTAACGCTCGCTAGCTATGGTCGGAGAATTTCGCGCAAACTGTTAAAAAACCCGTAACCAGTTGTATACCGTTCGCCTTTGAAGTTGCCTTCGGCTGCTAGGCCGACCGACCGATGAGCGTAGACATACCATGAGGGCGCGCAGCCAACAACACGGCGGCTTTAAAGGCGAACCGTATATGTCATCGTGACATAATAGATCTCTTTGGAAACCGTAGTTCGTTATGCGGAGTCAGGACGCCCGGCGCACAGCAACCTTCGTTAACATGAAGTACATGAGGATTGCGCGCACCGGGCAACGCAGGATTCGCGTCACGCAGTAGGTTTCCGAAGAAGTCTAATATCTATATTATATGGAGTCAGCTATATGCAATCAGTAAAAATAGATATCACATCTATACAACAACTCGATTTAGCCCCTCTAACAAAAAATCAAAAATCCTTGATATGCATGGTCATTATGGGAAATATTCTCGAATTCTTTGATTTGTTTTTGGTCGGTTTTGTCATTACCTTGCTGATGCAAGACCAACAGTGGTCATTGAACGCAATACAGTCTGGTTTTATCCTCGCAGGAGCGGGACTTGGAACCGTCATTGGCGCAATTGCTTGGGGTTGGCTCGCTGATAAATATGGTCGAAAAAAGTCATTTATCTCATGTATTTTGATGCTTGTTATATTTACTGGACTGTCTGCCTTAACGCCTGCAAATGGCTGGGTCTTTTTGTCGATCATGCGCATTTGCGTTGGCATCGCGGTTGGCGGGCTTAATGTTACTTCTGTGCCTTATGTGCAAGAATTTGTACCATCTAAAAAGCGAGGTCTATTTGCTGGTCTTACTTCAGCGTTCATACCATTAGGGCTATTTCTTGGATCCCTCACAACACTTTATCTCGCTGAACCGCTTGGCTGGCGCGGCCTTTTGATGATTGGTTGTATTCCAGTTGTCTTGCTGGCTTGGACAAAATTTATCCCAGAATCACCGCGATATTTAGTATCAAAAGGACGTTTTCAGAATGCCCGCGAAGCCTATGCTTGGGCGATGAATATTCCGGTAACTAAAGTGGGGCATTTACCTGAATATGTATCCACTCCCAAACCGTCTTATCTAAAAATTATCAAGGACTATCCAAAACAACTTACTATTGTTGCTATTGGTTCATTTTGTTTTATCTTCGGGAGTTTCGTTATTCAGTCATGGGGACAGGTATTACTAAATAAATCCTTCCACTTTAGTGTTCATATGGTTGCGAATTTATTCATGATACTTTCTTTAGGAGACTTAGTCGGTCGATTACTGTCGGCATGGGTCTCCGATTATCTTGGGAGACGTTGGACACTCTTTGTCTGCGGTTTGATTGGTGCTCTAGGATGTACGATTGCCGCGCTCTCTATGCAGATCACGACAATCATGCATTTTTTCAGTCTGAATATTGCCTCTTCGGGCTGGATTTTCTTTGTTGGGATCTTTATAGCTATGATGTTTGGCGATGGCGCATTTAGTATTATCAATGTATTTGGTGGAGAAATGTTCCCTAATCATATCCGCTCGACCTGTCTTGGTCTGGGTTATGGAGTAGGTGCCACCGCTAAAATTATTGGCCCGATTTTTTTAGGTGCTATCATCGGTAGCGAAAAGCTGTCTGAAGATGTAGTGTTAGTCCCCTTCCTGATATTCGCGTTTATTTTTTTTATCGGTTCTATCGTTTATCTGTTTGCTCGCGAAACGCGTAATATCCAGCTTGAAGATATATGAAATTTCAGAGCACGACACTCATTTTGGAGCGCGTATTCAATAGATCTCTTCGGAAACCTACTGCGTGATACGGATCCTGCGTTGTCCGGTGCGCGCAATCCTCATGTACTTTATGTTAACGAAGGTTGCTGTGCGCCGGGTGCCTTGACTCCGCATAACGAACTACGGTTTCCAAAGAGGTCTAATCAACGGGTTGCGAGTTTTTTTAGGTCGTTGAATTTGTCTTTCAGCCAATACTGGTAGATGGCATGTTACTGCATCACCTGTATGGCAATCCGGCCAGCGGGTGCCCTATGGTGTGATGTGGCATAGTGAGCCTCAACATCGCATAGTCAGATGGACATCACCCAACACCGCGATGTTTGGCCTTGCCGGGGCAGGAGCAACATAGTTTTGTTAACTACAGTTCCGCAATCATCGTTTGTTGTGCTAGCAATTTTTCTTTATCTTGTATACAGGCGGCGAGTCTTTCACGCTCTTTACTCACCACTGCTTGGGGGGCGCGCGCGATAAAATCTTCGTTAGCCAACTTTACTTCAATGCGTTCAATCTCAAGATCAAGTTTGATCATCTCTTTCGCCAGGCGATCCAGCTCACTGGTTTTATCGAGAAATCCACGCATCGGGATCAAAATTTCGGCTCCTTCTACCAATTTTATTACCGAAATCGGCGAGTTATCTTCATCTATCAAAAAAGTAATCGCATTCAAACGACCGAGTGACTGGATAACGGGCTGGTTTTCCGTCACTCGACGATGGACATCGGGGCTAGCTCCACGTAATAACAATGACAAGGGTTTGCCCAGAGCGATGTTCATTTCAGCACGAATATTACGCACCGCAGTGACCAATTGTTTGATCCACGCCATATCCTTTAACGCGGTTTGATCGACCTGATGGGCATTAAAGTGGGGAAAAGGCTGTAACATAATACTGTCACTACCGAGACCTTTTAACGTTTTTACCCGTTGCCAAAGGGTTTCGGTAATATAAGGAATAATCGGGTGAGCTAAGCGTAATAACGCTTCTAATACGCTAATTAACGTATGACGGGTGCTGCGTTTTTCACTCTCTGAGCCGCTATTGATAACCGGTTTAGTTAACTCGAGATACCAATCACAAAATTGATCCCAGGTAAATTCGTATAAAATCGTCGCCGCTAAATCGAAACGATAGGTATCTATTGCGTTACGGTAGCTTTTCACCGTTTGATTGAATTCAGACAGGATCCAGCGATCGGCAAGCGATAGCGGCATAAGCTGATCAGCCTGTTGACCGCAATCTTTTCCCTCGGTATTCATCAAGACAAAGCGACTGGCGTTCCATAATTTATTACAGAAGTTACGATATCCAGCCAGGCGTTTCATATCCCAATTAATATCACGCCCAGTAGAGGCCAGCGCGGCGAGCGTGAAACGGAGGGCATCGGTGCCATGAGGCTCGATACCCTGAGGAAACTGTTTTTCAGTACGTTTGCGTATTTTTTCCGCTAATTGTGGCTGCATCATGTTATCAGTGCGCTTTGCCAGCAAATCGGCTAGCGAAATACCATCAATCATATCTAAAGGATCCAGCACATTTCCTTTAGATTTGGACATTTTCTGTCCTTCATCATCACGGATCAACCCGGTCATATAGACTGTTTTAAACGGCACCTGTGCTTTACCGCTGTCATCTTTAATGAAATGCAGCGTTAGCATGATCATGCGGGCGATCCAGAAAAAAATAATATCAAAGCCGCTGACCATTACAGTCGTGGGGTGAAACATTTTCAGATCAGCCGTTTGCTCTGGCCAGCCAAGGGTGGAAAAAGTCCATAATCCAGAAGAAAACCAGGTATCAAGAACATCGTCATCTTGACGTAATGGCACATCATCCGTCAGTTGATACTCCAATCGTACAGCTGTTTCATCGCGCCCCACATAAACCTTGCCATGTGGATCATACCAAACCGGGATCCTATGACCCCACCACAATTGACGTGAGATGCACCAATCCTGAATATCGTGCATCCAAGAATAATACATATTTTCATATTGTTTCGGAACGAACTGGATCTCACCGTTTTCTACCGCGGCAATCGCCGCTTTTGCCAGCGGAGCAGTACGAACATACCATTGATCGGTCAGCAGCGGTTCAATAACCACTCCGCCGCGGTCGCCATAAGGCACGGTGAGATCATGCGCTTTAATTTCGGCCAATAAACCCAATTTTTGCAATTCAGCGACCACCGCTTTACGGGCACTAAAACGTTCCAGCCCTTGAAATTGCACTGGGATCGCGTCGCTATACTGCTGGCTCCTTTCGCCATACGTATCAAAAACTTCTGCCTGATCGCGGATAGTGGCATCCAACGTCAGTACATTAATCATCGGCAGCTTATGCCGTTTACCGACGGCATAATCGTTAAAATCATGGGCAGGCGTGATTTTTACACAGCCGGTGCCTTTTTCCATGTCAGCATGTTCATCCGCGATAATCGGGATACGACGACCTGTCAGCGGCAAAATAATCATTTTACCGATGAGATCGCGGTAACGGGGATCTTGAGGATTCACCGCCACCGCGGTATCGCCCAATAGCGTTTCAGGCCGGGTGGTTGCAACCACCAGGTGATCCTTGCCCTCAATGGTGTGCACACCATCAGCTAACGGATAACGCAAATGCCACAAAGCGCCCTTGCATGCACGGTTTTCGACTTCCAGATCAGAAATTGCAGTACGCAGTTTTGGATCCCAATTCACCAAGCGTTTACCACGGTAAATAAGATCCTCTTTATAAAGACGGATAAACACTTCTGTCACTGCATTTGACAATCCCTCATCCAGCGTGAAACGCTCACGCTGCCAATCAACCGAATTGCCCAGACGCCGCATTTGGTGAGTAATGGTGTCACCAGATGCGGCTTTCCATTGCCAAATTTTATCAATGAAAGCTTCACGACCATAATCATGGCGGGTTTTACCTTCTTCCGCCGTGATTTTACGCTCTACCACCATTTGTGTCGCGATCCCCGCATGATCAGTGCCCACCTGCCATAACGTATTTTTACCTTGCATACGTTGGTAGCGAATAAGAATATCCATAATGGTTTGCTGGAAAGCGTGCCCCATATGCAAACTGCCGGTGACATTCGGCGGCGGGATCATAATACAGAAGCTTTCTTGACTCTTATCATCACTAGCTTTGAAATAACCTTGTTTCTCCCAGTGTTGATAGAGCGGTTGCTCAATTTTTTGCGGGTTATAAATCGTATCGAGGGAGTGATCGCTTTTTTCCATGTTTTTTTTATTCAGTTAGGTTGGCAGCGTTGCTGTACTCAAGTGGAAGCCGACACGGCGATAAGACTTGTATCGCTCACGTGCCAACTGTTTTAAATGTTCTTCGTAGGGCACAAAGTCTATCACTTCTTGAAAAACGGTGACAAAATCGGCAAGCTGGGGCAGCAAATTAATCAGCAGATGGCGCGGTGAACTGCCTCGCCGCTCTGGCCAGGCTAATTCAATGGGCGCACCTTGTTTAGGCCCTTCACCGGCCAAATTATGCGGCACAAATTGTTCGGGAGAGCGTTGCCATAATGCTTCATCTAGCCGCTCAGCTTGTTGCAGACTCTCGCACGCAATCAAAACCCGCTTACCTAATCGCCAATATTTTGCCGCTAACTCACAAGCCAAGGCTTCGTATCTGTTCAACTCATTATTAGCGTTATACCCTTCGCCTTTGAAGCCGCCGCGTTGTTGGCTGCGAGTGTTCGCCTCATCAGGTAGTATGTCTACGCTCATCGGCCTCACACTCTGGCAGCCGAAGGCAACTTCAAGGACTGTGGGTATATTGGCCTTAGTCAGTTGATATGGCTCAATTAACTTTTTTTGTTCGATCTGTTCGAATAGATAGAAAGTCACGTTTTTCATAATGTCTACAGGAGTAGGCTCGAACGGATATACCCTTCGCCTTTGAAGTTGCCGCGTTGTTGGCTGCTGGTGTTCGCCTCATCAGGTAGTTGTCTACGCTCATCGGTCTCACACCCTAGCCGCCTATAGCGGCAACTTCAAAGGCGAAGGGTATAGGCGTTAACAATTAATGTTTAGTATTACTTTGTTGCTTGGAAATACGATTGAGTAAAAACTGTGTCAACAATGCAACGGGGCGGCCAGTGGCGCCTTTTTCTTTGCCTGAAGGCAAAGCAGTACCGGCGATATCCAAATGAGCCCAGTGATATTTAGTGGTAAAACGAGATAAGAAACAGCCTGCGGTGATAGCCCCACCAGCAGTATGCCCGCCAATATTTGCCATATCAGCAAAATTAGAATCAAGCTGTTTAGTGTATTCATCCGTCAATGGTAAACGCCACGCGCGATCACCGGCTTGCTCAGAGGCTGTCATTAACTCCTCAGCCAACGCATCATGGTTAGCCATCAGCCCCGAGATATGATTACCTAAAGCAGTAACACAAGCCCCGGTCAAGGTAGCAATATCGATCACTAATTCTGGATCAAAACGCTCCACATAAGTTAACGCATCACAGAGTACCATACGACCTTCGGCATCCGTATTGATTACTTCTACCGTTTGACCTGACATGGTGGTTATTATGTCGCCTGGGCGATAGGCTTTGCTACTTGGCATATTCTCACAGCCCGCCAACACACCGATGACATTAAGTGGTAATTTCAATTGTGCTAGCGCGCACATAACACCGTACACGGTTGCAGCACCACACATATCATATTTCATCTGATCCATGCTTGCGGCTGGTTTAAGAGAAATGCCCCCTGAATCAAAAGTGATCCCTTTACCCACCAGCACAATGGGCTTTGCATTTTGGTCTGAATGATTGCCTTTATATTTAATGATCGACATCAAGGATTCATTTTTTGAGCCCCGCCCGACGGCTAAATAAGCATTCATACCGAGTTTTGTCATCTCTTCTTCGCCAATGGCCTCGACGGTCATGTTAGCACTGTGCTTTTTAGCCAGTTCGCACGCCTGTGTATGCAGATATTCTGCATTACAGATATTGGGCGGCTGATTGGCAATATCTTTTGTCGCTTTAATCCCTGCCGCTATCGCTAGACCCTGCTGGAGCGCAATTTCGGCATTAGCTAATTCACTGTTTTTTTCTACTTGAAACAGTATTTTTTCTAATTTACAGGGAGGCGTTTTTTTCGTTTTTAACGGTTCGAAGAGATAAAGTGTTTCTTGGATTGAGATGACTGCCTGACGTATTTTCCAGTCGATATCATTCAAGTAATCTGTTTTTTGATGGTTTGCTTTCTGGCAAGAAGAAAGACTTTTAACATCCAATTGAGTGAGCAAACAAATCGCTTCTTTCAAACCGTTATCTTCAAGTGTAGTAATGGCTTTTTTCATCACTTGCTTATAACGGTGTTCATCAAACTCAGAAGCTTTGCTACAACCCATTAATAAAATACATCTAGGGAGTAGATTGGGTACTGGATGTAACAATAGCGTCTGCCCTATTTTGCCCTTAAACTCCCAGCGTTTTAGTAAAGTATTAATATAATCAATACTCACTGGGTTTAACTTCTTTGCGACTGAAGATAAATCACTAGATCGAAAAAAACCGACCACAATACAGTCGCTGTTTTGTTTTTCTAAGCTAGCGTTTATTACATTGAATTCCATCTTATCCCCCTTAGTTATATTTTCAATAGCACCACTGTACTCACAGTCCTTCAAGTTTTCGCTAGAAGGGTATATACCCTTCGCCTTTGAAGCTGCCGCGTTGTTGGCTGCGGGGATTCGCCCGAATCGCGTAGTATTTCTACGCTCATCGGTCTCACGCCCTGGCCGCCCAGCGGCAACTCCAAGGACTGGTGGGTATAAATGCTTTAACACTATTTTGGCCGTTAAGATTGCCATATTATTAAGACAAATGGCAGACTAACGAACAAGTTATCGATTTTTCAGCCAAAAGACAAGTTTTCATAGGTATAATTAGCGTGATAATAACTAAATACATAATAAAAAAAACGTTTAAAAGCCAAATGGCTATCCTATTTATTCTACTGTTGATCTTTATTAGTCAAAAACTGATTGCCATACTCAGTGAGACCGTTAACGGTGAAATTCCAACCCATTTGATTTTATCTTTTTTAGGATTAGGCTTACCGGAAATGGCGCAACTGGTGCTGCCTTTAAGTTTATTTCTTGGTCTACTCATCACCTACGGAAAAATGCATACGGAAAGGGAAATCACCGTTATGCATGCTTGTGGTTTTAGTCAAAACTCCTTGATCCTAGTGGCGTTAATCTTAGCGATGGGGACAGCGGCATTAGCCGCAATCAATACACTTTGGTTTATGCCATGGTCTGTAACATATCAGGGAAAAATACTGAATGACTTCCGCGCTAATCCGACGCTCGCTGCATTAATCGAAGGACAATTTCAGTCCTCGATGGATGGAAAGACGGTACTTTTTGTTGGCGCTGTCGATGGTAAAAAATTTGATCACATCTTTTTAGCGCAATTACAGCCAGATGGCTCTCGGCGCCCCTCTATTGTGATCGCCGAAAATGGCTATATTGCTGAACGTCCCGACGGCTCTCAAATAGTTACCCTCGATAAAGGCACACGTTATGAGGGGACAGCACTTTTACGTGATTTTCGCATCACCGATTTTAAAAACTATCAAGTGACCATTAACCCCCAATCGATAACACAAAACACTAATACCTCTGAACAGATGTCTATCCGCAGTTTGTGGCATTCCAGCCATCCTGACGCACGATCAGAGTTTCATTGGCGCTTAACACTGATTACCAGCGTGATCATTATGGCATTACTCGCGGTACCGCTTAGCGTAGTGAATCCACGTCAAAGTCGTACCTTAAACATGTTGCCAGCGATATTGCTATATCTCATTTTCTTTTTACTGCAAAGCTCTCTGCGTTCTAGTACCGCTCAAGGTAAGTTGGATCCGCTGCTTTGGTTATGGATGGTTAATGGTGCTTATCTCGCTTTAGCAATAGTACTCAATAAATGGGATAGTCTAATGAGTAACATGCGCGTTGTTTTTAACCGTTTTTTAAGGGGAGCTAATTGATGATGTTTGGTGTCTTAGACCGTTATATCGGGCGCAACATTCTACATACCATTCTGATGACATTATTTATGTTGGTTTCTCTCTCCGGTATTATCAAATTTATCGAGCAACTACGCAAACTCGGGGAAGGTAGTTACTCGGTTCTAGGCGCTGGCATCTATACTTTACTGAGTGTACCGAAAGATATTGAAATATTTTTTCCGATGGCAGCGTTGCTTGGTGTCTTATTTGGCCTAGGCACACTAGCGTCACGCAGTGAATTAATCGTTATGCAAGCTTCAGGTTTCACCCGTACACAAATCGCCAGTGCAGTGATGAAAACCGCTATCCCGTTAGTATTATTGACCATGGTTATAGGCGAATGGGTTGCTCCACTCAGCGAGCGGATCGCCTCCGATTACCGTACTAAGATGATATTCGGAGGCGCCATACTGACGACCCAATCAGGTTTATGGGCAAGAGATGGCGAAAATTTTTTGTATATCAATCACATACTGAATGACAACACGCTAAGTGGCGTGAATATCTACCATATTGATCAGGAAAATCGTTTATTGTCTGTACGTTATGCGGCCACCGCCACCTTTAAAGATAATGTTTGGCAACTCTCTCAGGTAGATGAATCCGATCTCAGTGATGCCAAAAAAATTAACGGCTCAAAAACGTTAACTGGCGAATGGAAAATTAACCTTACACCCGACAAACTGGGTATTGTGTCAGTGGATCCAGATTCACTGCCGATAAGTGGATTACGTGATTACATTCAATATCTAAAACAAAATAAGCAAGAATCGCTCCGTTACCAACTGATTATGTGGAATAAAATATTTTCACCGCTTTCAGTAGCAGTGATGATGCTGGTGGCACTATCATTTATCTTCGGCCCATTGCGCACAGTAACGATGGGAGTACGTGTCATGGTCGGGATCGCTGTTGGCTTTTTGTTTTATGTCCTCAATCAAATATTTGGACCGGTTAGTCTGGTATATAAAATGCCTCCCGTGATAGGCGCATTGTTGCCGAGTTTACTTTTTTTATTGGTGAGTTGGTATCTGTTGTTAAAGCGTCGATAATTATTACCCTAAGGTAACTTAATCTATTAAAAACAAATAAATAAAACATTTTTGCTCGCAAAATAGACGACAAAGCAGTTTAAAAACATAAAATTATCCTAAACTTTATTTTTTAGCCTTTTATACCCAATGAATTTCGAGTTACGGCAAGGCTGCCAGGGGGTGAGGCCGATGAGCGTAGACATACTACCTGATGAGGCGAACCCCCGCAGCCAACAACGTGGCGGCTTGAAAGGCGAAGGGTATATTAATCAATACCATGATTATAAAAACTGGTTACTAAGGATGATTTTTATGCCAACTCCCTCAATTTCAACAACATCCACACAAGATTTGACTGATTCAACGCCAACAACACCAAATCAACCTATGCAGATTACAAAGGCCAGTAATATTAGTGAACTCCTTGCTACAGCAATGCAAAAATCTCGACAAACTCCACCGAGTTCCCCTCAAACTCTTGTTAAGCGACTTAGAAACGCACTCAATTTTCGTACCACTGCTGAAGCCAAAGAACATCTTAAAAAACTTAGATTTTCTATGGGTTTTGGCTGCAACAACGATGGTTTATTGGTTATGGCGATTGAACAACATGATGCTATTCCTGAATCTAAACACTCATACGAAAAAATAGACGAAGAGATTAAGAACATACTTATTAAATTGCAGAATCGTGATGATGCCAGTGAATTAAAAATATTTTCTAAATATAAACCTGAGGTTATTGATCAAGCAGTAAAAAATAATGGCTATAAAATCAATATAGAAGGCGCTTTTTACCGGACAGATATTAGTGGAGCATTTCGCGGTGCTATCCAATGTCCGCAGGAATTAGTTGAACATGGAGGAATGTACGCATTCGATGCAGGCCACACCGAGGAGGCATACCACTGGAATAACTCTTTGTGCGAGCAGTTGTTATCAAGATGGTTTTGAATACGGTCGTAAGAATCCCGGAGGAGCAGGCCAATTTCACTATGGCCAACAGGGTGATAAAAAGTATTATCCATTTGATTCAAATGCCCGCTTCGATCCAAATAACGCAAATGACTGCAAAGTTACGTAGGAAACAAACAGATGGTTTTGTCTATTTGATCGATACTCGAGGCATGGAGGTTGTACCGATGATTGACAACAGATTACTTAATCCACATGTATCAGTAACAGGGGGTTTCACTATTCCAAATGAGATGCATATCTCTGTTCCTGAACATGAGATCATTGCATCTGATCGTATATGGTTAGTCAGTTCTAATGGTAAACAGGCCATTAAAATTGATGTTCTTTATGAACATTTTGAAAAAGCGCTTTTATATCTAGGCAGCAGTGTGTTGGGTGGTAGTAAGACAGATATCTATGACTATCTATTTGCAGAAGCCACAGAAAAGGGCTTAACTGTGATAGATATTAGCAAGATAACAGAAGAAAATGCTAAGCAAAGTATTCGTAATTATCAACATCGGGATTACTGCTCTTCAAATGAAGCATTCCTATCACAACCGGTAAATGAACCCTACTCATCTTCTAGTGAAAGCTTAGGCTCACCATCACCAGATTAACGTGAACGACTCCCCCAAACAGCTAAGCTGAACTTCTGCAACCAGGGCAATCAACTATGGAGACATAGCGCGATTTCCTGATAGGATTACTAGATCAAAAAATAAATTCCAGACCTATTTTGGATGAAGAATTAAAAGAGCTGCAACAAAGAAGTCATAAGAAATATCAAATATTTTAACCCCATATTCTTCTTGTAAGCCTATCCTGAATAGACTTTTTTTGGGCTTCATCACTAGCATGCCGAGGAGGAGGAAGAGGGCATACCGCTCTAATTTTACAGCTGATTTTAAAAAACGATTATTTTCAATTCCTAGACATTCATCTACTTTTCTTTAATGTCATACTCACTCGCTGCCCATTGATCGTATCTTTTTTTGGTAAGGTGGCATGTTTATCATTCCATTTATGGCAAAGGCAAAACCGGAAAATTAACATGAATAATATCGAAGTTCGGGGGGCACGTACGCATAACCTGAAAAACATTAATTTGACTATTCCACGCGATAAATTGATTGTTATCACTGGCTTATCAGGTTCAGGGAAGTCTTCATTGGCATTTGATACCCTCTATGCGGAGGGACAACGACGTTATGTTGAATCGCTTTCTGCTTATGCGCGCCAATTTTTATCGTTAATGGAAAAACCGGATGTCGATCACATCGAAGGTCTGTCACCCGCCATTTCTATCGAACAAAAATCAACTTCACATAATCCACGCTCTACCGTGGGTACCATTACTGAAATACATGATTATTTACGCTTATTATTTGCCCGTATCGGCGAGCCGCGTTGTCCAGTGCACGACTTATCCTTAAAGGCACAAACGGTGAGCCAAATGGTTGATAATGTATTAAACCAGCCGGAAGGGCGCCGATTGATGTTATTAGCGCCACTGGTGCAAGATCGTAAAGGTGAACACAGTAAAATCTTAGAGAATTTAACCTCTCAGGGGTATATTCGTGCACGAATAGACGGAGAGATTTGCGATCTGACTGATCCGCCAAAACTGGCATTGCAAAAAAAACATACCATTGAAGCGGTAGTTGATCGTTTTAAAGTACGGTCAGATTTGGCTCAACGTCTAGCGGAATCATTTGAAACCGCATTAACCTTGTCGGGAGGCAGCGCGATAGTCGCCGATATGGAGGATAAAAATAAACAGGAGTTAGTGTTCTCGGCTAATTTTGCTTGCCCGACTTGCCATTACAGCATCAGTGAACTCGAGCCGCGTTTGTTTTCTTTTAATAATCCAGCTGGCGCTTGTCCTAGCTGTGATGGATTAGGTGTACAGCAGTTTTTTGATCCGGCTCGAATCATACAAAATGCCAAATTGTCTTTGGCTGATGGTGCTATTCGTGGTTGGGATCGGCGGCATTTTTATTATTTTCAAATGCTGAATTCGTTAGCCAATCATTATCAATTTGATATTGAATCCCCTGTTGATCAATTAGATGAGAAAACAAAAAACATCCTGTTGTATGGCTCGGGTAAAGAAATTATCGAATTTAAGTATGTCCATGATCGGGGTGATATTACCCTAAAACGCCATGCATTTGAGGGCGTTTTACACAATATGGAACGCCGTTATAAAGAAACGGGATCCAGCCTGGTACGAACAGAATTAGCTAAATTTATTAGTCATCGTCGCTGTAAATCTTGCGAAGGCACTCGATTACGCCAAGAGGCACGTCATGTTTTTATCGACAAGTGCACACTACCTGATCTTTCTGTGTTGAGTATTGAAGAGATATTAACCTTTTTCAAAAACATGACCTTAACCGGCCAACGGGCACAGATTGCTGAAAAAGTATTACAAGAAATCATCGATCGCCTGCAATTTTTAGTCAACGTGGGGTTGAATTATTTATCACTTTCTCGTTCCGCAGACAGCTTGTCCGGCGGTGAAGCCCAGCGTATTCGACTCGCCAGCCAAATTGGCGCCGGTTTAGTTGGCGTGATGTACGTGCTGGATGAACCTTCTATCGGGCTACATCAACGAGATAACCAACGCCTACTAAAAACATTAACTGATCTACGTGATTTAGGTAACACGGTGATTGTGGTTGAGCATGATGAAGAGGCGATCCGGGCTGCTGATCACCTAATTGATATCGGCCCCGGCGCCGGGATCCACGGTGGGCAGGTAGTTGCTCAGGGTTCCGTTGCTAATATCATAGCGGATCCTCTCTCTTTAACCGGCCAATTTCTTAGTGGTAAGCGTAAAATTGCGGTACCCACTCAGCGAGCCATCGCCGATCCCCAAAAGCGATTAAAATTAATCGGTGCCACAGGCCATAATCTGAAAAATGTCACTTTAACCCTCCCCGTCGGTTTATTTAGTTGCATTACCGGTGTTTCCGGATCGGGTAAATCAACATTGATTAATAACACCCTTTATCGTATCGCTCAGTGTCAACTGAACGGTGCCGCTACCGCCGAACCCGCACCCTACAAAGAAATTAAAGGGCTAGAGCATTTTGATAAAGTGATCAACATTGATCAAAGCCCTATTGGACGTACTCCGCGCTCTAATCCCGCGACCTATACCGACATATTTACCCCGATACGTGAATTGTTTGCGGGGGTTCCTGTATCCCGAGAGCGTGGTTATCATGTCGGACGTTTTAGTTTTAACGTCAAAGGAGGGCGTTGTGAGGCCTGTCAGGGTGATGGGGTGATCAAAGTGGAAATGCATTTTTTGCCCGATGTCTATGTGCCCTGCGATCAATGTAAAGGCAAACGCTATAACCGCGAGACCTTAGAAATAAAATACAAAGATAAAAATATCCACCAAGTACTGGCCATGACCATTGAAGAGGCGCGGTGTTTTTTTGCCGCTGTCCCTGCTGTTGCGCGAAAATTACAAACATTAATTGATGTCGGTTTGTCTTATCTTTCTCTCGGCCAATCGGCTACCACGCTCTCCGGGGGGGAGGCGCAGCGGGTTAAATTGGCGCGGGAATTATCAAAGCGTGGCACGGGTCGGACGTTGTATATTTTAGACGAACCCACGACCGGTCTACATTTCGCCGATATTGAACAGCTGTTGAAGGTGTTGCACCAGTTACGAGACCAAGGGAATACCATTGTGGTGATTGAGCATAATTTAGACGTAATTAAAACCGCCGACTGGATTGTTGATATCGGCCTCGAAGGGGGCGATGGCGGTGGGGAAATTTTGGTCGCAGGGACGCCAGAGACAGTGGCACAGTGCCCCTCCTCTTATACCGCTAAATTTTTAAAGGAAATGTTGGAATAGGTGATAATGCTAAATTTTTAAAGGAAATGTTGGAATAGGTGATAATGCTAAAGGGGTTTGCCATATTGAGAGTGCAAATTGATTAAGAGCCTATTCGAAATCTTCTTGAGCGGCGCTCAGACAAGGAAAAAGCAGTTCCTTTTGTTAAAAAAACAAGACGGTAAATGAGCATATTGAGCCCGTTTTTGACGAAGTATCAGCGAGCATAAGAGATTTACAGGCTACTGACATAGCATCAATCCTCATACCCTGTACCCGCATAATTATCGAAACGCGAACATCGGCCATTAAATGTCAAACGCACTGATCCGATGGGGCCGTTTCGCTGCTTGCCTAAAATAATTTCCGCAATCCTTTTTAGTTCACTGTTTTTGTTATACACTTCATCACGGTAAATAAACATGATTACATCAGCATCTTGTTCAATAGACCCAGACTCACGTAAATCTGAATTGACCGGACGTTTATCAGCACGTTGTTCTAGACTACGATTGAGCTGAGACAATGCCACCACAGGTACCTGCAATTCTTTTGCCAACGCTTTGAGTGAACGAGAAATTTCTGCAATTTCTAAGGTACGGTTGTTCAACAACGTTGGGACACGCATTAATTGCAAATAATCGATCATAATGAGACTCAAGCCGCCATGTTCGCGAAAGACCCGTCGCGATCGCGCACGCACTTCAGTCGGTGTTAAGCCAGAAGAATCGTCAATATAGATATTACGTTTTTTTAGCAAAATCCCCATACTGCTCGAAATACGTGCCCAATCATCGTCATTTAATTGACCGGTACGAATACGCGTTTGATCGACGCGAGAAAGTGATGAAAGCGTTCGCATCATAAGTTGATTAGCCGGCATTTCTAAACTAAAAATCAGCACCGGTTTATCTTCCGTCAATGCGGCGTTTTCACATACATTCATGGCAAAGGTGGTTTTTCCCATCGAAGGACGGGCGGCGACAATAATAAGATCTGATTTTTGTAACCCTGCGGTTTTTTTATCTAAATCTTGATAACCGGTTGGAACGCCGGTCACGCCATCATGAGGACGTTGATAAAGTTGTTCAATGCGTTCAATGGTATCAGCTAAGATACTATCGATGTTTTTTGGACCTTCATTTTTGTTCGCGCGCTTTTCGGCAATTTGAAAAACGCGGGATTCGGCTAGATCCAGCAATTCTTCACTACTACGTCCTTGTGGCTCATAACCCGCGTCGGCTATTTCATTCGCTACCGATATCATTTCGCGCACGATGGCGCGTTCGCGCACGATATCTGCATACGCGCCAATATTTGCCGCACTGGGCGTGTTTTTAGAAAGCTCGGCAAGATAGGCAAAACCGCCTATAGATTCTAAATCGCCTTTCTGCTCTAAAGATTCGGATAGTGTTATTAAATCAATTGGTTGATTGATTTCCAATAAACATTGCATTTCCGTAAAAATCCGCCGATGCGGATAACTAAAGAAGTCACTGTTAGTGACACGTTCAGAGACATTATCCCAGCGCTGGTTATCCAACATTAGACCCCCTAATATCGACTGCTCTGCTTCCAACGAGTACGGTGGTAGCTTTAAGCCTTCTATCTGGCGATCTCTTGATGTCATGACATTGTTAGTGAGTTTGTTTTCGGCCATAAAACGTGCTTTTATCTACTAATTTTGAAGTTAAGACAGGCAACATACCCTTCGCTTATGGAGTTGCCTTCGGCTGCCAGGGCGTGAGACCGATGAGTGTAGACAGACTACGTGATTCGGGCGAATCCCCGCAGCCAAAAACGCGGCAGCTTCAAAGGCGAAGGGTATAGAGCCACCGGAGTGTACACAGAGTAAAGAAGGATTGCGAGCATTCTACTCACCCGAAAATTTATCAGGTATATTTGACTGTTATTAGTGTGTTTGACTGCAATTTTATCTTATTAAAGATAATAATCCCGCTTTTGTCCGTCTCTCTTGCCTTTTTTTGTTATAAAAGTTTATCTTGATTTTTGTTGTTGGCTTGATCCGCATACAATTACAGTAAAACTTTGTTAGATAATTTTGATCAAACCGAAAAGTCAACAATTCACTTTTTTGATCACTTAAAAGGGCAACAATTTATGGCTCATCATTTATCATTTAAAGATATTTTAGCATTAGGTTTTATGACTTTTGCTTTGTTCGTAGGGGCAGGGAACATTATTTTTCCCCCTATCGTTGGTTTGCAGTCGGGTGAAAACGTTTGGTTGGCTGCCCTTGGTTTTTTGATAACCGCTGTCGGTTTGCCAGTGATAACCGTTGTCGCTTTGGCAAAAGTCGGCGGAGGCATTGACGCGCTGAGTACGCCGATTGGGCGACGGGCGGGTTTGTTATTGGCTACCATTTGTTATTTGGCAGTCGGGCCTTTGTTTGCAACGCCTCGTACGGCAACGGTTTCTTTTGAAGTTGGGATTGCGCCTTTAACGGGCGAGGGGGCTATACCACTGCTGATTTATAGTCTTATTTATTTTTCATTAGTTATTGGTGTTTCACTTTATCCTGGCCGTTTATTAGACACCATCGGCCATATTTTAGCGCCGTTAAAAATCATCGCATTTAGCATCTTGGGGATCACCGCTGTGTTATGGCCTGCCGGTACTTCTATTCCCGCTATTGAGTTGTATCAAAAAGTGCCTTTTTCTTCTGGCTTTATTAATGGCTATCTGACCATGGATACGCTTGGCGCGTTGGTATTTGGTATTGTTATTGTTAACGCTGCTCGCTCTCGGGGGGTTGTTTCCGTTGGTTTATTGACACGCTATACCGTTTTAGCAGGATTGATTGCCGGGTTGGGGCTGACACTGCTTTACCTTAGCTTATTTAAACTCGGTTCAAGCAGCGGTATTTTAACGCCAGATGCCCAAAATGGTGCCGTCATTTTGCATGCTTATGTTCAACATACCTTGGGTGGTTTGGGTAGTGTCTTTTTGGCTGCTTTGATTTTTATCGCTTGTATTGTGACCGCGATTGGTTTGACCTGTGCTTGTGCTGAATTTTTTAGCCAATATTTACCGCTATCTTACCGTGCTTTAGTGTTTATTCTTGGCATTTTTTCTATGCTGGTTTCCAATCTAGGGTTAACGCATCTGATCCAAATTTCAATTCCCGTGTTGACGGCGATTTATCCCCCTTGTATCGTCTTAGTGGTGCTGAGTTTTACTTTACGTTGGTGGCATAACACGACACTCATTATGGCGCCCGTTATGTTGGTTAGCTTGTTGTTTGGGATTTTGGATGCGATAAAAGCGTCTCCCTTTGAGCAACTACTGCCTACTTGGTTACAGCATTTGCCGATGGTGGAACAAGGATTGGCATGGCTATTGCCATCAGTATTGGTATTTATTGGAGTTGGCCTGTTAGATCGCTTGTATGGCTCTAGTGATAAAGTGGCCGTGAAATAATAATATACCCTTCGCCTTTCAAGTTACGGCGGCGTTGGCAACGATCTCTCATCCTCTGTCATGTACCGATTCGATTGATTGCCGCCTTGCCGTAACTTGAAATTCATTGGGTATAGACTTCTTGCAAAACCTACTGCGTGGTTCGAATTCTGTGCTACGGTTTTGCAGGCAGTGTGACAATATTAACCACGTATTCATTACGTGGTTTTTTTCTAAGGGAATTTTTATGGAACACCCCATCAAAAATAAACTAAAACGAGGTTTAACTGCCCGACATATTCGTTTTATGGCATTGGGATCAGCCATTGGTACTGGTTTGTTCTATGGTTCGGCAGATGCGATAAAAATGGCAGGGCCTAGTGTATTATTGGCTTATTTAATCGGCGGTGTAGTGGCGTTTATTATTATGCGCGCGCTGGGAGAAATGTCGGTTAACAATCCACAAGCCAGTTCCTTTTCTCGTTATGCTCAAGATTATTTAGGGCCGATGGTAGGTTATATTACCGGCTGGACTTACTGTTTTGAGATTTTGATTGTCGCCATTGCCGATGTCACTGCTTTTGGTATCTACATGGGTGTTTGGTTTCCTGAGGTACCACATTGGATTTGGGTGTTGAGTGTGGTGTTAATTATTGGCGCTATCAACATAATGAGCGTTAAAGTTTTTGGTGAGTTGGAGTTTTGGTTCTCATTTTTTAAAGTCGCCACTATTATCGTTATGATATTGGCGGGTATTGGTATTATTTTCTGGGGCATAGGTAACGGAGGCCAACCGACAGGAATACATAATCTCTGGACTCAGGGTGGTTTTTTTAGTCACGGGATTATTGGCATGCTGCTGTCGTTGCAAATGGTGATGTTTGCTTATGGCGGTATTGAAATTATTGGCATCACTGCCGGTGAAGCGGTAGATCCTAAAAAATCCATTCCAAAAGCGATTAATTCTGTACCTTGGCGCATTTTAGTTTTTTACGTAGGTACCCTGTTCGTCATTATGTCCATTTATCCATGGCACCAGGTTGGCACCCATGGCAGCCCGTTTGTGCTGACCTTTCAACATTTAGGCATCACCATTGCGGCAAGTATTCTTAACTTTGTCGTCATTACTGCCTCTATATCAGCAGTAAACAGTGATGTTTTTGGCGTGGGTCGTATGCTGCACGGGATGGCAGAACAAGGAAACGCCCCTAAAGTATGTACCGCTATCTCGAAGCGAGGCGTGCCTTGGGTAACGGTGGTTACTATGATGTGTGCGATGCTGGTGGCGGTTTATTTAAATTACCTTATGCCAGAAAACGTTTTTTTAGTGATCGCTTCACTGGCGACCTTTGCCACAGTTTGGGTGTGGATCATGATCCTGTGCTCGCAAATCGCTTTTCGCCGTTCTTTAAACCAAAATCAAATTAAAGCACTAGATTTTCCGCTACGAGGCGGTGTTTTTACTTCAGTGGTGGCAATTATCTTTCTGCTGTTTATTATTGGATTAATTGGTTACTTCCCTGCTACTCGTATCTCGCTTTATGTTGGTTTCGCGTGGATAGCATTACTTGTAATCAGTTATTATCTTAAAATAGGTTATCAGCGAAACAAAAAACGGTAGATATACCCTTCGCCTTTCAAGTTACGGCGGCGTTGGCAGCGATCATTCATCCTAGTCATGTACTACTTGTACATTCCTAGGATTCGATTGATTGCCGTCTTGCCGTAACTCGAAATTCATTGGGTATAACCGCCGCTTTAAAACAAAGGTATAAGTTAATTATGGCAACCTCCTACAACACCGATTTTTATGGTTGGACACAACAGCAAGCAGAGTTATTAAGGTCTGGTGATGTAAATCAACTAGACAAAGAAAATTTGTTAGAGGAAATAGAATCAATGGGGCGGAGCGAACGTAGAGAATTGGAATCGCGTTTAGAGGTTCTGATCACCCATCTGCTTAAATGGCAATACCAAGAAGGGTTACGTATTCGTAGCTGGCGGCTGACTATTGTAGGCCAACGAGCAAAAGTAAACGATTGCCTTGCTGAAAGCCCCAGTTTAAAACACAAACTCAGTGAATCTTTAGCAAAAGCATATCGTTATTCGCTGATCAGCGCAGAAAAAGAAACCAATATTAGCCGTAAAGTCTTCCCCAGCGTCTGCCCTTGGTCGTTTGAACAAATTATCAATAGCGAATTTTATCCAGATTAAAATAATAAAACCGCTTTTCGGGCGGTTTTATTATCGAGCGGCACTAAAGCTTAGCAGTGTGTTCAGATAAGTATTTTTTTACGCCATCAGCTGAAGCTGTCATACCTGCTTTCCCTTTTTCCCACTGTGCTGGGCAAACTTCACCATTTTCTTCATGGAATTGAAGCGAATCTACCATACGCAGCATTTCATCGATATTACGACCTAATGGCAGATCATTGACCACTTGATGACGTACTATCCCTTCTTTGTCGATTAAGAAAGAAGCCCGCAGTGCGACGCCGGCTGGATGTTCGATACCATAAGCCTGGGTAATCTTGTGATTAACATCAGACACCATAGGATATTGCACTGCACCAATTCCTCCTTCATCAGTAGAGGTATTACGCCAGGCGTTATGAGTAAATTGTGAATCGATGGAAACACCAATAATTTCAACCTCTTTTTCCTTAAATTCTTGGTAGCGTTTATCAAAAGCAATAAGTTCTGTAGGGCAAACAAAGGTGAAATCCAGCGGCCAGAAAAATAACACCGCCGCTTTGCCTTTAATGTGATTTTTAAAATTAAAATTATCCTTAATTTCGCCGTTACCGAGCACTGCCGTGGTAGTAAAATCAGGGGCTTCATGAGTGACTAAAACCATAAATTATTCTCCTCCTGGTTAATATCAATGAACTTGCTTTATATTTTTTTCTGTCTATACCCTCTGTCTTTGAAGCCGCCGCCTTGCCGTAACTCGAAAGTTCATCGGCCTTACCCCTGCCGCGATGCTGCAACTTGAAGGACTCTGGGGATAAAACAGCACAGGGAGTATAGTAGATTAATCACAAAAGAAAGAAATAAATAGCAGTAAAAAATCTTTCCCTCATTAATTCCTTGCAGCTAATTATCGACGGCTCTAGACTAGGCCGCTTATTTTTTTAAAGTTAATTGAAGTGAAAACATGCGTGTTGACGATTTTTCTTTTGAGCTGCCAGGATCACTGATTGCCCATTATCCACATACTCAGCGCAGCGGTTGTCGTTTATTATCGTTGGACGGGCAAAATGGCAACATTACGCACGGCGTTTTTACTGATGTATTGGATAAATTACAAGCAGGTGATCTGCTGGTATTTAATGATACTCGTGTTATTCCCGCGCGACTATTTGGTAAAAAAGCCAGCGGGGGCAAGCTAGAAATCTTGGTGGAACGCCTACTGGATAAGCATAGGGTATTAGCGCATATCAAAGCGTCTAAGGCACCGAAACCCGGTACGCAATTACAATTGGGCGATGATAAAAGCGAGCATACTGCGATTCAAGCTACTGTATTGGCACGTTTAGACAATCTATTTGAATTACGTTTTGATGATCAACGGGATGTGCTGACTATTTTACGCGCTATCGGTCATATCCCTTTGCCTCCTTACATTGATAGCCCAGATGAAAAAAGTGATCGTGAATTATATCAAACAGTATATAGCCAACGTCCTGGCGCGGTTGCCGCCCCGACTGCAGGGCTGCATTTTGATCAACCACTGCTTGATGCATTACGAAAAAAAGGTATCGAAATGGCGTTTGTTACCTTGCATGTTGGTGCTGGCACCTTTCAGCCGATACGGGTAAAAAATATCGAAGAGCACAGCATGCACGCTGAATACGCAGAGGTACCGCAAACGGTGGTAGAGGCAGTATTAGCCTGTAAAGCCAGAGGAAAAAGAGTGATCGCCGTAGGAACAACCTCGGTGCGATCATTGGAAAGTGCCGCCATGCAACGTGCGGAAAAAAATGAGAATATACCCTTCGCCTTTGAAGCCGCCGCGTTGTTGGCTGCGGACATTCGCCCGAATCACGTAGTAGATCTACGCTCATCGGGTCGCACGCCCTGGCCGCCTAGCGGCAACTTCAAAGACTGTGGGTATAACCCCGGTAGCAATGCGTTAATAATGCCTTTTTTCGGCGATACGCGGATTTTTATTTATCCGGGATACCATTATCAAATAGTCGACGGCTTGATCACTAATTTTCATTTACCGAAATCAACCCTGATCATGCTGGTTGCCGCCTTTGCCGGTTATAAAAATACGATGGCAGCTTATCAGCTTGCAATAGAAAAAGAATACCGCTTTTTTAGCTATGGCGATGCCATGTTTATTAGCCGTAATCCCCTGGCCGCACAAGAAAAAATAAACACTGGGAGGTGACGTGAAGTTCGAGTTACTAAACACCGATGGCAACGCCCGCCGTGGCCGCTTGGTATTTAAACGTGGCACAGTTGAAACCCCTGCTTTTATGCCCGTTGGCACTTATGGCACGGTTAAAGGGATGACACCAGAAGAAGTCAAAACCAGTGGCGCTCAAATTTTATTAGGTAATACCTTTCATCTTTGGTTGCGCCCCGGTGAACAAATCATCAAAAAACACGGCGATCTGCATGATTTTATGCGATGGCAGAGCCCGATTTTAACCGATTCTGGTGGCTTTCAAGTCTTTAGTTTAGGCGCAATGCGTAAAATAAAAGAAGAAGGGGTTTATTTTAATAGCCCCATTGATGGCAGCAAGGTATTCCTTAGTCCAGAAAAATCGATGGAGATCCAAAAGGAGCTGGGCTCTGATATTGTGATGATTTTCGATGAATGTACTCCCTATCCGGCTGATTGGGATTATGCTAAAAAGTCTATGGAATTATCATTGCGTTGGGCACAGCGTAGTCGCCAACGCTTTGACGAATTGAATAATCAAAATGCGTTATTTGGTATCATTCAAGGCGGGATTTACCCCGATTTACGCGATATTTCATTGAATCAACTGTTAGAGATTGGCTTTGATGGCTACGCGGTGGGGGGGTTAGCCGTGGGAGAGCCAAAAGCTGAGATGCACCGCATTTTAGAGCATATTTGCCCACAGATCCCACAAGAGAAACCCCGCTATTTAATGGGCGTAGGTAAGCCGGAAGATTTGGTTGAAGGGGTGTGTCGTGGTATTGACATGTTTGACTGTGTGATGCCGACCCGTAATGCGCGCAACGGTCATTTATTCGTCACTGAAGGGGTGATAAAAATACGTAATGCTAAGCATAAAGAGGATGACTCTACACTGGACAAAAACTGTGATTGCTACACTTGCTGCCATTATAGTCGAGCCTATTTGCATCATCTTGATCGTTGTAACGAAATGCTAGGCGCTCGGCTTAATACCATCCATAATTTACGTTACTATCAGCGTTTAATGGCCGCTTTACGACAAGCTATTGAGGATAAAAAATTAGAGGACTTTGTCAAAGAATTTTATTATCAAATTGGTATATAGCCAATGAATTTCGAGTTACGGCAAGGCGGCAAGGGCGACCGACCGATGAGCGTAGACCTACTACGTGATTCGGCGAGCACCCGCAGCCAACACCGCCGTAACTTGAAAGGCGAAGGGTATATCCCCTTTGTCTTTGGATTTGCCGATACGGTGTAAAGATTAAGCTAGAAAAATCTCCCCCTTTAATTTTAAAATGCCCGGTTTTAAGAGACAGCTCGCAAAAGCAAGGACTGATTTGTAGTAAACTATTTTCCTATTATTGATAACGTTAATTAAAGAGGTAATGTTAATGAGTTTTCTTATACCTGAAGCTATCGCTTCTGCTGGTGATCCGGCACAAGGAAATCCGTATTCAATGATCATTATGCTAGTGGTATTTGGCCTAATTTTTTATTTTATGATCCTACGACCGCAACAAAAACGAACCAAAGAACATAAAAAATTGATGGACTCAATTGCTAAAGGCGATGAAGTATTAACTACCGGCGGGTTCCTGGGTCGTGTTATTAAAATTGCCGAAACCGGTTATATTGTGATTGCGCTTAATGACACCACTGAAGTGATGATTAAACGTGATTTTGTCGCTGCCGTGTTACCCAAAGGTACTATGAAAGCGTTATAAATAATTCCGATTTTTTCTAAAGGAACTGCTGTGCTAAATCGTTATCCCTTGTGGAAGTATTTGATGTTGATTTTTTTTATCCTCATCGGTTTGCTCTATGCGCTTCCTAACCTTTATGGTGAGGATCCAGCAGTTCAAATCACTGGCGTGCGAGGCATCGACGCCAATGAAACAACGCTGCATCAAGTTCAGGCGGTGTTAGTAAAAGAAAAAATACCGAGCAAATCAATGGCGCTTGAAAATGGCGCAATTTTAGTGCGTTTTAGTGATCCTGATCTTCAGCTACATGCGCGTGAAGTATTAATGACGGCGCTGGGCGGTAAATACGTCATCGCATTAAATTTAGCCCCTGCGACGCCCGCTTGGCTGGCGGCACTGGGTGCTGATCCGATGAAATTGGGGCTTGATTTACGCGGTGGTGTCCATTTTTTAATGGAAGTTGATATGGACACGGCATTAAGCAAGCTGCAAGAACACAATATAGATAGCCTACGCGCTGATCTGCGGCAAAAAAATATCCCCTATCTCTCGGCAGCTAAGCAGGATCAGACCAACTATGCGGTTTTCATCCGCTTTGCGGACGATAAATTACGTGATACGGCGATCAGCTACCTTTCATCACGTCACCGTGATCTGGTCATTAACACTGATGGCAATAATCAATTAAAAGCCTTGATAAGTGATGAACGTTTGCGTGAAGCACGTGGGTATGCACTGCAACAAAATATTACCATTCTACGTAATCGAGTAAATCAATTGGGGGTGGCTGAGCCTTTAGTGCAGAAGCAAGGGGCTGACCGGATCGTCGTTGAATTACCTGGTATTCAAGACACGGCACGGGCTAAAGAAATCTTGGGTGCCACTGCCTCACTTGAATTTCGGTTACAAAATACTAACATCGACCCCAGCGCCGCCGCCGCCGGCCGTGTACCCGGTGATTCTGAAGTGAAACTGACCAGCGAAGGACGCCCGGTAGTGCTTTATAAACGGGTGATCCTAACCGGTGATCATATTACCGACTCAACATCTAGCACGGATGAATATAATCAAGCTCAGGTTAATATTTCGTTAGACAGTGCGGGTGGGTCAATCATGTCTAATTTTACCAAAGATAATATTGGCAAGCCGATGGCCACTTTATTTGTAGAATACAAAGACAGTGGGAAAAAAGATATTAATGGCAAAACGATTTTCGTTAAACAAGAGGAAGTCATTAACGTAGCGACCATTCAATCACGTTTGGGCAACAACTTCCGGATCACAGGTATTGCTAACCCCGTTGAAGCACGCCAACTTTCTTTACTATTACGTGCAGGTGCTTTGATTGCGCCGATCCAAATTGTAGAAGAGAGAACCATTGGCCCGACACTCGGCGCGCAAAACATTACTCAAGGTTTAGCCGCTTGTTTATGGGGTCTGATCGCATCCATTATCTTTATGGTCATTTATTATCGTAAATTTGGCTTGATAGCCAGTAGCGCGCTCTTGGTTAACCTGGTGTTGATCGTGGGTATCATGTCACTACTTCCAGGAGCGACATTAACCATGCCGGGCATTGCAGGCATAGTGCTAACATTAGCGGTTGCTGTTGATGCTAACGTACTGATTAACGAGCGGATAAAAGAAGAACTTCGCAATGGGCGTTCTATCCAACAAGCGATACATCAAGGTTACCAAGGGGCTTTCTCTAGTATTGTTGATGCTAATGTCACAACACTGATCACGGCCATTATTCTTTACGCGATCGGCACCGGTTCGATTAAAGGTTTCGCGATCACCACAGTAATAGGCGTAATAACCTCAATGTTTACGGCAATAGTCGGCACACGTGCTATTGTTAATCTTCTGTACGGTGGAAAACGTATTAATAAGCTGTCGATCTGATCTTACAAAAATAATATTAGACTTCTTGCATAACCTACTGCGTGGTGTGAGTTTTTGCCTTGTGCGGTGCTGCTCGCAACCCTCATGTACTCTGTGTATATACCCAATGAATTTCGAGTTACGGCAAGGCGACCAGGGCCGGGCGACCGATGAGCGTAGACAAACTACGTGATTCGGCGAGCACCCGCCGCCAACGCCGCCGTAACTTGAGAGGCGAAGGGTATACACAGCGGTTGCTGCGCTCCGCGGGTGTTTCGGCTTCATACCACTCGCTACGACTTTGCAAGAAGTTTATTTTTAGGGATCCTTTATTTATAAGGAATGCAAGTGGCGCAAAATTATACTGTCGAACAATTAAACTACGGTCGTAAAGTCTATGATTTTATGCGTTGGGATAGCATCGCATTTGGGGTTTCATTACTTTTATTAGTCGCCGCTATCCTGGTGATGTCAACACGGGGTTTTAACTGGGGTTTAGATTTTACTGGCGGCACGGTCATTGAAGTCAACCTAGAACATCCCGCTAATCTCGATAAAATGCGTGATAGCATACAACAAGCCGGTTTTTCTACACCAGTGATTCAAAATTTTGGCAGTACACGTGATGTTATGATACGTCTTGCACCGACGCTACCTGCCGCAACAGCAATATCGACAACAATGCCCACTAGCGGTGCTAATCAAGAAATCGGCAATAAAATTATCACTATTATCAATGAATCTATTGATAAGAATGCCACGGTTAAACGCATTGAATTTGTTGGGCCAAGCGTGGGGAGTGAGTTAGCGCAAGCGGGCGCGATGGCACTGCTGATTGCGTTACTCTCTATTTTAATTTACGTCGGCTTTCGCTTTGAATGGCGATTGGCACTGGGGGCTGTTATTGCGCTGGGTCATGATGTTGCCATAACGCTAGGTATTTTATCGTTATGTGACATTGAGATCGATTTGACCATAGTGGCATCTTTGATGTCGGTTATAGGCTACTCATTAAACGACAGCATTGTGGTTTCGGATCGCATCCGTGAAAATTTTCGTAAGATAAGCCGTGGGACTTCTTATGAAATCATTAACATTTCGCTAACCCAGACATTGAGTCGAACCATTATGACTTCTGCGACGACCCTGGTTGTGGTGTTGATGCTGTATATTTTTGGCGGCACTATGCTACAAGGTTTCTCATTAACCATGTTAATTGGTGTTTCAATCGGCACAGTTTCATCGATTTATGTTGCTTCGGCATTAGCGTTAAGATTAGGCGTGAAACGCGAACACATGCTACAGCAAAAAGTTGAAAAAGAAGGCGCCGATCAGTCTTCCCTCTCACCTTAAGATACCTATGCATTGCCCATTTTGTGCAGCTGTTGATACCAAAGTCATCGATTCTCGCTTAGTGAGTGATGGCTCACAAGTCCGTCGTCGGCGCCAATGTTTGGTGTGTCATGAACGCTTGACGACATTTGAATCTGCTGAATTGGTTATGCCTAGAATGATCAAAAGTGATGCCATTCGTGAGCCATTTAATGAAGAAAAACTACGCCAAGGGATGCTAAAAGCGTTGGAAAAGCGCCCGGTGAGTTTAGATGATGTTGAAACAGCGATTAACCATATTAAATCTCAGCTACGGGCGACAGGTGAACGAGAAGTGCCAACAAAAATGGTAGGTAATTGGGTAATGGACGCGCTAAAAAAATTGGATAAAGTGGCCTATATCCGTTTTGCTTCAGTGTACCGTAGCTTCGAAGATATTCGTGAATTTGGTGAAGAAATTGCGAAATTGGAAGATTAGTGGCGATCAAAACGAATGATTATCACAAAAAAATGATCACGGGTTTCAAAAAACAAAACATAAAATAATAATATGCACGAAAATAATATTCTTCATGATAAAAAATATATGGCAAGAGCTTTAGAGCTGGCGCTTTTGGGGCGATTTACTACCGCCCCTAATCCCAATGTTGGTTGTGTTATTGTGCGTGAAGGAAAAATAGTCGGTGAGGGCTATCATGTGCGTGCAGGAGAGCCACATGCCGAAATCAATGCGCTTAACAAAGCAAAGGCAAAGGATGAGGCTCGAAATGCGACTGTTTATGTCACACTAGAGCCCTGTTGTCATACCGGACGTACCCCCCCTTGTACTGATGCATTAATAGCCGCCGGAATTAAACGTGTGGTGGTCGCTATGCCTGATCCTAACCCACAAGTTTCTGGGCGTGGTATCTATCAGCTGCAACAAGCAGGGATTGTGGTCGATTATATCGGCTCAACAACGATAAAAGCTAAAGCTGAAGACATTAATCGTGGTTTTTTAAAGCGGATGCGTACCCGTTTTCCTTATCTGCAATTAAAAATGGCCGCCTCTTTGGATGGCCGCACGGCGATGGCCTCGGGTGAAAGTCAGTGGATCACTTCAAAGGAAGCACGGCAGGATGTGCAAAATTTTCGCGCGCAAAGTGATGCTATTCTCAGTACCAGTGCCACAATCCTAGCCGATAATCCTGCACTGACAGTACGGCACGGAGCGTTAGCAACCTCCGTTCAGAAAATCTATCCAAAACATGGTCTCCGCCAACCTACCAGAATCATCATAGATAGCTGCAATCGGGTCATGCCCTGTCATCGAGTGATTACGGAACCAGGTGCTTGTTTATTAGCAAGAATGACCGCCGATCAACAAATCTGGCCTGATAATATTGAGCAGCTGTTCTTGCCACCATCGGAGGAGGAAAAACGCATCGATTTACGCTTATTTATGATGGAGCTGAGCAGGCGTCAAATTAACTCAATTTGGGTCGAAGCGGGAGCGACACTTGCCGGGGCGTTATTACAAATAGGGGTAGTAGATGAATTAATCCTCTATTTAGCCCCTAAATTATTAGGTGATAATGCGCGTGGATTGTGTGTTCTTCCCGGGATAGATAAATTGAATCAAGCTCACAATTTCACTCTCCAAGAGGTTTGCCAGATCGGTTCAGATTTGCGCTTGCGTTTAACACCGAACCCATAGCGACCCCCTTGTTCCTTCCTTATTTTACAAATGTGCTAACACAGCCAATGAAAGAATATGATAGAATGCGCCCTTTACAACGGACATCCCATTGTCATGTAAGGAATCGCCATGAATGTCATTGAAGGTATTGTGAATAATCCGGATGCCCGTGTGGCGATTGCGATTGCACGTTTTAATACTTTTATCAACAACAGCCTGCTCGAAGGAGCAAGAGATACGTTAAAACGTTTTGGCGGTTTGCCGGAAGAAAAAATTACGGTCGTCTGGGTGCCTGGTGCTTATGAGCTACCGCTGGCAGTCAAAGCGTTGGCAGAAAGCAAGCGTTACGATGCGATTATTGCGTTAGGCACCGTGATTCGAGGTGGAACGCCGCATTTTGAATATGTGGCTGGTGAATGCAGTTCTGGTTTATCAAATATCGCGATGAATAGTAATATTCCTGTCGCGTTCGGGGTGTTAACCACCGAAAATATTGAACAAGCCATCGAACGAGCCGGTACAAAGGCAGGAAATAAAGGTTCAGAGGCAGCCTTGGCAGCACTTGAAATGGTTAGCGTAATGAAAGCTATCAAATCTGAAATTTAGTTAAAAAGGAAATTGAGTGAAACCGACAGCTCGCCGTCGCGCTCGTGAGTGTGCTGCTCAGGCGCTTTACTCTTGGCAATTATCTAAAAACGACATCGCTGATATTCAATCATACTTTCTATCAGAGCAGGATATGAAAGAAGTAGACATTAATTATTTTGGCCAATTGTTATCTGGCGTCGCCGTCGATACTGCAACTTTAGATCGATTAATGGCACCTTATCTGTCTCGTCAGATCGAAGATTTGGGGCAGATTGAAAAGGCCATTTTGCGTCTTGCCGTATTTGAATTAAGTCAGCGTGATGATATCCCTTATAAAGTCGTGATTAATGAAGCTATTGAGCTAGCCAAAATTTTTGGCGCAGAAGACAGCCATAAATTTGTTAATGGGGTGCTGGATAAAATCGCCCCGATAATTCGCAAAAGAAAACAATTAAATACTAGTCAGGTTATACCCACAACCCTTCAAGTTGCCGCTAAGCAGCCAGGGCGTGAGACCAATGAGCGTATGCCCAATGGAATTTCGAGTTACGGTAAGGCGGCAATCAATCGAATCGGTACATGACAGAGGATGAGTGATCACTGCCAACGTCGCCGAACTTGAAAGGCGAAGGGTAATAGATAAAAAATCCATCAGCTACTGCATAGCCTATCTGGAAAATATTTTATGACCTGTGGCGAATTTGATCTCATTACTCGCTATTTTAACTGCTCTAAAAATAAACGCCCGGATGTACAGTTAGGGATTGGTGATGATTGTGCACTCTTGGCAGTGACCGATGAACAATGGTTAGCCGTTAGTACTGATACTTTGGTATCGGGAATTCATTTTCTGCCTGAGATTGCGCCACAGGACTTAGCTTATAAAGCGTTGGCCGTAAATCTGAGTGATTTATCTGCGATGGGGGCAGAGCCCTGTTGGTTATCCTTAGCGTTAACAATGCCTAAAGTGGATGAACATTGGCTGAAAGCGTTCAGTGACAGTTTGTTCGAACAGCTTGATTATCAGGGTATGCAATTGATTGGCGGCGATACCACTCGAGGCCCCCTAAGCCTGACACTAACTGTCCATGGGCACTTGCCGGCAAACAAAGCGCTGACCCGCGCGGGTGCCAAGAGTGGTGATTGGATTTATGTCAGTGGCACCTTAGGTGATAGCGCCGCAGGTTTAGCCATCTTGCAAAAAAAATTAGCCATTGATAATGCCGAAGATAGAAAGAGGCTTATTGAGCGGCATTTACGACCGGAAGCACGCGTTTCACTCGGTTTAGCACTGCGCGGTCTGGCCAATTCAGCGATTGATATTTCTGACGGATTGATTGCTGATTTGCAGCATATTTTAACAGCCAGTCGATGTGGTGCAAAAATTGAATTAGATAAACTGCCCTACTCAGATGAATTGCAAAAGTATGATGATATTGAAAAAAAACAGGGCTGGGCACTTAATGGCGGTGAAGATTATGAATTGTGTTTTACCGTGCCGGAATGCAATAGAGTCGCGTTAGAAGAAAGACTTAACCACACAGAGGTTAATTATAGCTGTATTGGCAGCATTACCTCAGACATCGAAAAAATTCATTTTTTTAAAAAAGAACAGTCTGTTGAAATAAAGGCACCCTATTTTAACCGTTATGGTTTTGACCATTTTGCTGTGACAACAGTTGATGATGAAAGCAAGTAAACGTTTACAGCTAAGCAATCCCTACCATTTTTTAGCGACCGGATTCGGCAGTGGTCTGTCTCCTGTCGCGCCCGGAACTATGGGATCTTTGGCTTCTATTCCAATTTGGTTACTGTTGATTCAACTCTCATGGCCATTTTATTTTCTGTTACTGATATTGAGTATTGGCCTCGGTATTTACCTTTGTCACCGTACCGCCAAAGATATGCAAGTTCATGATCACGGAAGTATTGTTTGGGATGAATTTGTTGGTATGTGGATCACCCTGATGGCATTACCGGTTAATAATTGGCAATGGGTAGCGTTCGGTTTTGTTCTCTTCCGTACGCTAGATATTTGGAAACCTTGGCCTATCCGCTGGTTTGACCGCAATGTATCGGGCGGTATCGGCATTATGCTTGACGATATCATTGCGGGTTTAGGTGCCGCGGCTATTATCTATTGTTTAGCGATATAGCCGAATCAGTCTAATTTGATTCTGCGTTGTCGTCGCTTGTCGTACTATTTGTAATGTCTGCGTGCCTCCGCCTTGAATCAAATTAGACTGATTCGGCTATATTGATATCCTCCACTCTATCATTCAATTTCAGCTAAATTTCCCTTCTCTTGTAGCCAATTGCGTCGATCTTCTGCCCGTTTTTTGGCTAACAGCATATCCATTATCGCTAATGTGTGATCCATATTGTCATCATCGATAGTCAATTGCACCAGTCGCCGGGTATTGGGATCTAGCGTAGTTTCACGCAGTTGCAACGGATTCATCTCCCCTAATCCTTTAAAGCGCTGTACATTCGGTTTGCCTCGTTTACGCTGAAGTTGTTCTAATATTCCGGTTTTTTCTTCTTCGTCCAGAGCGTAAAAAACTTCTTTACCTAAATCGATGCGATACAGTGGCGGCATCGCCACATAAATACGCCCATCACGCACCAAAGAACGGAAATGACGCACGAAAAGTGCACATAGTAACGCAGCAATATGCAAACCGTCCGAATCAGCATCGGCCAAAATACAGATTTTACCGTAACGAAGCTGACTTAAATCCTCGTTGTCAGGATCAATGCCGATAGCAACTGAAATATCATGCACTTCTTGTGAGGCTAAAATTTCATCAGAAGCAATTTCCCAACTATTTAAAATTTTACCTTTGAGCGGCATGATGGCTTGATATTCACGATCACGGGCTTGTTTTGCTGAGCCTCCGGCAGAATCCCCTTCTACCAAAAATAATTCGGTAAGACTCAGCTCATTTGAACTACAATCTGCTAACTTACCTGGTAGCGCCGGGCCACTCATCAATTTTTTACGTACCACTTTTTTAGCCGCCCGCAGTCGGCGTTGAGCATTACTAACGACAAATTCGGCGAGTTGTTCCGCTGTTGATCTATTTTTATGCAGCCATAAACTAAAAGTATCTTTCACAATCCCGGAAGCAAAGGCTGCACATTGGCGAGAAGAAAGCCGCTCTTTGGTTTGCCCCGCAAATTGTGGATCTTGCATTTTGACCGATAAGACATAAGCACAGCGCTCCCAAATATCATCGGCAGAAAGCTTCACGCCTCGGGGTAAAATATTACAAAATTCGCAAAATTCACGCATTGCATCCAATACGCCTTGACGTAATCCGTTAACATGGGTTCCTCCTTGTATCGTTGGAATCAAATTAACGTAACTTTCCGTCAGTAATTCGCCTCCCTCTGGTAGCCATAATAATGCCCAGTCAATGGCTTCGGTGGCCGCGCTAAAAGTGCCGATAAAGGGTTTTTTCGGCAATGTTATCAGACCATTGACAGATTCCATTAAATAATCAGTCAACCCATCTGCGTAGCACCAACGTTGTTCGGTGTTATTCACCTCATCTTTAAAACAGATTTTGATGCCAGGGCAAAGCACGGCTTTTGCTTTTAATAAATGTGATAGACGTGAAACAGAAAAGCGAGGACTATCGAAAAAAGAAGCATCAGGCCAAAAATGAACATGGGTACCGGTGTGACTTTTAGTACAAGTACCGATAATTTGTAAATCCTGTACTTTATTACCCTGTTCAAAAACAATACGATAAATCTTTCCGTTGCGTTGTACTGTTACCTCAAGTCGCCGAGATAAGGCATTGACGACGGAAATACCAACACCATGTAATCCACCTGAAAATTGATAACTTTTATTCGAAAATTTTCCGCCCGCGTGAAGGCGACATAAAATAAGTTCAATTGCCGGAACACCCTCTTCTGGATGGAGATCTACCGGCATACCACGCCCATCATCGCTGATTGACAACGACTGATCAGCATGCAAAATAACATTGATACGATGAGCGTATCCAGCCAGCGCTTCATCAATACTATTATCGATAACCTCTTGGCCTAGATGATTTGGGCGGCTGGTATCGGTATACATTCCTGGACGACGACGCACTGGCTCTAAACCACTGAGTACTTCAATAGCATCCGCATTATAATTGGAGTGATTCATTTTCACTTGGCTCAAAGTAGATTTAGAATTAAGCGTTAAAAGATAGAGCATCGATACAATATTATGCTAGAGCCGATTCGAAATCTTCTTTAGCGATGCTCAGACAGCGAGCACAAGAGATTTCGAATCGGCTCTTAGAGACCGACCGACGAGTCAGCTGCCAGCAGATTCTATCCTTTGTTGGCAAGGAATGTAATGACGGTTTTACAAAAAGTTTAGTAACCATTCGCATTGATATCAGGATAGAACAATCCGTTGGCTAAACGTTTTACTTGCGTTTTCACCGTGCCATCAGGTTGTAGATTGATACAACGCCATCCTGGTGCCGCATTATCAAGCGTAAAAGTAGCATGGTCTGGTTTAAATTGGATACAAGTAGAAGGCGTTGCTAATAGTCGTTTACCACACCAATTCAAATCAATCTCTTGGTGGATATGCCCACATAGTAAGGTTGTCACCCGCGGATAACGCAATACTATTTCTGCTAACATTGATGCATTACGTAAATTATTTTGATCAAGCCAGCGACAACCACAAGCGAGTGGAGGATGATGTAGTGCCACTAAAGTATAGTGCTGTGGAAACATTTGTAAGCACTGTTCCATCCATAATAATTGATGATCACTCAAATGACCGTAAGGTTGCTCTGATACTTGGCTGTCTAATAAAAGAATTTGCCAGTTATCACTGATGGTAACTTGCTTAGTGGCAGTGATGCCCTCATCGAAAAGCACATCCGCCATTATTTTCTGATTATCATGATTACCAGGTAGCCAAACACAAGGTGTGGGTAATAATTCAGCCATGCCCCTTGCAAAATATTGATAGCTGGTAATAGCAGGCTCTTGCGCCAAATCACCGGTGGTGATAATCAGATCAAAACGCTGTTTCTGGGTAGCTATCGCCTCCAATACCGCACTATAACTATCTGCGGTATTAATCCCCAATAAGGTTTTCTTTTTATCGGCAAAAAGATGAGTATCGGTTAATTGTAAAATTCTTATCTCAGTTTCATTGGCGGGCACAGGCAGTTTAAACAAGTTTTCCAAATACGCTCCTTTTTTCATCGAAACTCTATATATACCCTTAAAGACGAAGGGTATATAAAAAGTAACTGCGCTTTTTCGCTCAAGAAAGTTTTGAATAAGTATAATTTGTTTAAAAATAGCAAATCTGTTAACGAAGACGCACTTTTACTATTTTGTTACCACTATTTCCATTCTTCCTTGAGGGCTTGAAAATGTAACGCAAGCCATTGTAGTGCAATGATTGACGCGGCATTGTCAATCACGCCTTCTTCAACCCAGCGATAAGCTTGTTCACGACTGACAACATGAACACGAATGTTTTCATTCTCTTCTAACAAACCATGAACGCCCTTAGCTGTAGTGGCATCAACTTCACCGACCATAATCGACAAACGTTCATTCATCCCCCCAGGACTGGCCAAATAGCGCAACATTGGTCTACAACGCTTAAGTTCAATACCGGCTTCTTCTCGTGCTTCTCGACGTGCTACTTCTTCAGGATTTTCACCTGTCTTTATCATCCCAGCAATTATTTCCAATAACCAGGGACTGTTATTTTCATTAGCCCCAATAGCACCAATACGTAATTGTTCTATTAATACCACTTGATCGAGTAATGGATCATAAGGCAATAAACCCACCGCATGATCACGGATAAGGACTTCCCGTATTATTTCATTGCTCATGCCTTTATTATCAAATAATTTATGACGTAATTGATATGACTTTAAAGTAAAAAAACCTTTATAAAGTGTTTTACATCCGGTAATTTCTACATCTTTTTTTTTGAAATTAACCGGTGAAGATTGGCCATCTTGAGGGTATAGTGTCATTATCTTTTTCCTATAAGAGATTATGTTTATTTTCATTTTTAATAGAAACATTCTCTATTTTTTTAATTTATCATAATAAGCATTACTCACATTACTAATATGCTGACCTAACAGAGATTTTCAACTTAATATACTCTTCGCCTTTGAAGCTGCCTTCGGCTGCCAGGGCAGCCGACCGATGAGCGTGGACATACCATGAAGGCGAGCACCCGCAGCCAACAACGCGGCGGCTTCAAAGGTGAAGGGTATATATCTGATTAAGTTTAGGTTAAATTTAAGTGATTTAAGGCAAGATGACGCAACAGACTATCTTTATTATAAAAATAAGCGACTGCACAATTTAAGGATTATAAATGAAGAAATTGCTCCCCCTGATGATCGGATTGAGTTTAGTCGGCATCAGTACTTTAAGCCAAGCAGAGAATCTATTGCAAGTTTATAAACAAGCGCAACTAAGTAATCCAGATTTACGTAAAGCGGTCGCTGAACGTGATGCTGCATTCGAAAAAATCAATCAAGCCCGTAGCTCACTATTACCACAGTTGGGGTTAGATGCGGGTTATTCCCACTCACGGGGATTTCGTGATAATAGTAACTCTAATAGTCATGTCACTTCAGGGAGCGTAGTTTTAAAGCAAACTATTTTTAATATGTCACAATGGCGAAATTTAACATTAGAAGAGAAGCAAGCGAATATTCAGAATATTATTTTTCAAGCCAATGAACAAAAATTAATTCTTGATACTGCGACCAGTTATTTTGATGTATTACGTGCTATAGATAAGTTGTCTTACACTGAGGCACAAAAGAAAGCCGTTTATCGTCAATTAGACCAAACAACCCAACGTTTTAATGTGGGTCTGGTTGCTATCACTGATGTACAAACTGCACAAGCCAATTACGACGAAGTATTAGCGAGGGAAGTCGATGCTCGCAACAAACTCGATAACGCTCTGGAATCCCTGCGTCAAGTGACAGGTGTTTACTATCCTGAATTGGCTTCTTTAAATCTCAAACGTCTAAAAAAAAAACACCCCGAGACGGGTGATCATTTATTAGAACAAGCCGAAAAACATAATTTGGGATTGATCTCTGCTCGTCTCAAGCAAGATTTAATACGAGAAAAAATTAAAAAAGCCGAAACCGGTTATATGCCGACGCTAGATCTAACAGCTTCTACATCAGTGAGTAATCGCCGTAATACGAATCAGTTTAGTGATAGTGACAACGGCGAGCATAAAATCGGTCTGTCTTTCAATATGCCATTATATAACGGTGGCGCTACTTATTCTGTGGTTAAACAAGCACAGTATGATTTTATTGGAGCCAGTGCAGAATTAGAAAGTGCGCAACGCAGTGCAGTGAAAGAGGTTCGTTCTTCATTCAATAATATTTCAGCTTCCATCAGCAGTATCAGCGCTTATCGACAAGCAGTGGTTTCTGGTCAAAGTTCACTCGATTCTATGGAAGCCGGTTATCAGGTTGGTACTCGTACTATTCTTGATGTGCTCAATGCAACCACTACGCTCTATAATGCTAAACAGCAGTTGGCCAATGCGCGTTATGATTATTTAATCAATGAATTAAAAATAAAATCAGCACTGGGCGTCTTAAACCCAGACGATCTAATCGCCTTCAATGAAATATTAGATACACCTATTGCGACTTCCAGCCTGGTTCTAACAACGGAAGAAATAGCGCCCACGTCAAATCAACAAGATACACCAACCGATGTAGCCCCCATATCCATCGATACTGTCCCAAAAAATGGGGGTAATCCATTCCGTAGTTAACTGAGAAAGTATCAATTACTAATTGAGATTAACATATTGATATAAATTAAAATAAAAAATAGAAATAAAAGGATGGATGTCGCATTTAATGCTTGCATTCACGACAAGAAAATGTAGTATGCGCAACAGCGTCGGCATGTAGCGCAGCTTGGTAGCGCACCGTCATGGGGTGTCGGGGGTCGAAGGTTCAAATCCTTTCATGCCGACCAATATTATATCGGTTAGTATCTTTTACTGACTGTAGTTTTAAAGAAACCCGCCTTCTAAATGAGTTTGCGGGTTTTTTGTTGCCTGTTATCTTTCGGTGTGGCATGGTTATACTCTGTTTTTTAGGGACTAGATTTGGGACTCTATCTTTTAGTGCCCAAAATAAGTAGTCCCATAGTCCTATTAATGGTGATTAATATGGCGATACAAGTAAAGCCTCTAACCAATACCGAAGTGAAAGCAGCAAAGGCAGTCAACAAAGATTTATCTTTGTATGATGGCGGTGGATTGCTGCTGTTTGTTAAATTATCAGGCGTTAAAACGTGGCGTCTACGCTACTATCATCCCTCAACGAAAAAGCGAACAACCTTAACGCTAGGACATTACCCCGCTTTATCTCTGGCAGAAGCCAGACGTGTACGAGAGGAGATAAGAGCACTCTTGGCACAAGGGATCGACCCGCAGGAGCAACAAAGACAGCAGCAAGAGAAAGAAAAGGCATCTAATAACAATACTTTTGCTAAAATCACTGCCGATTGGTTTGCAGTAAAAAAATCAAAAGGGTTAACCAAAGATACACCTAATAATATATGGAGATCACTGGAAAAGAACATCTTCCCTTACGTGGAAGGGATTTCTATCAATAATCTAACCGCACAAACATTTATACAAGCCATGCAACCTATTCGTGCCAGTGGTCGATTAGAAACAGTACGACGGGTTACGATGCGTATTAATGAAGTAATGAACTATGCCGTTAATGCAGGGTTGATACAGGCAAACCCTGCTACGAAGATCAGCCAGGTCTTTGAAAATCCAGTAGTAACGCACATGCCTACAATTAGGCCGGAAAAACTGCCAGAACTCATGCGTACACTGTCTATTGCCAATATAGAGTTACAAACCAGACTGGTGATAGAATTTCAATTACTGACAATCACCAGACCATCAGAAGCCGCTACCGCTCGTTGGGATGAAATCAATCTGATTGATAAAATATGGACAATTCCAGCCGGTCGGATGAAAATGGCGCCGGGAACATGTTGTGCCGCTCTCTCCCCAATCACTGGCGGTATTAGAAGCGATGAAACCGATCAGTGCACGCCAGCCTTACGTGTTCCCCTCATTCAAAAATCCATTAAAACCAATGAATAGTGCAACAGCGAACATGGCTCTACGCCGTATGGGGTACAAGAACATATTAGTGGCACATGGATTTAGATCTATTGCCAGTACAACTCTCAATGAGAAAGGGTTTGCTCCAGATGTAATTGAAGCAGCATTGGCACATGTTGATACAAACAAAGTACGTAGTGCCTATAACCGCAGCACTTTCTTTTATTGATAGGGTAATTATTATCTTGAGTACATAATACTCCTGTTAAATATTCATCAATACGGACTGATATACTTTTTTTTGGGGCATTAAAGTGTCAAAAAATGAAGGATATCAGTCAATCATGAGAGGCATTAATTAATGAACGATTCATTTCTTGACGAATACGCCGAGTTTGCTTATATGGATTTGCATGCTGTGTTAAACACTTTTATCACTGAAGATTATTTAAACCATTGTGAAGCGCATTCCTACCTGTGCCGCCTCCTTAACGGCAGCACGGGTCTCTCTCCCCGATAAAAATCTATCGTAAGCCTCTCAATCCCCTACCTTTTGATGACTATCAAGCACTGCCCCCTCGAAACCGCCTCGGTTATACAAGCATTGCGAAAGGCTGCTGTTTGTAATACCGAATACAACTTTACTCTCTTCTATTTACAGCGACAGGCGTTAATCCATCGACTCAAAACGACCGGCAAGCCGGTTCCTAACGCCCTCATAACCAAAAATAGCCACAACGGTCGACTCTCTCTCGCTTGCAAAATAGCCATTATTACGCTGTACGAAAAAACACATGGAAAGATTTCAGCCAATTATACGCAAGCGGCCAACATCTTGTCAGCTTATGCGCTTGAAGCGGGCTGTAATCACAAATTCAATAAAGACACGCTTAAAAACTGGTACGAAGCCGTCAAAGACAACCTATAAAAAATGTCTGACCGCTAATTAAGAGACGAGGGGGCTAAATTAGCCCCCCATTTCTTTCTATCTGTTAAAAAAAGATCAATCATCTTTTCCTCTGCGGGGCATCCCGTTTACTCAAGGAAAAAAGAGCAATGTCAATGTTAAATCGTAAAATTTTATTGAGAAAGGAAGTGAAGTCCATTCTGCGTATTGCCTCCGACAGCGCTTTAGATGAAATGTGGAAAAAACATGATTTCCCTAATCCAATCCGCATTGGCATTCGTCGTATAGGGTGGTATGCCGATGAGATGGAAGGCTGGCTAAGGGGGCGTGATGAAGAGCGTTTATCCAGGGAGATCGCGTCATGAAACAGTCACAAATCAGCATTGAAAGTTATCACAAATTAAATCGGGCTAAAATCTATTGCACTTTTTGCATTTGGATCTGATACAAAAAGACATCAATGGAATGCAGCAATTTGTTCTTCCCCCTATCGTAAGTTATATCGCCGATGATCTCTGTTGGGTACTGAGTGAATTAAAACAGCAAGGTTTTTGTGATCACGTTCTCAAAAAGTAAAAATTATTGAGGTTCTTTTACCTGCTCAGACTGAGCCGAATGGCAGCGGGTTATTGATACCGTTTTCTATTGAGGTCAGACTGAGTAGGTCGCTGTTGAAACACAAACTGCTTGGCTGTTCCATTCGCTGACTCATTCGGTTGTAACTTTATCTCAAAAGATAGGGCTTCACCACGTGTTGAAAACTGCTTTCGTACAGGATACCCTCATTGGAGTAGCGCTCGTCGATCCATTTACCGGAAGGTCATTTACCAACTGCCATTATTTTTGTTTACCTAATGCACGAGTCACGATAGCTTCAGTCTTATCTAGTACTTTAAGTAAGTCATTGACCTTATATGTCGAAGAAACTGTAATTTTTTGCTGGTCATTTTAATACATATTAATCTCAGTTTTCTCATTCTTGCCTAAAAAACCAGCTATTGCATCACATTCAAATTTAACTCATTAATTTTGAATGTGATGCTCTTTTTATCGTCCTGCCCTTCAGAAAAACGCATTATTGTATCTATTTTAATCCCTTGTTTTTCCAGCTCAGATACGAGATCATTGTTACAATTAGGTTTAGCGTAAAGGGTAATCGGGTAATCATTTTTATGCGGCTCATCTTCTGTAGTGCCTCATCCTTAATTCAACGATTCAAGCTAGTATTTTTATACTTACTGATTGCTATTAATATTCTTCTCGGGAAATATACCACGGTAACTTTTGGCCGTTTTTCAACCGTCACTGACCTTAAAAAAGGTCAGTCTTTCATCATTCTGCTTAATGATGAAATACAACCTCCATGCTAAAAGAATATCAAACTAATTAGCTTTTTTTACAGGCTCCGATTTCGTGAACGCAGCGCCAACCGCCTGTACTTTTAAGCGTGCCGCCTCATCCAGCCAAGGCCGCTTTTTTTAAGTACATTGCACCGGGTGTCGAGCATTTTTCTCATAATTTACCTGCGTTGTAGCTATTCCAGTTGTGCAATACGCTCGGCAAAAAATCTATTTATTTTAGTAAGATGAACATGAAAAACTAATCCATTTTTCTGTCGGGATCGCTAAACTTTTCCTCTTCTTGCTTATAGTGTGCAAGAGCCGGGGCGATTTGTCCTGATTCTGGAGCGATAGAATTAGTTATCAACCATAACGCATATTTTTTAAAGCGGACATGATTAACTATTTTATCAATAACACTAATTCCAACATCTCTTTGGCCAGTTTCGTAGTTTCTTATTGCTCCAAGGCTCACACCAGTTTCACTTGCAAATTGTGGCTGGGTTAAACCTTCAACAGTACGAATTTTTTTTAATTTTTCCCCATAATGGCTTGACATGATCTTCTCCTGAGGATTATTATCTACAAACATCTTCAAAAGAGGATTTTTAGAAGTAATCTAAATAATTTTAAACCAATCCAGTAAGGATAACTCATGGAAGCAGTGCAACAAAATAGACCATTGGAAAGTGAATTGATCCGCGCTCCAAAATCAAAAGAAGGTATTGTTTCATTGACGCAAAGGAATCCGCATCCTTCCATCGCTAGTGCTATGGAGTTATCTCTTTCTTATTTAACAGCAAATAATATCAGGCCAAGCATGACACTTAGTGAGTATGCAAAGTTTACTGGCATGGAATTAAGACAAGTTCAAAGTGATGCTGAGCGTAACTACCTCCCATTATTGAAACGCACGATAAACAATCGAAGAGAATTAAAACGTATCAATATGGTAGCTCTTTATGCAATCCCTGTTATCGAGTGTTTTGATACCATCGAAAAGCGCGTTTGAGGGAATATATGACACACCCCCCTACTTCCATAAGTCGTCATTCCAAAGCATACCGTGGGTTTACCATTACCTACT
>NZ_GL379590.1:97325-154845 GCF_000143625.1 Candidatus Regiella insecticola LSR1 | reverse complement strand
AGTAGGTAATGGTAAACCCACGGTATGCTTTGGAATGACGACTTATGGAAGTAGGGGGGTGTGTCATATATTCCCTCAAACGCGCTTTTCGATGGTATCAAAACACTCGATAACAGGGATTGCATAAAGAGCTACCATATTGATACGTTTTAATTCTCTTCGATTGTTTATCGTGCGTTTCAATAATGGGAGGTAGTTACGCTCAGCATCACTTTGAACTTGTCTTAATTCCATGCCAGTAAACTTTGCATACTCACTAAGTGTCATGCTTGGCCTGATATTATTTGCTGTTAAATAAGAAAGAGATAACTCCATAGCACTAGCGATGGAAGGATGCGGATTCCTTTGCGTCAATGAAACAATACCTTCTTTTGATTTTGGAGCGCGGATCAATTCACTTTCCAATGGTCTATTTTGTTGCACTGCTTCCATGAGTTATCCTTACTGGATTGGTTTAAAATTATTTAGATTACTTCTAAAAATCCTCTTTTGAAGATGTTTGTAGATAATAATCCTCAGGAGAAGATCATGTCAAGCCATTATGGGGAAAAATTAAAAAAAATTCGTACTGTTGAAGGTTTAACCCAGCCACAATTTGCAAGTGAAACTGGTGTGAGCCTTGGAGCAATAAGAAACTACGAAACTGGCCAAAGAGATGTTGGAATTAGTGTTATTGATAAAATAGTTAATCATGTCCGCTTTAAAAAATATGCGTTATGGTTGATAACTAATTCTATCGCTCCAGAATCAGGACAAATCGCCCCGGCTCTTGCACACTATAAGCAAGAAGAGGAAAAGTTTAGCGATCCCGACAGAAAAATGGATTAGTTTTTCATGTTCATCTTACTAAAATAAATAGATTTTTTGCCGAGCGTATTGCACAACTGGAATAGCTACAACGCAGGTAAATTATGAGAAAAATGCTCGACACCCGGTGCAATGTACTTAAAAAAAGCGGCCTTGGCTGGATGAGGCGGCACGCTTAAAAGTACAGGCGGTTGGCGCTGCGTTCACGAAATCGGAGCCTGTAAAAAAAGCTAATTAGTTTGATATTCTTTTAGCATGGAGGTTGTATTTCATCATTAAGCAGAATGATGAAAGACTGACCTTTTTTAAGGTCAGTGACGGTTGAAAAACGGCCAAAAGTTACCGTGGTATATTTCCCGAGAAGAATATTAATAGCAATCAGTAAGTATAAAAATACTAGCTTGAATCGTTGAATTAAGGATGAGGCACTACAGAAGATGAGCCGCATAAAAATGATTACCCGATTACCCTTTACGCTAAACCTAATTGTAACAATGATCTCGTATCTGAGCTGGAAAAACAAGGGATTAAAATAGATACAATAATGCGTTTTTCTGAAGGGCAGGACGATAAAAAGAGCATCACATTCAAAATTAATGAGTTAAATTTGAATGTGATGCAATAGCTGGTTTTTTAGGCAAGAATGAGAAAACTGAGATTAATATGTATTAAAATGACCAGCAAAAAATTACAGTTTCTTCGACATATAAGGTCAATGACTTACTTAAAGTACTAGATAAGACTGAAGCTATCGTGACTCGTGCATTAGGTAAACAAAAATAATGGCAGTTGGTAAATGACCTTCCGGTAAATGGATCGACGAGCGCTACTCCAATGAGGGTATCCTGTACGAAAGCAGTTTTCAACACGTGGTGAAGCCCTATCTTTTGAGATAAAGTTACAACCGAATGAGTCAGCGAATGGAACAGCCAAGCAGTTTGTGTTTCAACAGCGACCTACTCAGTCTGACCTCAATAGAAAACGGTATCAATAACCCGCTGCCATTCGGCTCAGTCTGAGCAGGTAAAAGAACCTCAATAATTTTTACTTTTTGAGAACGTGATCACAAAAACCTTGCTGTTTTAATTCACTCAGTACCCAACAGAGATCATCGGCGATATAACTTACGATAGGGGGAAGAACAAATTGCTGCATTCCATTGATGTCTTTTTGTATCAGATCCAAATGCAAAAAGTGCAATAGATTTTAGCCCGATTTAATTTGTGATAACTTTCAATGCTGATTTGTGACTGTTTCATGACGCGATCTCCCTGGATAAACGCTCTTCATCACGCCCCCTTAGCCAGCCTTCCATCTCATCGGCATACCACCCTATACGACGAATGCCAATGCGGATTGGATTAGGGAAATCATGTTTTTTCCACATTTCATCTAAAGCGCTGTCGGAGGCAATACGCAGAATGGACTTCACTTCCTTTCTCAATAAAATTTTACGATTTAACATTGACATTGCTCTTTTTTCCTTGAGTAAACGGGATGCCCCGCAGAGGAAAAGATGATTGATCTTTTTTTAACAGATAGAAAGAAATGGGGGGCTAATTTAGCCCCCTCGTCTCTTAATTAGCGGTCAGACATTTTTTATAGGTTGTCTTTGACGGCTTCGTACCAGTTTTTAAGCGTGTCTTTATTGAATTTGTGATTACAGCCCGCTTCAAGCGCATAAGCTGACAAGATGTTGGCCGCTTGCGTATAATTGGCTGAAATCTTTCCATGTGTTTTTTCGTACAGCGTAATAATGGCTATTTTGCAAGCGAGAGAGAGTCGACCGTTGTGGCTATTTTTGGTTATGAGGGCGTTAGGAACCGGCTTGCCGGTCGTTTTGAGTCGATGGATTAACGCCTGTCGCTGTAAATAGAAGAGAGTAAAGTTGTATTCGGTATTACAAACAGCAGCCTTTCGCAATGCTTGTATAACCGAGGCGGTTTCGAGGGGGCAGTGCTTGATAGTCATCAAAAGGTAGGGGATTGAGAGGCTTACGATAGATTTTTATCGGGGAGAGAGACCCGTGCTGCCGTTAAGGAGGCGGCACAGGTAGGAATGCGCTTCACAATGGTTTAAATAATCTTCAGTGATAAAAGTGTTTAACACAGCATGCAAATCCATATAAGCAAACTCGGCGTATTCGTCAAGAAATGAATCGTTCATTAATTAATGCCTCTCATGATTGACTGATATCCTTCATTTTTTGACACTTTAATGCCCCAAAAAAAAGTATATCAGTCCGTATTGATGAATATTTAACAGGAGTATTATGTACTCAAGATAATAATTACCCTATCAATAAAAGAAAGTGCTGCGGTTATAGGCACTACGTACTTTGTTTGTATCAACATGTGCCAATGCTGCTTCAATTACATCTGGAGCAAACCCTTTCTCATTGAGAGTTGTACTGGCAATAGATCTAAATCCATGTGCCACTAATATGTTCTTGTACCCCATACGGCGTAGAGCCATGTTCGCTGTTGCACTATTCATTGGTTTTAATGGATTTTTGAATGAGGGGAACACGTAAGGCTGGCGTGCACTGATCGGTTTCATCGCTTCTAATACCGCCAGTGATTGGGGAGAGAGCGGCACAACATGTTCCCGGCGCCATTTTCATCCGACCGGCTGGAATTGTCCATATTTTATCAATCAGATTGATTTCATCCCAACGAGCGGTAGCGGCTTCTGATGGTCTGGTGATTGTCAGTAATTGAAATTCTATCACCAGTCTGGTTTGTAACTCTATATTGGCAATAGACAGTGTACGCATGAGTTCTGGCAGTTTTTCCGGCCTAATTGTAGGCATGTGCGTTACTACTGGATTTTCAAAGACCTGGCTGATCTTCGTAGCAGGGTTTGCCTGTATCAACCCTGCATTAACGGCATAGTTCATTACTTCATTAATACGCATCGTAACCCGTCGTACTGTTTCTAATCGACCACTGGCACGAATAGGTTGCATGGCTTGTATAAATGTTTGTGCGGTTAGATTATTGATAGAAATCCCTTCCACGTAAGGGAAGATGTTCTTTTCCAGTGATCTCCATATATTATTAGGTGTATCTTTGGTTAACCCTTTTGATTTTTTTACTGCAAACCAATCGGCAGTGATTTTAGCAAAAGTATTGTTATTAGATGCCTTTTCTTTCTCTTGCTGCTGTCTTTGTTGCTCCTGCGGGTCGATCCCTTGTGCCAAGAGTGCTCTTATCTCCTCTCGTACACGTCTGGCTTCTGCCAGAGATAAAGCGGGGTAATGTCCTAGCGTTAAGGTTGTTCGCTTTTTCGTTGAGGGATGATAGTAGCGTAGACGCCACGTTTTAACGCCTGATAATTTAACAAACAGCAGCAATCCACCGCCATCATACAAAGATAAATCTTTGTTGACTGCCTTTGCTGCTTTCACTTCGGTATTGGTTAGAGGCTTTACTTGTATCGCCATATTAATCACCATTAATAGGACTATGGGACTACTTATTTTGGGCACTAAAAGATAGAGTCCCAAATCTAGTCCCTAAAAAACAGAGTATAACCATGCCACACCGAAAGATAACAGGCAACAAAAAACCCGCAAACTCATTTAGAAGGCGGGTTTCTTTAAAACTACAGTCAGTAAAAGATACTAACCGATATAATATTTGGTGCCCGGACTCGGAATCGAACCAAGGACACGAGGATTTTCAATCCTCTGCTCCACCGACTGAGCTATCCGGGCAACGGGGCGAATTAAACCCTATTGCAGTTGCGCCGTCAACGAATTTTTCTGCTTAAGACGCTTGGTTGTTCTCTTTTTAGGCAAATATAAAATGAAGTTGTGTTCTGTATACCCTTCGCCTTTGAAGTTGCCGCTAGGCAGCCAGGGTATGAGACCGATGAGCGTAGACATACTACGTGATTCGGCGAACACCCGCAGCCAACAACGCGGCGGCTTCAAAGGCGAAGGGTATATTGTGACAGCCATCGAGTAGATAAGTTATGATCCCTGATATGAGTCAGAAAATAAGGATAATAAAGTAATGACTGCATTAACTCATGATGTTGTAGAAAGCCAAGCGCTACACACTTTTACCGAAAACGCTTATCTGAATTATTCCATGTACGTCATTATGGATAGGGCCTTACCTTTTATCGGCGATGGATTAAAACCAGTACAGCGCCGGATTGTCTATGCCATGTCTGAACTGGGTCTGAATAATAGTGCAAAATTTAAAAAATCGGCGCGCACCGTGGGGGATGTGTTGGGCAAATATCATCCTCATGGTGATAGCGCTTGTTATGAAGCGATGGTTTTGATGGCACAATCTTTTTCTTATCGCTATCCGTTAATCGACGGTCAGGGAAACTGGGGTGCGCCAGATGATCCTAAATCCTTTGCCGCGATGCGTTATACCGAATCTCGTTTATCTAAGTATGCGCAAATATTATTGGCTGAATTAAGTCAAGGCACCGTGGATTGGATCGCCAATTTTGATGGCACCTTGCAAGAGCCAAAAATGTTACCCGCTCGATTACCTAATATTTTGCTTAATGGTACTACTGGCATCGCCGTTGGCATGGCCACCGATATTCCCCCTCACAATGTACAGGAAATTGCTCAAGCGCTTATTCAATTGATCGATAAACCTAACGCCTCTTTAGACGAGCTACTTGAATATGTGCAAGGGCCTGACTTTCCTACTGATGCTGAAATCATCACGCCCCGCCATGAAATAAAAAAAATTTATCAAACAGGGCGAGGCTCTATACGCATGCGTGCGATATGGAACAAAGAAGAGGCTAATGTAGTTATCACGGCATTACCTCATCAAGTATCAGGCGCCAAGGTGTTAGAGCAAATTGCAGGTCAAATGCGTAGCAAAAAATTACCGATGATTGAAGATTTACGTGATGAATCTAATCATGAGAATCCGACTCGTTTGGTGATCATTCCACGCTCCAATAGAATCGATTTAGATCAGGTAATGAGTCATTTGTTTGCTACCACTGATCTGGAAAAAAGTTATCGCATCAATATGAACATGATAGGGTTGGATAATCGCCCATCAGTCAAAGGATTACTAACTATTCTGAGCGAATGGTTGGTTTACCGCTGTGATACGGTTCGGCGGCGTTTAAATTATCGGTTAGACAATGTGCAGAGGCGTTTGCATATTTTGGAGGGGTTACTGACAGCTTTTTTAAACATCGATAAAGTGATTGATATTATTCGTACAGAAGATGATGCTAAATCAGTGTTGATAACCTGTTTTTCTCTTTCAGAAAGCCAAACAGAAGCGATACTTGAGCTTAAACTGCGTCAGTTAGCCAAATTAGAAGAGAAAAAGCTGCGCAGTGAGGAAGCGGAATTTCAGCAAGAGCTCGCCCAACTACAAATGCTATTGGAATCAAAAGCAGCATTTAACCAATTACTTAAAAAAGAGATCCAAGCGGATACGGCTGTTTGTCATCATCAACAAAACCATTGTCGTCGTTCACCCCTGATCCAGCGAGATGATGCGAAAGCCATGAATGAACACGATATCCAGCCTTCTGAGCCGGTTACGGTGGTGTTATCTAAAATGGGATGGGTGCGTAGCGCTAAAGGGCATGATGTTGACCCCAGTGGTTTCAACTATAAAGCGGGAGATTGCTTTCGTACCGCCGCGCAAGGTAAAAGTAATCAACCAGCGGTGTTTATTGATTCGACTGGTCGTAGTTATTCTCTTGATCCACTGACTTTACCTTCTGCTCGAGGGCAGGGTGAGCCGCTGACTGGGCGATTTATCTCATCAACAGAAGCGGTTATCGAATATGTATTGATGGCAGATAACGATCAACAGCTACTCTTATCCTCTGATGCTGGTTATGGTTTTATTTGTCACTTCAGTGATCTGATTACTAAAAATCGGGCAGGTAAAGCATTAATGGCTTTACCCAGTAATGCCAAAATATTACCGCCATTAAAACTGCACGGAGCCGATGATATGTTGTTGTCAATCACGGCAGGAAGAATATTGATGTTCCCCGCCGCTGATTTGCCCAGATTAACGAAAGGAAAAGGGAATAAAATTATATCGATTTCAAAACAGGAGCGAATGGCAGGTAGCGATAATTTAAGGTGGCTACTCAGATTATCCGTTCAGGCATCGGTTACATTCTATTCAGGTAAACGAAAATTAACCCTAAAGCCAGAAGAATTAAAAAAATTTAGCGCCAAACGAGGGAGTAAAGGTTCATTATTGCCAAGGGGATTAACACGTATTGATCGAATAGAAGTGTTAGAGCCTGTTTGAAATTTTTTTGAATCAGACTAAAACATGGAAAAAATAGGCGAAAAATCACCGCTTTCAGCGTCGCTTTGCCTCCATCAACGACAAATGATACGGCAAGGTATTCGCCGTATACTCGTTATCAGCGGTGATAGCCGCTGGTGTCAGCAACAAGCATTGATTTTGGCTCAATTACTGCCTGGCGATTGGCCATGGATAGGTGAAGCGGGATCAGCTCAAACTAAGATTATTCCTACTTACGCCGCTAAAACTTTGCTCGGACAAGAAAAAATGCACGCAATATTTGATGCCACTACCGCATTTGATGTAGAGGCGTTAGCTGTGTTAGCAGGGACGTTGCGGGCGGGTAGCTGGTTGTTATTGTTAGTGCCGAAGTGGAGCCATTGGCCGATGCTTATCGATCAAGACAGTCGACGGTGGTGTGGGCAGGAGCAGGCGATTGCTACACCCCATTTCATTTATCATTTTCAACGTCAGCTGCTGGCCGATAACGAGGTGGCGTTTTGGCATCAGGGGCATTGTCCGATCCTTCCGCTAACAGAGTCTCGGCCGCCTCGCCGCGGCATTGATGGAATGCCGACTTCAAAGCAACAGGCTATTTTAGATCGATTAATGCGAGCCGAAAGCGGAGTCTGGGTGCTAATGGCGGCGCGAGGGCGTGGCAAATCGACGTTGGCAAGCATGTTGGTGACACAATGGCCAGGCACCTGTTGGGTCACCGCCCGTAGTAAATCGGCAACGCAGATACTGTATCAACAGGTCACTAAAAAAGCGGTGTTTTGGGCACCAGATGCGCTGCTGGTTTTTTGTCGTCAGCATGATGTTAAGCAGGTTGATTGGTTGCTAATCGATGAAGCTGCTGCGCTTCCTGTGCCATTGTTATCTGCTCTGCTGGCGTATTTTCCGCGCATTCTATTAATTACTACGGTTCAAGGCTATGAAGGTACCGGGCAGGGTTTTTTGCTTAAATTTTGCGCTAGGCTGAAGCACTGCCAGTATTTAACTCTCACTGATCCTATTCGTTGGGCAGCCAATGATCCGCTTGAGCGTGTATTGGATCAAGCACTGTTATTAAATAATCCTTCTAAATCCAAAACAGGGGATGAAAAGCGTGAGCAGGGCTCACTGAAAATTATCAGGATCGCGCAAAATGAAGCCTGGCAGAAGTCACATTTATTACCCGATTTTTATGGTTTATTGTCCAACGCGCATTATCGGACGACCCCGCTTGATTTACGTCGTTTGATGGATGCCCCAGGAATGCATTTTGCCGCGATGCTGGCCGATGAAACGCTGGTAGCTGCCATATGGCTGGTGGATGAAGGGGGGCTAGCAGATACCCTGGCGCGCGACATTTGGGCTGGCCGCCGAAGGCCTCGAGGCAATTTGGTCGCTCAATCATTGTCGGCGCATAGTGGGCAATGGTTAGCACCGATTTTACGTTCTCGCCGCATTAGTCGAATAGCGGTAATGGATAAATGGCGGCGACGGGGGATTGCATTGCGCATGGTCTTGGCTGAAAAACAGACTGCTCAGCGGCTAGATTTTTTGTCTGTTAGTTTTGGTTATACCGATGAGTTGAGTGCTTTTTGGCACGCTTGTGGTTTTAAATTGGTTCGTATAGGGAGTCATAAAGAAGCCAGTAGTGGATGTTATACGGCGATGGCGATATTGCCGTTGAATACCGCGGCAAAAACATTATGTCAATCGTTACAACAACAATGGGTCAGGGATCGGATCTGGTTGCCGCAGTGGCAATGCTATCCTTTGCCCATAAATAAAATAGAAGATAGATCACTTAATGATGAAGATTGGCGTGAGTTAACCGGTTTTGCTTATGCTTTTCGTCCTCTAGAAGCCAGTCGAGCCGCTTTGCAGCGGCTACTTATAAATAGTTTGTTGCCACTACCTGCTTTACGTCAATATTTACAACAGCAATTACCAATAGCAGAAATTATAATCCATTGTCATTTGAATGGCCGTAAAGCCTTGACCTCTTGCTGGCGGCAGGAGGTGCAGCAGGCGTTGCTGAATTTGGATAAAAGCCGCCATGATATTTGGCAAAAATGGGTAATGGAGTGAAAGGGTATTCAAAATCCCTTGTGCTCGCTGATACTTCGTCAAAAACGAGCTCAAAATGCTTATTTACGCTCTTCATTAAGTACAAAAAGAAACTGTGCCTTTTCGCTCATTTTTTCCTCGTTTGAGCGTTGCTCAAGAAGATTTCGAATAGTCTCCAAAGATGTAATCAATTAGATGATAGCGTTACCGGAAAAATATCTATTTTCTCTTTATGTTGAGTGTCTAAAACTCTAATCACTAATTTATAATCACCAGGTGAAACTTCTTCAACAGGTAAGTTGATGCTGGTATTGCGCAAGATCCTTGCGTTATGATCGCCCTTAACCCATGATAAATTGAAATTAGTGGTGAGAGCCCTTGCCAATGCTTGATCATTACTATTACATAGATAGGTACCAATCAGCAAAAATGGACGAGGTCGCGTTTTTTTTACTTCGACAGAATATTGAATCTGGGTTTTATTATCTTCAACATGATAATTATTATTACTTTCATTAATGCCAATTAAACTATAAAGAGGCGCCTCCGTTGTCGGTGTAGGAAAACGACAGGGATTAACGAACTGTGTTTCTTCAGTCGCCATAGCAGCAGTACTGACTAACATGATACATGAGATTATTTTATGGAATAGTTTCATTTTTTTATCCTTAAATATTTAAATAATAAATATACCCAATGAATTTCGAGTTACGGCAAGGCGGCAATCAATCGAATCCTAGGAGTGTACAAGTAGTACATGACTAGGATGAGTGCGGGCAGCCAATGCCGCCGTAACTTGAAAGGTGAAGGGTATATGGCCATTTTGCCTTCTCACTGAGACTGTGATTGATTTAGCCTTCGAAAACCGGCCTGTTATGATGTCTCTTATCTGGCATTGCTGAAACCTCATTATTTGCAATATGAATTTCAATGATTGATACATTTATATTTAAAATAAAATTAATTTTATTACCGCTGAATAATAGAAAAGAAAAAATAGCAATTAAAACAAAATGCGCAGGATTAAATTAAGGCGCCTCAGGTAACATATACCCTTCACCTTTGAAGTTGCCTCTAGGCGGCCAGGGCGACCACTACGTGATTCGGCGAGCACCGCAGTCAACAACTCGGTGGTTGCAAAGGCGAAGGGGATAGAATCAAGTTAGAATGATTCAGCTATAGCTAGTCGATTTTGCAAGAAGTCTGGTGTTATGATAGCTAAACGGTAGAAAAACCGGTTATGAAATCAAGGAGACGATGGTATGAAACTGGAAGCAGCCATCAGATATTTTAACCCCACAAGCCAAGTCATTAACGATTCACCCCGCGATACTTCACCTAATACTTTTACCCGCGCCGATATTGCAACCGCACTAGGGATGGCCGAAGCTAAAGCTAGCTTTGGAATATCGGCATATTTAGGTAAACATGATGTGAGTCATCAAGATAGGATCCGCGCGATAAAACAGTTAGCACAGTATGCAAAGCAACAAGCGCCTAAACATGTTGGTAAGGCGGCAGGTAAACGTATGGCTCAATGTATGGCTATTTTGGCAAAATTCGCTTATGCCGAATACGGCGGCTCAGCAGCAAGTACTTACCTCTGTTCCTGCTGTGCTGGTAGTGGATTTATCGACGATCAAACTGATAATAAAAATCGCGCAAAAACATCCCTCAATTCACCGTGCAATAACCCGCCACGCAATCCGCTCGCCTGTTACATTGATAATAGGGAAAAAGAAAAACGGCTGTGTAAATCATGTGATGGCAAAGGTACGGTTTCTAATCGCTGTCGTTGTAATGGAACAGGCAAGGTATTGGATCGAAAAGAAACAAAAATTCATGGCTATTTGGTTATTAAAATTTGTAAACGCTGTGCGGGTCGAGGGTATAAACGTGTTCCCGCATCGATGGCTTATGCGGCTATTTCGATATTATTGCCTAAACTGACTCAATCAACATGGTCGCGGAACTGGAAACCATTTTATGAATCTTTAATTCTGCAATGCAAAATAGAAGAAAATAAAGCAAAGGCCGTATTTAAGCAGATTACGGGTTAATAAATTTAGCAATATTCGCTGTAAACCCTCGCTCAATTTGGGCGAGGTCTATCCCCACAGCCTTTGAAGTTGCCATTAGGCTGCCAGAGCGTAAGACCCGATGAGCGTAAATTACTACCTGATGAGGGCTAACGCACGCAGCCAACAACACGGCGGCTTCAAAAGCGAAGGGTATAGCCAAATCAGTTTAATTTGATTCGGCTATATCATGACATGGCAATAAATTGCTCCCTCATACGATGCACTTGATCTCGGAGCGATGCCGCCTGTTCGAATTCAAGATTTTGCGCACAAATATACATTTTCGCTTCTAATTCATGGATTTTCTGCTCGAGCGCTTGGGGTGTTAGCGCCTGATAATGGTTTGCCGCTTCCATTGCTTTCAATCCGGATTTTTTTTCTTTGCCGCTTGAATAGGGCTGGCCTAATTGTAATATGTCTTCTATTTTTTTATTTAGCCCTTGAGGAATAATCCCTTTCTCTTCGTTATACGCTTTCTGCTTGGCACGTCGTCGTTCGGTTTCCTGAATCGCTTTTTCCATTGATGAGGTTATTTTGTCGCCATATAATATAGCTTTGCCATTCAGATTACGCGCCGCTCGCCCCATGGTTTGAATTAAAGAGCGTTCGGAGCGTAAAAACCCTTCTTTATCCGCATCCAAAATGGCGACCAATGAAACCTCAGGAATATCTAATCCTTCACGCAGTAAATTGATGCCGACCAGTATGTCAAAATGACCCAGGCGTAAATCGCGAATGATTTCAATTCTCTCGACAGTATCAATATCTGAATGTAAATAACGAACCCGTTCACCCTGTTCTTGCAGGTATTGCGTCAAATCCTCTGCCATACGTTTAGTGAGTGTGGTGACTAATATTCGTTCGTTAATTAACACCCGTTGACGAATTTCCGATAATAAGTCATCAACTTGTATTGTCGCTGGTCGCACTTCAATAACGGGATCAAGTAACCCCGTCGGGCGTACCAGTTGCTCAATAACTTTACCGGAAGATTTATCCAACTCGTATTGATTCGGGGTGGCAGATACATAGATAGTTTGCGGTGCGAGTGCTTCAAATTCTTCAAAACGGAGAGGGCGGTTGTCTAGCGCTGACGGCAACCTGAAACCGTATTCCACTAAATTTTCTTTACGAGAGCTATCGCCTTTATACATGGCGCCAATTTGTGGAATAGTGACATGAGATTCATCAACAATTAATAGGCCGTTCGCAGGCAAGTAGTCGAATAGTGTTGGTGGGGGATCACCGGCAGCACGGCCTGAAAGATAACGGGAGTAGTTCTCAATCCCAGAGCAGTAACCCAGCTCGTTGATCATTTCAATATCAAACTGTGTTCGCTGTGTGAGGCGTTGCTCTTCTAGCAGTTTATTATTCGCTAATAGCAGGGTACGTCTTTGCTGCAATTCCACTTTTATTTCTTCTATCATTTGCAAAATACATTCACGCGGCGTGGCGTAATGTGTTTTCGGGTAGATGGTGCAGCGGGTAATTTGTTGTAAAAATTGACCCGTCAGTGGATCAAACAATGATAAACGCTCAACTTCGTTATCAAATAGTTCCACTCGTACGGCTTGTTTACTCGATTCGGCAGGAAAGATATCGATCACCTCACCACGCACTCGAAAAGTACCACGCTGGAATACTTGATCGTTACGTTTATATTGTAGTTCTGCTAGACAGCGTAAAATCTCACGTTGATCAATGATCATACCGTTGGTTAAATGCAATATCATTTTTAGATAACGATCAGGATCACCCAAGCCATAAATTGCCGATACGGATGCCACTACGATAACATCTTGACGCTCAAGTAATGCCTTGGTGGCAGATAAACGCATTTGTTCAATATGTTCATTGATGGCGGAATCTTTTTCAATAAAGGTATCAGAGCTCGGGACGTAAGCTTCAGGCTGATAATAATCATAATAGGAAACAAAATATTCCACGGCATTGTTAGGAAAAAAGACTTTCATTTCACCGTAGAGTTGTGCCGCCAATGTTTTGTTGGGCGCTAAAATTAGCGTGGGTTTTTGCATATCAGCGATGACATTTGCCACGGTAAAGGTTTTACCGGAGCCGGTCACGCCGAGCAATGTTTGATGTGCCAGGCCATTTTCTAATCCTTCTTTCAGCTGGAAAATGGCGCTGGGTTGATCCCCCGATGGCTCAAAACTAGCATGTAATTGGAATGATTTTTTCATGAACAATGACTCATAAATCAATTTTACTTGATTGAGTAAAATAGCGTTTATCTTCCCAACGGAGTAGGGTTAAGTCCCCCCCCCAACAGCACCCGGTATCCATAGCGTAAATCCCAGCAGGTGTTCCTTTGCCGCGTAATGCAGCCCAGTGACCAAAAGCGATAGCGTAGTCTTCATCGATTGAAACTGGGAGATCAAACCAAGGTTTGAGAGGAGCAGGGGCATGTTCAGGTTTACTTTTACAGTTCATGTCGAGCTGCCCGTGCGGAAAACAGTAACGCATACGTGTCAGTACATTAGTGCTAAATCGCAGACGCGCTAATCCTTTTAGTTCAGGATCCCAACTGTTAGGCATATCACCATACATGGCATCGAGAAACAGAGGATAACTGTCACTACTGAGAACGGCTTCAACTTCTCGGGCGCAATTTTGTGCCGTTGCGAGATCCCATTGTGGACTGATACCGGCATGCGCCATGACCAGTTTCAAGTGAGTATCAATCTGTAACACCGGCTGACGACGTAACCAATTGATCAGTTGATCAACATCTGGCGCTTCAAGCAATTCATTGAGTCGGTCTTTGGGTTTGTTACGAGTGATCCCTGCATATACCGCTAATAAATGCAGATCATGATTACCCAAGACGATACGTACAGCTTCTCCGAGGGATCGAACGTACCGCAACACGGCTAATGAAGAGGTTCCACGGGCGACTAAATCCCCCGTCAGCCACAATTTATCCTGTTGTGGATTAAAATTAACTTGGGTTAATAAAGCACGTAATTCAGCAAAACAACCGTGAATATCACCGATAATATAGGTAGACATAGTTAATCAGTTATAGTGGGTATACCCTTTGCCTTTCAAGTTACGGCGGCGCTGGCAGCGATCACTCATCCTAGTCATGTACCGATTCGATTGATTGCCGTCTTGCCGTAACGCGAAATTCATTGGGTATAGGTTTTTATAATGTTAGTCACTTCGGTTGATCTGAAAGCCAATTAGCCAGTCGACAATATTGCGCAACAGAAAGATTTTCAGCCCTAACGTTTGGATCGATATCAAGCTCAGTCAATTGTTCCGCAGTGAATAATTTCCCTAGACTATTACGAATAATTTTTCGGCGTTGGTTAAATGCTTGAGTCGTAATCTGTCTAAGAATACGGGTATCACTAACTGGATTTGGCAGCTGTTGGTGTGGAACCAAACGTACCACGGCAGAATCTACCTTAGGAGCTGGCGTAAATGCCTCAGGGGGGACTTCTACTATGGGAATGATTTGACAATAATACTGAGCCATTACCGTTAAACGCCCATACGCCTTATTATGAGGACCCGCCACCAACCGATTCACCACTTCTTTTTGCAACATAAAATGCATATCACGTATTATTTTAGTGTAGTTGAAAAGATGAAACATTAACGGTGTAGAAATATTGTACGGTAGATTACCGAAAACACGTAGTGGTTGCCCCGCCCCTTCTGCCAATAGTGAAAAGTCGAAATTCATCGCATCTTGTTGGTATATCGTCAATTTTTCTTTGAGTGTAGGGTGTTCCGCAAGGCGAGCGGCGAGATCGCGATCTAATTCAATGACTGTCATATGATCTATGCGATCAGCAACAGGTTTTGTGAGTACGCCTAAACCAGAGCCGATTTCAACCATGGCTTCCCCAGGTATTGGGTGAATAGCCGAGACGATGCTATCAATAATATGGGGATCTTTTAAAAAATTTTGCCCAAAACGTTGGCGAGCAATATGCCCTTGGTGTGATTTATGTGATTTATTTTTCATCTTTTTTATTAGACCTCTTTCCAAACCGTAGTTCGTTATGCTAAGTCAAGGCGCCCGGCGCACAGCAACCTTCGTTGCCATGCAGTACATGAGGATTGCGAGCGCCGGGCAACGCAGGATTCGCGTCACGTAGTAGGTTTGGAAAGAGGTTTATGCTTAGTGTTGCAATTATTTATCATTTTAATAGCCAAATTTAATGCTGCCTCGAGACTACCTGTTTCCGCACGACCCGTCGCCGCAAGTTCTAAAGCGGTGCCATGGTCAACGGAGGTGCGAATAAAGGGAAGACCCAGCGTGATATTAACCGCTTGGCCAAACCCGTGATATTTAAGCACCGGTAAACCTTGATCATGGTACATAGCAAGCACTACGTCAGCCTGCTCAAGATATTTTGGTTGAAATAAGGTATCTGCCGGTAGAGGGCCTATCAGATCGATATCTTCCTTACGCAAGGATTGTAATGTGGGAGCAATGATATCCAGCTCTTCTCTCCCGAGATGACCCCCTTCACCTGCATGTGGGTTCAACCCACAGACATAAATCCGAGGCTTAAGAATACCCCATTTCTGTTTTAATTCGTCATTAAGGATTCTGATCACCTGAGATAAGTTAGCTTTAGTAATCGCTTTTGGCACCTGTGATAATGGCAAATGCGTTGTCACTAGCGCCACACGCAGCGAAGGTGTTGCTAACATCATCACTACCTGTTTTACGTTGCTATGTTCGGCAAGAAATTCAGTATGCCCAACAAAAGGAATGCCCGCATCATTGATAATACTTTTTTGCACTGGAGCGGTGACAAGCGCAGAAAATTCACTCCGTAGACAACCTTCACAGGCGCGTGTGAGGGTCTCTAGCACATAGCGGCTATTTTTTCTTTCAAGCTGGCCGGCAACCACGGGTGCGCCGGTTTTTATTGGCAGAATGGTTAATGTGCCTTTTGACGATAATGCGTTAGTCCTGTCGCATTGATATTCTCTCAGGATCAAAGGTAATTTGAGCTGTTCGGCTCGCTGATTCAATAGCTGCTCATCGGCGCAAACGACCAGTTCGATGGGCCAATCTTGCTGTGCCAGTGCTATGACCAAATCTGACCCCACCCCGGCAGGCTCTCCTGGGGTGATAACGATAGGTTTATTGTTTTTCATCAGTATTATCAAGTATTTTCACATAGGCTGCTGCGCGTATTTCTTGCATCCAAGGTTGCAGTTCTTCTGAAAACTTGCGTTTAATGAGCATGCGGTAAGCTTGTTCTTTCAGCATTTCATCGGTTCGGTCTACGGTACGGCTATCGATTAATTGAATTAAATGCCAACCCAATGAAGAACGCACAGGTGGACTAATGGCGCCTTTTTTTAAGCTTGCTAGTTCATTAAGGAAGGTAGGATCATATCTATCATCAGGTGAAATCCAACCGAGATCGCCCCCTTGTTGTGCAGAGCCTGGATCTTCAGAAATTTCTCGTGCGACGGCAGCAAAATCGGTTTTTCCGCTTTTGATTTTTTGTCTGACGGATTGTAATTTCGCCTGAGCTTGCTTATCGGTCATCATCACCGAGGGTTTCAGTAAAATATGACGTACGCGCATTTCAGTAATTGATATTTTTTTATCCGCCTTCCGGATGTCGTTGACTTTTAAAATATGAAAACCTACGCCTGAACGGATGGGGCCAATGATATCGCGTTTATTAGCCGTCTTGAGTTGTTCAGCAAATAGCCTCGGCAATTCTGCCAGTTTACTCCACCCCATTTGACCGCCTTTTAGTGCTTGGGAATCGGATGAATGGGCAATCGCCAATTTGGCGAAACTCTTGTCTGATTTAATTTCAGCGACAATTTTTTCGGCTTTTTTTTCGGCTTGATCTTTTTGTTGCACTGAGGCGTTTTCAGGCAATGAGATCAGGATATGGCTGATATTAAGCTCTGTGTTTCCACCGGTTTGCGCCGCGAGTTGTTGGGCTAATGATTCAACTTCTTGCGGTAAAATTTTGATACGGCGTCGAACTTCGTTATTACGCACTTCTGATATCTGCATTTCGTTGCGGATATGTGTGCGGTAAGTCTGATAATTGATGCCTTCCTTAGCCAAGCGGCTACGCAGTTGATCAATGGTCATATGATTTTGAGCGGCAATATTCGCAATGGCGTTATCCAGATGGCTTTCAGAGATAGTCATACCCATTTTCTGCGCCATCTGTAATTGAATATCATTCATAATTAAACTTTCAATGATCTGATGACGTAACTGCTTTTCGTCAGGTATCGGTTGATCAGCCTGTTCTGCACTAAACTTAACTGATTGCAAAAGCGTATCTATATCACTTTGTAGTATTACCTTGCTATTGACGATAGCAGCGGATTTATCGGTTTGTTGTGACGCTGCAAACCCGGCATGGGTAAAAATCACCATACTGAGGATCAGCATTCCCCAATTTTTCATATTATGAGTTCCATCATGATGTCATCTGAAAATTTCGAATATACCCTTCGCCTTTGAAGTGACAGCGGCGTTGGCTGTCGCACTCATCCTCTGTCATGTACTACCTGTACACTCCTGGGATTCGATTAATTGCCGCCTTGCCGTAACTCGGAATTCATTGGATATATAGGCTCTGAGAAGTCTACTGTATTAAAAAGCATGTTGATACGGTAAAATTCCGGCGCTCAACATCTTATGAGTACCTAGGCTATAGTCATTATTGAAGCCACGTAAGCTAATATTAAAGGATATACGCTCGTCATACTTACTATTATTATTATTTTTTCCATCCCAACCCATAATTTTTCGCTCATATCCTATGTTAGCCGCCCAACAACAGGTAGTGTATTGCAAACCTACTAACTCGCTGGCCGATTGCTTGGCTTTGGTATCATAGTAATAGGCGCCGACGATAGCCCAACGATCAGCTAACGGCCAGCCGGCGACAATCCCTGCTTGTGAAATACCTTGCTGATAGCCTGGATTTTTCACATTGGGTACAGAAGCCTGAATATATTCAGGGCTAGCATAGCGATAATTGAACTGCAGTACTCGCTCAGCGTCAGGGCGATATTCCATGATTCCATTGCTTTGCGTTAAATGTCCCAAGCGCGTGTCATACTGTGTTCCTCCTCTTAAACCCCAGTTATCAGTTATACGCCAATAACTCTCACCTACCCATACTGAACTTCCGGTATCACTATCTTTATTGATCGGAGTGGCACTCTCTATACGAGAGGGGCTTAAATGATAAATTTGACCAATGGAAACGTTGAAACGTTCCACTAAATTATCGTCAAAAATGCGGGAAGTTAAACCACTGGTAATTTTATTGGCTGAAGCGATGCGATCTAAGCCGCTATAGCCTCGATTATGGAACAATCCGGCATAATCATTTTGCAATAAAGTGGTGTCATAAAAGTAAATATTATCCTGATTATGATAGGGAACATAAAGATATTGTATGCGTGGCTCTAACGTTTGTGTAAAACGACTTTTCCAGTCCATCGGTCGATCAAAAACCAGTTTTCCGTCGACCTGAAATTGGGGCATTACCCGGCTAACAGACTGTTCTAATTTTGGTGTATTTACCGGGATATCCTGTTGGTAATGAGTCAGCATCAGTTTAGTTTCAGTGCTGACACTGCCCCAGCTATTGGCCAGTGGCAGATGGAGGGTTGGTTCAATATGGAAGCGTTTGGTTTTAGGATTTTTAGCATTAACACTGGTAAATTTTGCTATTTGACCATAGGTATGAAAATCGAAAGACCCTAGATTATTCTTATAATAATTTATGTCTATTTGAGGCTGAGCACGATAAGCGTTTTGATTGCCTCCGGTAGTGAATATTTGGAATTGTTTAGAAGACAGTGTCATATTCCAGTTTTTCTGCATATAGCCGGCGCTGAATATTTGTGTTGCATAACCATCGGTGGTAGAGCCGTAGGGCGAGCTAAGATCGCTAAAATATTTTGTATCACTGGTCTTGGTATAATTGACATTAAAACGCCATACTTTATCCATAACACCTGAGTGTTTCCAATTATATAACCAGCGCGTGTTGCTATCGTTAACACCGGTAGCAAGATAAGCGTTATCATTTGGCAACCATTCCAGTGCCATAGTCCCGCTTCCTGGAGCTAATAAGTAACGAAATTCATTTTGCCATTGCACCCCGCGTTTGTGTAGATAGCGAGTGGTGATGGTGGCATCAAAATTAGGCGCAATATTCCAATAATAAGGCTGTGTGAATTCAAAATAATTATTGCTAGTATAAGCGGCATTAGGGATCAAAAAACCGGAACGTCGCTTATCTCCTGTCGGTAATTGTAAATAGGGGCTATAGAACACAGGTACTGAGCCAATTTTAAAACGAGCATGCCATATTTTAGCAAGCTGTTCTTTTTTATCATGAATGATATGAGCGCCTTGAATGCTCCAACTGTTATCGGTAGGAAGACAGGAAGTGAAGGTGCCATTTTCTAAAATGGTATAGCGTTCTTCACCACGTAATTTCATCAGATCTGCGTCACCACGGCCTTGTTTGTCCATCATTTGATACTGGCCTTTAGTGATATTGGTATCTTTGGTATTTAAGTTAGACCAACCTTTTGGTCCTTTTAACGTGATCGCTGGATCTTCATAGTTGACATTACCTGTGGCTGTTACTGTACGTTCGGGAAGGCTGTGCTGGTTTTCTTGTGTCTGATAGAGATCAACGTGATTAGCGGTCAGCCTACTGTTGCCTTGCTCAACAGTCACATTGCCGATAAATCGAGCGTTATTAGGATAGTGAGCCACCGTTTTATCCGCTTGAACATTCACAGGGAGCTGATTGATATCGCCGCTCACCAACGGTTTATTGTATCTAGGGACGCCGAGCATACATTGTTCAGCAAGGTCGGCCAATGCATGCCTACTAGTGAATGCTGACCAGATCAAAGTAGCGAGCAGTATTGAAGACTTTTTTTTCATATTTTACTCATCATCCTTGCACTAGGGTTAAATTTGGCCATTTTTTGTCGCTTTTGTCGTTATACCCTTCGTCTTTTAAGCTGCGGCCAGGGCGTGAGACCCGATGAGCGTAGACTACTACGTGATTCGGCGAACACTCGCAGCCAACATCAAAGGCGAAGGGTATAGGTTATCAACGAGATGCCGAGTATGATAATGGAAATTTTGGCTTAGAGCATAATGAATATGAGGAGCCTATGCCGCATTGGGGAAAACTGCTCGGTCTGATATTAGGATTAATGTCTGGTATTGGTTTCTGGGGGATATTATTGGGATTACTTGTTGGCCATACGGTGGATAAAGCCAGAAATGCTGGGCGTAGTGGCTTTTTCACCAGTCAACAAGTACGACAATCACTCTTTTTTCGTTGCACTTTTCAAGTGATGGGGCATGTAAGTAAAGCTAAAGGGCGGGTGACTGAGCTTGATATTCAGCTAGCCAATCAGTTGATGGAACGGATGCAACTGCACGGTGAAGCACGTATAGCCGCACAACGTGCTTTCCGTGAAGGTAAAGAAAGTCAATTTCTGTTACGAGAAAAGTTGCAAGAATTACGTCGTATTTGTTTTGGGCGTTTTGATTTAATCAGAATATTTTTAGAAATTCAGTTTCAGGCTGCTTTTTCAGATGGTTTTCTTCATCCTAGTGAACGGAAGGTATTAAAGACTATTGCTGAAGAGCTGGGAATTTCTTCTGCTCAGTTTGAGCAATTGATTAATACAATGGAAGGAGGACGCCAATTTTATCATGAAGGGGGATGGCAATATCAAGGAGAAGGTAATCAAGGGGATCGACAAGGCAATTTCAGGCAAACGGCTCGAGAGCCTACATTAGCCGATGCTTGTAAAGTGCTAGGGGTAAAAAATAGCGATAACTATGTTGCTGTTAAACGGGCTTATAGAAAATTGATGAGCGAACATCATCCTGACAAACTCATCGCAAAAGGTTTACCTCCTGAAATGATGAGAATGGCAAAAGAAAAAACACAAGAAATTCAAGCTGCTTATAATTTAATCAAACGTGAAAAGGGATTTAAATAGGTGCTAAGCGTCTATACCCAATGAATTTCGAGTTACGGCAAGATGGCTTCAAAGGCGAGGGTATATTCGAAATCTTTTTTAGCGAAGCTCAATTGAGGTAACACTGTGGCTAAAGTCGCAAAACGGGTATTTGTCTGCAATGGATGTGGTACCGATTATCCACGTTGGCAAGGGCAGTGTAGCGCTTGTCATGCTTGGAATAATATCAGTGAAGTGCGGTTGGCAGAGGTTTCCTCTCCTGGCCGTCAACGTTTTGTCGGTTACGCTGGAAAATCAGGGATAAACCATAATCAGGTACAAAAACTCTCAGACATCGATCTTGCTGAACTTCCTCGTTTTTCTACTGGATTTCAAGAATTTGATCGAGTATTGGGCGGCGGAGTAGTACCAGGCAGTACTATTCTGATTGGAGGAAACCCTGGTGCGGGGAAAAGCACTCTGTTGTTACAAACACTGTGCCAGCTTGCCATCAATATGAAAACCCTTTATGTCACCGGCGAAGAATCGTTACAACAAATAGCCATGCGCGCTCACCGTCTTAATTTACCTACGGCAAATCTGAATTTGCTATCTGAAACCAGCATTGAACAAATTTGCTTAATTGCCGAGCACGAACAGCCAAAACTCATTGTTATCGATTCGATTCAAGTCATGCACATTTCAGATATTCAATCTTCACCGGGCAGTGTGGCACAAGTGCGTGAGACCGCGGCTTATCTAACCCGTTTTGCCAAGACACAGGGTATCGCTATTGTAATGGTAGGCCACGTTACTAAAGACGGCGCACTGGCTGGGCCTAAAGTACTAGAGCATTGTATTGATTGTTCAGTGATGCTCGATGGTGATAGTGATGCTCGCTTTCGTACGCTTCGCAGTCATAAAAATCGCTTTGGCGCGGTTAATGAATTAGGCGTTTTTGCCATGACAGAGCAGGGATTGCGTGAGGTGAATAATCCTTCTGCTATTTTCCTCCGTCGAGGAGATGAAATTACCGCCGGCAGCTCAATCATGGTCGTTTGGGAAGGCACTCGCCCGTTATTAGTTGAGATCCAGGCACTGGTCGATCAGTCCATGCTGGCTAATCCCCGCCGTGTCGCCGTAGGGTTAGAGCAAAATCGCCTAGCGATATTATTGGCAGTGTTGCATCGCCATGGTGGTTTACAAATGTCGAATCAAGATGTATTCGTCAATGTTGTCGGTGGGGTGAAAGTCACGGAAACCAGTGCCGATCTGGCTCTCTTGCTGGCCTTAATTTCTAGTTTAAAAGATCGTCCATTGCCAAAAGATTTGGTGGTATTTGGCGAGGTAGGTTTGGCAGGAGAAATTCGCCCAGTACCCAATGGACAAGAACGGATCTCGGAAGCTGCCAAACACGGTTTTAAGCGCGCCATCGTGCCTTACGCTAATATTCCCAAAAAAGAAGTAGCCAATATGAAGGTATTTGGCATGAAAAAATTGGCAGATACACTGTCCTTATTAGAGGATTTATATACCCAATGAATTTCGAGTTACGGCAAGGCAGCAATCAATCGAATCGGTACATGACGGAGGATGAGTGATCGCTGCCAACGCCGCCGTAACTTGAAAGGCACCGATCATTAGACCTCTTTCGAAACCCTAGTTCGTATACGCAGTAGGTTTCTATTATATGGAGTCGCTATGAATCAGGAAAAGCTCTACACCGAGAAAGAACTGAGCTGGTTATCTTTTAATGAACGAGTGCTTCAGGAAGCGGCTGATCACAGCAACCCTTTGATTGAACGAATGCGTTATCTTGGCATTTATTCCAACAATCTGGACGAGTTTTATAAAGTGCGTTTTGCTGAGTTAAAAAAGCGCATTTTAATCAGCAAAGAACAGGGTTCGCGTATAGCCTCTCGCCATTTATTGAAAAAAATTCAGGCCAAAGTCGTTCAAGCTGAGCAGGCATTTGATAATTTGTATAACGATCTATTGTTAGAAATGGCGCGTAAGCACATATTTTTGGTTAATGAACGACAAATTTCAGAAAATCAACAAACCTGGTTGCGGCAATATTTTAAGCACGCTTTACGTCAACATGTCACGCCGATTCTGATTAATCAAGACACAAAATTAGTCCGATTTTTAAAGGATGACTCTACTTATTTGGCGATTGAAATAATTAAAGGGCAACAGACGGAATACGCACTGCTAGAAATCCCAGCAGACAAGGTGCCCCGTTTTGTGAAGTTACCACCAGAGGCCCCGCGGCGACGCAAGCCGATTATTTTACTCGATAACATCTTGCGTTATTGTCTTGACGAAATTTTTAAAGGATTTTTCGATTACGATAAATTAAACGCCTATTCGATGAAAATGACGCGCGATGCGGAATATGATTTGGTTACTGAAATGGAATCCAGCCTATTAGAACTGATGTCATCGAGTCTAAAAAAGCGCCTAACGGCAGAGCCGGTACGCTTTGTTTATCAAAAAGATATGCCGAATGAGATGATGAAATCACTGTGTGAAAATTTAGCGATTTCCAATTATGACTCGGTGATTGCAGGGGGACGTTACCACAACTTGAAAGATTTTATGTGTTTTCCCAATATCGGCAAAAGTAACCTGCTTTATCCCCCGATGCCTTGTTTACGGCATAATCGATTTAATCAATTTCGCAATACTTTTGATGCTATTCGTGAAAAAGACGTGTTGTTGTATTACCCCTATCATACTTTTGAACATGTATTAGAACTACTGCATGAAGCTTCATTTGACCCTAATGTCATTGCGATTAAAATCAATATTTATCGCGTGGCTAAAGATTCACGCATTATTGACTCGATGATCTATGCCGCCCATAACGGTAAAAAAGTGACGGTCGTGGTTGAACTACAAGCGCGTTTTGATGAAGAAGCCAATATCTATTGGGCGAAAAGCCTAACGGCAGCGGGGGTACACGTTATATTCTCTGCTCCTGGCTTAAAAATTCATGCCAAACTATTTTTGATATCTCGCCGTGAAGATAAAAAAATTATCAGATATGCCCATATTGGTACCGGTAACTTCAACGAAAAAACCGCCCGGCTTTATACCGATTATTCTTTACTAACGGCGGATGCGCGTATTACTAATGAAGTGCGTCGTGTCTTTAGTTTTATAGAAAATCCTTATCGGCCGGTGATATTTGATCATCTAATTGTTTCACCACAAAATTCGCGGTCAAAATTATATCAATTGATCGATCAAGAAATTTCTCATGCTAAAAAGGGTCAAAATGCTGCCATTAAATTAAAAATCAATAATTTAGTTGATAATGGCCTGATCGATAAATTATACGAGGCATCGCAGGCGGGTGTGAAAGTTTGCTTACTGATACGTGGAATATGTTCATTGGTACCTAATGTACCGGGTGTCAGTGAAAATATTCAAGCGATCAGTATTGTGGATCGTTTTTTAGAACATGACCGTGTCTACGTATTTGAAAATAAAGGTAACACCTTGGTTTATTTATCATCAGCGGACTGGATGACCCGAAATATTGATTATCGTATTGAGGTGGCGGTGCCTTTGTTCGATTTATGGCTAAAGCAAAGAGTATTGGCTATTTTAGACCTACTTTTTAGCGACACCGTGAGAGCACGTTATCTTGATAAAGAAATGAGCAATCGTTATGTACCTCGTGGCAATAAACGAAAAATACGTGCCCAAATGGCGATTTATGATTATTTAAAAGCGTTGGAGCAAAGAGAGTTGTAAGAGTCTGTTCGAAATTATATTTAAACTAATACATATTATTATAATACTGAATTGATGCTTTACCGGTTTATGATGAAGCCTTCACCAGGAGAGAGGAGTAAAAATGTTAGATATTGAGGAGCTTTCACGATTACAGTTTGCCTTAACCGCCATGTACCATTTCCTTTTTATTCCTTTAACGCTGGGGTTGGCGTTTTTACTGGCCATCATGGAAACCGTTTATGTGTTATCCGGCAAGCAAATCTATATAGTGTCGTCATGAAATTTTGAGCCATAGAGCAAGGCATCGTATTTGTACAGCAGCGAGAAAAGAGGAGGTATTTTTTGCATAACGAGTAGCAATACCTCGCCAGCGCTTTAGGTGCAGAAAAGCATTTTCCACGAGATGTCGATGCTTGTAGAGCGCTTTATCGTACTCACGTTGAATTTTACGATTCTTTTTAGGTGGTATTACGATTTGCATGCCGGCTTCTTCTGCTTTTTTAATGATGTTATCACTGTCATAGCCCTTGTCAGCCAACAGATATTCTGCTGCAATACCTTTGGTTAAATTCGTTGCTTGCTGACAATCTGCTGTGGTACCTGATGTAATAAAAATTCTGACCGGCATACCATGCGCATCCACGGCCAGATGTATCTTACTGTTGAGCCCCCTTTTGTGCGCTCCATATCCTGATTACCGCCTTTTGCGCCTGCTGCATGAGGGTGAACTTTGCTATGAGTGGCATCAATCATCAGCCATTCAAAATCTGGCTCCACAATCAGCGCTTCGAGCAGAGACTCCCATAGCCCCTTGTCACGCCAGCGGCAAAACCGGCGATGAGTATTTTTCCAACCGCCATAATCAGGCGGTAAATCACGCCAGGGAGCGCCGGTTCTCAATATCCAGAAAACAGCATTAATAAACTGCCTGTTATCTCTGGCTATGCCACCCCAAGTGCCTTTTCTCCCCGGGATATGAGCTTCCAATAGGCTCCAAACATGATCGGATATATCGTGGCGGCGATGGGCTAAATTCATTCCCGAATCATCTTTCATTATTGAATCATCTCAACAGTTGTCGTTATTTGTTACATGATAATATATTTTTTATTACGTGACGACACTATATAAGGATATGACGAAATTTTGGGGTAAATTATTCGCGATTAATTTTGCTTTAGGCGTCGCGACAGGGTTAACCATGGAGTTCCAATTTGGCACCAATTGGTCTTATTTCTCACATTACGTCGGCGATATTTTTGGTGTGCCTTTAGCGATTGAAGGCTTAATGGCGTTTTTTCTTGAATCGACTTTTGTGGGACTATTTTTGTTTGGTTGGGATCGTTTAAACAAATATCAGCATTTGGCGGCGACCTGGCTGGTCGCTTTAGGCTCTAACTTTTCGGCATTATGGATCCTCATTGCCAATGGTTGGATGCAAAATCCAATCGCCTCTGATTTCAACTTTGAAACCATGCGGATGGAAATGCTCAGTTTTTCTGAACTGGTGTTTAATCCGGTTGCTCAAGTGAAATTTGTCCACACCGTTGCGGCAGGTTATGTGACTGGTGCCATGTTTGTATTGGCGATCAGTTCTTATTATTTATTAAAAGGCCGTGATATCCCCTTTGCCAAACGTTCCTTTGCCATCGCTGCTAGCTTTGGTATAGCAGCTACGCTATCAGTTATTGTTTTAGGCGATGAATCGGGTTATGAGATGGGGGATGTACAAAAAACAAAACTAGCCGCCATTGAAGCCGAATGGGAAACCCAGCCCCCTTCACGCTATTTGCCATCCCAAATCAAGAAAAAATGGAAAATGCTTTTAGCCTGCAAATTCCTTATCTCCTTGGTTTAATTGCGACCCGCTCAGTGGATAAGCCGGTGCTGGGTTTGCGTGAATTGATGTTGCAACATGAAAAACGTATTCGTAACGGTATGCAAGCTTATCATTTGCTTGAGACATTACGCGCCGGAGAGACTGATCCGGCAATACGTCAAGCATTTAATGAAACGAAAAAAGATTTGGGGTACGGTCTATTGTTGAAACAATATGCGCCAAATGTCATCGATGCCAGTGAAGAACAGATTCAACTGGCCACTAAAAATTCGATTCCACCTGTTTTGCCACTCTATTTTGGTTTTCGCATTATGGTCGCTTGTGGGTTACTCATTTTATTGGTTATGGGTGCTTCTTTTTATTGTGTGGTGCGAGACAAAATTGGAGAGAAAAAATGGGTGCATTGGGCGGCACTGTACGCGCTGCCGCTACCTTGGATTGCCGTGGAAGCCGGTTGGTTTGTTTCTGAATATGGTCGTCAACCTTGGGCGATTGGTGAAGTTTTGCCGACCGCAATGGCGCATTCTTCGTTGAATGCCAGCGATATTTGGTTTTCTATGGCGCTCATTTGCGGTCTATATACTTTGTTTTTAATAGTGGAAATGTATCTGATGTTTAAATTTGCTCGCTTAGGGCCGAGTAGCTTGAAAACGGGGCGTTATCATTTTGAATACCCGCCTGAAAAAAGCAGTTCGGTTTCGGTAATATAAAGCACAGTAAGAGCCGCTAGGAGTCTATTTTATGTTGTTTGATTATGAAGTATTGCGTTTTGCTTGGTGGCTGCTGATTGGGGTGCTACTCATCGGTTTTGCTGTTACCGATGGATTCGATATCGGCGTGGGAATTTTACTGCGCATTATCGGTAAAACTGATGTTGAGCGCCGTATTATGATCAATTCGATTGCTCCTCACTGGGAAGGCAATCAAGTTTGGTTGGTTACTGCCGGTGGTGCTTTATTTGCTGCTTGGCCGATGGTCTATGCGGCGGCGTTTTCGGGTTTTTACATTACAATGATGTTGGTATTAGCTGCGCTGTTCTTTCGTCCCGTGGGTTTTGATTACCGCGCAAAACTTGATCATCCTAGATGGCGTAATCTATGGGATTGGGGGATTGTCGTGGGTAGCTTAGTTCCAGCGGTGGTGTTTGGCGTGATTTTTGGCAACTTATTGCAAGGGGTTCCCTTTTATATCGATAGTTATCTTCGTTTATTTTATACCGGTGATTTTTTTCAATTGCTCAATCCTTTTGGTTTATTAGCTGGCGTGGTGAGTTTAGCTATGTTAGTGACTCAAGGGGCGACTTACTTGCAGATGCGGACTCGAGGTGAATTGTATTTGCGTTCCTGTCAGGCGGCGCAGATTTCGGCTTTAATAATGTCTATCGCCTTTTTATTGGCCGGGATATGGCTGATAGTGGGCATTGATGGTTTTGTTATTACTTCGGTAGTGAATACCAGCGCTGCCTCTAATCCATTAGACCTCTTCGGAAACTAGCATTCATATAAGAATTTTGGTAAAACACTCCTGAACAAGGAGCCGCCATGAAATATGAAGTAATAAAAGTACTGGAAGAGGAAAAATTTCGTCGCTTAACGGGTGTTAAACGCAGTACATTTGAAAAGATGATAAAGATATTGAATGAAGCAGATAAGAGTAAGCAAGGGAAGGGAGGTCGGAAACCCAAGCGGGGTTTAGAAGAGCGCTTATTAATGGCACTGGAGTATATACGAGAATATCGCACTTATTTTCATGTCAGCCAAAGCTATGGCGTGAGTGAGAGCACATGCTATGAAACGATTAAATGGATAGAGAATACGCTAATAAAGCATCCTGATTTTGCCCTACCTGGACGCAAAGCTGTATTAAAAAGGGATAGGGAGTATGAGCTGGTTCTTATTGATGCCACAGAAACGCCGATTGAACGTCCCCAAAAAAACAAAAGCCGTTTTACTCAGGAAAAAAGAAACGACACACCTTAAAAACACAAGTGCTCGTTGATAAAAAAAGTAAAGCAGTCATCTGTACAAGCTTTACGAATGGGAGGCGCCATGATTTTAGGTTGTTTAAGGAGTCTGGTGTGCGAATACATCCTGACATCAAAACAGTTACCGATACAGGTTACCAAGGGCTTGGCAAGATTCATTCAAACTCGGCGTTGCCTAAGAAAAAGACAAAGAAAAATCCCTTAACAAAAGAAGATAAACGCAACAATCGTGCGTTATCAAGCCAGCGTGTATTAAACGAACATGTCATTGGTATGATTAAAAGATTTAAAATTGTATCAGACCGTTATCGAAACAGGCGAAAACGTTTTGGATTAAGATTTAATCTGATTGCTGCAATTTATAACATGGAAATTAGATAAATGATAGTTTCCGAAGAGGTCTAATGTGATCTGCCACGCCTAACCTAAAAAATAATTGTTTCAATGCTTGCTCAATCTTTTGATGATGACGATCACTTTCTATCCGTGTCTGGCAATCATCCAGTTGGCTTATCCGATAGTCCAATGCAACCGATGAACTTAAGGTGTGATCGCTCGATAAATCAAATCAGACAGTACACAGAGCCTCTCCGATGTGTTTTTTGCAGGTAAATGAAGTTGGTCACCACTACGACCGGTAATACTGCGAATTGGCTTAAACACGCCAGTGTCATCACCGGCTTCAATAACATCATCCAGCAAATAGCGAATGATCGGTTGAGTACGTCGACGAAAGTCAGTGATGATGGGGGAATAATGTGTTTTCTCTGGTGTTAACCAATAGGGTTCAACATGAACCATATCTTCATTCCAACGCAAGATCCCATCTGCGTGTGTACAAGCGAGAAAGCCTTCAGTACACTGATAAACTTCATGGATCGGACAGGAAAAATGGATTGCTAGCGTTTTTCTGTCTGAAGGGGTTAACACCTCAGCACTGGATATCACCAATTGGGGCCGTAAAGACAAGTGTTGACTGGCACATAACTGCAGAGCTTGAGCACTTCCAACTAGCACGGTAGGGCGGAAATTTTCCAGGCTTGATAACCACTGAGAAGGCGGTTGTGTCACGTCAACATAGTAAAATTGCACCGATCCTTGATTTATGGTTTGGTACAGCGGACTATTGGCTCGCAATAGTAATGCAATACGATGCTTGCCACGCAGTTGAGGCAGCATGCGCCCGAGCATCCGTCCGGCCCATTCCAGTGATTCTGCTTTGGAGACCCCAAAAAACCCCCGCTGACCCGAAGTCCCCGAAGACAGGCCAACGGTGATCCCATTAATCTGGGATTGACTAAAATTACGGGTCTGCTCCGCTTGACAAGCCACCGCAAAAAGCTTTTCACGATCAAGGCCGCACGTATTGAGTTGATTAAAATTTTCCATCATTTTAGCTTTCGACATCAATGGAAAATCTGCCAGCGCCCATCCCTGATAATCATAATAAAAGGGGGAATGGCGACAAACCCACGTCAAATGGCTTTTGATTTGTTTTTCCTGCCATTGACGCAATTGTTCAGGTGAATGAAAACGTCGAAAACGAGACTGCAACAGATGTTGCAATATTTTTAATTTATGCAGAGGATTATTCATACTTTGCGTTATAACGCCCCCTCATGGCACAACCGGATATCCACGTTACCATTAAGGTAAAGCTGATTAAGCCGTTTTAGTGTCTGGTAATAGTCACCTGGGTTATCCATCAATAGATTAGTCATGCGCGAAGGCCCCCGCATTTCCTGATAGTTTAATGGCGTCCACGCGGCATCACTCGCTAATAACGTCCAACCTTGTTCCGTCAAAATAAAAGCACCAATATGACCTGCAGCATGGCCTGGCAGAGGAACCAGAATAATTTCTCTCGCGCTATCAGGGAGCAGATACCCCTGCTCAAAAGGTGCCAGTACCGCAGGTAACCTTGTTTTAGGAAACGCCTCAATAAACTGTAATCTGGATTCAAAATTTTCAGGGATTAATCCGGGGATAAAAGCGCGTCTTAGTGCTGCCATCCCACGTAAATGCCGGGTCTGCTGCCACCCTTCACCAGAGCAGATGACAGGCAATTGATTGAAATCACGCAATCCAGCAATATGGTCACCGTGAAAATGAGAAATAATCAACCCGTTAAACTCTTTTTCAGCTATACCTAATACTGTCAGCTGATTGATCAAACTTTCTTGTCGATTAAAATGAACCGGCGTCATTTTTCTATAAATTTGAAATATTCCGTATTTTGTTTGCTCAATAAAGTGGTCTGCATAACCGGTATCCCATAGCCAATAGCGATTTCCTACCGCGAGAAAATAGGCGCGCGCCAGAAATTTTCTGATACCAAAACCAGCCCCACGCAATACCATACAGCCAGGGTGTGAGCAATAACCGACTTCAAAGGTAGTGATCTGAGCCATTCATCTCATCCTTTAGCGCTTTTCCTGTCAATTCAATCGCCTGATTCATTGAATAGCCGGGGTGATATCCCAACTCTCCGATGGCTTTGGTTTGGCTCAGGGTCATATCAAAATGAGTCGTCCCGGCAATATAACGGGTTAATTTTGGCGCTTTACCGGTAAAATAAGCCAATAGCTCCATACCACTGGCTAGCGCATACAATAATGGGTAGGAAATAGATCGGATCTGAAAATGTATCCCCATTTGTTGACTGAATAATTGCTGTAACATGTCGGCAAGATAAAGCGGCTGATGGTTGGTGATGTTGAATGCCGCTCCAGAAGTGAGCTGTTTATTTTGGCTGGCAATATTCATGGCATGAACCACATTCAATACAAAAGTAACATCGACATAAACATGACCTGCCCGCGGCAAATACAATACGCCATTATTACTTTTTAGCTGTGAAAGGATACGAGGTAAAAGGACTCGGTCATGTGCCCCAAATATCCCACGTGGTCGCAAGATAATGTAGGTCGTTCCTGGATAATCTGGCAGTATTTGTCTAATACGCTGCTCCGCAATAAATTTGCTTTCCGCGTAGTGGTTAACAAATTTTTTTGGGCGATAATTTTCTTCTATGTCGTGATGGCGCTGAAAATCGAAATAAATTGAGGGGGTCGATATATGTATGAATCGTTTTACTCGCTCTTTACCGGCGGCTTTCGCCAGTTTTTCTGTTGCCACCACATTAGCTGCATAAAATGAGACGCGGCTTCCCCAAGGGGAAGATTTTGCTGCACAATGCCAAACGATGTCGCATCCTTTGACTAAATGACGACATTGTTCAGCGGTTGCTGTCGCCAAATCCAACGAGGTAAACTTAGCGCCTAACTTACTGAGCTGTTGTCCAGCGAAAGTATCTCTCCCACTGGCATGAACTTGGTGCCCTTCTTGTAATAACCACTCCACTGCATTTCTTCCTAATCCACTGGTGGCGCCCGTAACCAGTATTTTCATGGTAGCAACACCATGCCCCCCAGAGAAAGACCCGCCGCAGTACCAAATAGCACTACTAGGGCTTTATCAAGGCCTGCATGTCTTTGTGCAGGTGTGACAAATTCAATGGCACTGTGGCGATGTTCTTGATTATACCAGTGCACCACGTGTTCGACCCATGCGCGGGCGTCTTGCAGGTTGTCAAAAGGGTTAACCGGGTACTCAGGGCGATATTTTAGCGTCTTGAAGGCCGATTCAGAATAGGGATTGTCGTTGCTCACGGAGCAGGGCGGGATCCCACTTTAATTTGAACTCTATGTAGGCAGAATGATCATAAGAGTATTTGTCCTAATGAATATCTAACCATGAGCATTTTAAAGCAATTAGCCCTGATTCCTGACCCGCGTAAAGATATCAATATTAAGCACCAATTGATCGATGTGATTTTCTTAGTTTTTGCCGCGGTGTTAAGTGGAGCCTCGGGATGGAAATCAATCCAGGATTTTGGCGAAGCTCAGCTCGATTGGCTAAAAAAGTATGGCACTTATCAAAACGGCATCCCCCGCCGCCATTGCATTGCTAACATTATCAATGCATTAGATACGGATTTACTGATTCAAACCTTGCTATCCCCCAGTGTCAGTCTAGTTGTCGCCTCTAATTTTCGTTAATGGGAACTAATAAAGAGGCGATATAATCATGGAAAAACCGACGTATTCGGAAGAGTTTAAAGAGCAGGCGCTGTGTAAGGTTTATCATCGGAATGGGCGTACAATGAAAGCCATTGCGGATGAACTTAACGTGCCGCCGAGGAAGCTAAGAAGTTGTTTAGCAGAAAGTGAACTCGCCTCTTGGTGCAGGGGGCAGGGTATTTTTGTTCATCACCTGAAGCAATGGCGCGCGGATTTTTGTGACCCGAAGCGAACACAACGCAGTAAGAGGAAAAATGATTATTCCCGAACAGCGCCAGTCTATTATGATGTGGATTACTGAATCAACGCAGGCCGGAGCGCGGCAACAACAGGCTTGTCTCCTGATTGGGCTAAGCACGCGAACCCTACAGCGCTGGCAGAAAGCTATCGAGCAAGTGGATGGCCGAACGCGCCGAACAGCGCCGCCGCCCCACAAACTCTCACCCTGTGAGCGGGCTAAGCTACTGGAAATAACCTCTTCGGCCAAATTTGCTCATTTACCCCCGAGTCAAATTGTGCCGATGTTGGCTGATGAAGGGCTCTATTTCGCCTCCGAATCCACTTTTTATCGCGTATTGCGGGACGCCAGGCAACTGAAGCATCGACGAGCAGAACGCCCGGCAAAACCACGTTTTAAGCCTCGGGCACTCTGTGCCACCGCGCCCAACCAGCTCTACAGTTGGGATATCACTTATCTCCCCAGCCGTATTAAAGGCCAGTATTTTTACCTCTACCTTTTCCTCGATATTTTTAGCCGTAAGATTGTCGGTTGGCAGGTATATGCTGAAGAAAGTGCCCAGCATGCCAGTGATATGATCAAAGATATTTGTCAGCGTGAGGGGATTTTGCCCGGTCAAGTCACCCTACACTCCGACAACGGCAGCCCGATGAAAGGCGCTATCCTGTTGTTTACGCTCGAAACATTGGGAATAGCGACTTCGTTGAGTCGACCCTCCCTGAGCAACGACAATCCCTATTCTGAATCGGCCTTCAAGACGCTAAAATATCGCCCTGAGTACCCGGTTAACCCTTTTGACAACCTGCAAGACGCCCGCGCATGGGTCGAACACGTGGTGCACTGGTATAATCAAGAACATCGCCACAGTGCCATTGAATTTGTCACACCTGCACAAAGACATGCAGGCCTTGATAAAGCCCTATTAGCTCAGCGTAACACAGTGTATGAAAAGGCACGCGCTGCAAACCCTACACGCTGGGCAGGTCAAATCCGTCAGTGGCCGTATGTGAAAGAAGTCCATTTAAATCCACAAAAATCCAGAGAAAAAAAGGTGAAACCAGACGCCAGAAAAGCAGCCTAGGATTTTACATCCTGGGCGACAACTACATTGACAATTACCGATAGTCTGCATTATCGAAAGTTTTCATGCCCTCAGTGTGCCGCCTATCGGGCGCGGGAGCATGTGAACAGCGTTGTGTGGGGAGTGGGACAGAGAAAGGAACTACATGTTGAACTGTGAACATCGATGACAAAAAAGATCATTTGATGTAAGATGTCTGATGATTGATGCTATCTACGGGAGAAAATATGCGAACTACACTTGCTATTGATGATGATATCCTTGCGGCAGCTAAGGGGCTAGCAGCTAGACAAAATAAGAGTTTGGGGGCAGTGATTTCATCACTGGCTAGACAAGCATTACATGTACCGAGTCATCCTAAACGTAATGGTATTCCGCTGTTGTTAGTACGTAGTGATGGAATGTTAGTGACACCAGAGTTAGTAAACCAATTACGTGATGAGTTGCCATAAATGATATTTTTACTCGATGTTAATGTGTTAATAGCACTGGTTGATCCCGCCCATATTCAACATGATGCTGCACATACTTGGTTTGAAAAACAAGGACAAGATTGGGCTACCTGCCCATTAACCCAAAATGGTGTGCTACGTATTGTGGGGCATGGACGGTATCCAAATTCACCCGGCACACCTGCTGCGGTGGCAGAATTGATGACAACGTTGTGCTCATTGCCCGGTCATTGTTTTTGGCCAGACGACATTAGTTTATTGGATACTGAAAAACTGGATGCAACACGCTTACTCACTTCGGCTCAACTGACTGATAGTTATCTTTTAGCACTAGCTTGTGCTCACAACGGACAACTTGCTACTTTTGATCGACGTTTGGAGACAGATGCTGTACATAATGGTGCACGGAGTTTGCATCTCATTCCAGCAACTACCTGCTATTGAGATACAACATTCCTAATTCACCAAATGCATCAACGCCATATCAGTGATCCTTTCAATATCCTTATCAGTCAACCCCAGTAGCGGACGGCGTTCATAGCGTACGGTGACACCGTTGCGCGCGACTTTATCCCGTAGGCCATAATGATGCACCCGTGCTACGGGTGTGACAGGGCGCGCAAAACTCACTGTGGCTTCCTCTGCGCTATTGTTATGCTTTAAAAAGCGGGCGGTGCGTAATTGGCTAAACATCTTGCGTTTAATGCGTCCGTGTTTATCACGGCGTTTTTGCTTGCGCGGCGCAAACGGGGTGCCATCGGGCGCCTGTTGTGCTTGGATACGCTGCTTTTGCCTCTGCCGTAATTGTTTGGCTATCTGGCGGGTGAAGGCTTTTCGGAGTGCCGGAGATAATTGTTTCAGCAGGTGGGCGAGCGCTTGGCTCAGTGGATCACCGGGCTTTAGCGTTGTCATGGTGCCACTTTTTCTTTTTTGATAAAGCGTTCATAGTGAAGGTCAGTGGTATCCGGATCCGGCGGTTCATCCTTGTGGGTGACCTGTAACATCCCCTGTTGTTCTTTGACGATCACCCGTTCAGTCAGTTTGAGATTGATACTGATATCACGCAGGCTGTGATTGATATGATCGGCTTCAAAAGTGAAGCTCTCTGCACGTTTATGGCTTAGGTGTTATAAATTGACGTACAATATCGAAATGATTTATTGACCTATAAATACCAAAATGACTTATCCCTTAAAATTTCGTCAACATGTATTGGCTTTCAAAAAGAAAGAAGCCCTCACTTATGCTGAAACCGCCGACCGTTTTGGTGTAGGAAGTGCCAGTTTGATGCGATGGGCGAAACGCCTGGAGCCTTGTTTGACGCGTAATAAACCCGCTACCAAAATAAACAGAGCGGCGTTGATTCTGGATGTGGAAACCTACCCTGACGCGTCTCAGCACGAGCGGGCGCCACGGATGGGTGTGAGTGCCAGGGGTATCTGTGATGCCTTAAAGCGGGCGGGTTTTAGCTATAAAAAAAACATTTTATCCCCCCAAAGCCGACGTCCAAGCTCGAAAAGATTTTCAGACTAAGCTCCAGGGCTAACGTGGATGAAAGCGGTTTTGCTCATGATATGCCGCGTCTTTATGGTTATTCAGTGAAAGGGAAGCGCTGTTACGGCCAACACGATTGCCATGCCAAAGCACGTACTAATGTCATTGGTGCACAGCTTAACGGAAAATTAACTACGGTTTGTACCTTCGACTGCCATATCAACAGCGATATTTTTTATGCCTGGGTCACCCAAAGATTTACTGCCAAAATCCCCTCCAGGGGCAGTCCTTGTGATGGATAATGTGCGCTTCCATAAACGCCAAGACATCCAGGCTGCTATACAGAAAGCTGGCTTTATTCTCGAATATCTCCCCACGTATTCTCCTGACATGAATCCCATTGAGCACAAATGGGCTCAAGCTAAAGCCCTTCGCAGAAAGCGACTATGTGATATCGATACCTTGTTTTCTGACCCTTTATTTTAAATCAATTCATACCGCATAAGCCATAGTGATTGGCCATACTGTCCGGCTGATGGCGGCGTAACCAGTAGACCTCTTCGGAAACTAGCATTCATATAAGAATTTTGGTAAAACACTCCTGAACAAGGAGCCGCCATGAAATATGAAGTAATAAAAGTACTGGAAGAGGAAAAATTTCGTCGCTTAACGGGTGTTAAACGCAGTACATTTGAAAAGATGATAAAGATATTGAATGAAGCAGATAAGAGTAAGCAAGGGAAAGGAGGTCGGAAACCCAAGCGGGGTTTAGAAGAGCGCTTATTAATGGCACTGGAGTATATACGAGAATATCGCACTTATTTTCATGTCAGCCAAAGCTATGGCGTGAGTGAGAGCACATGCTATGAAACGATTAAATGGATAGAGAATACGCTAATAAAGCATCCTGATTTTGCCCTACCTGGACGCAAAGCTGTATTAAAAAGGGATAGGGAGTATGAGCTGGTTCTTATTGATGCCATAGAAACGCCGATTGAACGTCCCCAAAAAAACAAAAGCCGTTTTACTCAGGAAAAAAGAAACGACACACCTTAAAAACACAAGTGCTCGTTGATAAAAAAAGTAAAGCAGTCATCTGTACAAGCTTTACGAATGGGAGGCGCCATGATTTTAGGTTGTTTAAGGAGTCTGGTGTGCGAATACATCCTGACATCAAAACAGTTACCGATACAGGTTACCAAGGGCTTGGCAAGATTCATTCAAACTCGGCGTTGCCTAAGAAAAAGACAAAGAAAAATCCCTTAACAAAAGAAGATAAACGCAACAATCGTGCGTTATCAAGCCAGCGTGTATTAAACGAACATGTCATTGGTATGATTAAAAGATTTAAAATTGTATCAGACCGTTATCGAAACAGGCGAAAACGTTTTGGATTAAGATTTAATCTGATTGCTGCAATTTATAACATGGAAATTAGATAAATGATAGTTTCCGAAGAGGTCTAATGTAGCGGCTTGTATATCCCCTTCGCCTTTGAAGTTGCCGCTAGGCGCCCAGGGGGTGAGACCGATGAGTGTAGAGATACTACCTGATGAGGCGAATACCCGCCGCCAATAATGCGGCGGCTTCAAAGGCGAAGGGGATATATGCAGGCGACGGAACATGCCGGTGGGGTGGTATCAGCCAACCCCTTTATATCAGAAGAATACTTCTTTGAGCTTCATGATCGCGCAGACATCAGGGTGCATATGTGCCGTTTTTCGCCGGAGCAATATGAAGATGATCTGTTTCATCGATTCGGCATCCACTGTCCTGATCAGATATCCAGAGCGGTACCCAAGCGCCGAATGGAATATCTTGCAGGCCGATATTCAGCCAAGGCCACGCTCCAAGCGTTCCCGGTGGAAACATCCCAAGTGATCATTGGGGCGAACAGGTGTCCCGTCTTTCCGTCCCCGTTGATGGGGTCTATCTACCACAGCCGCAATGTTGCCTGCTGTTCGGTCAGTCAGTCTGACGGCATTACCGCTCTGGGTGTTGATATCGAGCATTTTATCGCCGGGGAGCAGGTGATCGACATCGGTGACAGCGTCATCAACGATGATGAGTCTCGCCTTCTTATCTCCTTCACATACCCTTATAATCAGCTTTTTACCGCGGTATTTTCTGCCAAGGAAAGCCTTTTCAAGGCGCTCTATCCCCAGGCGGGCTTCTATTTTGGCTTCGATTATGCGGCATTGAGACATCTAGAGCCGGATAACCATATTATGGTTTTCGAGCTGACCAAGCCGATCTCAAAAGCGTTTCCGAAAGGAAAAATGATTTTTACCAGATATTATTTTATGGCGGATAAGGTTTTCACTTTGGTAGCAGTCTAAATCTCTACTATGCTTACCCACATGGCGCCTTTACCTGCTGCATGACGCGCCAATTGGATTAATTTCCCACAGCTTTTATCAATACGATAAACGACGATGTGATCGGACTGTTGCCCTGCGGCAATCAAAAAATCACCATTAGAATCAATATTGAATCCACGCGGCTGAGCTTCTGTTCGCTGATGCCCGATTAATGTAATAACAGTTCCATCGTTGGAAACAGTAAAAATCGCCAATAAGCTGGTGGTGCGATCACTAATATAGAGATAACGCCCATCCGGTGTGATATGAATATCCGCTGCCCAACAGGTATCAGAGAAATTAGCAGGCAAGGCATTAATTGTTTGGATCAAAGTATATTGTTTAGCATCATCGCTGTATTGATATACATCCACCGTACTATTAAGTTCATTCACACAATAACTCACAGGATGTTTAGGATGGAATGCCATATGACGCGGCCCCGCTCCTTTTGCCGTAATGAGTTCTTTCTGCAAATGCGGTGTCAATTCACCATCAGGCGTTAAATTAAACAGTTTTATCTTATCTTCTGTTAAACAAGGCACTAATAGTAGTTGGTTAGTGGGAACTTGATTCACTGAATGAGGTGTCTTTAAGTTATTCAGTTGTTGAGTCCAGTCTTTGACCATCCCGTTGTTATCTATTGGGCTAACGCTGACGCAATTGCCGCTGTAAGAGGCCGAAAACAAAAACTTCCCCGCTAGATCAGTTGAAATATGTGTTGGACTAGCAGGCAGTGCAGCTCTAGCCAACGGTTGTAACTTACCATCGGCAGCAATACGATAAGTGATTATGGCAAAATCGGGTCGTACACCAATATACAGGTGAGTTTTATTCGGATTGATAACCATCGGTTGTACTTGACCGTTTACTTTTTCAGTTTGTAGCCAAGTTAATTTTCCACAGCTATCTAATTGCCACACATCAATTTGTTGGCTATTTGGGCTTGCTACGTATACGACTTGTTTCATCAATCACTCCTTGGGGTTTATTCGAAATCTCTTATGCTCCTGATACATTTGTCAAAATATTGACTTATTTTTTGACGACAGAAAATCCATTATTTTTGAAAATCGTACTGGCTGTTGGGCTTTTCAGATAAGCGTAGAAAGCATTGACGTTAGGATTATCATGACCATTGATAATGGCCATGGGGTATTCAATTGGCTTATGGCTTTGATCGGGAAAGACGCCAACTACTCTGACTCTATCGGTGGTGATTGCATCGGAACCATAAACAATACCCAATGGTACTTTTGCTAATTCTACTAACGCCAATGTGGCGCGTACGTTATTGGTGCGCACTATTTTTTGCTCAAGCATTGGCCAGGCTTCCCAGTATTCCAATGCTTGTTTTGCATAAATTCCAGCAGGAACATGATCAAAATCACCTAACGCCAATAACCCTCCATCCAATAAATTTTTCCAATTGGTCTGTTTATCAATAGCTACGTTATAAATATTATTGTCTATTGGTGCTACCAATACTAATTCATTACTTAATAATGTATAACGGCTAGCAGCGATAATTGATTCTTTTTCAGCAAGATAATCCATAGACTGTTGATCAGCCGAAATAAATAAATCTGCTAAGGTTTCCTCCTCTGCTATTTTTTTAGCCAGCTTGAAAGAGGAATCATACAATACGACAACCTCTATCTGTGTTTCCATTTGGTATTGTTTGCTAATATCCTTTAATGCGTTAGTCAATGAAACAGCAGCAAACACTGTAATTTTTCCCTCTGCTATAGCAGGAACGCCCCATGCGTAGGCAAGAGCAATGCCTAGGATCCATTTAGCCCACGGATATTTCATCCCTTTCCCCTTCATAGAAAACATCGTTATTTCAACAAAAGACTTCCCGCATAACTCACCTTGTGGTGCGAATGTTAGCTTACGCGGTGCTCACATTAGACCTCTTCGGAAACTATCATTTATCTAATTTCCATATTATAAATTGCAGCAATCAGATTAAATCTTAATCCAAAACGTTTTCGCCTGTTTCGATAACGGTCTGATACAATTTTAAATCTTTTAATCATACCAATGACATGTTCGTTTAATACACGCTGGCTTGATAACGCACGATTGTTGCGTTTATCTTCTTTTGTTAAGGGATTTTTCTTTGTCTTTTTCTTAGGCAACGCCGAGTTTGAATGAATCTTGCCAAGCCCTTGGTAACCTGTATCGGTAACTGTTTTGATGTCAGGATGTATTCGCACACCAGACTCCTTAAACAACCTAAAATCATGGCGCCTCCCATTCGTAAAGCTTGTACAGATGACTGCTTTACTTTTTTTATCAACGAGCACTTGTGTTTTTAAGGTGTGTCGTTTCTTTTTTCCTGAGTAAAACGGCTTTTGTTTTTTTGGGGACGTTCAATCGGCGTTTCTGTGGCATCAATAAGAACCAGCTCATACTCCCTATCCCTTTTTAATACAGCTTTGCGTCCAGGTAGGGCAAAATCAGGATGCTTTATTAGCGTATTCTCTATCCATTTAATCGTTTCATAGCATGTGCTCTCACTCACGCCATAGCTTTGGCTGACATGAAAATAAGTGCGATATTCTCGTATATACTCCAGTGCCATTAATAAGCGCTCTTCTAAACCCCGCTTGGGTTTCCGACCTCCTTTCCCTTGCTTACTCTTATCTGCTTCATTCAATATCTTTATCATCTTTTCAAATGTACTGCGTTTAACACCCGTTAAGCGACGAAATTTTTCCTCTTCCAGTACTTTTATTACTTCATATTTCATGGCGGCTCCTTGTTCAGGAGTGTTTTACCAAAATTCTTATATGAATGCTAGTTTCCGAAGAGGTCTATTATTTAAAGGGTTTACTTTAAGTGAGAAAGTTCCGTTCTTTGTCTTAGTTTTCTGGTCAATTACGGCAAACCTGGCGGCAAAAGTATTAGACTCTTCTACATCAAAATTTGGACCACTGAATGGTATAGTTTCGTTCTTTGCCTTAGTTTTCGGGTCAATTAAGGTAAACTTGGCGGCATAAGTATTAGACTTTTCTACATCAAAATTTGGATCACTGAATGATATTTTAGCTGACATGTTCTTATCGCAGACTATGTTTAAATTCGTTGCCAGTTTTTTAATCTCTCCGGGATTAACAGATCCAAAATCTAATTCACTGTTATCGAATGTTATTTTACAACCTGCAGGCGTTACTTTAGCCTGTACACTCAGAGCTCCACTCGCTGGATTATCCGCCAACACAGCACCCGCCCAACTATTTAATACCAATATTGAGGCCAATAAAGCCCCTTTTTTCTTTAACAACATATTATTTCCCTTTTGACGATAAAATAAAAAAGATAAACTATCATGCGAATGTATAGTTAACCTGGATCAATTGTAATGAATTGTCAGTTTAGCTTCTTGCAAAAAACGCTTATTTTGTCAAAACGTTATTTATATTGATTGATTTTCTTTACATACAAATTGAAACCATTAACCTTATTTAATAACAACTCCCGCTGTGTGATGGCAATATTTGAATCCTTAAAAATTCAAGTGAGAAATGGATTAACTCATTAGCAGAAAATAAATTAACTTAGGGATAGGTAATAGTAAAATTAGCTCTATCTTTAGCATAACTATCCGTAGAAATATTATTGTCATCTGCCGGTATATTCGAGCTTTTAAAGGCAGATTGAATAATAGGAACCTTCTTTTCAGCCCCAACAGTACTTTTACCTAAATGGTTATCATCACTGACTGACACTGTAGCTAACGTTTTAGCAGGACAATCTACTTTTAAATGCACTGTTTTAGATTCTAAATCTCCCGAAACTGAGACAGCATTGCTTTCATTATTCAATAGCAGTTTACAATTTGTAGCTATCCTCTTAACCCTTATAGTCAGAGATGCAGAAGTCTGATCATCAGCCAACACAGAACCTACCCAACCATTTAGCATCACCATCAAGGCCAATAAGGCTGATCTTTTCTTTAAAAACATATTTTATTTTCCTTTAAAGATAATGAAGTAAAGGCGCCCTGCGCACAGCAATCGAGTACATAAGTATGGCAAACACCGTATATAGCCGAATCAGTTTAATTTGATTCTGCGTTGTCGTCGCTTGCCGTACTATTTGTACTGTCTGTGCTCCTCCGCCTTGAATCAAATTAAACTGATTCGGCTATAACATCGAATTCACAATAAAATATCATAGGATGGTATCGTTAACCTGAAGCAATTGTAATGAATTGTCAATTTAGCTTATTGCAAAAAATACTTATTTTTTCAAAACGTTATTTATATTGATTGATTTTGTTTACATACAAATTGAAACGATTCAATTTATTTAACAACAAATTATTTAAAAATAAGTAGGGGTTTAGTATCAAATAAATTCGAGGAGGGAGGATTAACCTCATTATTCTCTAGCGGCCAGATAAAAATTTCTGGCACAATGATCTGTTGCCAATATTGAAGGTACAGTTCATGGGCTATCAGCAGGGCAAGCAATGACAGTATCCATAACGCTATTTTTTTCGATTGAGGGCGATACTTCAACCATGGCTCGATTAACCTTCGTGTCCTACTCAGGATAAAATCAAGTGTTGAACATAATCGTTCAGCGATAGCCGCCTCTTTTTTTCGTATCAACATATGAGCTCGATTTATCAGACTAGCTAGCTGATTATTCGGTGCAATAATATCGGTTTCGTCGTCACAGTTGACATCATGATGACAAACAACTTGCTCTCTGCCGTGATGAGCCGCCAAAGGGGTGAGCTTCTTTTTATTAGCATTAGCTACCATAGCAACATCCTCGGCATTTTCTGGCTGAAAATCGATCATAGCCTGCAGATACGATGCGATGGAGGCTGCTGGCGCGACCTTCTGTAGCTTTAAACGGGGATTAGTCTTGATTAATGCTTGAATGCCAGAATGTTCTTTCCAAATAACCAAATGAGCACTTGCCTGTAAATAGTCACTAGGAACGGGATCATCTACTAACAAGTTTCCTCCTGGTAATTTAATTGCTTGCTTGACAAAATCATCTAACGGATTTAATGGATTTTCATAATGACTGAAATTTTTAAAATATAAGTTCGGCTTATTAACAACGATAACATTCAATGCGACGGGGTTTAGAGAATCTGAGCTTGGCGAATGCTGATGGGATAGTGATGTAATTGAGAGCGGTGCCGACATTTTAATCTTCTCTGTCCTGTTTTCAAATAGTTAACCTAACTAATAAAATCATTACGTATCTTTACGTACAAAAAAAGAGGTTATACAGCCTATTGCACCGTACTGCTTGCAAAAAACGCTCATATAGCCAAATCAGTTTAATTTTATTCTGCTACACCAGGGCGCGACCCGTGGAAATTTTTGTGTTAACCGCTATTTGTGGACTCGTGCGTATTTTTTCTGCCCTTTTTTCTTATTACCGTATTCTTCTTGCAACCCATCGCACAAACTCAGTATTTCTTTACCGCAAAAAAACATATAAACCAGGCAAAATATACCCACAGTCCTTCACGTTGCTGCTAGGCAGCCAGGGGTGAGACCGATGAGCATATACCCAATAAATTTCGAGTTACGGCAAGGCGGCAATCAATTGAATCGGTACATAACAGAGGATGAATGATCGCTGCCAACGCCGCCGTAACTTAAAAAGATGAAGGATATAGACATATGGCCGAATCAGTTTTTAATTTGATTCAAGGCGGAGGAGCGCAGACAGTACAAGATAGTACGGCAAGCAACGACAACACTTAAATCAAATTAAACTGATTTGGCTATAGGCGGCCAGGGGGTGAGACCGATGAGCGTAAACAACTACGTGATTCGGCGAACACTCGCAGCCAACAACGCGGCGGCTTCAAAGGCGAAGGGTATAGGACATACGAGCAAGGGAGAGCATCATGTCATTGGCAATTATTTATACCCGTGCCATGCTCGGGATACAGGCCCCCTCGGTTTCTGTTGAAGTACATATTAGTAATGGCTTACCGGGTTTCACTCTGGTTGGTCTGGCTGAAACCACAGTAAAAGAGGCACGCGATCGGGTACGCAGTGCGCTTATTAATAGCGGGTTTTCTTTTCCGACCAAACGTATCACGGTAAATCTAGCGCCTGCCGATCTCCCTAAAGAAGGGGGGCGTTATGATCTGCCCATTGCTATAGCGATACTGGCGGCTTCAGAACAAATCCCAAATAATAAATTACGCCATTATGAGTTTATTGGAGAACTCGCCCTGTCTGGAACGCTACGCTATATTCATGGCGCTATCCCGGCGGCTCTTATTTGTGTCAAAGCGCAACGACAACTCATCTTACCAGTAGCTAATAGTGCAGAAATGGCGCTAATTCCTCAGGGACAGGTATTAATCTCGAAACATTTATTAGAAGTCTGTGCTTTTTTACAAGGGAAAAAAGAACTACCGTCAATCATTAGCAACAATGATCACAATGCCCATAAAAATCAGCATCAACAAAATAACCACGCTGATCTGCAAGACATTATTGGCCAGCAGCAAGCCAAACGGGTGCTGGAAATTGCAGCGGCAGGGGGGCATAACCTGTTATTGTTAGGTCCACCAGGAACAGGCAAAACCATGCTAGCTAACCGACTGATCAGTCTATTGCCCCTATTAACGAATGAAGAAGCGCTGGAAACCGCCGCCATACCAGTTTGTTACATAATAATGATTATTTGACACAATGGCGCAACCGCCCTTTTCGAGCCCCACACCACAGCGCATCAATGGCGGCGCTCGTCGGAGGAGGCTCGATACCTCGTCCAGGAGAGATTTCGCTGGCTCACAACGGGGTATTATTTCTTGATGAATTGCCTGAATTTGAGCGTCGAGTATTAGATGCGTTACGTGAACCCCTCGAAGCAGGTGAAATTATTATCTCGCGTGCCACAGCTAAAATTTGCTTTCCTGCGCAGGTACAACTGATTGCTGCCATGAATCCTAGCCCCAATGGGCATTATCGTGGCCGCCATAATCGTACCTCACCACAACAAATTTTACGTTATTTATCAAAATTATCAGGCCCTTTTTTGGACAGATTCGATCTCTCAATAGAAGTGCCCTTATTACCTCCCGGTCTATTACAAATGCAAAAAAACCAGGGAGAAAATAGCGTGACGGTTAGACAACGAGTATTACAAGCAAGACAACGACAGCTAGATCGCGGCGGGAAAATCAATGCTCAGCTGAACAATAAAGACATGGAGCAATTTTGTTGCATCACAGCAGAAGATGCCAAGTTCTTAGAACAAATACTACTGACGCTTGGTCTTTCAGTGCGTGCTTGGCATCGTATTTTAAAAGTGGCACGAACCATTGCTGATTTAGCACAACAAGATCACATTCAAAAAAACCATCTGGCAGAAGCATTAAGCTATCGCTGTATGGATCGTTTACTTTTGCAACTACATAAAAATTTAATATAAAACCCTATGGCCGAATCAGTTTAATTTGATTCAAGGCGGAAGAGCACAGACAGTACAAATAGTACGGCAAGCGACGACAACGCAGAATCAAATTAAACTGGTTTGGCTATGGCACAGGTGAGGTAACTATAGAAACGCTTAAAACGTATGTTGCCAATCAAAATAGCCCGGAGTAGCCATCCTTAAAGCCTTGCGGGCTTTTCGCCTTATATCCCCGCCCACATTGGATGAGGGTTTAGGCGAATTTTGCTAAACCAAAGTGATTACATTGCGCTATCCCTCTCCTTCTATACCCAATGAATTTCGAGTTACGGCAAGTGCATATTATCATCAAGAAGATCACTCAATAACATGAAGGAGATCACTTATTCACGGTGTTTGTCAGCAATTGCCAATCGATAAGTAATCGAGTCTGTAATTCTATACTGGCAACCGACAGGGCTTGCATCAATTCCGGCAATTCCCTTGGTGTCAATGTGGGCATGTTTTTCTTTTTTGGTTTTTCAAAAGCTTTACCGATACCGCCCGCAGGGTTGGCATCAATTAATCCACAGTTAACGGCAAAAATCATGATTTCATTTAACCGTTGCGTTAATCTTTTTACCGTTTCCAGCGCGCCTTTGGCCTTGACGGGCTCCAAAGCAGTAATAAGCGTGCGTGCTTTAATCTCCTGTATCCCTACCTGTCCAACCACAGGAAAAATATCACGTTCAAGCGATCGCCATACATCACGGGCATGGTTTGCCGTGATACTGGATTGCTTAATTTTAAACCACTCAGTGGCAACCTTTTCCAAGTATTAATCCTAGCCGCTTGCTCACTGGCTAATATCGTTCGTTGGTACTCTTGTGGATCAATCTTTTTTGCCAACAGGGCTTTTGCAGCCTCTCGCTTCTGCCTGGCTTCAGCCAGTGAGAGGGCGGGATAATGGCCAAAAGTGACCGTCGTTCTTTTTTTACTCAGGGGGTGATAGTAGCGAAAGCGCCATGTTTTAACACCCGATGTTTTGACAAATAATAATAAGCTGCCACCATCATGTAATGATAAATCTTTGCCGATGGTTTTTGCTGCTTTTACTTCGGTATTCGTTAGGGGTTTCGCCTGTATTGCCATGTTCATCACCCTTTAAGGACTATGGGATTACCTATTTTGGAATCTAAAAAAACAGAGTCCCTTATGTAGTCCTAAAAAAACAGGGTATAACCATGCCACACCCAAATAAAACAGGCAATAAAAAACCCGCAAACCTAATTGGAGTGCGGGTTTTTCTTGGTTTACCGGTACTTTCTGGTGACTACCGATAGTTTATTTGGTGGAGCTAGACGGGATCGAACCGTCGACCTCTTGCATGCCATGCAAGCGCTCTCCCAGCTGAGCTATAGCCCCAAGGCATCAATGTATTTGCTTTGAACCGGCCGGCATCATATGAAACCACTGAAATGCTGTCAATGATTAAATCCAAATCCTAGGTTTAAACGTTAGACCTCTTCGGAAACTATCATTTATCTAATTTCCATATTATAAATTGCAGCAATCAGATTAAATCTTAATCCAAAACGTTTTCGCCTGTTTCGATAACGGTCTGATACAATTTTAAATCTTTTAATCATACCAATGACATGTTCGTTTAATACACGCTGGCTTGATAACGCACGATTGTTGCGTTTATCTTCTTTTGTTAAGGGATTTTTCTTTGTCTTTTTCTTAGGCAACGCCGAGTTTGAATGAATCTTGCCAAGCCCTTGGTAACCTGTATCGGTAACTGTTTTGATGTCAGGATGTATTCGCACACCAGACTCCTTAAACAACCTAAAATCATGGCGCCTCCCATTCGTAAAGCTTGTACAGATGACTGCTTTACTTTTTTTATCAACGAGCACTTGTGTTTTTAAGGTGTGTCGTTTCTTTTTTCCTGAGTAAAACGGCTTTTGTTTTTTTGGGGACGTTCAATCGGCGTTTCTGTGGCATCAATAAGAACCAGCTCATACTCCCTATCCCTTTTTAATACAGCTTTGCGTCCAGGTAGGGCAAAATCAGGATGCTTTATTAGCGTATTCTCTATCCATTTAATCGTTTCATAGCATGTGCTCTCACTCACGCCATAGCTTTGGCTGACATGAAAATAAGTGCGATATTCTCGTATATACTCCAGTGCCATTAATAAGCGCTCTTCTAAACCCCGCTTGGGTTTCCGACCTCCCTTCCCTTGCTTACTCTTATCTGCTTCATTCAATATCTTTATCATCTTTTCAAATGTACTGCGTTTAACACCCGTTAAGCGACGAAATTTTTCCTCTTCCAGTACTTTTATTACTTCATATTTCATGGCGGCTCCTTGTTCAGGAGTGTTTTACCAAAATTCCTCATGAATGCTAGTTTCCGAAGAGGTCTAATGTTATTCAGTGATCGCCTTTGAAGCCGCCGCGTTGTTGGCTGCGGGTGCTCGCCGAATCACGTAGTCTATCTACGCTCATCGGTCTCACACCCTGGCAGCCGAAGGCAACTTCAAAGGCGAACGGTATAAGCCGCTAACCTTTCCAACCGCACGAAGCAGATAGGCTCTCAATGATTAAAAAACTACACATTAAAACCTGGGGTTGCCAGATGAACGAATATGATTCATCGAAAATGGCAGACTTACTGGCGAAAACTCACGGCTATCAACTGACTGAAGTACCGGAAGAAGCCGATCTTCTGCTACTTAATACCTGTTCAATACGTGAGAAAGCACAGGAAAAAGTTTTTCATTTATTGGGGCGTTGGAAACTGTTGAAAGACAGTAACCCGAACCTACTGATTGGTGTCGGCGGTTGTGTTGCATCACAAGAAGGAGAAAACATCCGTCAGAGAGCACCCTGTGTTGATATTATATTTGGGCCACAAACTCTACATCGCTTACCTGAAATGATCAACCAAGTGCAGGGGAGTCGTAGCGCTGTCGTTGATATTAGTTTTCCTGAAATTGAAAAGTTTGACTGTTTACCAGAGCCGCGGGCTAACGGGCCATCTGCGTTCGTCTCCATTATGGAAGGGTGCAATAAATACTGTACTTTTTGTGTGGTGCCCTATACGCGCGGAGAAGAGGTGAGTCGCCCCTGTGATGATATTTTATTCGAAATTGCTCAATTGGCAGAACAAAACGTTCGTGAAGTCAATTTACTGGGGCAGAATGTAAATGCTTATCGTGGGGCGACCTATGACGGTAATATTTGCAGCTTTGCTGAATTATTGCGTTTGGTAGCAGCGATTGATGGCATTGATCGCGTGCGTTTTACCACCAGTCATCCCATCGAATTTACTGATGATATTATTAAAGTATACGAAGATACCCCTGAATTAGTGAGTTTTTTGCATTTACCGGTACAAAGTGGTTCTGACCGTATATTAACGATGATGAAACGTGCTCACACCGCATTGGAGTATAAGGCAATCATTCGAAAATTACGTAAAGCCCGCCCGGATATTCAGATTAGTTCCGATTTTATCGTTGGTTTTCCTGGTGAAACACAAGACGATTTCGAACACACCATGAAATTAATCGCCGAGGTTAATTTTGATACCAGCTATAGTTTTATTTATTCATCGCGTCCTGGCACGCCAGCTGCGGATCTGCCAGATAACGTCTCTGAAGAAGAAAAGAAACAGCGTTTACATATTTTACAGCAACGCATTAGTCAACAGGCCATGCATTTTAGCCGCGCGATGGTTGGCACGATACAGCGTGTTTTAGTTGAAGGCCCCTCACGGAAAAACCTGATGGAGCTGGCCGGCCGCACTGAAAATAACCGCGTGGTTAATTTCGAAGGGTCACCTGACATGATAGGTAAATTTGTTGATGTAGAAATCGTCAGTGTTTACGCTAGCTCATTGCGCGGCGTTCCAGTACGTACTGAAGCACAGATGGCATTGCGGGTGAATGAATCACCGGGATCTGTCATCACTCGGACACGTAAAGAAAACCCGCTTGGTGTCAATTTTTATCAGCCTAGTTAGTCATTCAGTTCAGGCTGGAAAAACAGCCTATAAAAAATTAAGCTCGATTTTTAAAATCAAATTTTTGCCGAAATGCTGAATCACATAGACCATCTGTGACGGGGTTCGATTGATTGCCGCCTTGCCGTAACTTGATTTGGCTATACACCGCAAATTGATGTTTTTTACAACAGACCTCTTCGGAAACTAGCATTCATGAGGAATTTTGGTAAAACACTCCTGAACAAGGAGCCGCCATGAAATATGAAGTAATAAAAGTACTGGAAGAGGAAAAATTTCGTCGCTTAACGGGTGTTAAACGCAGTACATTTGAAAAGATGATAAAGATATTGAATGAAGCAGATAAGAGTAAGCAAGGGAAGGGAGGTCGGAAACCCAAGCGGGGTTTAGAAGAGCGCTTATTAATGGCACTGGAGTATATACGAGAATATCGCACTTATTTTCATGTCAGCCAAAGCTATGGCGTGAGTGAGAGCACATGCTATGAAACGATTAAATGGATAGAGAATACGCTAATAAAGCATCCTGATTTTGCCCTACCTGGACGCAAAGCTGTATTAAAAAGTGATAGGGAGTATGAGCTGGTTCTTATTGATGCCACAGAAACGCCGATTGAACGTCCCCAAAAAAACAAAAGCCGTTTTACTCAGGAAAAAAGAAACGACACACCTTAAAAACACAAGTGCTCGTTGATAAAAAAAGTAAAGCAGTCATCTGTACAAGCTTTACGAATGGGAGGCGCCATGATTTTAGGTTGTTTAAGGAGTCTGGTGTGCGAATACATCCTGACATCAAAACAGTTACCGATACAGGTTACCAAGGGCTTGGCAAGATTCATTCAAACTCGGCGTTGCCTAAGAAAAAGACAAAGAAAAATCCCTTAACAAAAGAAGATAAACGCAACAATCGTGCGTTATCAAGCCAGCGTGTATTAAACGAACATGTCATTGGTATGATTAAAAGATTTAAAATTGTATCAGACCGTTATCGAAACAGGCGAAAACGTTTTGGATTAAGATTTAATCTGATTGCTGCAATTTATAACATGGAAATTAGATAAATGATAGTTTCCGAAGAGGTCTAATGATCTAAGTGAGTTCATCGTTTCCAGGAATGGAGAAAGTGGTAACTGGAGGATGATCAATTCAAAATCAAATTTACATCCTAAAAATAGTGGTGGTTCCAAGTGATGCTCTCGCGCCAGTGTCTACGGCGTCGCCGTCTGGCTATTTACGCGGCGGTATGGCAGGTTTGTTGAACTACGATATGTTTAGTAGTTTGTCGAAAAGCCCGTGGGACACTTCTCGTCATAGCTACGTGTCATTGGAAAATGGGTTTAATGCCGGCGATTGGCAGGTACGCAGTCGGCAAATTATTAATCAATCTAAAAGTGGTACGCAATTCACCGCACTACAGACTTACGCGCAGCGCACCTTTACCAATGTTGGTTTGCAATTACAAGCGGGTCAAATTAATGTCAGGAGCTCACTGTTTGCTATCCCCTCCTTATCCGGTATGCAAATAGAGCCAGATCGCGCGCTAAATCCGGTATCAGGCTCCGGCATTACCGTGACCGGTATCGCCCAGACGCCTCAAGCACGTGTTGAAATTAAACAGAACAACCAGCTGATTTATTCTACCTTGGTTCCCGCGGGACGTTTTACCCTTCCTGATGTACCGACGATCAGTGCGAATACTGACCTCCAGGTCACAGTGAATGAAACTAACGGTGAAAAGCATCATTTTGTGGTGAGCGCGAGTGAACAGAATGCGGCTCAGCTTAGCCAACCCGAAGGGTTATCTTTTGCATTGGGGAAAGTTCGTCAGGAGAGTGGTGGACAGGTGTTACCCTGGGTGGGGAGTTTTTCTCAGGGCTGGCGGATCAATTCACAGCTAAATTTGAGTGGTGGTGCGCTACTCGCTCAAGGCTATCAGTCTTTGGCGGCGCGAGGGGAGTTCATGCCGCTGAAAAATTGGTTATTAAGAAGCAGCTGGTGGTTAAGTCATGATCAACAGCATTCAGTGCAAGGGCAAAACTTAGAGCTATCAAGTACCTATCGTCCGTTAAAGAATGTGGGGATCACAGTGCGCGCGGGTCATAGCAGTGCCGGCTATCGTCACTTGACTGATTCCATGTATCAAAATCATCAACAAGGATTGAGTACCCATACTTTTGGTGCTTCTGCTCATTGGTCACTTTCTTATCTAGGGGGATTTTCGCTCGGTTATACCCGTTTTGTCAGCCAGCAGACGACGCAAAGTATCAATATCGGCTGGGGAAAAACGATTGGTAAAGTGAATATTCGTGCTGATTGGCAGCAAGGTCTTGGGCGCTCTAGCACAAAAAATAATGCTGATCAGCTTTTTGTTAATGTTAGCCTGCCATGGGGTGAGCAACATATCGACAACTATTACCGTCGTAGCGGCAGGAGATCCACCATGGGTAGCAGCATCAATACTCACGGAAAAATTACGCCGGCATTGAATTATTCACTGGCCGCCAATCATGAATTTACTGAAAAACACACCGGGATCAGGGGTAGCCTTAACAGCAATCTGCATTATACAAAAGTCAATGTCAGTGCCAGTATTGATACTAATCGGCGCCAAAATTATAACGTTAGCACGCAGGGAGGGGTGGTCGCACATGCCGCAGGGATCACCTTTTCACCGGAGCCGATACAGGAAAGCTTTGCGATTGTGAAATTGGATCAAAAGGTAGCAGGAATAGCTATTGATACCGGGCAAGGGCGTGTGTGGACCGATTTCTGGGGACAAGCGGTGGTGCCTTCATTGCCTGCCTATCAATCATCAAACGTTGAATTAAACACGGAAACTTTGCCGAAAAACGCGGATGTGCGCAATGGCTTACAATCGGTTAAAGTTGGGCGCGGTGCGGTGACTCAGCTTAATTATCAACTGCTGAGGGAGCGTCGAGCGTTGCTGAATGTCACCTTGCCTGATGGCCGTCCTTTGCCTAAAGATAGTTTAATTGTCGACAGTAATCAGCAATACATCACTTCTTCTGTAGATAACGGCGTGGTTTTTATCAATAACATCCCCGCCAGTGGCACCTTATTGGTCGCGGCTGAAAACGGCAATGAAGCCTGCCGTCTGATGTATCCACTCAATGAACAACCCGATTTGGAGAACTATTATGAAACCCTTGCCGCAACTTGTGTTTTTGAAAAAGCGTAGTAAAGCATTAATTCGTCGTTGGTGGGTAGGGGGATCCTGTTATTGCTTGCATTCTCACAGGGGTCACAAGCACAACAATGTCAAGTGAGAATGAGTCCAGAGTCATTTCATTACGGTAATAAGACGTACGCTCAAGCACAGGATTTTCCTGAACGTGACGTATCGTTAATAGTGACTTGTGGCGGCAAACCTCCTACTAGTCTCGAAGTAAAATTTAGTGGAGCCTCTTCAGATCCTCATTATTTTTCTTTTGGTGATAATGGGCAAATAGCAATAAAATTAGTCGCTCCACCTCAAACCGATTTTAAAATACGGCCTCAGCGATCAGATACGCCTTGGCTTGGAGGAAATCTCTTCGAGATATTACCAGGAGATTCTTTCCGTATAACAAATATGAAAGAGGATACGCCTTTGAATTTAACACTGAAGATAAAACCGCAGATAAACAAAGATATCTGGTCAGTACCTGATAAAATGAAATTAAAGGCCGCCATTACAGCGACCATTGAAGAGGTCTATTGAAAAAAATCGATGTTTGTTAATTGTCAGGGAGACGTTATAAAATGGCGCGAAAGTGACACCCCGGTGATGATGACAAACGGAATGATTAATGAATAAAATCGACCTGATAAAAGAACTAGAAGAACGTGGCTTGATTGCTCAGATTACGGATAAAGAGGCGCTAACACAGAGACTGGCGCAAGGTTCTCTCTCGCTGTACTGTGGATTTGATCCTACCGCTGATAGTTTACATTTAGGGCATTTAGTGCCGTTGCTGTGTTTAAAACGTTTTCAACTCGCAGGCCATACCCCCATCGCTTTGGTGGGTGGTGCCACGGGACTTATCGGCGACCCCAGTTTTAAAGCCGAAGAACGTAAATTAAATACGCTAGAGACAGTGGATCAATGGGTAGCAAAAATTCGCCAACAAGTATCTCCCTTTCTTGATTTTAAAAATGATAAAAATCGCGCGATCACCGTCAATAATTATGATTGGTTTGCCCAGATGAATGTGCTGACTTTTTTGCGCGATATCGGCAAACATTTCTCTATTAATCAGATGATCAGTAAAGAAGCGGTTAAACAACGTTTAGATCGTCATGAGAGCGGTCTTTCTTTTACCGAATTTTCTTATAATTTATTACAAGGCTATGATTTTGCCAGCTTAAATAAAAAACACAACGTAGAGCTACAAATTGGTGGATCCGATCAATGGGGCAATATCACCTCGGGGATTGATCTCACCCGTCGTTTACATCAACAGCAGGTATATGGTTTAACAGTACCGCTAATAACGAAAGCCGATGGCACTAAATTTGGTAAAACAGAAGCAGGAGCCGTTTGGTTGGATGCCAAAAAAACCAGCCCGTATAAATTTTATCAATTTTGGATCAATACTTCTGATGCCGATGTTTATCGCTTTTTAAAATTATTCACCTTTATGGCGTTGGAAGATATCAAGGCGTTGCAAGAAGAAGATCAACTCAGTGGCAAGCCGCCAAGAGCACAGGCGGTGCTAGCAGAAGAAATGACCAAGATGGTGCATGGCGAGACAGCATTGGCAGCAGCGCAGCGTATTACTCAGAGTCTTTTTTCGAGCCATTTTTCTGACATGACGCAAGCCGATTTTTCTCAGTTAGCGCAAGACGGCATGCCCACTATTGATTTATTCTCTGATACTGATTTACAACAAGCTTTAGTCAACGCAGGGTTGGCTCCTTCACGTGGGCAAGCACGTAAGTTGATCAGTGAGAACGCGGTGAAAGTGAATGGTGAAAAGCAAGGTAATGCGCAATATTCCTTCACTGATGCCGATCGTTTGTTTGGCAAATATACGTTACTGTGTCGAGGGAAAAAACATTATTCCTTAGTGAGCTGGTTACCAAAATTAAGTTCATCATCATCATAAAATGGATAATTCATGACTGCCTCTGTTTGTTGTTCCGCGCGTGAAGGCTCTGCTATTCGCCAATGTAAAGAAATGTTGCCCAGTATAACGGCCTTTTTGTTGGGTATTGCGTTACCCAGTTCCACTTTTTTAATCCAGCTTTCCTTGGTGCTGGTTTTACTCTGTGTACTGCTCAGATGGGATGGTAATGCGGTAAAAGTATTGATACTAAATCCGCTGGTTTGGCTACCTATGGCTATATTCTCTCTGCTGGCGCTCTCTTTACTGTGGCAGCAAAATCTGTACGGGCTTGAGATGGTCGCTAAATACAGAAAATTGTTATATGTTCTGCCATTAGCCCTTTTTTTCTTACTCTCTCCTCGGTTAATTAATGATTTTATTAAAGGTTTTTTGCTAGCGAATGCGGTCATATTGGTGATGAGCTTATTGATAGCGGTTTTTCATCTTCCTTTTGGCTCTTACGATCCCCTCAATCCCACTGTTTTTAAACTGCACATCACCCAAAATTTCTTTATGGCGCTGGCTGCGCTTTTTTGGTTTAAAAATATTTTTCTGTATCAGGGCATAAAACGTTGGGCTTATGCGTTTTTATTCGTGGTAGCCCTCTATAACGTGTTGTTTATGCTGCTGGGTAGAACCGGTTATGTTGCACTCATTGTTGCAATTGCGGTATGGGCAAAACTTTCACTGTCTTTCAGACAGCAATTAATGGTCGCTACTTGTGCTGCTTTTTTAGCGTGCATTTTCGTTATGGTGCCTAATCGTGGCCATGATCGCCTACAACTGGGTATGCAAGAAATAGAGGAGTGCTCAGCCGCCGATGTCGAAGAGATGAAACTGTCTTGCCATAGTTCAATGGGATTACGTAAAGCATTTTTACTACAGTCTTGGCAATTCATTAAGCAAGCCCCCTTATTTGGCCATGGTGCGGGGGGGGGGGTCTATACCATTCCTAAAATGGGCTATAAAGTTAATAATCCACATAATGAATATCTGTTGCAAACCGTTCAATTGGGTTTGATAGGGCTGATGCTTTTTCTTGGCTGGATGTTAAGTATTTTCCGCGCCGCCTGGCAACAATCTTCAGCAATAAAAAACCTATTTATAGCGCTATTCAGTAGCTATATGATTTGTAACTTATTTAATTCATTTTTGCTTGATTCTTCTGAAGGCAATTTTTTTATCATCGTTACCGCTATACTGGCCAGTTATTCGATGTACAGTAAAACCGCCGTCTTTGAGAAGATGTCGAACGAAAAATGCGATCTTATACCCACACCCCCTGGCCGCGCTTAGCGGAAAACTTCAAAGACGAAGGGGATACACTTCTGGGATTGCTTGATTGCCGCCTTGCTGTAGCTCGAAATTCATTGGGTATAATCGATAGAATTGAAATCATTTGTAATAAAATAAATGTATATGATATTTTTTATAATAATTAAAATGGTTAATAATGAATTCGGAACAAAGACTAGGCTATCTTGCTGAAATTTTAGACATGCCGAGCTTAGGGTTTGACGAAAAAGGCTGTTGTGTCCTGACCTTCGATGATATGCCGATTACTTTTCAAGCGTTAAACGATCATTTGATGATGACGATTTATATCACCAAATTGCCAGAGGATCTGTCGGCTAATTTTTACCTTAATCTATTAGCCGCCAATTTTTATTGGGAAGCCTCAAAAGGCTGCACCTTAGCGGTTGATCCCGCCAGTCGATCATTGGTTGCCCATATTATCGATAATGAAGAAGAGCGAGATATTAAACAGGCGATAGAATCTTTGCTCAATATTACTGAGCAGCTTCATGCTGTGTTGAAGAATCCTCCCTTACCGAAACAACGACAAGATGTTAGCGCCATGAGATTATGAAATAAAAAGACGATGTAGTTTTATAAAGAGTCTTTAGGTAAATAAATTAGATAGTTTATTTTATAAAAATATTAAAAAGAAAAGGATCCAGTTATGGAGGTACTAGCACTGCCAAATACTCCGCCGTCTACCTATGAAGAATGGGAGAAAATACATAAAGAGATAGCTGAGCAATGGCTTATTTGTACTGACTCAAAATCTATAAAGGTTATTTATGATAAATCCTCGGAAACTTTCTTAATAAAAAGTGGCCTTGGAAAAACACGAGTGAAGTTAATGAGGGTTGGGGAGGGAGACGTTCAAACTGTGACTGATCTGTTTAGTAAGGGTATTTTATCTACTAAGGAAGAGAGGGAAGAGCTATGCAATTTCTTACGGGCGGCGAAGAAGGAATTCTCTGATTATGCAGTTAAATACGGTAAAAGGACCCCTGGCGGCGTGGATTTCCTATGGCGCGCGTTTAATAACCCTATAGCCCTTAGCTGGTCATCTGGATCACCCTCTGCCTCACTATTTCATCATGTAGAAGAGTTTGATAACACTGCCGAATCGCCATTTCAAGCAAGAGGTGCTGGCCAGGCAGAAGCGGTTGGTGGACCCGCTGACCCGTCATCTTCGCAACAGTCTTAA
>NZ_GL379590.1:95351-97225 GCF_000143625.1 Candidatus Regiella insecticola LSR1 | reverse complement strand
AAGCTTTACGAATGGGAGGCGCCATGATTTTAGGTTGTTTAAGGAGTCTGGTGTGCGAATACATCCTGACATCAAAACAGTTACCGATACAGGTTACCAAGGGCTTGGCAAGATTCATTCAAACTCGGCGTTGCCTAAGAAAAAGACAAAGAAAAATCCCTTAACAAAAGAAGATAAACGCAACAATCGTGCGTTATCAAGCCAGCGTGTATTAAACGAACATGTCATTGGTATGATTAAAAGATTTAAAATTGTATCAGACCGTTATCGAAACAGGCGAAAACGTTTTGGATTAAGATTTAATCTGATTGCTGCAATTTATAATATGGAAATTAGATAAATGATAGTTTCCGAAGAGGTCTAATGTAGAAATTATGAAATAAAGTGTTTCAGGCACGGGTGTTTTTCAATGTAATTGTCGTCTGAAACTGTTTGATACCAAGAGTTTTTGTAGTACTTACTTCCCTCTTGATTTGCGCCTCTGTAGCGCCAAGCATTAGGAGGCGCGGCCGCTTCAATTTGCGCGGCTACCGCCAAGGCTACGTGTTCATGCCAAGCGTTAGCGACAATCTGCACGCCGATTGGCAAACCATTGACACCGGAGGCTCCTGCGGGCAGAACCACACATGGCCAACCAGATAAACTGTATGGCAGCGTATAATTGAACATGCCATGCCGACTTTTTTCTTTTTCCATTTCAAGAAGCGGTGCTGCTTCGGCATCTACGGGACAGACAATCACATCATAGTTCGCCATGAAAGACAGCATGGCGCTGCGAAAGCGATCCCAATCGGCAAATAACCTTTGGACTTCAGCACCAGAGGACTGCTGCATGTGCCAGTATCGTTCGCTGATGTTTCGAGCGTCACTCAAACAGGCTGGTCGCCTACAATCGACAGTTGCTCCGGCGTCACTCAGTATCTGTGTGCAATCCCGTACGGTTTTTACCGTCGACGCGCAGGGGGGAATAATGCCATCGTCAGTGTAGTAGGCGATTCGTAATCCGTGCATTGATACCTCTTCCGGACGCTGTAATGGCATCGATATTACACCGGAGTCCTGTCCATCCATGCCTGCGATCACACGCAAAGCGAGATCAAGATCTTTAATGTATCGCGCCATGGGGCCAATCTGAGTACGATAGTCACTCAACCCGCCAGGGTGGTCAAACACCCCCGTGTTCGGCACTCTGCCGCTGGTCGGTTTGATTGTCGCAATACCACAAAAGTGTGCAGGGATGCGCAGGCTTCCGCCCGAATCACTCCCTATTCCCAGTGGTGACAGGCATGCCGCGATGGCGGCGGCTTCTCCTCCGCTGCTGCCTCCTGGACTACGAGACAGATCATGCGGATTACGGGTAGCCCCATACACTGGGTTGTCCGTTACACCGCCGCCACCCCCGGGCGGGCAGTTGGTTTTGCCCAGCAAAATGCCACCCGCTGCCCTCATTCTGGAGACCACAATGGCATCTGCTGATGGAATGAAATTGGCACGGGTCTCTAGCGGTAATTGTCAATGTAGTTGTCGCCCAGGATGTAAAATCCTAGGCTGCTTTTTTGGCGTCTGGTTTCACCTTTTTTTCTCTGGATTTTTGTGGATTTAAATGGACTTCTTTCACATACGGCCACTGACGGATTTGACCTGCCCAGCGTGTAGGGTTTGCAGCGCGTGCCTTTTCATACACTGTGTTACGCTGAGCTAATAGGGCTTTATCAAGGCCTGCATGTCTTTGTGCAGGTGTGACAAATTCAATGGCACTGTGGCGATGTTCTTGATTATACCAGTGCACCACGTGTTCGACCCATGCGCGGGCGTCTTGCAGGTTGTCAAAAGGGTTAACCGGGTACTCAGGGCGATATTTTAGCGTCTTGAAG
>NZ_GL379590.1:0-95322 GCF_000143625.1 Candidatus Regiella insecticola LSR1 | reverse complement strand
CGCTGTTCGGCGCGTTCGGCCATCCACTTGCTCGATAGCTTTCTGCCAGCGCTGTAGGGTTCGCGTGCTTAGCCCAATCAGGAGACAAGCCTGTTGTTGCCGCGCTCCGGCCTGCGTTGATTCAGTAATCCACATCATAATAGACTGGCGCTGTTCGGGAATAATCATTTTTCCTCTTACTGCGTTGTGTTCGCTTCGGGTCACAAAAATCCGCGCGCCATTGCTTCAGGTGATGAACAAAAATACCCTGCCCCCTGCACCAAGAGGCGAGTTCACTTTCTGCTAAACAACTTCTTAGCTTCCTCGGCGGCACGTTAAGTTCATCCGCAATGGCTTTCATTGTACGCCCATTCCGATGATAAACCTTACACAGCGCCTGCTCTTTAAACTCTTCCGAATACGTCGGTTTTTCCATGATTATATCGCCTCTTTATTAGTTCCCATTAACGAAAATTAGAGGCGACAACTAGACTGACACTGGGGCTAGTCCCGCCGCGCAAATAACACCCGCCGTCTCGATCACATCTTTGACGGTAAAGGGCACACCGTGAAGCGGTCCCCAGATCTCGCCGCGTGATAAAGCCGCGTCGGCTTCACGTGCCCGAGACAAAGCCGCCGCCGCTGTGACCTGAACCAACGCATTGAGCTGTGGATTGACATCTTCGATTTGCTCCAGGAATGCCTCGGTGAGCGACTCAGAGGAGATTTTCTTTGCTTGAATCGCACCGGCGAGATCACTCGCTGAGTTACAGATAAGTGGCTTGATGGGTAGCATTTGTCTTTTCCTTCGGATTCTGTAGATTAACTGCGTATCTATCTAGTACAAATCTATACCCTTCGCTTTTCAAGTTACGACGGCGTTGGCTGCGGGCGCTCGCCGAATCACGTAGTCTATCTACGCTCATCGGTCTCACCCCCTTGCCGCCTTGCCGTAACTCGAAATTCATTGGGTATATTGCCATTGCAAAAAATCGGTAATAGATTTACTTATCGTGCAAACACTTAATTTGTCGTACGCTGATTTTTATTACGTAAATGAATGTTTATATAATAGTTCCTTTCCATAACTCACTTTGCAGCGTCTTGTTTTAACGTCAGCGTAAATTTCGAATAGGCTTCCCCCAGTGTCAGTCTAGTTGTCGCCTCTAATTTTCGTTAATGGGAACTAATAAAGAGGCGATATAATCATGGAAAAACCGACGTATTCGGAAGAGTTTAAAGAGCAGGCGCTGTGTAAGGTTTATCATCGGAATGGGCGTACAATGAAAGCCATTGCGGATGAACTTAACGTGCCGCCGAGGAAGCTAAGAAGTTGTTTAGCAGAAAGTGAACTCGCCTCTTGGTGCAGGGGGCAGGGTATTTTTGTTCATCACCTGAAGCAATGGCGCGCGGATTTTTGTGACCCGAAGCGAACACAACGCAGTAAGAGGAAAAATGATTATTCCCGAACAGCGCCAGTCTATTATGATGTGGATTACTGAATCAACGCAGGCCGGAGCGCGGCAACAACAGGCTTGTCTCCTGATTGGGCTAAGCACGCGAACCCTACAGCGCTGGCAGAAAGCTATCGAGCAAGTGGATGGCCGAACGCGCCGAACAGCGCCGCCGCCCCACAAACTCTCACCCTGTGAGCGGGCTAAGCTACTGGAAATAACCTCTTCGGCCAAATTTGCTCATTTACCCCCGAGTCAAATTGTGCCGATGTTGGCTGATGAAGGGCTCTATTTCGCCTCCGAATCCACTTTTTATCGCGTATTGCGGGACGCCAGGCAACTGAAGCATCGACGAGCAGAACGCCCGGCAAAACCACGTTTTAAGCCTCGGGCACTCTGTGCCACCGCGCCCAACCAGCTCTACAGTTGGGATATCACTTATCTCCCCAGCCGTATTAAAGGCCAGTATTTTTACCTCTACCTTTTCCTCGATATTTTTAGCCGTAAGATTGTCGGTTGGCAGGTATATGCTGAAGAAAGTGCCCAACATGCCAGTGATATGATCAAAGATATTTGTCAGCGTGAGGGGATTTTGCCCGGTCAAGTCACCCTACACTCCGACAACGGCAGCCCGATGAAAGGCGCTATCCTGTTGTTTACGCTCGAAACATTGGGAATAGCGACTTCGTTGAGTCGACCCTCCCTGAGCAACGACAATCCCTATTCTGAATCGGCCTTCAAGACGCTAAAATATCGCCCTGAGTACCCGGTTAACCCTTTTGACAACCTGCAAGACGCCCGCGCATGGGTCGAACACGTGGTGCACTGGTATAATCAAGAACATCGCCACAGTGCCATTGAATTTGTCACACCTGCACAAAGACATGCAGGCCTTGATAAAGCCCTATTAGCTCAGCGTAACACAGTGTATGAAAAGGCACGCGCTGCAAACCCTACACGCTGGGCAGGTCAAATCCGTCAGTGGCCGTATGTGAAAGAAGTCCATTTAAATCCACAAAAATCCAGAGAAAAAAAGGTGAAACCAGACGCCAAAAAAGCAGCCTAGGATTTTACATCCTGGGCGACAACTACATTAGACCTCTTCGGAAACTAGCATTCATGAGGAATTTTGGTAAAACACTCCTGAACAAGGAGCCGCCATGAAATATGAAGTAATAAAAGTACTGGAAGAGGAAAAATTTCGTCGCTTAACGGGTGTTAAACGCAGTACATTTGAAAAGATGATAAAGATATTGAATGAAGCAGATAAGAGTAAGCAAGGGAAAGGAGGTCGGAAACCCAAGCGGGGTTTAGAAGAGCGCTTATTAATGGCACTGGAGTATATACGAGAATATCGCACTTATTTTCATGTCAGCCAAAGCTATGGCGTGAGTGAGAGCACATGCTATGAAACGATTAAATGGATAGAGAATACGCTAATAAAGCATCCTGATTTTGCCCTACCTGGACGCAAAGCTGTATTAAAAAGGGATAGGGAGTATGAGCTGGTTCTTATTGATGCCACAGAAACGCCGATTGAACGTCCCCAAAAAAACAAAAGCCGTTTTACTCAGGAAAAAAGAAACGACACACCTTAAAAACACAAGTGCTCGTTGATAAAAAAAGTAAAGCAGTCATCTGTACAAGCTTTACGAATGGGAGGCGCCATGATTTTAGGTTGTTTAAGGAGTCTGGTGTGCGAATACATCCTGACATCAAAACAGTTACCGATACAGGTTACCAAGGGCTTGGCAAGATTCATTCAAACTCGGCGTTGCCTAAGAAAAAGACAAAGAAAAATCCCTTAACAAAAGAAGATAAACGCAACAATCGTGCGTTATCAAGCCAGCGTGTATTAAACGAACATGTCATTGGTATGATTAAAAGATTTAAAATTGTATCAGACCGTTATCGAAACAGGCGAAAACGTTTTGGATTAAGATTTAATCTGATTGCTGCAATTTATAATATGGAAATTAGATAAATGATAGTTTCCGAAGAGGTCTATTGACAATTACCGGCTTTTAGATAGGGGTTAGTATTTTTCACTCTCTGTCTTTATTTCGAGTATAGCCAAATCAGTTTAATTTGATTCGGTGTTGTCGTCGCTTGCCGTACTATTTGTACTGTCTGCGCTTCTCTGCCTTGAATCAAATTAAACTGATTCGGCTATACATCAGAGATTATTTTAAATAATAAAGAAAGAAATGCTCTTATAATAAGTGCTCAAGAAAAGTGGCACGGCAAGGATTTGTCTACGAAATAAAAGTATTAAAAATAGAAAAATTATCACCTGATGAGTATGAAAAAAATAAATAAATCATTTTAAAAAAAAATGAAATATATGCTGATGCTATAAATAAAAAGGCAGAAGATGAGAAATACTATCAAGCACTTTTAGCATTAAAAAAAGATAGGAAATCGTCTTGGGTCGGTGTGATCCCTTCCCCTTCAGTATAAGTATTTTTCTTCTAGGTTTTTCTGGGATTAATTTCATTTAATGCTGATAGAAACGTTGATCAAAAAAAGGTAAGCACCTGGTCAAGATAGAACCGTGGTTTTCCAATTCTAGAACAGAGAGCCTCTCGCTAAGTTTTAGTGAGAGGAGGATGTAGTTAATAGAAATAAGTAGATATTGCTTCTATTAATCGAGTATTTACCAAGATAATCTCTGAATACAGGAAATTACCAAATTATATACTATTATCATGTTAAGCAAGTTCAATGATGTTTAATGGTTTATATGAGGTTCCTTGTGCTCGCTGATGTTTTTACTTTGTCAAAAACGTGTTCAAAATGTTTATTTATTCTATGTAAATTGCGCTTTTAGATTATTTTTTCATCAATTAAGCGTCACTCAAGAGGATTACTTCTTTTTTTCGTAAATAAAAAGAAGTAGGTAGTAACCACTCATTGGTATGATTGCTTTTGATGATTAATATATTGATATAATTTAATTATTTTAAAAAATAACTGATTATTAGCAGATGCGTACGAAAAATAGACATTTTATTTATGTTAAATTTTAGGCAGAATACATGGTCAGCCCGCTTTATTTGGCGCCCGGGATTTTAACGTACAGCACGCAAAGCGTTTCTGTATAACGTTTTTTGTTAACAAAAACGGTGTGATATGCAAGTTTTAATTATGAGGCATGGTGATGCGGTACTTGATGCCATTACTGATGCAGAAAGACCCTTGACGTTATGCGGTAAAAAGGAGTCTTTACAGGTAGCAAGTTGGTTAAATGAACAGTCAATGAACATTGAGCAGATACTAGTCAGCCCTTACTTGCGTGCCACGCAAACGCTTGACATCACTCGCGAAGCATTGATTTTACCTGGAGAACAGGAGGTTATGCCTGAATTAACTCCAGAAGGGGATGCTGTTCTGATGACTTGTTATCTTCAGGCCTTAGCTAAAGAAGGCTGTTCTGCCGTGCTATTAATTTCACATCTCCCGTTGGTGGGTTACTTGGTAGCGGAGCTTTGCCCTGGGCAATACCCTCCGATGTTTGCAACTTCTGCTATTGCTTGTATTGATTTAGATGTGAATACGGGTCATGGCTCTTTCGGTTGGCAAATAGGACCTTCACAGCTCACAGCTAAGATCCAGGCATCAACCCTTTCAAGTTGACATCCTCCCTGCGATAAATGGTGAGGATTTCTACCGCGTTCTAGATAAAAATCTGAGTTACCTCAGCCGGCTCCTGCTTCAACGGACAGCCTGGCTGCACTTCTTATTCACAGATGTATTGTGCCCTGTCGCTAAAATGTTATCGGCGCTCCGATGTATTATACCCAATGAATTTCGAGTTACGGCAAGGCGGCCAGGGCGACCGACCGATGAGCGTAGATAGACTACGTGATTCGGCGAGCACCCGCAGACAACAAAGCCGTAACTTGAAAGGCGAAGGGTATATAGCCAAATCAGTTTAATTTGATTTTGTTCAGAGTATTACCACCATTGATGGAAATGATGTACTGGTCCGTTTCCCTTGCCAACGTTTAAACTGCTCGCTTGTACCAGTGCTTGTTGCAAATAATCTTTGGCCGTTTGAACACTTTCTTGCCAATTATGATGTCTAGGTCGCAATGCTGCTAATGCTGCTGATAAGGTACAACCTGTGCCATGTGTGTTGCAGCTATCTATCCGCGTATGCGTAAAGCGGTATTGACCTTCTGCTGTAAATAACCAATCCGGACTCTCGTTACCATTTAGGTGCCCCCCTTTCATCAATACGTTTTTGCAGCCCAAATGCAATAATGCCAGCCCTTGTTCATACATTTGTTCTTCATTTTTTGCCAGTGAACAATTGAGTAATACTGCTGCCTCTGGCAAATTTGGTGTGACTAAAGACACGAGTGGTAACAGATATTTTTTAAGTGCATTTACTGCTTCTGGTGCTAACAAAGCATCGCCGCTTTTAGCCAACATCACCGGATCTAAGACGACATAACGGGGTTTGTAGCACAATAATTTATCCGATACGATTTTGATAATAGCACTATTTGCTAGCATACCTATTTTAGTGGTGTCAATACGCATATCACTGAATACTGAATCTAATTGTGCACCGATAAAGTTGGGATCAATGTTATAAATTGATTGTACCCCACAGGTATTTTGTGCAACTAATGCAGTGATTACGCTAGCGCCATAGGCACGTAATGCAGAAAAAGTTTTTAGATCAGCTTGAATACCCGCCCCGCCACTGGGGTCGGTTCCCGCTATAGAGAGTGCATTAATATGTTTCAAGGTGTTTCACGCTTGGTTACCGAAAATACTACTGGTTGATAAGTATCCTTGGTTGCTATTTTTGCAGCGGCCATACGAGCGATAATAAAACCATAAATGCCACCCATTAATCCACCGATAACCGTAATCGCTTCTTTATCAAACAACATCTGACAAAAAAAACTGCTGCTAATGAGGCCTAATAAAGGTAAAAAATAGACCAACAGCGCAGCGCACAACCTAATAAACCGCTTTCACTGAAACCTAGCTCAACCTGCTGACCCGGCACCAAGGCCTGTGAGATAGGTATTTGCAACCGATGCACTTTATTTGAATTTGTATTATTGCTAAAGGCTCCCCCGCATCCCCTGGAGGAATGACAGTTATTACAAGCTTTGCGAGGCTGACAATGCAGTAATGCCACCCCCTGTTGCCACGAAACCACGGTGGCGCCCATTCTCTCATCATTTTTTAATCTTCTGAATAAGTGCTTGGTGAGTAGTAGTCTAGCCCAGCATAAGGTGTTGGAGGCTCTAAGCCAAAATATTGCTGTCGTGATACAGCGATACGTTGAAGCAGCTCTTTTACCTGATGAGGTGGTGGATTTTTGTTAGAATCTCCATTTAAACCAACGGGTGAAGCTTTCATTCCCATTACCGGTAAGGTATTAAATATTGGCAATGTATTAAATCTAGGGGATTCAGGTTGCAAATCTGATATTGCTGGTTGCTCATATGATTGAACACTAATGAGCACAGCAACACATACACAGGCCGCAATCGCCACTTGGGTTATTTGACTGATCCAGCGAGGAGAGATCTTTTGCAAAGTAGGCCATTTTATTGACGCCGGGCTTTCCTCGGTCATTGGTGGCAAATATAACCCCGATTCTTTTTTGATCGCATCAGCGACAGCCTGTGAAACATCTAAATTTAAGGCTCCACTGGCGCTATCATCGGTGCGCAAAATATCACGAATTAAATGATAACTACGCCAACTTTGCTGAAGTTTTTCATCTTTTGATAAAGAATTTATCAATTCAGCATCAAAATTTTCTCCATCTATCAAAGCGGAAAGCTTTTCTTTTTTCATGCCTAAGTACCTTTTGTAGGTCTATACCCTTCGCCTTTGAAGCTACCGCGTTGTTAGCTGCGGGTATTCGCCGAATCACGTAGTATAATCTACGCTCATCGGTCGGGCGCCCTGGCAGCCGAAGGCAGCTTCAAAGGCGAAGGGTATATTATCTTTGTATCAATGGCTGAATTTTGCTATCAATAGCTTCTCTAGCTCGAAAAATACGGGAACGAACCGTACCGACCGGACAATCCATAATAGTCGCTATTTCTTCATAGCTTAAATTATCTAGCTCACGGAGTGTAATTGCCATACGAAGATCTTCCGGGAGAATCGCAATGGTCTGGAAAACAATCTGTCTTAACTCATCGGACAACATTAAATTCTCAGGGTTCGATATTTCTTTCAATGCGGCTATATTTTCGTTGTTTTCCACATCATCCACATCAATATCGTTTGATGGAGGACGCCGTTTTTGCGTAATTAAATAATTTTTTGCGGTGTTTATTGCTATACGATACAACCACGTATAAAAAGCACTTTCGCCACGAAATGAGGTTAACGCTCGATAGGCTTTAATAAAAGCTTCCTGTACTACATCAGGTATATCCCCTTGCGGAACATATCGAGATACAAGGCCGGCAACTTTGTTCTGGTAACGAATAACCAGTAGGTTGAAAGATTGTTGATCTCCTTTTTGAACCTGCTCGACCAGTATTTGATCCGTTAACTGCTCACGCATTTAAATTAAGCTCCCGATATCCAGTGTTATGTCTATACTCTTCGCCTTTGAAGTTGCCTTTGAAGTTGCCTTTGAAGTTGCCTTCGGTTGCCAGGGCGGGCGACCGATGAGCGTAGACATACTACCTGACAAGGCGAGCCCCCGCAGCCAACAATTCGGCGACTTCAAAGGCGAAGGGTATATTCATAGCTTTTACTTGACCAAATAGGCTAACATGAAACCTAATTTTATTCTGTTGATATGATACCTTATGCCTGCACGTTCTGAATACGTTAGCGATGTTTTGATTATTGGTAGTGGAGCAGCAGGCTTATCCTTGGCTTTGCGACTGGCATCGTCTGGTTGTAAAGTCGTTGTTCTGAGTAAAGAATTACTGCAAGAGGGTGCGACGTTTTACGCTCAAGGCGGTATAGCGGCGGTTTTTGATGAAACAGACAGTATAGCATCGCATGTTAATGACACGCTTATTGCTGGTGCTGGGCTATGTGATCCCCAATCGGTTGAATTTATTGCGAGTAATGCACGGCATTGTGTACAGTGGCTGATTGATCAGGGTGTTGTTTTTGATACTGAAACCAGCACTATGGGCAAAGAGCGTTATCACTTAACGCGTGAAGGGGGGCACAGCCACCGTCGTATTTTGCATAGTGCAGATACCACCGGCAAGGCAGTACAAAATACGCTCATAAGTAAAACCACTACCCATCCTAATATTTGTGTAAAAGAACGCTGTAATGCGGTAGACCTGATTACTTCTAGCAAAATTGGCTTACCGGGCACCAAGCGTGTTGTTGGTGCTTATGTTTGGAATCGAGAGTTAGAAAGAGTAGAAACTTTTCGCACCAAAGCGCTGGTATTAGCCACCGGTGGAGCAGCTAAAGTCTATCAATATACCACCAACCCAGACATTTCATCTGGTGATGGTATTGCGATGGCTTGGCGTGCGGGTTGCCGGGTGGCTAATTTAGAATTTAATCAGTTTCATCCCACTTGTTTGTTTCATCCTTCCGCACGCAATTTTCTATTAACCGAAGCACTACGTGGTGAGGGCGCTTATCTAAAACGTCCTGATGGTAGCCGCTTTATGTTTGATTTTGATCCGCGGGGTGAGTTGGCGCCGCGTGATGTTGTTGCTCGCGCCATTGATCATGAAATGAAGCGATTGGGTACCGATTGTATGTATCTGGATATCAGCCATAAGCCCGCTGATTTTGTCATACAACACTTTCCTATGATTTATGAAAAGTTATTGTCATTAGATATTAATTTAACCACAGATAAGATCCCCATCTTACCTGCTGCCCACTATACCTGTGGTGGTGTGATGGTTGATCAACATGGTCGTACTGATCTCGATGGCCTCTATGCCATTGGTGAAGTCAGTTATACTGGTTTACACGGCGCCAACCGCATGGCTTCAAATTCATTGCTGGAATGTTTGGTGTATGGTTGGTCTGCAGCACAAGATATTTTAACCCTTTTGCCCCGCGAAAAACTGGCCGATAAGTTGCCAAAATGGGATGAAAGTCGCGTAGATAATTCTGACGAACGAGTTATTATTCAGCATAATTGGCATGAATTGCGTTTATTTATGTGGAATTATGTTGGTATTGAACGTAGCACGAAAAGGCTGGAACGTGCTCTGCGACGGATTAACATATTACAGCAGGAAGTAAATGAATATTACGCTAATTTTCGACTCTCAAATAATTTATTAGAATTACGTAATTTAGTGCAAGTGGCTGAATTAATTGTCCGTTGTGCAATGGAAAGAAAAGAAAGTAGAGGTTTACATTATACCCTTGATTATCCGAACCAGGTAAGCAGCCCACAACCCACTATTCTTGCTCCCTAAACTTATCCAATGTGCCGTAAAATCAATACAGTACTCAGAGACTATTCAACATCTTCTTGAGCTACGCTGAATTGAAAAAAATCGGTGAAAAAGCGCTGTTTTTTGTCATCAGCAAACTAATACAAGGAATACCATGACTGCTATTCATTTTTCGGAATTTGATCTTAATGACCGTTTAATTAAAGCGTTGAACGATAAAGGTTACCAGCGCCCAACGGCCATTCAGGCAATGGCGATCCCAGCGGCGATGGAGGGGCGTGATCTGCTGGGCTCTGCGCCCACAGGTACCGGGAAAACGGCTGCGTTTTTACTGCCGATTTTGCAACACTTATTAGATTTTCCACGTAGGAAATCGGGTCCGCCACGTATTTTGATTTTAACACCCACTCGTGAACTTGCTATGCAAGTTGCTGAACAAGCAAATGAATTAGCAGTAAATACCTCTCTTGCTATAACGACGATCACTGGCGGAGTGGCTTATATGAATCACGCAGAGATATTTACTGAAAATCAAGATATCGTGGTCGCGACTACCGGGCGTTTATTGCAATATATTCAAGAAGAAAATTTTGATTGCCATGCTGTGGAAACGCTCATTCTTGATGAAGCTGATCGTATGCTGGACATGGGGTTTGCGAAAGATATTGAAGCCATCGCCGCTAAAACCTGTTGCCGTAAGCAAACGTTGTTGTTTTCAGCAACCTTAGAAGGTGAAGCGATACGTGAATTTGCGAAACGGATCCTGAAAGATCCGCTAGAGCTAGACGCTGATCCGTCCAGACGAGAACGTAAAAAAATTATTCAATGGTATTACCGTGCTGACGATATTGAGCATAAAAAAGCATTGTTATGCCATTTGTTAACACAGCCGGAGGTAAAAAAATCTATTATTTTTGTCCGTACGTGCGAACGGGTACATGAGTTGGTTGGCTGGTTACGTGAAGCAGACATTCATGCCTGGTATCTTGAGGGAAAAATGATTCAGGCAAAACGAACAGAAGCGGTCATTCGTTTAAATGACGGTCGAATTAATGTATTGGTGGCAACAGATGTGGCTTCTCGCGGGCTAGATATTGATGATATTAGCCATGTCTTCAATTTCGATATGCCGCGTACTGCCGATGTTTACTTGCATCGTATTGGCCGTACTGGACGAGCGGGTCGAAAGGGCACGGCAATTTCTTTGATTGAAAACCATGATTATCTGTTGTTACAAAAGGTAGGGCGTTATCTCAAGGCAGGACGTTATTTCGATGAATCCCTAAAACCGCGTGTGATAGAGGAATTACGTCCGAAAAGTAAGGCACCAAGTAAAAAGTTCACAGGTAAACCCTCGAAAGCCGTTTCGGCGAAGCGTAAAGCAAAAAAAGAGGCGGGCAAAGAAAAACCCAAGCAAAAAATACGTCATCGTGATAGCAAAAATATCGGTAAACGACGCCAGCCGACTAAAAAATTAGTAGATATGGATGTTCCTACTAGTTGAATCGCTGATATTTTAGACTTCTTGCCTTATACCCAATGAATTTCGAGTTACGGCAAAGCGGCAATCAATCGAATCCCCGAAGTGTATTCCCTTCCGGACGACAGTTTTGCAAGCCGTCTTTTGTCAAAAAAAGGGCTTAAAAAGCGCAGAAAAATTAAAGGAGAGTACTAATGTCGACCGTCCTTACTTGGCACGACGTTATCGGTCAAGAAAAAGAAAAACCTTATTTTCGTGACACTCTGAGCTATGTAGCAGCGCAGCGTCATGCGGGTAAAATAATCTATCCTGCCCAAAAAGACGTTTTTAATGCATTTCGTTTTACTCAATTTGCGCATGTCAAGGTCATTATTCTTGGCCAAGATCCTTATCATGGGTTAAATCAAGCACATGGCTTATCCTTTTCGGTGCTACCTGGTGTGCCAGCGCCCCCCTCATTAGTGAACATCTATAAGGAATTAGTACAGGATATTGCTGATTTTACCTATCCTGATCACGGTTGTTTACAAAGTTGGGCGGAACAAGGAGTGCTATTACTGAATACGGTATTGACGGTGGAAGCGGGTAAAGCCCATTCTCATGCTCATCTTGGCTGGGAACAGTTTACCGATAGGGTTGTCGCGGCGCTAAATGAATATCGTACCGGGGTTATCTTTTTATTGTGGGGGGCTCATGCGCAAAAAAAAGGCAGTATCATTGATAGAAAGCGCCATTTTGTGTTGCAAGCACCTCATCCATCCCCCTTGTCTGCGCATCGAGGCTTTTTTGGTTGTCGTCATTTTTCGCAAGTAAATCAATTACTGCAACAGCAGAAATTGGCGTCGATACGGTGGCAACCGGAATTAACAGAGTAAAAAAGTCAATGAAAGACACAGACTTCTTGCACAAACTGCCGTGCGTGTCTTGATTTCGCGTCACGAGTTACTATTTTGCAAGAAGTCTAGTGCCTATAGCTAAATCAGTCTCATTTGATTTAAGCGTTGTCGTCGTTTGCCGTACTATTTGTACTGTCTGTGCTCCTCCGCCTTGAATCAAATGAGACTAATTCAGCTTAAGAAAAGAATAAATCTTATGTTTTTTCTTTACTGTCTTTGCTGACGGTGACCATCGCGGGACGTAACAAACGGCCATTCAGCTTATAGCCTTTTTGCATTACCGTCACCACATGGTTGGGTTGATATTCTTTTGAGTCAACTAAAGCCATCGCCTGATGCAAATTAGGATCCAGTGGCACGTTAGTATCAGCAATGATTTCAATGCCAAATTTTTTGATCGTATCTTGAAAAGATTTCAGCGTAAGTTCAACGCCTTCAATCGTGGCAGCCAATGTAGAATTAGAATGATTGTCCGTTTCCAACGCTTTTTCTAAATTATCCAGGGTAGGTAATAATGCAATGGCAAATTTGTCCAGCGCGAATTTGTGTGCTTTTTCGATATCGTTTTGAGTTCGACGGAGCATATTAGCGATATCAGCCTGATGACGTGGCTCAGATTCCTTTTCTCTTTTCAAGGCTTCAGCCAATTCGGTTTCCAATGCCGCTAATTTAGCTTCTAATGTGGCGATCCGTGGATCATCGGTAGCATTGTTTTCAGCAACATTGTCTTTTGGACTATCTTTTGTTAGCGGCTCGATGGCGGGTGCATTTTTTTCTTCTACAGTTTTATCGATAGGGGGGTGCTGTTTTTTATTGTCATTCTTCATAGATATCTCCTAGTGTTAGCATTAATCTCGCAACTTTGTTTATTATGGGGATGAAAACAGTGGATTCAAGGGAATTGCTAATAGTGTCGGGGAACAAAAATATACCCTTCGCCTTTCAAGTTACGGCGGCGTTGGCAGCTCGCACTCATCCCAGTCATGTACCACACTCCTGGGATTCGATTGATTGCCGCCTTGCCGTCACTTGAAATTCATTGGGTATATATCTATGAGGAAAGAAGCGACAGTGACGAAAAAATTTAATTGTATTGCTATTGTCGGTCAACCGCGTCAGCCGCGTGCATTGGATACCCATAAAATGCTATACCATTGGCTAAAATCTGATTACCCTATTCTTGTGGAAGATCACATTGCCAAGGATCCCGATTTAAAAGGTGCTACGGGTGCCAGCCTGGCTGAAATTGGCCAACAAGCGGATTTGGCTATCGTCGTTGGTGGTGACGGTAATATGCTGAGAGCCGCTCAAATATTGCATAAATCCGATATTAAAGTTATCGGTATTAACCGAGGAAATCTTGGTTTTTTGACTGATTTGGATCCGGATAAAGCGCGAGAGCAGCTATCAAAAGTGCTCGTGGGTGAATACTCAAGTGAACAACGTTTTTTATTAGAAGTTGAAGTACGGGGCTCCAACCAGCAATATTGCACTCGTACTGCGATCAATGAAGTTGTGCTACATTCCGCTAAAAAAGTACATATGATTAAATTCGAAGTTTATATTGACGATTGTTTCGCTTTTTCTCAACGTTCTGATGGCCTGATTATTGCCACACCTACCGGATCTACGGCTTATTCACTTTCTGCCGGTGGGCCAATTTTGACATCGACACTGGATGCAATGGTATTAGTGCCGATGTTTCCACATACCCTTTCGGCAAGACCTTTGGTGATGAGTAGTAGCAGTACGATTTACTTAAAAGTTTTGGGTAGTGATTTAGCCATCACTTGTGACGGCCACATTGAACTTCCCATTCAAAAGGATGAAGAAGTAGAGATTTGGATACGCCGTAGCGCGTTTTATCTCGATTTAATTCATCCTAAAAATTATTGTTATTTTAATACCTTAAATAAAAAACTAGGTTGGTCGAAGACATTGTTTTGAAAAAGTATCGCGGGTCTTATTGTATACCCTTCGTCAAATTAAAATGATTTGGCTATAAAAATGAGTGATACAGACATGTATTGATATACAGGAGATTTATCATGCTGGCTCAACTAACCATCAATAATTTTGCTATTGTGCGTGAGGTAGCAATTGATTTCCAATCTGGCATGACCGCTATTACCGGGGAAACGGGAGCGGGTAAATCTATTGCTATTGACGCCTTGGGTTTATGCTTAGGATCGCGCTTAGAAGGAAATATGGTTCGATCGGGCGCAACACGGGCTGATATTTGTGCACGTTTTTCACTTACCGATACCTCTTTTGCCCTAAAATGGTTGCAAGATAATCTTTTAGATAATAATGGTGATGAATGTTTATTACGACGTGCTATAGGGGTCGATGGGCGTTCTCGGGCTTTTATCAATGGCGTCGCCGTGCCTGTTTCTCAATTACGTGAATTAGGCCAGTTGCTTATTGAGGTTCATGGCCAACATGCTCACCAGCTATTACTCAAATCTACTCATCAAAAAAAACTTCTCGATGCTTATGCCGATCAATCCGTATTATTAGCCAAGATGCGAGAGGTTTACGCTACCTGGCAACAAAGTCGTCAAGCATTGGCACAGCATCAGCAACGAACCCTTGAGCTAAGCTCTCGCCAGCAACTGTTGCAGTATCACCTCCAAGAATTAAATGCCCTTGCGCCGCAGGCGGGGAAATATGAACAGATAGATAAAGAATACAAACGTTTAGCTGATCGCGAACAATTGTTATTAATGAGCCAACAAGCATTGCAATTTCTCTCGGAAGGTGAACAACAAAATATTTTGCATCAACTTAATGTCGTTAAGGAAAAAATAACTGAATTGGAGGGAATGGATAGCCATTTTCAAGATATGCTGAGCATGCTCGATGAAGCTAATATTCGAATTAATGAGATCAGTGGTGAACTGAGTCGTTATATTCAACAATTGGATGTAAAACCGAGTCGGTTATCTGATCTGGAACAGCAGTTATCAAGTCAATTTAATTTAGCCCGCAAACATCGTATTGAGCCTGAAAAACTACCACAATTCCATCAACAATTATTAAAAGAAGAGCAATTTTTGGCGCAACAAGAGCAGGCTCATGAACAATTGAGCCAACAGGTCAATGTCTGTTATCAAAATGCGTTAGCAATGGCCGATCAACTACATCAAAAACGGCAATATTATGCGCAGGAATTAGCAGCTTTAGTGACAAAAAAGATACAGCAACTGGCTATGCCGCATAGTCAATTTACTATTACGACATTTTTTGAACCAGAGCACCTGTGTGTTGATGGAGCCAGTCGTATTGAATTTGGTATTACAACAAACCCCGGTCAGCCATTACAGCCATTAAATAAAGTCGCTTCGGGAGGAGAACTCTCACGTATCGCATTAGCGATTCAGGTTGCTATCGCACGTAAAATGGAGACCCCAACATTAATTTTTGATGAAATAGATGTGGGTATTAGCGGCCCAACGGCGGCAATCGTAGGACGCTTATTACGTCAATTAGGTGAATTCACTCAGGTGATGTGTGTCACTCATTTGCCACAAGTTGCTGGTTGTGGTCATCAACATTTTTTTGTTAGTAAACAAACTGATGGTATGGGAACTGAAATTAGAATGGATAAACTGGATAACAAAGATAGATTGCAAGAGCTCGCGCGTCTGCTGGGTGGCGGAGAAATCACAAAAAATACATTAGCCAATGCAAAAGAATTATTGGCGGTCTAATGCAAATTTTTATTTGTAAAAGGAGACGTAAGCAAAGGTTTTAAACTAGGATAAGCTCTATTATGATCTTCTATACCCTTTGTCTTTGAAGTTGCCGCTAGGCGGCCAGGGAGTGAGACCCGATGAGCGTAGACCTACTACGTGATTCGGGCGAGAACCCGCAGCCAACAACGCGGCAGCTTCAAAGACGAAGGGTATACTTTGAAATTGCTTGTGCTCGCTGATACTTTGTCAAAAAAGGAATCTGATAACCATGTGTTGTAAAATGTTTCACCGTAATCTGTTGATTATTGCCCTCTTGTTACTGTCGATGCTGATTGTTGGTTGTTCCACATTGGAAAAAGTAGTTTATCGACCTGATATGAATCAGGGTAATTATCTATCACATCATGACGTGGAAAAAATAGAGAAAGGTATGACACAACAACAGGTTGCCTACATACTAGGTACACCCATGTTACGCGATCCTTTTGGTAGCAGAACCTGGTTCTATGTTTTTCGTCAGCAAACTGGCCATGAAAAAATAACACAACGAACACTGACCTTATTATTTGATGCTGATGGTGCTCTGATTAATATAGAAAAATAGACTTCTTAGCGTCTATACCCAATGAATTTCGAGTTACGGCAAGGCGGCCATCAAGCGAATCTCAGGAGTGTACAAGTAGTACATGACTGGGATGAGTGCGAGCTGCCAACGCCGCCGTAACTTGAAAGGCGAAGGGTATATTAAAAATCTCTGGTGCTCGCTGGTATATTTAGGAGGGATTATGGATCGCCGTTTACTTGAAATTATTGCCTGCCCCATTTGTAACGGTAAATTATCTTTTGATCAAAAAAATCTAGCGCTAGTGTGTAAAGCTGAGCAATTGGCTTATCCTGTGCGCAATGGGATCCCGGTATTATTAGCCAATGAAGCCCGTGCTATCAAGATTGATGAGAAATTGGCATGAAATTCACCGTTATTATTCCTGCCCGTTATGCTTCAAACCGTTTACCCGCTAAACCTTTGGCTGATATTCATGGTAAGCCGATGGTTGTGCATGTGATGGAGCGTGCATTAGCATCAGGAGCTGAACGGGTGATTGTTGCCACTGATCATGCGGATATCCTGGAGGCGGTAAAAAAGGCGAGAGGGGAAGTTTGTTTTACGCGTTCTGATCATCAATCAGGTACTGAACGGTTAGCCGAAGTTATTGATCATTATGGTTTTGAGGATAACGATATTATTGTTAATGTTCAGGGCGATGAGCCCCTCATACCCTCCTGTATTATCCAGCAAGTTGCAGAGAATTTAACCAACTGTACCGCCGAAATGGCTACATTGGCAGTCCCTATTAACCATAGTGAAGAGGTTTTCAATCCGCACGTGGTGAAAGTAGGAATTGATGCTTACGGTTATGCGCTTTATTTTTCTCGTGCGCCTATTTTTAGCAACGGAAAACCGTATCACCCAGCGAAACATGAAGATATCGAAGGGCACTTTTTACGGCACATTGGCATTTATGCGTATCGAGCCGGTTTTATCCGTCGTTATGTGGCTTGGGCACCTTGTGAATCGGAGAAAATAGAATCGCTTGAACAGCTTCGTGTTTTGTCACGCGGTGAAAAAATTCATGTAGCATTAGCAAAAGAGGCTCCAGCTGTCGGGATCGATACCCCAGAAGATTTACAAAAGGTGCGATCAATTCTCAGTGGTGTACAGTAATAGACCTCTTTGGAAACCGTAGTTCGTTATGCGGAGTCAAGACGCCCGGCGCACAGCAACCTTCGTTAACATGAAGTACATGAGGATTGCGCGCACCGGGCAACGCAGGATCCGCGTCACGCAGTAGGTTTCCGAAGAAGTCTAATGTACGAAACATTTTTCGGATCCGTAACGAGTGAATATGAATGAAATTTCCCAGACGGTACCCGAGCTGGTGGCTTGGGCACGAAAAAATGATTTTTCAATTACGCTCCCGCCTGAACGTTTAGCCTTTTTGTTAACCATTGCTTTACTTAACAGTGAGCGGCTGCGGCTGGACAGCGAAATGAGTGAAGGCGAATTGATTGAGGCATTTTCGCATGTGAGCAAAGGTTTTGAACAAGCACCGGAAACCTTGCTGATACGCGGGAATAATGCCATTAATGATGTTGTGCGTCAGCGTTTGCTAAACCGTTTTAGCAGTGATTTAGCAGAGGGTCATGCCATTTACCGTTTGACGCCACTGGGGATTAGTATTACCAATTATTATATTCGGCAACGTGAATTTTCAGCCCTGCGTCTCTCCACGCAATTAGCGCGGGTCGCTGAAGAATTACATCGCGTAGCGTTGGCGGCCTGTGAGCCCGGTGATGACAGCCATTGGCAACACAGTGTTTTTCTACCGTTGAGATATTCGGTCGCGGAAATTTTTGACAGTATTGACATCAGCCAACGGTTACTCGATGAACAGCAAAATACGGTAAAAGAAGAGATCGCCTCACTGTTGAATCAAGATTGGCGCGCGGCTATTGCGAGCTGTGAATCATTGCTTGCGGAAACGTCGCAGATGTTGCGCGAATTGCAAGATACCCTGTCTGGCTGTGGGTGATAAAATCCAAACCCATTTACTGCGGATCCAAGATGCTACCCTAGGTAATCCTTGAAGTTGCCGCTAGGCGGCCAGAGTGTGAGACCGATGAGCGTAGACAACTACCTGATGAGGCGAACACTCGCAGCCAACAAAGCGGCGGCTTCAAAGGCGAAGGGGATATAAAATTAGATAGGATCACGCATCTTGTTGCGAGCTTACAAAATAAACTGGATAGGATCATTGGTTGGGGACAACAGGCTATCGATTTATGGATCAACTATGATCGTCATGTGCATAAATTTATCCGTACCGCGATTGATATGGATAAAAACCGTGTTTTTGCGCAGCGACTGAGGCAATCTATCCAAAATTATTTTTCGCACCCCTGGGCACTGACTTTCGTTAATGCTGACCGCATGTTAGACATGCGAGATGAAGGAGCGGCATTATGCAGTGAAGAGGTGAGGGGAGAATTACCACCGGAGCTAGAATTTGAAGAATTTAATCAAATTTGCCAACAGCTCACCACCGCCATTACTCAAGCCTTAGTTATTTTTCACCGCCAAGAAACCCCGCTGAATTTGGGGCAGATCCTACGCGATTATTTGGCACAATATCCACAAGCACGTCATTTTGATGTTGCGCGTATCCTCGTTGACCAGGCGATTCGCCTTGGCGTGGCGGCCGCCGATTTTTCTGGCTTAGCGCCAGAATGGTCAGCGATTAATGATTACGGAGCTGAGGTGCAGGCACATGTCATCGACCGATATTGAACCCGTTATGCCCATTAAGTTGGCGCAAGCATTGGCGAGTCAACTTTTTCCTTCTTTAGATAGCCAGCTGCGTGCTGGTCGCCATATTGGCGCTGATGAACTGGACAATCATGCTTTTTTGACCGATTTTCAGGAGCAATTGGAAGTATTTTATCGTCGCTATAATGTAGATTTGATCCATGCGCCGGAAAATTTTTTCTATTTAAGAGCGCGCTCTACCAGTTTAATTCCCCGATCTGTTTTGTCTGAATTAGACATGATGGTAGGTAAAGTGCTCTGCTATCTTTATCTCAGTCCAGAGCGTTTGGCGCATCAAGGCATTTTTAGCCAACAAGAATTGTATGAAGAACTTATCGCGCTGGTTGATGAAAGCAAATTGCTTAAATGGGTGAATCAACGCTCGGCAGGCTCTGATTTAGATAAACAGAAGCTACAAGAAAAAATACGCGCTTCTCTTAACCGTCTGCGCCGTTTAGGCATGATCTATTTTATCAGTCATGACAGTAGCCAATTTCGTATTACTGAAGCGGTGTTTCGTTTTGGTGCCGATGTACGTAATGGCGATGATCCCCAAACAGCTCAATTACAGATGATCCAACAGAGTGAAGGGGTAGTGCTGGAAAATACGGTGGTCGAAGTTGATGACAGACTGCAGAGTGAAAAGGATGAGTAATGATAAAATCAGGAAAAATCGAACGCGGTAAATTTTGTTCATTGACATTGATTAATTGGAATGGTTTTTTTGCTCGTACCTTTGATCTCGATGAGTGGGTGACTACCTTATCAGGCGGAAACGGAGCGGGTAAATCCACTACCATGGCTGCCTTTATCACTGCGTTAATCCCCGATCTCACCTTATTGCATTTTCGTAATACCACGGAAGCCGGCTCGACGACGGGATCGCGTGACAAAGGTCTGCATGGTAAGTTGCGTGCTGGTGTTTGTTATTCCGCGCTCTATGTAATGAATTCACGCCATCAGCGCATATTGCTCGGTGTTCGCTTACAACAGGTGGCAGGACGTGATCGTAAAGTTGATATCAAGCCGTTTACTATCCAAGGATTGCCGGCTGCTTGCCAGCCTACCCAGTTGCTGACAGAAATATTGGCCGATCAGCAGGCGCGTGTACTGTCTCTCCCCGAGCTAAAAAATCGGCTAGAAGCCATGGAAGGGGTACAGTTCAAGCAATTTAATTCTATTACTGACTACCATTCGCTGATGTTTGATTTGGGAGTGATCCCCAAACGACTCCGTTCGGCTGCTGATCGTAGTAAATTTTATCGCCTCATTGAAGCCTCTTTATACGGTGGGATCTCCAGCGCCATCACACGTTCATTACGTGATTATTTATTGCCGGAAAATAGCGGGGTACGTAAAGCATTTCAAGATATGGAGGCGGCGTTACGTGAAAACCGGATGACATTGGAGGCCATTCGTACGACGCAATCGGATCGAGATTTATTTAAACATCTGATTGCAGAATCGACCTCCTATGTTGCGGCTGATTATATGCGCCATATTAATGAGCGTCGTAGTCATTTAGATAGTCTATTAGTCCTGCGTCGTGATCTGTTTACTCAGCGTAAAAAAGGGTTAGCAGAACAATATCATCATTCCGAAATCGCCAAAGAACTCAAAGATCAAAGTGCCACCGAGTTAGAACGAGAAGCCGATTACGAAGCTGCCAACGAACAGTTGAATTTAGTGCAAAGCGCTATGCGTCAGCAAGAAAAAATAGCGCGCTATCAAGAAGAATTGGAAGAGCTGAGTTATCGGCTCGAGGAACAAAATATCGTAGTGGCTGAAGCCTGTGAGCGGCAGGCAGAAAATGAAATGCGGGTAGAAGCGGCGGTAAATGAAGTGGATGAATTAAAAAGCCAGCTAGCGGACTATCAGCAAGCTTTAGATGTTCAGCAAACCCGTGCCATTCAATGCCAGCAGGCACAAGAGGCACTAAAGAACGCCCGTGCATTATGTCAATTGCCAGAATTAACCGCCGATAACGCAGAGCATTGGCTGGAGACTTTTCACCTCTCTGACAAAGAAGCCACGGCCACTTTGCTGCAATTGCAGCAAAAATTGACTATCGCGACGGCTTCTCACGACCAATTTGAGCAAGCTTATCAATTGGTCGTGAAGATCAGCGGATCAGCCGATCGCGCTGAAGCTTGGTCAGTAGCGCGTGAATTATTACGCCGTTGGCCGTCTCAACAGCATTTAGCAGAGCGGATCCAACCCTTGCAGATCCGATTATCTGAGCTGAGACTGCGTTTGCAGGCGCAACAAGATGCTGAACGTATGTTGCAAGCATTTTGTCAACGTCAGGGAAAGCAGTATCAAGCCGATGAGTTGGTTGCATTGCAATTGAGTCTAGAGCAGCAAATTGGCAAATTCGAGCACCATGTTAGCCAGGTGGCAGAGTGCAGGATGGCCATGCGCCAACAGCTAGATCAGTTTAAACAAGAAAAACAAAGATTGATCACCCTGGCACCCATTTGGCTAGGAGCACAGGAAGCACTTAATAAGCTCAGTGAGCAAAATGGCGCGATACTGGAAAATAGTGATCAGGTGAGTGCAAACATGCAGCAATGGTTTGAGCGTGAACGTAAAGTTACGCTTGAACGCGATAAAATCGCCGCCGAAATACGGTCAGTTGAAACACAAATTGAGCGATTAAATCAACCCAGTGGCGCAGAAGATCCTCGCTTAGTCTCCCTCGCTGAGTATTTGGGAGGGGTGCTGCTATCTGAAATTTATGACGATATCGCTGTGGATGATGCGCCTCATTATTCTGCGCTTTATGGTCCTGCCCGCCATGGCATTGTTGTGCCAAACCTTTCGTTGATACGTGATAAGTTACAAAATTTGGCAGAGGCACCAGACGACCTCTATTTAATTGAGGGCGATCCTCAATCATTTGATGAAGATTTTTTTACTTTTGAAGCGCAGGAAAAAGCGATCCTCGTGAGATCCGCAGATCGTCAATGGCGCTATTCTCGCTATCCTGACGTGCCTTTATTTGGTCGTGTTGCCCGTGAAAATCGCTGCAAGGCGTTGTGTAAGATCCGTGATGATTCAAAGACAGACTACGCTACATTATCATTTGATATGCAAAAGGCTCAGCGTATACATCAAGCATTTAGCTGTTTTGTTGCGTCTCATTTGTCGGTGGTGTTTGATGCTGATCCTGAAGAGAAAATTCGGCTACTCACTATTCAGTGCAGCGAAATAGAAAATAATTTACGCGCCCATGAAGAGCAACATCGGCAACATCAGCAACAGTTTGAACAGACCAAAGCCGCTATTTTATGCCTTAACAAATTAGTTCCTCTGGTGTCGTTACTGCGCGACGACAGTTTGCAACATCAGATAGAAGAAATCACTGCCGATCATGAACAGGCGTTGCAGGCTGCTCACTACATTAAACAACAGGGAGCTTCTTTGGCCAAACTGGAGCCACTACTTGCGGCATTAACAGAATGATCCACAACAGCATCAACAGTTACAAGACGATTATAGCCAGGCTCAGCAGCAGCATTTGCTCAAAAAACAAATTTTTTCTTTAAGTGAAGTGGTGCAAAGACGCGCGCATTTTAACTATGCTGATTTGACCCAGGTAGTGACAGAAAGCACGGATCTGAATGATCAATTACGTCAACGTTTAGCACAGGCTGAAACTGAACGTAGCCACGCCCGTGAGCAATTACGGCAGTATCAAACCCAGTTTACGCAAAATCAGCACATGTTGGCTTCATTCAAAAGCGCTTATGAAGCAAAAAATGATCTGCTCAGAGAATTAGAACAGGAATTAAAAGACATTGGTGTACAGGCAGATAGCGATGCTCAGGCGCGCGCGCTTAGGCGCCGTGATGAGCTCCAGACGGCGTTGCGCACTGTCCGCTTACAACGTAATCAGTTAGAAAAAAATTGATTTGTTGTGAAGCAGAGATAGAGGATTTAGAAAAAAAACAACGCAAATCAACCCGAGATTATCATCAAATGCGTGCACAGATTGTGCAGGCTAAATCGGGTTGGTGCAGAGTGATGAGGATGGTGAAAGACAACGGTGTTGAACGCCATCTGCATCGGCGTGAATTGGCGTATAAGAGCGCTGATGAACTGCGTTCTATGTCAGATAACGCATTGGGAGCATTACGCCCTGCGGTGGCAGAAAATGAATATCTGCGTGATTTATTACGCTCATCGGAAGATGCCAAACGTCCAGAGCGAAAAATTGTCTTTTATAGCGCGGTTTATCAGCATTTACGTGAACGTATCCGCCAAGATATTCTCCGTACGGATGATCCTATTGATGCCATCGAGCAAATGGAAATTGAATTGGCTCGCCTCACTGAAGAATTGAATGCCCGAGAGCACATATTGGCCATCAGTTGTAAAAGCGTTGCTAATATTATCCGTAAAACGATTCAACGTGAGCAGAACCGCATCCTTATGTTAAATCAGGGATTACGTGCTGTTTCTTTTGGTCAGGTAAAAAGTGTGCGCTTGAATTTTAATGTGCGTGAAGCGCATGCGACTTTATTAGCGGTGTTGTCTGAGCAGCAAGAACAACATCAGGATTTATTCAACAGTAACCGCCTGACTTTCTCCGAAGCGTTGGCGAAATTATATCAACGTTTGAATCCGCAGTTGGATCCTGGCCAGCGCTCCGCGCAAACTATTGGTGAAGCCTTGCTCGATTACCGTAATTATCTCGAATTGGCAGTAGAAGTTTATCGCGGTGCTGATGGTTGGCTGCGCGCCGAAAGTGGCGCGCTGTCAACTGGTGAGGCGAGATCGGTACGGGGATGTCGATTTTAGTGATGGTGGTGCAAAGTTGGGAAGAAGAATCACAGCGTTTACGTGGTAAAGATATTTCACCTTGTCGTTTGCTATTTCTTGATGAGGCGGCGCGATTGGATGCAAAGTCTATTGCGACCTTGTTTGAACTTTGTGCCCGGTTAGAAATGCAATTAATTATTGCAGCCCCCGAGAATATCAGTCCTGAAAAAGGAACCACTTATAAATTGGTGCGTAAAGTTTTCAATCGTCATGAACATGTTCATGTGGTTGGTTTACGTGGATTTGTTAACTCGCCTCCTCGACTTGCTGTTATCGCTGAGGAGGAATAGACCCTTCGCCTTTGAAGTTGCCGTGTTGTTGGCTGCGAGCCCTTGCCCTCATGGTATGTGTCCACACTCATCGGTCAGTCGCCCTGGCCGTCTAGCAGCCGCTTGAAAGGCGAAGGGTATAGACCTTTTTCGAAACCTACTGCGTGACACGGATCCTGCGTTGCCCGGTGCGCGCAATTCTCATGTACTGATGGCAGCGAAGGTTGCTGTACGCCGAGCGCCTTGACTCCGCATCACTCGCTACGGTTTCGAAAGAGGTCTAATGATCGATTGATCGTCATTAGACGACCTGTTGCAAAGTCGCGATTACCTGATGTAAATTCCACGTTACGGCGTGCTCTCTCAGTTATTATTTTTTATTGTCTGAGATCAGTAATGTTAACCAAAATTCTATTTAATCGGCTTGCTTGCGTAAGAAAGCGGGGATATCAAGGTAATCAGGCTCTTTATTAGGCGTCACATTCGTTTTACTCCCCGTTGAATCATTTAATACTTTTACCCCCACTTTGGCTTCTTGTGATAATGCTGACAATCCAGGTTGCTGATAACCCTGTGCTAACAAAGGTTTAGTTTTCTTGTTGGTCACCAGTGTTATTTCAGGTCGTTTATCGATGCCAATACCGGTAGCCACGACAGTAACACTCAATTCATCGTTCATGTTAGGATCTAACGAGGTACCGATAACCACAGTCGCATTGTCTGATGCAAATGCACGAACAGTGTTACCGACAGTTTCAAATTCATCCAAACGTAAGTCAAAACCGGCGGTAATATTGACCAGTACCCCTCGCGCGCCAGACAAATCGATATCTTCTAATAATGGGCTGGAGATCGCCGTTTCCGCCGCTTTTTCTGCCCTGTCTTCGCCCTGTGCTTTGCCTGAACCCATCATGGCGTAGCCCATTTCCGACATCACAGTACGCACGTCAGCAAAATCGACATTCATTAAGCCAGGGCGGGTGATTAATTCAGCGATACCCTGTACCGCGCCCTTTAATACATCGTTGGCGGCACCGAAGGCATTGAGCAAAGAAATACCTTTGCCGAGCACTTTGAGTAATTTGTCATTAGGAATAGTAATTAAAGAGTCGACATGTTTCGATAATTCCGCAATTCCCTGTTCGGCAAACGCCATCCTTTTTTTACCTTCAAAATTAAAAGGCTTAGTCACCACAGCAACAGTTAAGATCCCCAGCTCTTTTGCCACCTCGGCAACGACAGGCGCAGCCCCTGTCCCTGTGCCGCCGCCCATACCGGCAGCAATAAAGACCATATCGGCTCCCTCCAGAGCGGTTTTCAACGCTTCACGATCTTCCTCAGCTGAAGTACGACCTACCTCAGGGTTGGCTCCCGCTCCCAAGCCTTTGGTAATAGTGTTACCAATTTGTATTGTCTGTCCCACTGTCGATTTACGTAAAGCCTGAGCATCGGTATTAATAGCAAAAAATTCAACCCCTTCAATCTGTTCACGCACCATGTGTTCAACAGCATTACTACCGCCGCCACCCACGCCGATGACTTTTATCACCGCGTCATTAGTTAGTTCCATCGGTTCAAACATAGTTTTTCTCCGCTTTGTGCTTATTACTTTGAGATCAACAATTGTCTCCAGTTTAATCTCTTGGTTGAAATATAAAGTTAAGACATTAAAACTCTTTTCTCAGCCAGCTATTGATACGTTTAAACCAACTGTACACTGAGGCACGTTTTTCTGTATCTGATTCATCATTAAGGTGACTCTCTTTACCATAGTGTAATAACCCAACAGCAGTAGAATAATAAGGCTCCTGAGCATAATCAGTCAGCCCAGTAATATTGAGCGGTTGGCCAATGCGAACCTGAGCATGGAATACCCGTTGTGCGCAAGTAACCAGGCCATCAATTTGCGCCGCCCCCCCCGTCAGTACAACGCCGGCGGCAAGATGATGTTTTACCCCTTGCTGACGTAATTGCTCCTGCAACTGTAAAATTTGTTCATTAACTAAATTAAGTAACTCTGTGTAACGGGGTTCAATGACTTCCGCCAATACCTGTCTTTGCAGACTGCGAGGAGGACGGCCACCGACACTGGGTACTTCTACGCTTTCATCCTTGCTGACAATAGATCCGAATGCACATCCGTATCTGACTTTGATTGTTTCTGCATCACTAGGGGGAGTGCCAAAAGCGTAAGCAATATCACTGGTCACCACATTGCCGGCATAAGGGATCACTTTGCTGAAGCGTAGTGCGCCTCCGGTGTAAATTGCCATATCCATAGTGCCGCCGCCGATATCAACGACACAAACACCGAGCTCACGTTCATCTTCGGTTAATACCGCATAACTGGCTGCCAAACCAGAAAAAATAAGTTGATCAACCTGTAGATTGCAACGTTCAACTGCTTTGACAATATTTTTTGCCATATCGTTATGACAGGTAATCAGATGAACTTTCGCTTGCATCCGTACCCCACAAAGCCCAACTGGATTTTTGATGCCTTCTTGGTAATCGATAGCATATTCTTGCGGAATAACGTGTAGGATGCGATGTTCATCACGTACACGTACCGATTTGGCCGTATGCACTACGTTTTCTACATCTTCCCGCGTCACTTCTTCTTCAGAAATGGGCACCATCCCTATTTCATTTTGACAACTAATATGTTTACCCGATAGCGCCAAATAGACGGAAGAAATTTGGCAATCGGCCATTAATTCAGCCTGATCAATCGCACGTTGTACACATTTTACGACGGATTCAAGATCGTTAACCCCCCCTTTTTCCATACCTTTAGAAGGACAGTTACCGACACCAATAATATTGATCACGCCATCGGGTAGAATCTCACCAACCAATACAGAAACTTTTGCTGTACCGATTTCAAGACCCACTACCAGTTTTCTGTCTGTTGACTTGATCATGGTTGTTTTGCCTGTCTCTGTTGCTGATGACTATTTGGTTGGTTACTCAAAATCGATGACCAACCTACTGCAACACCGGTGTCATAACGTAAATCGATATAATTTAATTTTTTATTATTATCAGCTTGTTTTTCTAACAACGGATACAATTCAATAAAACGTTGTAAACGTTCAATATGCTCATTTCGACCTAATTCGAGCCGAACATTGTTATCTAAAACCAGTTGCCAAGAATGACGCGCACTCATCTGAGCCATTTTTAACCTGAAATTATTGCTGGCCAATATTTGATTGATCGCTCGGTACCCCTTTAACAGATCATGCTCAGTACCTTCTGGACCATAAAGCAACATAGGTGCGCGGTTACCCAAACGTGTCAAAGGCACACTAAATATCTTTCCTTCATTATCAAGTAGATAAAAATCATTCCAACGTGCTATTGGCACATATTCTACTAAATGAATTTTTAATTCATCTGGCCACTGCTTACGTACGCTGACTTGTTTTATCCAAGGCAAGCGTTCAATCTGCTGCTGAAACACATTCACATCCTGTTTCATAAATGAACCTGGCGAACCTAGCGCCAAAATGGCTTGGCGGATATCATCATCAGTGGTGAAATGACGCTCGCCCATCACCACCAATTTTGATAAAGGTAAACGGTCATCACCTTTCATCCAGTGGATGATGGCCCACGCCATCAAAAATAGGGTTGCTAATATTATCAGCAAGAAAAGAAGCCCTCCGAATTGCTTCCTTTTTCTATCGCTGTTACTCCCCGCCTCTTTATTTTTTTTCGTCTGGGGCAGATGGGGGTTTCGAGCAGCTTGTGACATATACCCTTCGCCTTTTAAGTTACGGCTTTGTTGTCTGCGGGTGCTCGCCTCATCAGGTAGTCTATCTACTCTCATCGGTCTCACCCCTTGGCTGCCTTGCCGTAACTTGAAATTCATTGGGTATATCAATCAGCCAATGCCAAAATTTGCACCACTAGCTGAGAAAAATTCAATCCATACTGCCGTGCCGCCATGGGAACTAAACTATGCTCGGTCATACCAGGTGAAGTATTCACCTCCAACAGATAAAAATTAGCATCACTGTCTTGCATTACATCGACTCTACCCCAACCACTGCAACCCAACGCTTGATAAGCTTGTTTTGCTAACGCTGCTAATTGTTGCTCTTGTTTTTCGTTTAAGCCACTTGGACAAAAATAGTGGGTTTGATTCGACAAATACTTAGCATCGTAATCATAAAAGATACCGGGAGCCTGGATCCGAATTGAGGGTAGCGTTTGCTCTCCCAGTATTGCCACTGTGAACTCGGATCCACTGAGCCATTTTTCAATCAGTACTTCCTCATCATAACGGAACGCTTTTTCCAGCGAGGGGGGCAGTTCGTTAAACGCATTAACTTTGCTCATCCCGAGGCTAGAGCCTTCATGGCTTGGTTTTACGATAAGAGGAAAACCAAGATCCGCGATCTGTCTTGCTAATTCACCAGAAGAAAGGGCGGCAAATTGCTGAGAGGTTAAAGCAACATGGGGCGCTATGGGTAAGCCTAACGATTGCCATCTTAATTTTGTTTGTAATTTATCCATGCTCAGCGCGGAAGACGCTGCATGACTGCCAGTATAGGGTAGTTGTAGAGATGCCAACTGTTTTTGTAAGCTGCCATCTTCACCACCGCGACCATGGAGCGCGATAAATACTTTACTAAATCCCTGTTCTTTTAACTGGGTCACGGGCACATCTCGCGTGTCTACTGCGTGCGCATCAATCCCGGCTTCAATGAGGCCTTTTAACACGGCCTGGCCAGATAGCAATGATATTTCACGTTCAGCAGAAGTACCCCCGAGCAGTACCGCGATTTTTTCAGCCATGCTTTTCTTCATTTTTATGCCCAGGTTGTAATTTTGATTCGGCCAAATGGCGCGCGATTTTACCAATGTTGCCTGCTCCTTGAATTAAGACCAGATCATTGTCATTTAACTGTTTTGCTAAAATATCAAGCAGGGCTTCATTGTCTGAAATAAAAATGGGCTCTAACTGATCAGGATTACGTACACGTATCGTGCGGCACAGTGAGCGGCTGTCAGCACCTGGAATGGGTTTTTCTCCAGCGGCATAGACGTTAAGCATCAGTAGCACATCGACTTCAGCTAATACCTTGGCGAAATCATCGTACAGATCATGGGTACGGCTATAACGATGCGGCTGAAAAATCATCACAATGCGTTTTTCTGGCCAGCCGGCACGAGCCGCTTTGATGGTCACAGCGACTTCGGTTGGGTGATGGCCATAGTCATCAACCAACATGACACTGCCTTTTTTGCCATTCACCTTTTCGAGCGAAAAATGACCAAGAAAATCAAAACGGCGTCCAGTGCCTTGAAAATTGGCCAATGCTGTTAGAATGCAATCATCACTGATCCTTTCTTCTGTTGCCACCGCTATCGCTGCCGCTGCATTAAGTGCATTGTGGCAACCTGGCGCGTTCAACATCACCTTGAGCTCTGTTTTACCTGGCCGACACAGCGTGAAACACCCCTGTGCTTGTTGTTGTTGATAATCTTTAATCTGTATATCAGCATCATCACTAAAACCATAGGTGGTGATGTGGCGACCTATGCGCGGCAATATTTCACGTATTCTGGCATCATCGATACACATGACCGCTCGGCCATAAAAAGGTAAATGGTGTAAAAAATTAATGAAGGTCTGTTTTAAATTTTCAAAATTTCCTTGATAAGTGTCCATATGGTCTGCTTCGATGTTGGTTACAATCGCCACCATCGGTTGTAAATGGAGAAAAGAAGCATCACTTTCATCGGCCTCGGCGATCAAATAACGACTACAACCTAAACGTGCATGAACCCCGGCGGCTTTGACCAGTCCGCCATTAACGAAAGTGGGATCTAGCCCCGCGTCGGCATAAATACTGGCCACCATCGCGGTAGTGGTGGTTTTACCGTGCGTACCGGCGACCGCGATACCATGGCGATAACGCATTAATTCAGCCAGCATTTCCGCCCGTCGGATCACCGGAATACGGGCGGCTCGGGCGGCAACGATTTCTACATTATTTTCGGGAATAGCACTAGAAACCACCACAACACTCGCACCCTGTACATTTTTCGCTTGATGATCAAAATAAATTTTCACGTTCAATTGACTGAGTTGCTTTGTTACTGGATTAGAGGTGAGATCAGAGCCGCTGATCTGATAGCCTTCATTAGCCAATACTTCAGCGATACCCCCCATGCCAGCACCGCCGATGCCAACAAAGTGAATGTGTTTAACTCGCCTCATTTCAGGCACCACAGTACGTAGTTTCGCCAATTGCTGTGTGTTCACTTTTTCGCCTATTCAATAATAATAAATGTCTGTTATACCCACAGTCCTTGAAGTTGTCGCTAGGCGGTCAGGGGTGAGACCGATGAGCGTAGATATACTATGTGATTCGGTCGACTCCCGCCGCCAACAACACGGCAGCTTCAAAGGAAAAGGGTATACTCATGCGGCCGTTATTATTGCCGCCGCAACCCGTTCTGTTGCATCCAAGATCGCCATCGTTCTCGCTTTATCGGCCATTACCATTAATGTTGCTCGATCCCAACTCGCTAGCAGATTGCTTAACCTTTGTGCAGTTAATCGCGGTTGCTCAATAATTTTGGCGGCGCCTACCTTTTCTAGCGGTACGGCATTCCAATACTGCTGACGATCTTTATGTTGAAACGGAATGAAGATTGCTGGCAATCCAACCGCTGCGATTTCACTGATGGTTAAGGCGCCACTGCGGCACACTACCACATCGGCCCAAGCATAAGCGGCGGCCATATCATCAATAAATTCAGTAATTTTATGCTGATGCTCTTGGCCTAGCTGTTGATAAATTTGTAAAACGTCGGTCAGTGCCCCTTGCCCCACTTGATGCCATACGGTCACTTTATCGCCAAGCTGTGCTGCGACCTCAGGTAAGATTTGATTTAATATTTGAGCACCTTGGCTTCCCCCTATCACTAACACCCGTATCGCCCCTTGACGCCCTGCCAGTCTTTCTTTAGGGGGAGGTAACGTGAGTACATCCATTCTAATAGGATTACCTACCACCTCAGCATGGGGTAATGCCCCGGGGAAAGCCTGTAATACTTTTTTTGCAATTTTAGCGAGTACGCGATTAGTTAAACCGGCAATCCCGTTTTGTTCATGCACCACCAAAGGGACACCACACCAGCGGGCAGCCAAACCACCAGGACCTGAGACATATCCGCCCATTCCTAGAACCACATGCGGTTGGTAGTCACGCATAATATTTTTTGCTTGGCATATCGCCCGATATATACGTATTGGCGCTAACAATTGAGCCCATAGCCCTTTGCCACGTAAGCCTGAGATTCGGATAAAATCTATTTCAATGCCATGTTGAGGCACCAAATCTGCTTCCATTCTGTCTGCTGTCCCCAACCAACGCACTTGCCAGCCTTGTGCTATTAGATAGTGAGCCACTGCTAAGCCAGGGAAAACATGCCCCCCTGTACCGCCAGCCATGATCATTAAACGTTTCGTTTCACTATTCATAGGAATCCTCTTAATTAGGCTCTATACCCTTCGCCTTTGAAGCCGCCGTGTTGTTGGCTGCGGGTGTTCGCCTCATCAGGTAGTATGTCTACGCTCATCGGTCTCACTCCCTGGCAGCCGAAGGCAACTTCAAGGGCTGTGGGTATAAGACTATTTCATATGCCTAATAAACGCCTGTGCTTTTGCCAAACGTGTTTCAAAATCGATACGTAGCAACAATACAATTGCGGTAAACATAATCAGCAAGCTTGAACCACCATAGCTAATTAAAGGTAAAGTCAAGCCTTTGGTTGGGAGTATTCCCGCCGCCGCGCCGACATTAATCAAGGTTTGAAAACTAAACCAGATCCCCACAGAGCAGGCTAAAAAACCAGAAAATTGTTGTTCTGCCTTTAATGCACGCCGTCCAATGGACATAGCACGCAAAGCGACGAAGAATACCATCAACAACGTGAGGGCTACACCGCAATAACCAAGTTCTTCAGCTAAAATAGAAAAAATAAAATCAGTGTGCGCTTCGGGTAAATAATCCATTTTTTGTATTGAATTCCCTAAGCCTTGCCCCCAAAGCTCACCTCGGCCAAATGCCATTAATGACTGGGTTAACTGGTAGCCAGTGCCGAAACGGTCAGCCCAAGGATCCCAAAACGATGTCACCCGAGTGAGGCGATAAGGTTCGGCAATCACCAGCAGACAAACGGCAAAGATCCCGCAACCAATAATCGCCAAAAATTGCCATAACTTTGCCCCGACTAAAAACAACATGGCCAGTGTGGTGATAAACAACACCACCACCGTGCCTAAATCAGGTTGAGCGAGCAGCAATACGGCGAGGGCTATCATCACCCCCATCGGTTTACAAAATCCCCAAAAATTACTGCGTATTTCTGATGTTTTACGTACCAAATAACTCGAGAGGTAAAAAAATAGCGCTAACTTAGAGAGCTCGGAGGGTTGAATACGCAAGGAACCAAAACTGATCCAACGTGATGCACCATTGACAGAACTGCCCGCTATCAATACCACTAACAGTAGCAGAATAGAAATAAGCAAAAGAACATGACTATACCTCTGCCAGATCGCCATCGGAATGCGTAAAGTCACCAGCGAACTGCACAATGCCAACACAAGATAAAGTGCGTTGCGTTTGGCAAATAGAAAAGGATCACCGGCAAGTTGTTGCCCGATCGGCATTGATGCTGATGTCACCATGATTAAACCTATCATTGCTAAAGCAAAAGTCAGCCATACTAGGGTTCTGTCATATAGTCTTGGATTACTAAAATCGTCGTTTATACCCTTCGCCTTTGAAGCTGCCGCGTTGTTGGCTGCGGGTGCGCTCGCCGAATCACGTAGTCTGTCTACGCTCATCGGTCTCACGCCCTGGCCGCCTAGCGACAACTTCAAGGGCGAAGGGTATATTACAATCTCATTGGCGGAGGCGTTTTCTGGCGAACGCATCCGCCAATGTCGACATTTTTTTAGTAATCTCGATAAATACATCAGCCTAACTCCTTTGCTAAACAGGCAAATTCGTTACCCCGTTGTTCATAATTACGAAACTGATCTAAGCTCGCACAGGCGGGAGAAAGTAAGACAAGATCTCCAGTGACTAATTGCGGCGCGAGCAGTCTCATTGCTTGCTGTAAAGTATCGGTACATTGCGAAATTTCAGGGCGTAATTGCGCCAATTTTTGGCCATCACGGCCAAAACAGTAGATACGAATACGCTCACCTTGTAAAAAGGGAAGCAGGGGTGAAAAATCAGCTGATTTGCCGTCACCGCCCAACAGCAGGTACAAGGTTCCTTCGATTGCTAAACCCTCGAGCGCCGCTTTGGTACTGCCGACATTAGTGGCTTTGGAATCGTTAATCCAACTTATGCCCTTATTTTTAAATACTGACTGGAAGCGGTGAGCGAGCCGAGAGTAGGTGGTTAATACAGCCAGGCTAGATGAGCGCGGGATACCTGCCGCATCGGCCAAGGCTAATGCAGCCAAGGCATTGATATGATTATGACGCCCACAGAGTTTCATTTTGCTTGTTTCTAACACTTTCTCACCATGCGCTTGTAACCAAACGGTATTTTGTTGTTTATGCAGGTGATAGTCGCCAACATCCACACCAAAGCTACTATACCCTTCGCCTTCGAAGCTGCCGCGTTGTTGGCTGCGGGCGTTCGCCGAATCACGTAGCTGTCTACGCTCATCGGTCTCACGTCCTGGCCGCCTAGCGGCAACTTGAAGGACTGTGGGTATATAATGCGCGTTGGTATCTTGTTTTGGTTTGGTCAGTGCGTCATCAACATTGACAACACAGGTGTGTGCATTTTCATAAATGCGTAATTTGGCCGCTTGGTACTGCTCGAGCCCCTGAGGATAACGATCACTGTGATCTTCACTAATGTTAAGAATGGTTGCCACCTGTGCCTGCAAACTGTAGGTGGTTTCTAATTGAAAACTGGATAATTCCAGTACGATTAATTGATATTTTTGCTTTAATAACGTTAAAGCTGGAATGCCAATATTACCACCAACCCCTACCTGCCAACCCGCATTGCGCGCCATCTCACCCAGCAGTGTAGTGACAGTGCTTTTTCCATTAGAGCCGGTAATCGCCACAATCGGAACCTGATTTTCACGGCAAAATAATTCGATATCCCCGATCACCTCTAGTCCAGCTTCCACTGCTTGATTTAGCAGGGGGTCGGCCAGCGCCACACCGGGGCTAGCCACAATTAAATCAGCCTCTAACAACCATTTTTGATTGAGTGAACCAAAGTGACACTCTAATACAGCAGGAAGTTGATCTGTATTGGGTGGATTAATGCGAGTATCCATCACTTTAGGTGTAACCCCTTTTGCCATAAAAAATTCGACACAGGAGATTCCGGTTAATCCTAACCCAATAATGACCACTTTTTTGCCGCGATAGTCGATCATAATTACCGTACCTTCAGTGTGGCCAGGCCAATCAAGACTAGCATCAACGAAATAATCCAAAAACGCACAATGACCCGGGGTTCTGGCCACCCTTTAAGTTCATAATGATGATGAATCGGCGCCATGCGAAAAATCCGCTGGCCGCGCAATTTAAAAGATCCGACCTGTAAGATCACGGATAAAGTTTCAACCACAAATACACCGCCCATAATGACCAATAAAAATTCCTGACGCAGCAACACTGCGATGGTACCCAATGCCCCCCCCAGCGCCAGCGAACCAACATCCCCCATAAACACTTGAGCGGGATAAGTGTTAAACCATAAAAAGCCTAGACCTGCACCCACGATAGCGGTACAAACAATCACTAGCTCACCTGCATAGCGCAGATGAGGGATATGCAAATAATGGGCAAAATTTACATTGCCGGTAGCCCAGGCAATCAATGAGAAACCGGCTGCGACCAATACGGTCGGCACAATCGCTAATCCATCGAGCCCATCGGTCAGGTTAACGGCATTACTGGTGCCAACGATGACAAAATACGCTAACAGGATATAGGGCAAACCTAATTGCGGCATAACATCTTTAAAAAAGGGCACCACTAATTGAGTGGCTGGCATCTCATGCGCCATACTATACATGGTAAAAGCGGCAACGAGCGCGATAGCGGATTGCCAAAAATATTTCCAACGCGCAATTAAACCTTTAGCATTTTTGCGCACCACTTTACGATAATCATCAACAAACCCTATCACGCCGTAACTGACCAAAATAAACAACACACACCAGACATAAGGATTAGAGGGATAAGCCCACATTAAAATAGCAATAATGATGGAGAACAAAATCATCACGCCTCCCATCGTTGGGGTGCCACTCTTGGTCAAGTGTGATTCAGGTCCATCATCACGTACCACTTGGCCAAGCTGTAGCTTCTGTAACCACACAATCAGATAGGGCCCCATCAACAAAGAAATAAAAAATGCGGTTAGCAGACTCACAATGGCGCGAAAGGTTAAATAAGAAAAAACATTAAAACCAGAATAAAATTTCACTAAATATTCAGCGAGCAAAACTAACATGATGCGTTCTCCTGTAGCGCTTGTACGACATTTTCCATGCCGCTACTGCGTGAACCTTTAATTAATAGGGTGATAATCGGGTGCGCCTGTAACAACTGTTTTAAACGCGCTGTTAACACCACCTGATCATGAAAATGCTCACCATTACCACTTGCGCTACTGAGTTGCTGACTGAGCGTCCCTACACTCAACACTTTATCTATCCCTGCTTGCCTCGCAGCAGAGCCCACTTGACGATGACAATCTACTGCGGTTTCGCCTAATTCCCCCATGTCACCCACCGCCATAACGCGGTAACCTGGCATCTCTGCCAATAGCTGTGCTGCTGCTATCATAGAGCCCACATTGGCGTTATAGCTGTCATCGAGTAATAATTTTCCCTCTGCTAATAGAATAGGGAATAATCGTCCAGGAGTTGCATGGGATTGCGCTAATCCTTTAGCTATTGCCTCCAAATCTGCCCCGACTGACATGGCTAAGGCCGCGGCGGCCAATGCATTGGCCACGTTATGTCGACCGAGCAACGACAATGAAATTTCCACTGAACCCAACGGCGAATGTAAAATGAAGCGCGTTGTTTGAGAATCAACCTTGATATCACTGGCAAAAAAATCAATGCCGTCACCGGCATTGAATGCAAAACGCCAAACACGTTGCTGAGATAACATCCCCTGCCAATGTGGCCAGTCGTGACTGTCTGCATTAATAATGGCGTAACCCTGTGGCGGGAGGACAGAAAATATTTCACCTTTTGCCTGAGCCACTGCAGCCAAAGAGCCAAACCCTTCCAGATGCGCTGCCGCTAAATTATTCACTAATACACTTTCAGGACGCGATAAACCGGCGCTGTAGGCAATCTCCCCCAAATGATTAGCCCCCAGTTCAATCACCACAAAATCATGTTCAGCGGTTAAACGCAATAACGTCAATGGCACTCCGATATCATTATTTTGATTACCTGAGGTATAAAGCACATGGCTATTTTTTTTCGTCGGCGTTTTGCATTGACGTAAAATGGCTGCCGTCATTTCTTTTACTGAGGTTTTGCCGGAAGAGCCGGTTACCGCGACCACACGAGCCGATACTTGTTGACGCAGCCAAGAGGCGAGTTGTCCCAATGCGAGGCGAGTATCTTGCACCACGAGCTGAGGGATCGGTAAGGGAACGCTTTTTAATGATATACCCTTTGCCTTTGAAGCCGTCGCGTTGTTGGCTGCGGGTGCTCGCCGAATCACGTAGTTGTCTACGCTCATCGGTCGGTCGCCCTGGCAGCCGAAAGGCAACTTCAAAGGCGAAGGGTATAAAGAGGGATCAACTTGCTGTTTATTCATTGCAATTTTATTAACCAACAATGCTATAGCGCCGGCGGTAATCGCCTCTTCGGCAAAGTCATGCCCATCAAAACGTGCTCCTTTTAAAGCAACAAAGAGACAACCTGTGCTTAGCTTTCGACTATCAATGACCACCTGGGTTACCAGGGCGTGATCACTTGCGTGTTCAATGCCTATCAATTCTGCATTAAGCACCTGGGCTAATTGCCGCAAAGAAAGAGGAATCATGCTATGGCTCCTAAGAGTTGTGCGACAATATGGCGGTCAGAGAAAGTTAGCCGCCGATTCCCCACTAATTGGTAATCTTCATGCCCTTTTCCTGCCACTACCACTACATCCTGCTCTTTTGCTTGCATCACAACGCTGTTAATAGCCTCAGCTCGATTATGTATCACCACAGCATGCCTTATCTCGACCAAACCGCTCAGAATATCCGCGACAATCGCACCAGGATCCTCAGTGCGAGGGTTATCATCGGTCACTACCAGATGATCCGCCCATTGCTCAGCAATGCCACCCATCAGGGCGCGTTTGCCTTTGTCTCGATCACCACCACAGCCAAACACACACCATAATTGACCTTTGCAATGTAAACGCGCGGCGGCTAATGCTTTTTCTAACGCATCGGGAGTATGTGCATAATCCACTATCACTGTTGGTCTATCTAACGCATTAAATACTTCCATTCGCCCACAAACGGCCTGCAACTGTGATACCGTCGCCACGAGTTTTTTTAATGGGTAATCCAATGCTAATAGCGTCGCTAAAGCCATTAATAAATTACTAACATTAAATGCCCCTAACAAACGGCTCACCAAACGCCCCTCACCCCAGCTTGAATCAAACCTGAGTGTGACACCCTGGGCGTGATAATTGATATTTTTGGTTTCCAGCCAACGACCTTTCCAATCGGCAGGGATCTTCCCTTCCATGCTCACTGCTACTGCATGAGGTAATTGGTGTAGCCAACGACGACCGACCTGATCATCGGCATTAATAATTTTTTCTTTGGCATGATGAGTAGAAAATAACTGCCATTTTGCCGCCTCATAGCGAGCCATATCGCCATGATAATCGAGATGATCGCGACTTAAATTGGTAAACACCGCAGCAGTAAAGGGTAATGCCGTGACCCGATGTTGTACTAAACCGTGAGAAGACACCTCCATCGCCGCAAAATTCGCGCCTTGCATGACAAAATGGTTAAGTGTTTTTTGAACATCAATGGCTGAGCCTGTGGTGTTTTCTGTTGCTATCAGCGATTGTTGTAATAAACCATTACCGAGGGTTCCCATGACTGCACTAATATTGCCTAACGCTTGACTCCATTGTGCCAATAATTGTGTGAGCGTGGTTTTGCCGTTGGTACCCGTGACGCCAACCAGTTTTAATCGCGCCCCGGGCTGATGATAAAATTGTCCAGCGAGTTTAGACAGATGTTGATTTAAATGATTGAGGTAGACTATCGGCACCCCCTGTATTGTCGTGATATACCCTTCGCCTTTGAAGCCGCCGCGTTGTTGTGTGGGTATAGAAGGGGCTGATTGGCCTTGCGCCTCGGCAATAACCGCGGTAGCGCCTTGCGCGATAGCTTGTGAAATATAATGACGTCCATCCGTTTGGTGACCGACAAGCGCGATAAATACATCCCCCTTAGCGACAAGGCGGCTATCTAAAACCATTTCACTCAATGGGAGTGACGGAACATCTTGCTTGTAAGGATCCAATAAATAAGGAGCCAATAAATCGCGTAAGTTACGATCTGCCACCTAATACCTCTTTTCTATTCACGACCAATTGGCTTTCATTCACCGTGGGCAGGGCATCAGGCTCAATGTTCATGGTACGTAATACCCCTCGCATGATGGCGCCAAATACCGGAGCAGAAACCGCCCCGCCGTAATATTTTCCTGCCTGTGGATCATCAATCACCACCAACAACGCGAAACGAGGATTGCTAGCTGGAGCAACGCCAGCGGTAAAAGCAATGTACTTTTTCATATATTTTCCGTCAGGACCCACTTTTTTTGCCGTCCCGGTTTTAATCGCTAGCCGATAACCATTAATCGCGGCTTTTACGCCACCCCCACCAGGTAAAGCGACGCTTTCCATCATATGTACCACGCTGCGAACTAATTTTTCAGGGAAAATACGTTTACCTATCACCGGGGCATTGACCTTAATAATCGACAGTGGACGATAAATCCCCATGCTGCCGATGGTGGCGTAGATTCTGGCTAATTGTAGTGGTGTTACCATCAGTCCATAGCCGTAAGAAAAAGTAGCCTTTTCTAAATCTGACCAACGTTTTCTTTTACTAGGATATAGACCACTACTCTCGCCCACCAATCCTAATTCGGTGGCTTTACCAAAACCAAAAAGAGAGTAAGTATCGACTAATGATGCCGCAGGCATCGCTAATGCCATGCGAGAAACCCCCACATTGCTCGATTTTTGTAAGATCCCTGTTATCGATAGCTTGGTATAACGCCCCACATCTTTAATTTCATGGCCATTAATGTAATACGGCAGGGTATTTAATAAGCTGTCTTCTTCCACCACCCCATTCTGTAAGGCGGCCATTACTACCATTGGTTTCACGGTTGAACCGGGCTCAAAATTATCCGTTATTGCCCGGTTACGCATCGCGGCTTGAGTGGTATGAGTTAAATTATTCGGATTGTAAGAAGGGCTATTGGCCATGGCTAAAACTTCACCTGTATTTACATCAACCAAAACGGCAGAGCCCGAGTCTGCTTTGTTAAAGGCCACTGCATTATTGAGTTCACGATAGACTAACCCTTGTAAACGTTCATCCACACTCAAGGTCAAATTATGGGCTGCCTGGCTTTCAATCGAAGAGATGTCTTCTATCACCCGCCCATAGCGATCTTTACGTACCGTACGCTCGCCAGGACGGCCGGTAAGCCAATCGTTAAAACTTTTTTCTATTCCTTCAATGCCTTGGCCATCAATATTCGTCACGCCAATAATATGTGCCATCACTTGACCGGCAGGGTAATAGCGGCGTGATTCTTCTCGCAAATGGATACCGGGTAATTTTAATTTTTGAATATAATCACTGGTAGTCGGATTGACCTGACGCGCTAAATAAATAAAACGTCCTTTAGGATTAGCATTAATACGTTTAACTAAGTGATCAAAAGGGATGTCTAATGCGTCAGAGAGTGCTTTCCAACGTGGATCTGAAGTGAATCCCCCTGCGTCAAGTAATGCTTTAGGATCGATCCAAATGGCATTAACAGGTACACTCACCGCCAATGGACGTCCTGATCTGTCGCTGATCATGCCGCGGGCAGTGGGGACGGACTGCACGCGCAGCGAACGCATGTCGCCTTCACGTACCAGCTGTTCCGGATTGATCACTTGTAGGTATGCTGTACGGATCATTAATCCGATCATCACCAATAAAATACAGCTACAAAGTAAAGCGAAACGCCAGCTAATAAAGCTGGTTTGTGGCTTTCGATGTTTCAACTTGTTGATTGTTTTAGCTGTTTTCATTAGGTTCCTTGACCTGGGTCAGTTAGGGGCGATAATTTCCAACCCTTCGCCTTTCAAGTTACGGCGGCGTTGGCAGCGATTACTCGTTTCAGTCATGTACCACACTCCTGGGATTCACTTGATTGCCGCCTTACCGTAATTCGAAATTCATTGGGTATATTTATTTCCATATCGATGGAGCAGTGATTGATCAATAACAATTTTTTCTTCTTCTGGAGCAACATATTGCATTTTTAATTTTTTACGGGCGATAGTGGCAATTCGGTGATGAGCACTCAGTGCTTTTTCTTCTAAAATCAAATTACGCCATTCGATGTCTAACGCATTTCTCTCCAAGATGAGCAGTTCACGCTTTGCCGTCAATAAACGAGTCTGGTAAGTCGTCGTTACCACTAAGATTGCAGATAGCAATACCGTAAATAGTAATATCAATGGTATTTTTGCATTACGGACTAAATCTGTTCCTATTAGCTGGATTAAACTGTATTTTTGATAGCTAATCATAGTGCTATCCTTTCCGCAAAACGCAGTACCGCGCTACGCGCTCTAGGATTTTCTGCTACTTCTTCTGCCGATGGCATCATTTTTCCCATCGTTTTTAGATTAGCGCCGCCCATCAGGCGTAATTGTGTTTCAGTCAGTGGCATACCGACTGGAATTTGTGGCCCACGACTCTGTTGACGGATAAAATTTTTGACAATGCGATCTTCGAGCGAATGGAAACTAATGACTGAAATTCTCCCTTTTGGCGCTAAGACACTCAGTGATGCTTCCAATGCTCGCGTAATTTCTTCCAGTTCGCTGTTAATATAGATACGAATAGCTTGAAAACTACGGGTTGCGGGATGTTTATGTTTTTCCCGCATCGGCAGGATATTCACAATCAAATCCGCTAATTCTTGAGTGCGATGCATGGGCTGTTGCTGATTGCGTTCAACGATGGCGCGAGCGAGGCGTTTGGCAAAGCGCTCCTCACCAAAGGTTTTCAACACCCAAGCAATTTCATCCGCGGAGGCTTTCATTAACCATTGTGCTGCTGACAAACCGCGCGAAGGATCCATACGCATATCAAGCGGACCATCGCGCATAAAAGAAAATCCGCGTTGTGGATTATCTAATTGCGGTGATGAGACGCCTAAATCGAACAACACACCATCGATCCGCCCGATAAGATCACTTTCCTGGGCATAACGCGCTAATTCAGAAAAGGGTCCATGGATAATAGAAAAACGTGGATCGGTAATGGATTTCGCCACTTCAACTGCTTGTGGATCACGATCAATAGCAATCAAACGCCCTTGTTGTCCGAGTCGAGAAAGAATCAGACGAGAATGCCCCCCAAGACCAAAAGTACCGTCGACATAAATGCCGTCATCACGGAGGTTGAGGCAGTGCACCGCTTGCTCTAGCAATACGCTTTCATGCTTACATTTTATTAACATGCTTTATTACCACACTATAAAGATAAGTCTTGTAACCGCTCAGATAGCGGGGCTCCTGTGCGGATTGTTCTGCTGCAATATCGTTTTTAACTTGCTGATACCAAAGTTGTTCATTCCAAAGTTCAAATTTATTGAACTGACCGACTAAGATGATCTCTTTTGTCAGTTTGCTATGTTGACGCAATGTGCTGGCGATTAATAATCGGCCGGCGCCATCCATTTGGCATTCACTGGCGTGCCCCAATAATAGACGCTGAATACGGCGCTCAAATGGGTTGATACTTGATAAACGGGACAATTTATGCTCAATAATTTCCCATTCAGTGAGTGGATAAAGCAGTAAACAGGCTTGATGTAAGTCGATAGTACAGACCATCTGGCCTTGCGATTCCTCATTAAGTAAATCCCGATACCGGGTTGGTACGGCAAGCCGTCCTTTACTGTCGAGATTAATCAAGGTTGCCCCACGGAACATAGTCGCACCACCCTTTATACCCTTCGCCTTTGAAGCTGCCGCGTTGTTGGCTGCGGATCCTCGCCCGAATCACGTAGTTTATCTACGCTCATCGGGTCTCACGCCCTGGCCGCCTAGCGGAACTGCAAAGGCGAAGGGTATATGTGATCTTATTTACCACTTTATCCCACAAATCCCCACTAAAGAGTTTACGGAGGGTTTTAAAACCTTGTCAAGGTATCGCCAGTCAGCTTTCAGTTTATTTGTGGGGTTATTTTGTGAAATATCGCGAAAAGTCGGGAGGCTGTGCTAGAAAAAAGCAGGTCAATATCATGATAAAAAAGCTATTTTTTTATTATTTTTTTTTATTATTTTTTTTTATATAGAGATTAATAAATCAGCAATTAATTGTCTTATTAATTCTTACTATTATTTTTATTCGGCATAGGCTCTGGGAGCCTATGCTAAATCTCTTATGCTTGGCTCTAGCCTATCAGTTATAACCAATTTTTACGTTTAAAATAAAGGTAAGGCGCTAGACCTGCGACAATCATTAAAGTAATGGCACCAGGATAGCCAAACGACCAGTTCAGTTCCGGCATAAACTGAAAGTTCATACCGTAGCTTGATGCCACTAATGTAGGGGGGAGGAAGATCACTGAAACTACCGAAAATATTTTGATAATACGGTTTTGTTCAATATTGATAAAACCCATCGCGGCTTGCATTAAGAAATTGACTTTCTGGAAGAGCGATTCGTTATGTGGCAACAAAGACTCAATATCACGCTGTATTTCGCGCGCTTGCTCAAGCTGGCTTGCAGGCAGACGTGCTTTACGTAGTAAAAAATTTAACGCGCGTTGGGTATCCATTAAGCAAAGCCGTACTTTCCAACCGATATCTTCCTGTTCAGCTAAAATGGATAGCGCCGCGTCATATTTATCTCCTTGTTGACCTTCCATGATCACCCTGCTTAACTTTTCTAAATCAGTGTAAATATTTTCTATTTCATCGGCCAGCTGTTCAATTTTAGTCTCAAATAAATCTAACAGCAGCTCATAGGCGTTACCATCGACTAATATTTGCGTACGAGCTCGCATGCGGTAAAGGCGAAAAGCCGGTAATTCACGTTCACGTAACGTATAGAGACGACCATTGCGGATGGTGAATGCTACTGTTGCATTACCAGCATGGTCTTCTGCATCTTTATAGTAAAAAAATGAATGAATGTGCAAACCGTCTTCATCTTCAAAGAAACGAGCAGAAGCCTCTATATCACCCAATTCGAGTCGAGTAACTAAATTTTGGTCTAATTCAACTTGCACACGTTCACGTTCTGTCTTTTCTGGTGCTACCAAATCGACCCACAATGCGCCAGTCAAATTATCCGATGCTTCCAATTCCAAACGGGATAATCGATTGTTGTCCAATTTAAATGCACTTAACATGTACTACCAACTCCCTGACAATTAGAGCGTTTCTAGCCTTCGCCTTTCAAGTTACGGCGGCGTTGGCTGCGGTGTTCGCCCCAATCACGTAGTATGTCTACGCTCATCGGGTCTCACACCCTGGTCGCCTTGCCGTAACTAGAAATTCATTGGTTTTCTAGCCTTGCATAAGCGGCAATCAGCCACTTAGTTCCCTCGTTTGAAAATGCAACCTGTACTCGGCTATGTTCTCCACTGCCTTCTAAATTAACCACCTTACCGTTTCCAAATTTAGGATGGCGTACCGCTTGACCCACAGTAAAACCACTGTCATTTTTATACAGTGGCGTACCAATAAAACGATGGTTAACCGGACGAGACACACTCGCGCGTGACCTTACCTCTTCGATACATTCCAGCGGCAGCTCGCCAATAAAACGAGAGGGGGGATGGTTAACCTCTTTACCGTACAGACGACGACTTTCAGCATAGCTTAATGTCAGTTTTTGCATCGCACGTGTTACACCGACATAAGCCAGCCGTCGCTCTTCTTCCAAACGCCCGTTTTCATTCAACGCCATTTGGCTAGGGAACATGCCTTCTTCCATACCAACAATAAACACTTGCAAAAATTCTAATCCTTTAGCGGAATGAAGCGTCATCAATTGTACGGCGTCTTGATCACCATCCGGCTGTCTTTCTCCTGCCTCTAATGCGGCATAAGAGAGAAATGCGGATAAAGGTAACATAGTTTTATCTTCATGATGGTATTGCTGCGTTGCCGTGATCAGCTCTTCAAGATTTTCGATTCTTGCCTGACCTTTTTCACCTTTTTCTTCTTGATACATTGTCCATAAACCAGAAGCACGTATCACTCGCTCAGTTTGACTTTGTAACGACATCTCCGCTGTTTCGTTGGCTAATGCCTCCACTAGTTCAATAAAACGCTGCAATGAGGCAGCAGCACGATTCGACAGTATTTGATTTTGTAATACAATGAGGGTGGTTTGCCACAATGTTAATTGCTGATCACGCGCGTACTGGCGTATTGTTTCTAAAGTACGATCACCAATCCCGCGTGGGGGGGTGTTGACGACCCGTTCGAATGCAACATCATCATGACGGTTGGCAATTAAACGCAGATATGCCAGCGCGTCTTTTATTTCTTGGCGCTCAAAAAACCGTTGCCCGCCATAAATACGATAGAGCACCCTGGCTTGCAATAGCGCATCTTCCAGTACTCTTGATTGCGCATTGCTTCGATACAAAACGGCACAATCTTTTAACAAGCCTCCTTGGCTCTGCCAGGTTTTGATTTTACTCACGACAAAGCGCGCTTCATCTAATTCATTAATGGCTGAATAGAGGCTAATCGCTTCGCCTGTTGCCCTTTTTGTCCATAGGTTTTTTCCCATCCGCTTAGTATTATGGGCAATTAAGCTATTAGCAGCGGTAAGAATGTGGTGTGTTGAACGATAATTTTGTTCCAAACGAAGGGTTTCTGCGCCGGTGAAATCATTTAAAAACAGTTGAATATTTTCTACCTGGGCGCCACGCCAACCATAAATGGATTGATCATCATCCCCGACTATCATCACAGTAGCCTGATCTCCTGCTAATAGGTGGATCCAGGCGTATTGAATTTTATTAGTATCTTGGAATTCATCCACCAAAATATGGCTAAAACGTTGACGATAATGCTGCAAAATACAGGGATTATTTAGCCATAACTCGTGAGCACGCAATAATAATTCGGCAAAATCGACCGAGCCAGTTCGATGGCAAGCGTCATGGTAGGCTTGATAAATACGTAGCCAAATGTTTTCCACCGGGTTACCGTAATTTTCAATATTTTCTGGACGTAACATCATATCTTTTTTGCCATTGATATAGCTTATGGCTTGACGTGGTGACCATTTTTTTTCATCTAAATCAAGTGATTTTATAATACGTTTGACGAAACGCAGTTGATCATCGCTGTCGAGTACTTGGAAATCCTGTGGCAGATTAGCCGCTAAATGGTGAATGCGTAATAAACGGTGGGCTAGACCATGAAAAGTACCGACCCACATTCCGTTATGCGCTCTCCCTAGGTTTTCAATGCGGTGCCGCATCTCTGCCGCCGATTTATTAGTGAAAGTGACGGCAATAATAGAAAAAGGGGAGATATCTTCCTGTGATAATAACCAAGCGATGCGATGCACCAATACACGGCTTTTACCGCTGCCCGCTCCCGCGAGTACTAACAAATGTTTATAGCGCGTCGCAACCGCTTCTCGCTGTTTTTCGTTCAACCCGTCGAGCAAATTAGACATATTTATAAGTACTCTTTTTTAAGAACCTGTTCGAAATATCCCCTTTGCCTTTGAAGCCGCCGCGTTGTTGGCTGCGGGTGTTCGGCGAATCACGTAGTATGTCTACGCTCATCGGTCTCCCCCCTGGCCGCCTAGCGGCAACTCGAAATTCATTGGGTATATATCTTGTGCTCGCTTTATGTTTTGTCTCTTTTGGCGCGAGGATGCGAAGCATCGTATACAGTGGCTAAATGTTGAAAATCAAGATGCGTGTAAATTTGAGTGGTAGATAGGTTGGCATGGCCAAGTAGTTCTTGCACAGCACGCAAATCGCCGCAAGATTCTAACATATGAGTAGCAAAAGAATGACGTAATTTATGTGGATTAATGTGATTATTGACACCCTGTTTGATTCCCCACTCGGCAAAACGTTTTTGCACATTACGGGGTGAAATACGTTTACCGCTATTGGATAAAAAAACGGCATCATCCTGCGGCATAAAAACATCACGCAAAGCCAACCAGTTTTGTAACCAAGTGACCGCTGTCTTTCCCATTGGGAGTTTACGTTCTTTATTGCCCTTGCCTAATACCCTAACCTCACCGGAGGTCAAATCAATATGTCGGCAATCCATACCAATTAATTCAGCCAGTCGCAGACCTGCCCCGGTACATAACTTCAAGCATTGCCCTATCACGAATAGCTAAAGGATCATCCAGATCAATGTTGAGTAATTGATTAACTTCATCAACATCGATATTTTTTGGCAGATGACGACCTGTAACGGAGGTGGTAACACCTTTGGCAGGATCGGCCTGTATTACGTCTTGTTTTATTAGGTAATCAAGAAAACTACGTAAAGCGGAAAAACGCACGGCTAAACTAGTGCTTTTTAAGCCACCACGTTTACTGCGTACTAATAATGCCCGAACCTGAGCAGCATCTAAGTTTTTCCAGTCACATATCCCCATCGATTTAGCAATATCGATTAACATCATCAGTTGACGGTGATAGCTGGTTACCGTGAGTGAACTCAGTTGACGTTCTACTTTTAAATAACGTAAAAAGGCATCAACTTGATGCTGTAGGGGAGATAAATCCGCTGTCATTTGCGTTTAATCCAGCGTGCTAACAACCCTGGTAAAAATGTGGCGACTTGATGGAGTATCATGCTACCCATTCCTTGCTGATAATGCAGACCATCTGAACTGCTAAATATGATCACACCAAGGTCTACTTTTTTACCTAGCAAAGAGAGGGCGACGGAACCTACCCTGTCAAATTTTGGCAATAACAAACGTAACTCGCTTTCACTTAAGCTACCAAGAAAATGTTGTTTTTCCGCCAAATGTTGTCGGCGTAGAGGCTCAAAATCTGAACGCAACATCGCCAAATGAGGTAAGCCAGGAAATTTCTCAATCTGCCAACGATCACTAAATAGCCGCACCTGGGTGCCTAGCAAGCCGAATGTTTTCGCCCAACATTGTAAACGTTTTAGCATCTCAGGCAGCGTACTCGCGAGCGCCAAATTTGCTTGTAGTTGGAAGAAGCGCTTGCACAGTATTTCATTCAAACCGGCGTACTCCATTAGTAAGGTGATCTCTTCCTGCAACTAGCTAATTTGGCGGCGCTGGCGGTGTAATTGCCATTCGACTAAAGAAATGCTCCCTTGCATGGCTTGAGGGAGGCGCATTTGTTTAATCAAATCAGCATTACGCATAAAAAAATCAGGATTTTTTAGTAAATATTGCCTCACCTCATCATCATTTAATTCGGTGTCACTGATTACCTGTTCCTTATAATTGTTCATAGATTCAGACTCGTTATAAATGAATATATCCGTCGTAAATATGGACTGCTGATCCTGTCATATATAATGGATGACCCTTGCCTTTCCACTGAATGGACAACTTTCCCCCTGGTAGCTTCACATCAACATTTTTATCCAGTAACTGTTGCTCGATACCAATGGCTACCGCCGCGCAAGCGCCACTGCCACAAGCTTGGGTCTCACCGACGCCACGTTCATGCACCCGTAAATTGATATTTTTACGATCAATGATTTGCATAAAACCAACATTAGTGCGTTGTGGAAAACGTTCATGGTACTCCAGCATCGGCCCCAGTAATGCGACATTAGCCGTCGCTACGTCTTCTACTTGTAATACACAGTGCGGATTACCTATCGACACGACACCACATAATGTCGTATGTCCAGCAGTGCGTAAAATATAGGTTTTTTCAGTGGTTGTTGCGCAAAAAGGAATCTGTCTGGGGGTAAACACAGGCTCGCCCATATTAACACAAACCTTTTCATCACCCGTTATCTCTAGGCTCATACGCCCGGTTTGCGTACTAATATGAATGATTTTTTTGCTGGTCAACCCTTTAAGATGTAGAAATCGAGCGAAGCAACGTGCGCCATTGCCACATTGAAAGACTTCGCTGCCATCAGCGTTGAAAATACGGTAGTGAAAATCTAATTTAGGATCATAGGGAGGTTCTACCACCAACATTTGATCAAAACCAACACCCGTATGTCTATTGGCCAATCGACGAATCAGTTCAGGCGAAAAATAAACATTCTGAGTAACATTATCAACAACCATAAAATCGTTGCCAAGGCCATGCATTTTGGAGAACTGCATCTCATGCTCCACCTTGCCTATCTATTGGAGAAATATATATAGTTTATACCCTTCGTTTTTGAAGTCGCCGCGTTGTTGGCTGTGTGGGTACTCGCCGAATCAGGTAATCTATCTACGCTCATCGGTCTCATCTCTGGCCGTCTAACGGCAACTTGGAGGATTCTGGGTATATATCCATATTCACTGTTGTTATTTTTACTTTTTTCTCCGGTGATGCCGGATAGAGTGCTCCTTTGAAACCACAACCGACCAGTCCCAGTGATATTATCGTCACCATTAGCCATTGTATTTTTTTTTTCATTATATTAATGCCTGTTATTTATGCACCTAAGTGGTCTTATACCGTTCGCCTTTGAAGCCGCCGCGTTGTTGGCTGCGTGCCCGCGCCCGAATCAAGTAGCCTGTCTAGGCTCATCGGGTCTCACGCCCTGGCCGCCAGCGGCAACTTCAAAGACAAAGGGTATAGTCTCCTGTATCAACAGGAGACATGAAAATACTTAATCAGACGGACAAACGGATCTAAATTTTAATTCTGCTTTACGGAAGCGATCGGTAATAACTTGACTAGGCGCGGAATCCATTAGGCTGACGACAAAAATCGAAATACTGGCAAATAAAAACCCAGGGATAATCTCATACAAACCTAACCAAGCAAATTGCTTCCAAATTATTACGGTTACCGCCCCCACGATCATACCAACGAGCGCGGCATTACGTGTCATTTTTGACCAAACAACTGAGATCAATATTACCGGCCCGAATGCGGCTCCAAAACCTGCCCACGCATAGCTAACAAGGCTGAGCACTCGGTTATTGGGATCGGCGGCCAAAGCGATAGCAACCAATGATATTATCAATACCATGGAACGGCCAACCCATACCAATTCTTTTTGGCTCGCTTTTTTACGTAAAAAAGCTTTATACAGATCTTCAGTTATCGCACTGGAGCAAACAAGCAACTGACAGCTCAGCGAACTCATCACGGCGGCAAGAATCGCTGACAAGACAACGCCCGCAATCCAGGGATTAAAAATTAATTTGGCTAATTCAATAAAGACTTGTTCCCCATTTTTTGACACTGAACCTGCCAGCTCAGGATTTTCTTCAAAATACGCGATGCCGAAAAAGCCAATCGCGATCGTTCCTGTCAGACAAAGAATCATCCAGGTCATACTAATACGTCGTGCGTTACGGATGGTGTGATGCGAGTCTGCGGCCATAAATCGAGCTAAAATATGCGGTTGACCGAAATAGCCTAAGCCCCATCCTAATAAAGAAATAACGGCGATGAAATCTAATCGGCTAAACATATCAACATTGGCTATATTTTTAGCTTCAATCACCATGATTGAACTATCAATCCCACCGACAGATAAAATGACCATGACGGGTGTTAAAAGCAACGCAAAAATAATTAGCGTAGCCTGTACTGTGTCTGTCCAACTTGCCGCTAAGAACCCCCCGATTAGGGTGTAAATAATGGTGGCAGCTGCCCCTATCCAGAGTGCATTTTGATAACTGATGTCAAATAAACTGTTGAATAATGTTGCACCAGCAACAATGCCGGAAGAAGAATAAATAGTAAAAAAAACTAAGATCACTAACGCTGATATGATGCGCAATAATTTGCTTTTATCTGCAAATCGATGGGTAAAATAATCAGGCAAAGTTAACGCATTGTTGTTTGCCTCGGTATGAACACGTAAACGCCCAGCAACTAATTTCCAATTGAGATAAGCGCCTATTACTAACCCGATAGCGATCCAACTTTCTGAAATGCCGTAGATAAAAACGGCGCCGGGTAATCCCATTAATAACCAACCGCTCATGTCTGAAGCGCCCGCAGATAATGCCGTGACCACACTCCCCAGACTACGGCCACCTAAAATATAATCATCAAAATTATTTGTTGCCCTGTAAGCGATTAACCCAATGAAAATCATTACAAAAATATAAATTGCAAACGTCACCAGCATCGGCGTATTTGTTGTCATTACAACGTCTCCATAAATGCGTCTTTACCCTTCGCCTTTCAAGTTACGGCGGCGTTGGCTGTAGGTGCTGGCCGAATCACGTAGTATGTCTAAGCTCATCGGTCTCACCCCCTGGCCGCCTTGCCGTAACTCGAAATTCATTGGGTATTGTCTATTTTTACATCCCGCGTATTGTCGGCGTTATGCTGATTTTTTGTGCTTGGCCGGAAAAGGGTATTTGACCTCACATAAATTATTAAAATTAATATATATCATTTATTTTGTTTGTTTTAATAATTAAATAGTTAATAAATAATTATTAATTAATCTGTTTTAATTATATGTATCTCCCATGATAGTGTTAATATTTCACCATAGAGTGAGTTTCACTATAGATAAATCGACCATAAACCTTATAGTTTAAAATTATGGTAGGCATGACTATAGTACTAAAATACTATAAATACTGGTTTAATATGTGAAAAATCTGACTTATTTCACAGTTCTCCATTTGTTTTGTGTAAGAGTCTATAGCCAGGGGGTGAGACCGATGAGCTTAGACATACTACGTGATTCGGCCAGCACCCGCAGCCAACAGCTTCAAAGGCGAAGGGTATATAAGTGGTCGTGCGAAATAGCAACAAGCTGGATATTAAAGCCATAAAAAACTATCATTTCCCGATTTCCAGAATAATATAGAGGAGCTGAATGGTATGGGTAGTACAAAAATGGAGGTGAGATTTGATGAAGTCACTCGCGATAAAATTGAAAAGGCAGCACAGAATATTAATCGGACACCACATTGGTTAATTAAACAAGCGATTTCTAATTACCTGACTCGTTTAGAAAATAATACAACAATAATGATGCCTGATGAAGGACTCAATGATTGCCATCCTGACGACGTGCAGGATAGTATGCCTACCGAATTGATCTCTGCCTATCAACCATTTTTGGATTTCTCCGAACAGGTTTTAATACAATCAGATAAACGTGTTGACATTACTGCAGCTTATCGTCGTCCGGAGAGTGAAATCATTCCAATGCTGCTAGAGCAAGCACGCCTACCTGCTGATCTAGCGCAAGCAACCCATAAATTGGCTTATCGTATTGCTGAAAAGTTACGTAACAAAAAAAGCACTAACGGTCGAGCCGGTATTGTACAAAGTTTATTACAAGAGTTTTCACTTTCTTCTGAAGAAGGCGTCGCCTTGATGTGTTTGGCTGAAGCGCTATTACGTATTCCAGATAAACAGACTCGTGATGCATTGATTCGTGACAAAATAGGCAAAGGAAATTGGCAATCCCATCTTGGGCACAGTCCTTCTTTATTTGTTAATGCCGCCACTTGGGGTTTACTGCTCACCGGTCGTGTTGTTTCTATAGATGAAAAAAATCAGCTTTCCAATTTCTTAAATCTTGTCATCAATAAAGGAGGGAAACCACTAATTCGTAAAGCGGTAGACAGGGCTATGCGTTTCATGGGACAGCAATTTGTTACCGGAGAGACAATGGCTGAAGCCTTAGCCAATGCTCGAAAATTAGAAGATAAAGGGTTCCGTTATTCCTATGATATGTTAGGAGAAGCCGCATTAACTGAAGCAGATGCCTCAGCCTATTTTGATTCTTATCAAAAAGCCATTCATGCCATTGGTAAAGCGTCTGATGGCCGTGGTATTTACGAAGGCCCAGGGATTTCGATCAAACTTTCGGCTTTGCATCCACGTTATAGCCGTGCTCAATATGAACGTGTGATGAATGAACTTTATCCACGCTTACTGTCATTAACATTGCAAGCTAAGCAGTATGATATTGGGATTAATATTGATGCCGAAGAAGCCGATCGTTTAGAAATCTCCCTCGATTTGTTGGAAAGACTGTGTTTTGAACCACAATTGGCGTGCTGGAATGGCATTGGTTTCGTCATCCAAGCCTATCAAAAACGCTGTCCGTTTGTTATTGATACCGTGATTGATATGGCGCGCCGTAGCCATCGTCGTTTGATGATCCGTCTGGTTAAAGGTGCTTATTGGGACAGTGAAATTAAACGCGCCCAGATAGACGGTTTAGAAGGTTATCCGGTTTATACCCGTAAGGTTTATACCGATGTTGCTTATCTAGCCTGTGCCCGCAAATTACTGGCTGAACCGAGTTTGATCTATCCTCAATTTGCTACCCATAATGCGCATACGCTGGCGGCTGTTTATCATCTAGCAGGGCAAAATTACTATTCTGGTCAGTATGAATTTCAGTGTTTGCACGGTATGGGCGAACCGCTGTATGAACAAGTGGTTGGGCAAATTGCTGAAGGTAAACTTAATCGCCCTTGTCGGGTGTATGCGCCAGTGGGAACCCATGAAACCTTATTGGCTTATTTGGTGAGACGTTTGTTAGAAAATGGCGCCAATACCTCCTTTGTGAATCGGATTGCTGATACCACACTGCCACTTGACGATCTGATTGCTGATCCGGTTAAAGAGGTAGAAATCATGGCTGCATCAGAAGGTCGATTAGGTTTACCTCATCCTAAAATTCCTTTGCCAAGAAATTTATATGGTCAGGAGCGGCTCAATTCTCGGGGGTTAGATCTGTCAAATGAACAGCGACTGGCTTCGCTTTCCGCTGCCTTATTAATCAGTGGCAGCAAACTATGGCATGTACAACCCATTATTGCCGCTGAACTTGATCAAAACCTCGATCAACGCCTTGAAAAACCGATTATCAATCCTGCAGAGCTGAGCGATGTGATTGGCTATGAACGTCAAGCGAGCGAAGAAGAAGTTAGCCGTGCCTTAGATGCTGCCGCCGGTTCGGGCTCAATTTGGTTCAATACCCCTGCGAGTGAACGTGCCATCATTCTGACCAAAGCGGCTGAATTGATGGAAAATCAAATGCAAAATTTGATAGGCATTTTGGTGCGTGAAGCCGGTAAAACCTTCAATAATGCCATTGCTGAAGTGCGTGAAGCTGTCGATTTTCTGCGTTATTACGCCGACCTGATACGATATGATTTTGATAGCAAAGATGAACAGGGTAATCCAACCTATTGTCCGCTTGGCTCTGTAGTCTGTATCAGCCCGTGGAATTTTCCGCTTGCCATTTTCACCGGACAAATTGCCGCTGCCCTGGCGGCCGGTAATTCGGTACTAGCAAAGCCTGCGGAACCGACACCGCTAATAGCAGCGCAAGCCATCAATATTTTGTTAGAAGCCGGTATTCCACAAAATGCATTGCAGCTATTACCCGGTAAAGGTGAAAAAGTAGGAACATGGCTAATCAATGATCCACGTGTACGGGGTGTGATGTTCACCGGTTCAACCAAAGTGGCCAGCTTGCTTCAACGTAATATCGCCGGTCGTTTAGATTCACAAGGTAGAACAACACCATTAATTGCTGAAACCGGCGGTCTAAATGCGATGATCGTTGACTCTTCGGCATTAACAGAGCAAGTGGTTACTGATGTAATCGAATCTGCATTCGACAGTGCCGGCCAGCGTTGTTCTGCTCTACGCATTTTGTGTATTCAGGAAGAGGTTGCTGAACATACGTTACGGATGTTGCGGGGCGCAATGGCTGAATGTCGAATGGGTAATCCTGAGCGTTTATCAACCGATATTGGTCCTGTCATCACTCGCGAAGCACAAGCGGGGATTGAAGGCTATATCCAGGCTATGCGTGCCAAAGGGCGTAAGGTATATCAGGCAGCACGATCTAATATTTTAGATGAAAAAGAATGGCAGCGAGGGACTTTTATTCAGCCAACACTAATAGAATTGGCGAGTTTTGATGAGCTGCAACAAGAAATTTTTGGCCCCGTATTGCATGTGGTTCGTTTTCAACTGCAAGATCTTGATACATTGGTCGATAAAATTAATGCGACAGGTTATGGGTTAACTTTAGGCGTCCACACTCGAGTTGATGAAACGGTTTCACGAATAACGGAACGTGCTAAAGTCGGTAATATATATGTTAATCGAAATATGGTGGGTGCAGTCGTTGGGGTACAACCATTTGGCGGCGAAGGTTTATCCGGTACTGGGCCGAAAGCCGGCGGGCCACTTTATTTATATCGCTTATTATCTCAACGTCCGGAAAATGCTCTGTTAACAGCCTTAACTCGTCAAAATAACCAGCAAGCACCAGAAGTGAATGGACGCGAATCTTTATTGGCGGCACATAGTGCCTTAATGCAATTTTTGACAACAGAACATGAAGCTTTGCTTAAGCCTGCTCAAGGTTACGCTGAATTAGCGCAGGGGGGCACTGTACATCAGTTAGTAGGGCCAACCGGTGAGCGTAATACCTATACTTTATTGCCTCGTGAGAGAGTGCTTTGCATAGCAGACAACCAAGAAGATATTTTGATTCAACTGTCGGCGGTATTGGCCGTGGGCAGTCAAGTACTATGGCTAGACGGTAGTTTACAAAAAGATCTTTTTCGTAAACTCCCTGCGCTGGTGCAATCTTGTATTCGTTTCAGTGCTGATTGGCAAAGCAGTAACATTCTTTTTGATGCTGTTATTTTTCATGGTGATATTGAAAAATTACGGGCACTCTGTCAGCAAATTTCACAACGCGATGGCCCCATTATTTCTGTACAAGGCTTTGCTCCAGGTGAAACCGCTATCTTTCTGGAACGCTTGTTGATTGAACATACGGTAAGTATTAATACTGCGGCGGCAGGAGGCAATGCAAATTTAATGACCATTGATTAATGGTATTAAATAATAAAGACCCTGATGGGTCTTTATTATTTTTAGTGACATAATATTCAATATACTTAGCAGACTTCCTACCTCAAGCGCGTAAATTTTCAAAAGGCCTATGAGTGATAAAATTTAATCATTGCTATTTAAGTTTTGTTGATCTTAAAATAAATCCTTGTTGGTCATTAATAGACAAAGATAACGTTTTACTTTGAGATGTAACTTATTTGACGATATTTAAAAATAATATCATAGTCTTTTTGAGTGGGAGACGTTATGATAGATGCCGGTTATTTTTTGCGCATTCTAGCGCGGCAGAATGTAAATTTTTATAGTTGTGTTTCTGATCCATTGTTAAATGAATTTTTTTTTACTGCTGCCGATTATTCTAATGAAATAATCTATCAAACTGCTTGTAATGATAAAGCAGCGATAGGAATAGCCATTGGTAGTTATTTAGCAACGGGTTATATACCTGCTGTTTACCTAAAAAATTCAGGACTTTATACTGTTGTCAATCCTTTTTATTCTACGGCTAAACCCGAAGTCTATGGTATACCCCTATTACTGATTGTCGGTTGGCAAAATGAAACTGATATTGAAAAAAGTACGTCTCGTAATAAATATTATCAACATGATGAGCTAAGAATAGGGCCTATTCCGTTGTTACAACAATTACGCATCCCCTATAAAATATTAGGTGAATGCACTGAAGATTGGGAAAAAACCATCGAATCATTATTGACTATTGCTCATAATGAATTTAGACCCGTTGCTTTGGTGGTTAAAAAAATTTCTTTTTCAACCACCAAAGCGACGAGTACGAATCGGAAGGTTATATTTAATGAGTCAGTAGAAAAAATTAAATAAGCAGATAACGAGATTTATTCTAAGAGTCTATTCGCAATCTCTTGTGCTCGCTGATACTTTGCCAAAAAAAGGCTCAATATGCTCACTTGTTTTCTTGTTTTTGTAAAAAAAGTCACTGTGCTTTTTCGCTCATTTTTTTATTAATTGAGCGCAGCTCAAAGAAGATTTCGAGCAGGCTCTCAGGGATCTCGTTGGAGCATTTTTTCAACGTCCGTAAACAACAGCGGTGTTCGCCATTCACTTTTTGCTCATTTCACGAGTCTACTTTTACCACGGCTTTAAGCCCTGCCATTCTATCTTTTACTTCAAGCCAATCCTGTCCTTTTTCTACCGTAAGAACATCATATACAGAGATAAAATAAATCATGATAGAGGCAGGATGGGTATCTGATGATCAGCCATTTTCTGGTAACATCTACTCGGATATGTTTGAGCATATTACTGAGATGGATAGAATCATTAGTGTAAGATAGCGCACATGTCATATTGTGGTTGAATTATTTGATGTCAACCGATCATATTATGAGTCGCTAGCTGTAGCGTTTGGATCCGATGGTGTAATCACATCGTTAACACAATAATTTTCAGTCGATTATCCGTCTGCTATATAGTAACTACCGATGATGGATGGATGCACCGAATCGAGTAGCGTAGCATACAATTATAGGATCATTTTTTAAGGAAGGATTCAGTGTTTTTTGATAATGAAGCGATTAATAATCTTATAAAAAATTATTTAGATAAGAAATTCGAGAGCTATGGAGATATAAAATACGCTTATGCCATAATGAACAAAAAAAATACAACAGAGATGAGAGTGATTTCTAATCGTCCAGATTGGTTTGAAGTTTATGTTAGAGATCGTTATCAACATATTGATCCTGTTATTATTACGGCACTTAATAGGATTACATCCTTTCCTTGGGATGAGAATATCATGATTAACTCAGACCTTAAACTTCCTAAAATTTTCAATATAGTTAGTACAAATTTGCAATTAATCGAGGTATTTAGCATTGCCAAAAAATATAATATAATTAGTGGATATACATTTATTCTCCATGATTGCAATAATAACCTGGCTGTACTATCCATCTTGATGGATGATCAAACAGGAAATATGCTTAAGGAAAAGATTGAAAAAAATAAAGATAAATTACAAATGTTACTTTTGAACACACATGACATACTTATTTCCCTATACAAAGAGACGCATGGAGCTGTCTGTAAAAATAGTGAAAGTAAAAAAGAAAAATTTTCTTCTAGAGAAAATGAGGTTCTTTATTGGTTCAGTATGGGAAAAACTTACTCAGAAATAGCAATTATTTTTGGTATAAAACTAGGTACAGTAAAATTCCATATGGGTAATATTGTGAAAAAATTAGGGGTACTGAATGCAAAACATGCCATAAGGCTGGGAACTGAATCGCAGCTTATCAATTCATTATAATATTAAAAATGTTGCTGTAACCAAGTTAATTATTAATTTAAATTATTATATATTTAGTCTGATTCAGGCAAAGGTTATAAAAGATAAATGATGGCCAACAAGATAAATATTTTCTCTTATTGGTCATCATTTATCTTAAAATATTTAAATTAACGGTGTCAAAACGATGAAAGTTTTAAACGGGCTCAGTGAGTGTAAAAGACAATGGCCACTCCTTATTTTTTAACAAAATTTTCTTTCGATTTATACAATTGATTAGGATGTTTTGATTTTCGGTATCAACAGGCAAGCATAGTAAGTAAACTTTTTCATTTTTTTCTGATAATCCTTTCTCAAGTACAGTGAGATGCCAGCCGGAACGTTTCATTATAATAAACATTGCATGACTTACGATAGTTAATATCCCCTCGTAATCAAATTTTCTTGAATAATTCAACGCAGCCAGAAAAAGCATGGTACTCACCGGATATTGGTTGCAACTCATATTTTGTACTCTTTCTTTGTCAACAAAAAATCTGCTTGATTCAATATAGTTTCCTTCTGGAATATTTATCTGGTTGAAATAACGATAAAACGTTCCGGTGATCATATTGGGATTTTTTATGTTTATGAGCCGCAGACTGCAAATCACAGTATTGTCGTGTACCCCTAATAGATAAGTTGTATTAGGATGGTCATACTCATCGAATTCCATTCCATTAAAACAATTGACAGCCCAATCTAGGCGATCTTTGAAGACACTCTTTCTAAGAGAAAATAATTCCATTGATCTTTTATCGGACAGTTTATTATAGCTAACATCAAATATTTCCATCATTTTATCTCCTTATTAATGATATGGGATTATCTCAATAATTCGTGCAAAAATAAACAATCTGCCAAGTTATTTGATTAGCAAGGATGTAACACCCGTAGTGTGCGAACATAACATAGCGGCAACGGTAAACACTGGGGTTGAAGCGATATAGCCGAATCAGTTTAATTTGATTCAAGGCGGAGGAGTGCAGACAGTACAAATAGTACGGCAAGCGACGACAACACTTAAATCAAATTAAACTGATTTGGTTATAGCTAAATATAGCCAGGGATTATGTCGCATATTTACTGAAAACGAAAGCGTGATAGTTATGTTCAAAGCGCTTTTTACATCATTTATCTTTATTGCAATATATTGTATTCTTATTTAACTTGAAGATATCAGCGTGAGTTTTTTTAAATGCTTATCATTAGATATATTAATAGCATAGATAATGTTCTTATTCTACTTTATCTAATCATATTAAATAAAAATGGGGTATCACCCTGAGCGGTAAAGTGTAGTTTTGTATTATTACTGATACTAATATTTAATTTTTTAGCTATAATTGCTACCTATTATTGTATTTTCCTTCTTTATTATTCCAGAGATGATAAGACAAATAGTTTTTCAAGAAGAATAGATTATATATTTATTTTTCTTAAAACTATGTAAATCTATAAATAAAATTAAGCATTCATACATTATATGAACAAAGGTATAGTGCCAAACTAGACCTTTGTCTAACTATTCTTTTTTTATAGAAAGATATACAGTAGACCTCTTCGGAAACTATCATTTATCTAATTTCCATGTTATAAATTGCAGCAATCAGATTAAATCTTAATCCAAAACGTTTTCGCCTGTTTCGATAACGGTCTGATACAATTTTAAATCTTTTAATCATACCAATGACATGTTCGTTTAATACACGCTGGCTTGATAACGCACGATTGTTGCGTTTATCTTCTTTTGTTAAGGGATTTTTCTTTGTCTTTTTCTTAGGCAACGCCGAGTTTGAATGAATCTTGCCAAGCCCTTGGTAACCTGTATCGGTAACTGTTTTGATGTCAGGATGTATTCGCACACCAGACTCCTTAAACAACCTAAAATCATGGCGCCTCCCATTCGTAAAGCTTGTACAGATGACTGCTTTACTTTTTTTATCAACGAGCACTTGTGTTTTTAAGGTGTGTCGTTTCTTTTTTCCTGAGTAAAACGGCTTTTGTTTTTTTGGGGACGTTCAATCGGCGTTTCTGTGGCATCAATAAGAACCAGCTCATACTCCCTATCCCTTTTTAATACAGCTTTGCGTCCAGGTAGGGCAAAATCAGGATGCTTTATTAGCGTATTCTCTATCCATTTAATCGTTTCATAGCATGTGCTCTCACTCACGCCATAGCTTTGGCTGACATGAAAATAAGTGCGATATTCTCGTATATACTCCAGTGCCATTAATAAGCGCTCTTCTAAACCCCGCTTGGGTTTCCGACCTCCTTTCCCTTGCTTACTCTTATCTGCTTCATTCAATATCTTTATCATCTTTTCAAATGTACTGCGTTTAACACCCGTTAAGCGACGAAATTTTTCCTCTTCCAGTACTTTTATTACTTCATATTTCATGGCGGCTCCTTGTTCAGGAGTGTTTTACCAAAATTCTTATATGAATGCTAGTTTCCGAAGAGGTCTAGTTATTAAAGAGTGAAAAATAATAAAAAAACTCATTTCGTTTTAGATTAAGTTGTCAGTTGCTAACACCAGGGAAATTAATTTGTGATTCAATGCTATTAGCTTATGTCACCGTAGTAAGTTGCTCAAACAAAATTTTTGCGTAGTCGGTTCTGCCGCAAGTTGCATTGTGGCAAGTAGGGTAGACCACGCTCAATCTAAATGGAGTTTATTTATTATGAAGAATGATGTTAAAGCTTCGTTAAAATCTTTCCCACTGGTTTCCATTATGGAACGCAGCGATGATATTATGGGGAATAAAAGATTGTAAATCACGGTTTGTCTATACTAACCGTGCCTTTCGTGATTTTTTAGATATTCCTGCTAAATTTAAAATTGAAGGAAAAAGTGATGATCAGCTTCCCACCCCGGTAGCAAAGTTTGCCTCAGAGCTGCAAAAACAAGATAGGGAAACTATCAAAAGTGGGCAAAGGGTCACTCTTATTAAAACCCATTTTTTTAATCGAGAAAAAAGACTAGAACCTTATCTTTACGAAAAATTTCCGCTGTATGATGAAAAAAATGAGTGCGTTGGAACTGTTTTGTATGGGAGAAAAATGGATTTTATTTCTCTGCCACAGTATGTAGAAGAACTCACCACATCAGAATGCGAATTAAAGTCACCGAAAGCTTTGTTATTAGAGCCGCCAAGTAAATTGTTTACCAAAAAGCAACTTAAAGTTATATTTTATGCATTACAGTCTTTAAGCGCCAAAGAGATAGGAAGAAAATTAGATCGTTCTAACAGAACAATAGAAAATTATCTACAAGCAATATACAGAACAGCGAGGGTAAATTCGTTACCGGAATTTAAGAAATTCTGTAAAGAAGAGGGCTTTGATCGCTATATTCCTGAAGAGCTTATCTCCCCTAAGATACAGTTTATTGAGAATAGGAGAATGTCATCATGAGTAACAGAAAAAGTAAAATGCGAAGACGAAATCTAATTCAATTGGCATTGAAAAAAAAGAAAAATAAAAGCTTTTTTTGCCGGTTAACTGATTGGTTTAAGAAAGAAAAAAAGCTTTCAGCTAAGTTACCATAAGTACATTTTTTTTCATTATTATAGAAAATAATGTGTTTAACACAGGGCTTCTTTTTTACTGCATTAAAATGCAGATTTAATTTGCACAATTTAAATTGAGTTGTTTGTTTTATCCTCAAAATCTATCTAATTTGATATAAATTATAGCTGTTCTCTGTTACAGTGCTGCTTTCATTTTTTTACTTATTAGCATTATGAAAAACATTAATTACTCTCTTAATAGTAATTTGTCTGAACGGCTGTCTTCATCCCGCCCTGATAATCTATTTTCTTTGCCCATTGCTCAATTAGGGGATTGGACATTTGATGAAAAAGTCGCTGAAGTTTTTCCTGATATGATTCAGCGATCAGTCCCCGGTTATTCCAATATCATTACCATGATCGGTATGCTAGCGAAGCGTTTTGTTCAACCTCACAGCCGTATTTACGATCTGGGCTGTTCCTTAGGTGCCGCCAGTCTCTCTGTACGTCGTAATATTCAGGTTCCCGGTTGTAGCATTATCGCTGTTGATAATTCACCGGCGATGGTCGAGCGCTGTCGCCGCCATTTGGATGCTTTTCGCGACGATACATTAGTTGACGACACATTGGTTGAGGTGCTTGAAAAAGATATTTTGGATGTCAGGTTGAAAAAGGCTTCGATGGTAGTGCTTAATCTCACCTTACAGTTTATAAATCCTAAAGATCGCCTATCTTTATTAACTCTTATTTATCAAAGTCTTATTCCTGGTGGTGTTTTAGTTTTATCCGAAAAATTTACTTTTGAAGATCCTCAAGTGAGTGAGCTTTTATTTGATATGCATCATGATTTTAAACGTGCTAATGGGTATAGCGAATTAGAGATTAGTCAAAAACGTAGCATGCTAGAAAATGTTTTGCGGAGTGATTCTATAAAAGATCACAAAACCCGTTTGCATCAAGCAGGATTTGAACATGCTGATGTTTGGTTTCAATGTTTTAATTTTGGTTCATTGATTGCTCTAAAAACAAAAAAAACCAATAGACCTCTTCGGAAACTAGCATTCATATAAGAATTTTGGTAAAACACTCCTGAACAAGGAGCCGCCATGAAATATGAAGTAATAAAAGTACTGGAAGAGGAAAAATTTCGTCGCTTAACGGGTGTTAAACGCAGTACATTTGAAAAGATGATAAAGATATTGAATGAAGCAGATAAGAGTAAGCAAGGGAAAGGAGGTCGGAAACCCAAGCGGGGTTTAGAAGAGCGCTTATTAATGGCACTGGAGTATATACGAGAATATCGCACTTATTTTCATGTCAGCCAAAGCTATGGCGTGAGTGAGAGCACATGCTATGAAACGATTAAATGGATAGAGAATACGCTAATAAAGCATCCTGATTTTGCCCTACCTGGACGCAAAGCTGTATTAAAAAGGGATAGGGAGTATGAGCTGGTTCTTATTGATGCCACAGAAACGCCGATTGAACGTCCCCAAAAAAACAAAAGCCGTTTTACTCAGGAAAAAAGAAACGACACACCTTAAAAACACAAGTGCTCGTTGATAAAAAAAGTAAAGCAGTCATCTGTACAAGCATTACGAATGGGAGGCGCCATGATTTTAGGTTGTTTAAGGAGTCTGGTGTGCGAATACATCCTGACATCAAAACAGTTACCGATACAGGTTACCAAGGGCTTGGCAAGATTCATTCAAACTCGGCGTTGCCTAAGAAAAAGACAAAGAAAAATCCCTTAACAAAAGAAGATAAACGCAACAATCGTGCGTTATCAAGCCAGCGTGTATTAAACGAACATGTCATTGGTATGATTAAAAGATTTAAAATTGTATCAGACCGTTATCGAAACAGGCGAAAACGTTTTGGATTAAGATTTAATCTGATTGCTGCAATTTATAATATGGAAATTAGATAAATGATAGTTTCCGAAGAGGTCTAATAAAAGTTAAGCCACCAATACCAGAACCAATGGCGGCACCAATACGTACGCTATTCTCTTCAGTGACCTTAAGACCACAGTCCTCCATAGCTCGTATGCCAGCAGCAACGCCGTACTGTATAAAGGTATCCATTTTACGGGCATCTTTTTTAGGCAAATCAAAATCTTCAGAATTAAAATCTTTTATTAAACCGGCAAATTTTGTGGTATAGGCACTGGTATCAAAATCCGTAATCAGGGATATGCCGCTCTGACCTGCAAGCACATTTTTCCACGCACATTCAACGGTATTACCGACAGGAGATAACATGCCCAGTCCGGTTACAACCACTCGACGCTTAGACAAGGCTGTCCTCCAAAATTAAGGAAGTTAAAGGTTGATGTTATAAAACTTAGGCGGTCGAATGACCGCCTAGATATGTTCGTTTACAGTTGGTGAGACGTAATATAATCAATCGCAGCTTGCACAGTAGTTATTCTTTCTGCTTGTTCATCTGGAATTTCAGTATCAAACTCTTCTTCCAGAGCCATTACTAATTCGACCGTGTCCAGAGAATCAGCGCCAAGATCGTCCACAAAAGAAGCATTATTTACCACTTCTTCGTCCTTAACACCCAGTTGTTCAACGATGATTTTCTTAACACGTTCTTCAATAGTGCTCATGTTCTTAAATTTCCTATCAAAACTCGCTTATGCGATGGATTTCGTAGTTTATAAAATGTTGAAAAAGATGCAACTAAATCTCGGCTATTCAAACCATTATTCTACCTTATTATGTGAGTTTCATCCCAAATAACGCGAATAATTTTTACCTGATTTAGCTCATGTACATACCGCCATTAACATGTAAGGTTTGACCAGAGATATAACCTGCTTCTTCTGATGCCAAAAATGCAACAGCGCTGGCAACTTCTTCAACTTTCCCAAGCCGACCAGCGGGAATTTGCGCTAAAATGCCTGCACGTTGCTCGGATGTCAATTTTTTGGTCATATCGGTTTCGATAAAACCCGGTGCGACCACGTTAACCGTGATACCACGTGAAGCCACTTCACGTGCTAACGACTTACTGAAACCAATAATACCCGCTTTAGTAGCCGCATAGCTAGCCTGCCCGGCATTACCAGTACAACCCACCACAGAACCAATAGTGATAATACGACCAAAACGTTTTTTCATCATATTATGCAGTACTGCTTTTGATAAGCGAAATACGGAAGTCAAATTAGTTTCTAAAACATTACACCAGTCGTCATCTTTCATGCGCAGCAACAAGCTGTCACAGGTAATACCTGCATTATTCACCAAAATATCAATTGATTTATATTCAGCGATAACCTCTTCCACGAATTTATTGATCGACGCACAATCACTAACATTCAATACAAAACCTTTACCTTTATCGATCAGGTAATCGTAATCATTTATCTTTTTCACCCCCTCTTCACTGGTTGCAGTACCAATCACCGTAGCACCACGTTCAGCCAATAACTCTGCGATGGCGCGACCTATACCACGGCTAGCACCCGTTACCAGGGCAAATTTTCCTTCAAAGCTCATGTCATCCTCTTTCTAATTAATGTTTTAACGCAGATACCAGCGAAGCAACATCATTGACTGATTCTGTCACCAATGTAGTAATGATACGTTTGCTCAAACCACCCAAAACACTACCAGGCCCCATTTCTAGCAAACATTCAACACCTTGTTTTTCAATATATTTAACAGATTCGACCCAACGAACCGGACTATAAATTTGACGTACCAAAGCGTTACGAATAGCCGTCGGCGAGCTTTCTACCCGAACATCTACATTATTTACCACTGAATAATGAGGTGAATTGAAGGTGACTTTCTCAAGCGCAACGGCCATTTTGTCTGCAGCAGGTTTCATTAGTATGCAGTGAGAAGGAACACTAATGGGTAAGGATAACACGCGCTTTGCACCCGCCTGTTTACAGGCAAGCTCTGCTCTCGCTACCGCTGCTTTGTTGCCAGCGATAACCACTTGATTGGCTGAGTTAAAATTAACCGGTGACACTACCTGCCCTTGCGCTGATGCGGCACAAACTTGCTTAACGGTATCATCATCTAAACCAATGATGGCAGACATGGCACCAGTGCCTACAGGTACCGCTTCTTGCATCAATTTACCACGCAGTTCAACCAAGCTGATAGCTTGTTTAAAATCTAACACTCCCGCGCAAACTAAAGCAGAGTATTCACCTAAACTGTGACCCGCCATGATAAGGGGATGATTCGCTTTATGCTGTTCTCGTAGCGCATTCCAAAGCCGCCAAATAGCCACCGAGGCAGCAAGCAAGGCAGGCTGGGTGTGCCAAGTTTTATTTAACTCTTCTATCGACCCTTGTTGCACTAACTGCCACAAATCGTAATCTAATACCGATGAGGCTTCATTAAATGTTTCTTTAACAAGTGGAAATTGAGCCGCTAGCTCCGCTAACATCCCCACTGCCTGAGAGCCTTGTCCTGGAAAGACTATCGCGAATTTTGACATTGCTATTCACCTATTTTATACCCTTCGTCTTTGAAGTTGCCTTCGGCTGCCAGGGCGACCGATCGATGAGCGTAGATAGACTACGTGATTCGGCGAACACCCGCAGCCAACAACGCAGCGGCTTCAAAGGCGAAGGGTATATAAATCAAAAACGAATCAACGCTGAACCCCAGGTAAAACCACCACCAAAGGCTTCCAGTAGTAACAGTTGCCCGCGTTGAATTCTTCCATCACGCACTGCTGCATCTAACGCCGAAGGCACCGACGCGGCAGAAGTGTTACCATGCTGATCTAAGGTGATCACCACTTTTTCCATGTCCATCTTTAATTTTTCAGCCGTTGCTTTAATAATACGTAAATTCGCTTGATGAGGTATCAACCAATCTAGTTGGCTATGACAGATATCATTCGCCTTTAGCGTTTCATCGATAATCTTCGCTAATTCATTAACTGCAATTTTAAACACCTCGCACCCTTTCATAGTGAGATAGGCGGGCTGATCTTGAGAATGCTGATGAGGCAGTGCCAATAGATTCCCAGAGCGACCATCGGCGTGCAAATATGTTGAAAGAATATCGGATGGTAGGGTGCGATCAATATCAGAGCCTGTTGATGCACTCAACACCACCGCTCCAGCACCATCACCAAATAAAATGACTGTGCCACGATCTTGTTCATCAAGCATACGACTAAGGGCATCAGAACCAATCACCAACGCATTTTTTACCGTACCACTTTTGATAAATTTATCAGAAACACTGAGAGCATAAATGAAGCCAGAGCAGGCCGCTGCTAGATCAAAAGAAATAGCATCTTTAATCCCTAGCATTTGCTGTATTTGACAGGCTGAACTTGGAAAAGCGTGACTCGAAGAAGTCGTAGCGACAATAATTAAGCCAATATCATTTTCATCGAATTTTTTAGGTTCTCGTACTTTTTGTGCCATCTCTAATGCTTTTTTGGCAGCATGGCACCCCATGCTAGCCACGGTTTCATGAGCTTTGGCAATCCGCCTTTCCTTTATACCAGTACGAGTCACAATCCAATCGTTGGTGGTATCCACCATCTTTTCTAAGTCCGCATTGCTACGCACTTCTGCGGGCAGATAACTCCCCGTCCCGAGAATCTTAGTGTTCATTTTATTATCGGCCACCCTTTATTAGACCTCTTTCCAAACCTACTAGGTGACGCGGATCCTGCGTTGCCCGGTGCTCGCAATCCTCATGTACTTATGGCAATGAAGGTTGCTGTGCCCTGGGCGCCTTGACTTCGCATAACGAACTACGGTTTGGAAAGAGGTCTATTGTAACACTTTACTATCATAACAAATCGGCAAAGGCATGCTTTATACCCTTCGCCTTTGAAGCCGCTGCGTTGTTGGCTGCGGGTGTTCGCCGAATCACGTAGTCTATCTACGCTCAACGGGTCTCATCCCTGGCCGCCTAGCGGCAACTTGAAGGGCTGTGGGTATAACAGCGATAGGTTTTGCCATTAGCAACAACTTGAGTTGTGAATTAGATAGCTACCCCTGCAAGCAGTCTCATAAAAATAAAAACGCTGACCTTATGCCAACGCTCTATTCTATTCCATTTAATATTTGATTTTTTTAGTCTTCACGATGCGACATCTTTTGCTAGGCACTTTTTCTTCGCTGCATCCACTCTAATTGCTAGCGTTTCAACCGCTGATTTTTTGGTCGACAAATGTACTGTCGGAAAAACAACCTTTTTACCACGGTAATAGCCTTCCTTCGTAATATGATGGCGCAGGTGAATTTCACCGGAGGTTTGATCTTTAGAAAGCGTGCCAACAGTCAGCGCGTCATGTGAACGACGCATACCACGTTTGGAACGAGTGGGTTTGTTTTGTTGTACGGCCATGGTTACTCCTTAATTTTTTTCTTTAAATTTGTTAATACCGCAAATGGATTAGATTGGTTTGTCTCTTCAGGTAATTCACCAAATATCATTTCCGTGGCAGAGATATCACAGTGTTTAGATTCATGCATGCGTATTATCGGCAGTGAAAGAATAATTTCATCTTCAATCATTGCCAATAAATCCACTTCACCCAATTCATTAACATCAATAGGCTCGTACGCCGCCGGTAACGTTGTAATCCATTCATCACTACCCTGCTTCTTATTATTAACAACAGGACTGAGGCAGTAGCTGGTATGAATATGATGATGAAAGGTGCCACCACAACGCTGACATAGCAATGTTACCTCAATCCCAACATTACCCGTAATAACCGCTAACCCTTGATCATCAAGCGCAAACGATAAAGAGACATCAACATGACTATCTAAACTCACCACAGCCTCAGCAACACGAGTTACCTGCTCGGCAAAATAGACGCCAACATAATCTAAACGCTTTTGAGCACTACGAAGTACATTAACTGTCAGAGGTAATTTTACATTTTGCATAAGATCGCCATAGTGACTGCTCCCCGTCCTATTGGACAAGGCTTCCCACTTCACAGACCGTCACTTGTGCATGACAAGTCTAGAGCCTATTCGAAATCTCTTGTTTTGTACAAAAAAGACAACTGCGCTTTTTTCACTCGTTTTTTCCTTGTCTAAGCGCAGCTCAAAGCAGATTTCGAATAAGCTCTTACTCGGCCTCCATGGGCAGAGACGACGAGACCCGCCGCCTGTAATTCAAATATGCTTTGCTGCCTGATATTCAGCGCGGCATTAAGCATGCCCTGCGATACTGATTGCCGTCATAGATATGACGAAGTTTTCGCTGCTAGCCGCGCATTCTAACACCAGGTTAGCTGGAAAACCATGCCTTATATACCCTTCGCCTTTGAAGCCTGTTGGCTACGGGCGCTCGCCTTTATGGTATATCTACGCTCATCGGTCGGTCGCCCTGGCAGCCGCCGTAACTCGAAATTCATTGGGTATAAAAGCCGAGATTTTACGGCATACCGGATAATTTAGCGTCAAAGAAAAGGAGATTTTTTACGTAAAATTTGCAGGCAATGACGTAATTGATCATCCAAAGGTGCTTCGATAGATAAAGTTCCTCCCAACGGATGTTGACAGCATAATGTCGCCGCATGCAAAAATAAGCGATTGAGGCCAGTATCTTGCAGATGACGGTCAAATTCTCGATCACCATAACGGTTATCAAAAGCAATCGGATGACCGCTATGCAAAGTATGTACACGTATCTGATGTGTCCTGCCGGTTATTGGACTCGCTTTCAGCAAAGTGGCATATTCAAAACGCTCTTCAACCTTAAAGTGTGTTTCTGATACTTTACCTTCACTGCTAACTTTCACCACTCGGCCACCATTTTGTAGCACATTTTTCAATAAAGGTGCCTGTACTTTTTTGCAGCTAGATGGCCAATGACCTTTTACCAATGCTAAATAATCTTTTTGTATTTTTTTAAGACGTAATTGTTCGTGTAACGCGCGCAAAGCAGAGCGTTTTTTGGCGATCAACAATACACCTGACGTATCACGATCTAAACGGTGTACCAACTCTAAAAAACGGGCTTCAGGCCGTAGCGCGCGTAATGCTTCTATTACGCCAAAATCCACCCCACTTCCACCATGCACTGCGATTCCAAAAGGTTTATTCAATATCAACAAAGCATCATCTTCAAACAAAATACGGTCGGGAAGTGATGAAATTTTATTCAGTTTCACCGAGAGCGTTCGGGTTTCACGTTCGGCCACTCGCACCGGTGGGATACGTACTCGATCACCATTCTGTAATTTATATTCTGGTTTAATTCTCCCTTTGTTAACGCGCACTTCTCCTTTTCGTACAATGCGATAAATCATACTTTTCGGCACACCTTTTAATCTAGCGAGCAAAAAGTTATCAATCCGTTGATCAACGTCATCGGCAGCAATATCGATTAATTGTACTATAATGGATTATCCGTTTTCATAATTAGTAATCCTAAATATACCAAGTAATTAGCGACACTCCTCTTTCTGTGCTTAACTACTAAATTGTCGATTAAAAATACGTTTATACGCTATTTTTATTTAAGTAGGCCTCTTTCCAAACCGTAGTTCGTTATGCTAAGTCAAGGCACAGGGTGCACAGCAACCGGAGTATACATGAAGTACATGAGGATTGCGCGCACCGGGCAACGCAGGATCCGCGTCACGGAGCAAGTTTAGAAAGAAGTCTAGTTTAACAATTAATGATTACTACTAGTTTAACAATTAATGATTACTAATATACCCAATGAATTTCGAGTTACGGCAAGGCGGCAATCAATCGCATCCAGGTAATGCATGACAAAAGATGAGTGATCGCTGCCAACACAGCCGTAACTTGAAAGGCGAAGGGTATACCCACAGTCCTTCAAGTTTCCGCTAGGCGGCCAGGGCGTGAGACCGATGAGCGTAGATAGACTACATGATTCGACGAGCACCCGCCCGCAGCCAACAACGCGGCGGCTTCAAAGGCGAAGGGTATAGACTGCTTGCAAAACCGCTATTCGTGGTACGAAATCAAGGCGCACGGAGCCCAGCAACCACTGTGATTAAAATGCTGAGCACCGCGTAACCTAGAATTCACACCACGCAGTAGGTTATACAAAAAGTCTAATGAAGTTTGCCTGATCATACAAAAACGCAGCAATGGCGTAAGACGTAATGTGAAATCAAGCGATGAGCGGGCTGCGGGGAACCCCCGATCCGGAAAATCAATTCATTAAGCGGGTTTATACTTAAGACGCTATTTTTCAAAAGGAAAAATAGGTCTATTGAGATAATGTCCCTAAATTCAAGCACTGTCGCTGTCGTCAAGTTAGCAGTGCCGTTAGAAGACCTTGTTTGCTCTGTTTATTCGGCCATGAAAGGTTATTTTCCCGCAGTTTTAATGCTAATGTAAAAAAGAACGAGTAAGTAAGATGAAAAGAATGTTGATTAACGCGACTCAGCAGGAGGAGTTGCGGGTTGCACTTGTAAACGGACAACAGCTTTATGATTTAGACATCGAAAGCACCGGCCATGAACAAAAAAAAGCAAATATTTATAAAGGTAAAATCACCCGAATTGAACCAAGCCTAGAGGCTGCTTTTGTTGATTATGGTGCAGATAGACACGGTTTTTTGCCACTAAAAGAAATCTCTCGCGAGTACTTTTCTCGTGATCATTATTCTAACACACGCCCTAAAATTAAAGATGTTCTGCATGAAGGCCAAGAAGTTATCGTTCAGATAGACAAAGAAGAACGGGGCAATAAAGGCGCTGCATTAACTACTTTTATCAGCTTAGCAGGCTGTTTTTTAGTTCTTATGCCCAATAATCCACGGGCAGGCGGGATTTCTCGTCGTATCGAAGGGGAAGAACGTACAGAACTTAAAGCCACCTTATCAACATTAGAATTACCTGATGGCATGGGGCTTATCGTTCGCACTGCGGGGCTTGGTAAAAATACGAAAGACCTACAATGGGATTTGTCATTCCGCTTACAACATTGGGAGGCTATTAAAAAAGCAGCCGAAGGACGCCCAGCACCATTTTTAATCCATCAGGAAAGTGACGTTATCGTTCGTGCTTTTCGTGATTATCTGCGCCAGGATCTCGGCGAAATACTGATTGATAACCCCAAAACCCTCAAGCTCGCCGAAAAACATATTACTGATCTAGGTCGCCCTGATTTTATCAAAAAAATGAAACTCTATGATGGAGAAACGCCCTTATTTAGTCATTATCAAATTGAATCGCAAATTGAATCAGCCTTTCAGCGTGAAGTACGTTTACCATCGGGTGGCTCTATCGTTGTGGATACCACCGAAGCATTAACTGCTATCGACATTAATTCAGCTCGTGCAACGAAGGGCGGTGATATTGAAGAAACGGCACGGAATACCAATTTAGAGGCTGCCGAGGAAATTGCACGCCAACTTCGTTTGCGCGATCTGGGTGGATTGATCGTCATCGATTTTATTGATATGACGCCAATACGTCATCAGCGTGACGTCGAACAACGCCTACGTGAGGCCGTACATCAAGATCGGGCTCGCATTCAAATTGGTCGTATTTCTCGTTTCGGTTTGCTAGAAATGTCCCGCCAGCGCCTCAATCCATCGCTAGGAGAATCAAGCCATCACGTTTGTCCACGCTGTACTGGTACCGGCAGTATTCGCGACAATGAATCTCTATCACTATCAATTTTACGTTTAATTGAAGAAGAAGCACTAAAAGAAAATACAGTCAAAGTTCATGCCATAGTTCCGGTTCCAATTGCCTCTTATCTTATCAACGAAAAACGTGATTCCATTAACGCAATCGAAAATCGGACTAACGGTGTTCGGGCTATTATCATTCCTACAGAAAATATGCAAACACCAAATTACGCCGTATCACGGATCCGTAAAGGTGAAGAAAATACAACCATTAGTTATATGCTGGCACAACAATATAATGCAGGAACAACAGCAGCGCAGGAAGAAACACCCAACGAACGTAAACAACGAGAGCAACCTGCATTATCCGCCTTACCACTGCCTGAAGCTTCCTCATCCCCTGAAATAACTGCTGTTAAAAAATCGGCAAATACAGCATCAATGGCGCCAAAGCAAAGGCAAATGCGCACTAAATCAGTGGCATCATCACCTTTTGATGACACGTCAATGAATCTCTTACAACGACTATTCCATCATTTAAAAGCCTGGTTTACTCCTTCGCTTCAATCCCAAGAAGCAAAATCGATTCAAAATATCGCTCCTAATACGACCGAAACACGTCATAATGATCGCCGAGATCTAAGGCGTCAAGGCAGTGGACGTAAAGACCGAGGAGAACGTAATGTACGTGAAGAAAATGAAGAAAATGAAGAAAATGAAGAAAATCGAGAACAGCGTCATAACAAGCGGCCAATATCACCCGCTCCTGCAATCGAAACCACAGTAGATACCAATAAAACACAGCGTAAAAATCAACAACCGCGTCGACAACAAAATGATAAACGTAAAGTGTTAACGGCAGAGATTAAAACCCCGCTCCCTACCACGGTACAAACAAATCAACTTGACGAAGAGCCACAACGAACAGTTATGCCTCGTCGTCAACGACGCCCGTTGAGTCAAAAAATACGCTGTCATTCTGTTGATAAAATAGACACTGATAATACCGCTACTCTGCAAAAGAAAGAGAGAGATATCCCTGTTGCCGAGGTTAACCTTATTGAAAACACGTCAATCGATAATCTTAAAAGAGACCTGAAACCGTTACCTACAATGACGGTTTCAACGGTTACAGAGAGTGACGAAATCACCCATGACGGCACTCACAACGAGAATGGCATACCACGCCGCTCGCGTCGTTCGCCTCGTCATCTTCGTGTTAGTGGTCAACGTCGGCGCCGCTATCGTGATGAACGTTATCCTGCTCAATCCTCTATGCCATTAGCAGGTGCTTTCGCATCACCGGAGATGGCTTCTGGTAAAGTGTGGATAAGTTATCCACTAGTAAATCCAAGCGAGCCAACAGAACAACAAGAGCCTATGGTAACTGAATCGCCCCTACTAACAGTAGAAAATACTATCAAATCACAAATCCCAGTCATTGTTATCCCACCTTTGGTGAATGAACCTGAAGTGAGGGTAATCGCCAAACAAGAAAATTTATATCCATCAGGCATGTTATTTATACCCACAGCCCTTGAAGTTGCCGCTAGGCGGCCAGGGTGTGAGACCGATGAGCGTAGACAACTACGTGATTCGGCGAACACTTGCAGCCAACAACGCGGCGGCTTCAAAGGCGAAGGGTATAAACATCATGCTAGCGCACCTATGACTAGGGCACCTACAGCAGACTATGTCCAACCCGCACCAATTCCAATCCAAAGTGATTGGAAAAGAGCTTCATTTGACTTTATTGGTAAAGGCTCTGCCGGTGCTCATGCCGCAGTTAACCAAGCAGGCGCACCAGCAACTAAGCCCGCAGTATCGAAATAACGCCATTATGACAACTCAGCCCTAAAACGTATTCACAACCCCGCATTTTTAAGGCGGGGTTGTTTTTTCATCTATTATTCAACAATGAGCCACTTTAATGACCACAGAACACGAAAAATTAAAAATTCGCCGCCCAGATGACTGGCACCTGCACTTACGTGATGGTGACATACTCAAAACCGTTCTGCCTTACACCAGCCAGGTTTTTGCTCGGGCAATAGTGATGCCAAATTTAGAAGAGCCGATCACAACCGTTGATAAGGCGATAGCTTATAAAAATCGTATTTTGGCCGCGCTCCCTTGCGGACATAAATTCACGCCATTAATGACATGCTATCTAACAAACAGCACACTGCCCGAGGAACTGGAGAAAGGTTTTAAAGAAAACGTTTTTACTGCTGCTAAGCTTTATCCTGCTAACGCCACCACTAATTCTAATCAGGGCGTGACTGATATTCCTGCTCTTTATCCGTTATTTGAAAAAATGCAAGAACTGGGGATGCCCCTGTTGGTTCATGGTGAAGTAACAAACAAAGAAATAGATATTTTTGATCGTGAGGCGCGATTTATCGACGACATATTAGAGCCCATTCGTAAAAAATGTCCCACATTAAAAATCGTATTTGAGCATATCACCACCAACGATGCAGTTGATTATGTCTTAGCTGGAGGCGATTATATTGCCGCGACCATTACCCCACAACATTTGATGTTTAATCGTAATGATATGTTGGTTGGCGGTATTCGTCCTCATCTATATTGTTTGCCGATATTAAAACGCAGTCGCCACCAAAAAGCATTGCGGGCGGCCGTCGCCAGTGGCAGCAATCGCTTTTTTCTTGGTACTGACTCCGCTCCCCATACCAAAGATCGTAAAGAATCAGCCTGTGGCTGTGCAGGAATATTTAATGCCCCTGTCGCATTGCCCATTTACGCCACAGTATTTGAAGAACTAAACGCGCTGAAACATTTAGAAGCATTTTGTTCACTCAATGGCCCTCATTTTTATGGCTTGGATCCAAACGAAGATGTTATTACATTAGTAAAAACACCTTCGCCACTCCAGCCAATGGAAATCAAGACAGGAGAAACCTCTATTATTCCTTTCTTAGCCGGGCAAAAGATGGATTGGTCAATTAATAACAATTAAATTAGCGTAATATATCAATTCAGCATTACCCTCTGCATTTTGCAAAAAATAAGCGCAGTATATTTGACATAGTGCTAAATTTTCAGTAGTAAATTTTATTATTTAGGCTATATTTTTTAGGTCGATTAATTAAATAAACTCAATGATTAATTCAAATTATCCAATTATAAGCGGATTTTAAAATTGCGAGTCAGTATTTGGGAGCATGGATTGATTCCTTTCTGCAATCCATACTTACTCGTAAAGCAAGGATGTTGTGTATGAAAATATTAATTATCGATGAGTGTTATTACACTCGTTGCGGTGTTCATGCTTATTTAAATAATAACCCTGCAGTAAAATTGATGGAGACAGCAACCATCGAACAGGCTTCATTCAGCATACAAGATTTTGATCCAGATATCGTGATAGTTAATTTAACACAATACTGTAGTTATGGTGGCCGCTGTCCTTTGTTAGAAGAATTTATACATTGTTGTGGTAACAAGAAAATGTATATTTATCTTAATACCGCTTACCCATTTAGTGATACACCGGTTCCACTGATGAATACCGTTTCTATCTTAGCCAAAAAACGCTTGCCGGCATTATTAAATCGCATTACACGTCTAAATAGTGCCAAAATGGCTTACTACAATCCATCGAATTTTTGTCTAGTGCCGTTTTTTAGTCCGCAGGAACAAAGCGTAATCTATTATTGGATAACTAAGATGCCTAACTGTTGTATCGCCAAAAAATTAAATATCAGTGATAGTACCGTCTATTGCTATAAGAGACATATAACAGAAAAAATAAAGGTAAGGAATAGACTGGAATTATGCTTTATCTACAATATTTTAAAATATTTATACTGATAAACTATTTTTAAGTTCTAGTATCTCATCAACAATCAACTCAACAAAACGTAACATCAAATAATGATATTAATGGCACTCTATTTTTACTGTTCAAGTTTCGTCGACGATAACATAGGCATATTAGTCTGTAATAATTGCTTAGACTTGTTAAAAATCTTCATGCCGTTTTGGCGCCCAGCACGACGGCGATGTTGTTCCTCAACCGGTAGCGCTAACTCTTCTTGACAAATTTTACTACAACATCCTGCCAATTTTTGCTGACAATGAGAGCACTGGATAAATAACAAATGGCACCCTGCATTTTTACAGTTTGTATGTGTATCACAGCGTTCACCACATTGATGGCAATGCGCGATGATATCATTCGAAATACGTTCCCCCATTCGTTCGTCAAAAACAAAATTTTTACCTTTAAATCTTAAAGCTAAGCCCTGCTCTTTCGCTTTACGAACATATTCAATAATCCCCCCCTCAACATGATAGACATGTTTAAAACCACTATAACGCATATACGCACTGGCCTTTTCACAACGGATCCCACCGGTGCAATACATAACAATATTTTTCTGTTTATCCTTTTGTAGCATATCAACAACCATTGGCAATTGTTCACGAAAAGTATCAGAAGGAACTTCTATCGCATTTTCAAAATGCCCCACTTCGTATTCATAATGATTACGCATATCAACAAAAAGTGTATTAGGATCATCAAGCATCTGATTAACCTGATCGGCTTGGAGATAGTGGCCTGTATTGGCTGGATTGAAATTCTCATCCTCAATGCCATCGGCGACTATACGCTGACGCACTTTCATCCGTAGTACCCAAAATGACTTACCATCATCTTCAAGTGCCACATTTAAACGTATTTGCTCTAATGCCGGATGAGCGTTAAATAACGTATTTTTAAAATCATCATAACGCTCAGTAGGTACACTGATTTGCGCATTTATCCCTTCATTAGCAACATAAACCCGGCCAAACACCCCTAATTTAACAAATTGACGATAGAGATGATCGCGGAATACCTGCGGCTCTGCCAAGGTAAAGTATCGATAAAAAGAAACCGTGGTGCGTGGCTTCGTTTCCAGCAACATGCGCGCTTTAAGTTCCTTATTAGAAATACGATTATGTAACACAGACATAGGGTGATTTCCTGTTTTTTCTGAGATGATTAATATTATTAGACTGCTCCTCTCCCTATTTGAGCGAGGATTTACGGCGAATTTTGCTAAAGTGCTTACGACATTGCTAAAATAGACTTCTTGCAACTCATACCCTTCGTCTTTGAAGCTGTTGGCTGCGGGTGTTCGCCTTAATGGTATGTCCACGCTCATCGGTCGGTCGCTGGCAGCCGAAGGCAACTTCAAAGACAAAGGGTATATACTCACTGTTAATTTATGATACTGAAAACATATGATACAACAACCCCCTCCTTTTAACCGTTCACTACTCCACCCACGCTATTGGCTCACCTGGTTCGGTCTAAGCCTTCTTTACCTGTTAGTACTGCTTCCCTACCCTGTCATTTATCGCTTCGGTACTTTGCTTGGGCGTTTTTCGATGCATTTTCTTAAAAGGAGGCTGTCTATTACACAAAGAAATCTAGCGCTTTGCTTTCCTGATATGTCTAAAACTGATCGTGATCAGCTAGTCAAAAAAAATTTTGAGGCCGCTGGACTCGGTTTATTCGAAACAGGCATGGCATGGTTTTGGCCAGATTGGCGTATTAAACGCTGGAGTTCGATTAGCGGGCTAGAACATCTTCAGCAAGCCAAATTAAAATATCAAAACCAAGGGGTATTACTGGTTGGCCTACATTTTTTCACCTTAGAACTAGGAGCACGTATTATTGGCATAAACATACCTGGCATTGGTGTTTACCGACCCCATAACAATAAAGTGATGGAGTGGATACAAACTTGGGGTAGGCTACGCTCTAATAAGGCAGTAATTGATCGTAAAGATCTCAAAGACATGGTGCGCAATCTAAAACAAGGCGAAATTATTTGGTATGCTCCAGATCATGACTATGGCCCGCGTAACAGCGTGTTTGTTCCTTTATTTGCCGTTGATCAGGCAGCAACCACCACCGGTAGCTATTTATTAATCAGTATGGCTAAAGCGGCAGTCATTCCCTTTACTCCACATCGTTTAGCTAATGGTAAGGGCTATCAGGTTATCATACAACCCGAAGTGGAAAATTTCCCGATAGGCAATAAAATAGAAACAGCAGCTTTTATGAATAAGCTGGTAGAAAAACAGATTATTGGCGCCATCGATCAATATATGTGGTTACACAGACGTTTTAAAACTCGACCAGCAGGGCAACCTTCGATGTATAATTAAAACCCTATTCTGTTCTGGTCAAGATGTATTGATTTAATTATTTAAATTAAATCTTTCTTTAACTTGCATTGACGCGTTTACGTGTATAATCCTATTTCATCCGGTATCAATACAATAGCTTTCATTCATCATTCTACCCATCCAGGAGCTCACCCACTTTGGACGCCATCACTATCAACAACCTTTTCTTGATTGGTGCAGCATTGGTGGGAGCGAGTATCTTACTGAGTTCATTATCGTCCCGCTTAGGCATTCCAATTTTGGTCATCTTCCTCGCTATCGGCATGTTAGCAGGAGGCGACGGCATTGGCGGCATACCCTTCGATAATTATCCTGTTGCTTATCTGGTAAGCAATTTAGCACTGGCGGTAATCTTACTCGACGGTGGTATGCGCACGCGAGCATCGTCGTTTCGGGTTGCATTGTGGCCAGCACTCTCACTGGCGACCATCGGTGTGGTCATTACCGCAGGTTTGACAGGATTGGCCGCCGCTTGGTTATTTAATTTAGATATTATTCAAGGCCTATTAATTGGCGCTATTATTGGTTCCACCGATGCCGCGGCGGTATTTTCTTTATTGGGCGGAAAAGGGCTCAATGAACGAGTCAGCGCGACTTTGGAGATCGAATCTGGCAGCAACGATCCCATGGCGGTTTTTCTGACTATTACCTTAATCGCCATGATTTCAGCCGGAGAAAGCCACTTAAGTTGGATATTTTTAGTTCATTTATTACAGCAATTTGGTTTAGGAATATTGATTGGTCTAGGCGGTGGTTTTCTTTTACTGTCACTCATCAACCGCATGGAACTGGCTAATGGACTTTATCCCCTGCTCGCCGTCAGCGGAGGGATTGCTATATTTGCCTTAACCACCGCAATCAATGGCAGCGGCATTCTAGCGGTATATCTTTGTGGATTAACATTAGGTAACCGACCCATACGTAACCGCTATGGTATCTTGCAAACATTCGATGGACTTGCTTGGCTCAGTCAAATAGGTATGTTTATTGTATTGGGTTTACTCCTTAATCCAAGTGAGTTATTGCTCATCGCTATCCCCGCGTTAATACTTTCCCTATGGATGATTTTATTCGCGCGACCCATTTCAGTTTTCATCGGATTATTGCCGTTTCGCAGTTTTAATCTCCGCGAACGCATCTTTATTTCGTGGGTGGGATTACGCGGCGCGGTGCCTGTCATTCTAGCGGTTTTCCCCATGATGGCAGGATTATCCAACGCACATTTATTTTTTAATGTGGCCTTTTTTGTCGTATTGGTATCTCTGTTACTGCAAGGAACCACTTTATCGTTTGCCGCACGTAAAACGAAACTGGTTGTGCCACCTGCACTCGCACCCGTTTCACGTGTCGGCTTAGACATTGATATTAATAATCAATGGGAACAGTTTGTTTATCAACTCAGCTCCGATAAATGGTGTATCGGAGCCGCGCTTCGTGATTTAGAAATGCCAAAAAAAACACGTATAGCAGCCCTATTTCGTGGCAAAGATCTACTACATCCCACCGGTAAAACTCGCTTAAAAGAAGGTGATATTTTATGTGTTATCGGCCATGAACATGATTTACCTGCCCTAGGTAAACTTTTTAGCAAAACACCGAGCATTCAGCTTGATGAACGATTTTTTGGTGATTTTATTCTAGAAGCCGATGCCAAACTGGAAGCAATCTCCCATATTTATGGCCTAAATTTAGAAGAAGGCGCCGATAACCAACAAACCCTAGGGCAATTTGTTATTCATCTGTTGGGAGGAAAACCGGTTATTGGTGATCAAGTTGAATGGGATGGTTTAATTTGGACCATTGCTGAAATGAACGCTGAGCGCGTTAGTAAAGTGGGTGTTAAAATCATCGCCAGCAAGGCATAGCAAGTGTAGTTTTTCTTTCATTAAGGTAATTCGGTGAATATTCAGGCACTTCTTTCAAATAAAATTAATCAGGCAATGATTGCCGCAGGGGCTTCCCCAGATACAGATGCTCAGGTTCGCCAATCGGCTAAACCGCAATTTGGCGATTATCAAGCTAATGCGGTGATGAGTGTCGCTAAAATGTTGAATATACCGCCTCGTCAATTGGCGGATAAAATCGTTCAACGGTTAGACCTAGCAGGTATCGCGCAAAAAATTGAAATCGCGGGGCCAGGTTTTATCAATATTTTTCTCGATCGGCAATGGTTGGCCACACAAGTTGACCACATATTAAAAGCGCCAAAATTAGGCCTCACCTCCGTCATACCACAAACCATTGTTATCGACTATTCAGCGCCCAATATCGCCAAAGAAATGCACGTCGGTCATCTTCGTTCCACCATCATCGGTGATGCCACGGCTCGCACACTCACATTGCTTGGGCATAATGTCATTCGTGCTAATCATGTCGGTGATTGGGGAACGCAATTTGGGATGTTAATTGCTTATTTAGAAAAAATGCAGCGTGAAAACGCCGATGATATGGCGCTATCCGATCTCGAAAAATTTTACCGGGCGGCAAAAAAAAATTACGACGAAGATAACGAATTTGCGCAACACGCGCGGGCGTATGTGGTGAAATTACAAGCGGGCGACGAACATTGCCGTAGCATGTGGCGCAAACTGGTTGACATCACGATGGAACAAAATCAACTGTCCTATCAACGTTTGCATGTCACACTCACCAAAGAAGACATAATGGGAGAAAGCCTCTATAACCCAATGCTACCGGGTATAATTACAGATCTAAAAACGAAAGGATTAGCGGTAGAGAGTAACGGCGCCACAGTGGTATTCGTCGGTGAATACAAAAACAAAAAAGGCGAGCCGATGGGCGTCATCGTCCAGAAAGAAGACGGTGGTTATCTTTATGCCACCACGGACATTGCCTGCGCCAAATACCGCTACCAAACGCTTGGTGCTGATAGGATCCTTTATTACACGGACTCTCGTCAACATCAGCATCTAACACAAATTTGGCAGATCGCGCGTCAAGCAGGTTATGTTCCCGAATCAATGCCCCTGGAGCATCATATGTTCGGTATGATGTTGGGTAAAGACGGTAAGCCTTTTAAAAGCCGCACAGGCGAGAACATAAAGCTAGCTGATCTCTTGGATGAAGCCATTGAACGCGCCGGTAAGTTGATTCGTGAAAAAAATCCAGACATATCCCCTCAAGAATTAAAACAGATCGCTGATGCTGTTGGTATCGGGGCGTTGAAATACGCCGATTTATCTAAAAATCGTACCACTGATTACATCTTCGATTGGGATAATATGTTAACTTTTGATGGCAACACCGCGCCTTATATTCAATATGCTTATACTCGAATCATTTCAATTTTTAAACGCGCTGCCATCGATGAAGAACATTTGAATTTACCGGTGATCATTACCGAAGATCGTGAGGCCGCATTAACAACGAGTTTATTGCAATTTGAAGAAATCATTACCACAGTTGCACGAGATGGCACGCCTCACGTTATGTGTAGCTATTTATATAATCTCGCCGTTTTATTCTCCAGCTTCTACGAACATTGCCCTATTTTAAATGCAGGCAACGAGCAAACTTGTCAAAGCCGCCTTAAACTTGCGCTGTTAACCGCTAAAACACTAAAACAAGGTTTAGATGTCTTAGGGATCCAAACGGTTGAAAAAATGTGATGAGCCTGTTTGAAATCTTCTTGAGCGGCGCTGATATAGCCGAATCAGTTTAATTTCATTCAAGGCGAAAGAACGCTACTGCGTGGTGTGAATTTGGCGTTACGCGGTGCTCGCAATCTTTTCTTTATTTCACGCGATAGTTCGAGAAAAATCGCGTGTTCTGAATCCTAATAATCCGAGCGCTAAAAAATAAGATCCCGCCCCCACAAACACCACGCCAGACAAACGCAGTAACCGATACAACATCCCATCATTATCCCAAGGGGGCATTAGCGATAAAGTCACGAGCAATACCATACACATTATCAATACGGCTATCAGTAATTTGCCCAAAAACATCCCCCAACCGGGTTGTGGTTGATAAATTTTTTGTTTACGTAATTGCCAATACAATAAACTGGCATTCACACAAGCGCCAAGACCGATAGATAATGACAACCCTGCATGTTGTAGAGGGGCAATCAAAAGTAAATTCATGATCTGTGTCGCAATTAAGCTAACAATAGCAACTCTGACTGGGGTTTTTATATCTTGGCGAGAATAAAACCCGGGAGCCAACACTTTAACCACTATCAAACCCATTAAACCGACGGAATAAGCCACCAGCGCTCGTTGTGTCATCAGTGCATCAAACGCACTAAATTGACCATATTGAAATAAAACGATTATCAGTGGCTTAGCGATAATAGCTAACGCCATAGTACAGGGTAATGCCAGCAAAAAACAAAGGCGTAATCCCCAATCCATTAAACGCGAATAGGCATTATGATCACCGGCGGAAAAACTTTTCGCTAACGAAGGCAATAAGATAGTCCCTAACGCCACGCCTAACACCCCAGCGGGAAATTCCATGAGACGATCCGCATAATACATCCAAGAAACAGAGCCTGAGACCAAAAAAGAAGCAAAAATAGTATTAATGATCAACGAAATCTGGCTAACAGAAACCCCGAAAATAGCAGGTCCCATTTGTCTGATTACCCGCCACACTCCAACATTACGCAAATCTAATCGCGGTAATACCAGCATGCCTATTTTTTTCAAATACGGTAATTGATAACCCAATTGCAGCACACCACCTAATACCACAGCCCAGGCCAATGCTAACACTGGCGGTTGAAAATAGGGGGCAGCAAATAAAGCAAAACCAATCATGCTGATATTTAAAAAAGCCGGGGCAAAAGCCGGAATAGAAAAACGGTTCCAGGTATTGAGGATCGCAGCAACTAATGAAGCGAGTGAGATCAACAAAATATAAGGAAAAGTGATACGTAATAATGCAGACGTCAGCATAAATTGATCGGGAGTATCGACAAAACCGGGAGCTGTGATAAAAATAATCCAAGGTGCCGCCAACATACCCAATACGGTAACCATTGCTAGCACCAATGTTAATAATCCCGCCACATAAGCGACAAAAGTGCGAGCCGCCTCTTCTCCTTGCTGGCTCTTATATTCAGCCAGAATAGGAACAAACGCCTGTGAAAACGCCCCTTCAGCAAAAATACGGCGCAACAAATTGGGCAATTTAAAAGCCACAAAAAAAGCATCGGTAGTCATACCTGCACCGAAGACTCTTGCCAAAACCGCATCACGGATGAAGCCCAATACACGTGAGAACATAGTCATAGAACTCACTGTCGCCAAAGATTTTAGTAGATTCATATTTTCCAATGTAGTGCTAATAGTTCACCGATGCATCTCATCTCAAGGCGATCAGTCTGATTCGGCTATAGAACTTTCTGTGGGCTTTCATATCAGGCATAATGCGCTCACGGCAGTCTATACCCAATGAATTTCGAGTTACGGCAAGGGGGTGAGACCGATGAGCGTAGATAGACTACGTGATTCGGCGAGCGCCCGCAGCCAACGCCGCCGTAACTTGAAAGGCGATGGGTATAATGCCCATTAATCACCCCGCTATTAAAAGCATTTCTTTACATGAGATGATAATGAAAAAATTACTTTATGTTGCGCTGGCGCTGCTTTTTGCCGTAATAATGATAAATTATAAATCGTTGATGCAATATAGCATCAGTGAACAAAAAATTAATCAGGCTTTACAACGTCAGAACAATTATCAAAAACAAATCGGGCTTCCTGGCCTACTTGATGCCCAAATAACCCTTAGTCAATTAAAAAGCCAAATTGGGCACACTGCGCCAAACGAAATACAACTCACCGCTAATGCTAAAGTGGTTATTGGCTCGCTGTTAGGATCACAAAATGCAGACATTACACTTACGTTGAAAACCCAACCATTATTTGATGGTGACAAAGGCGCTATCTTTCTCAAAGAGATCACTTTAACCGATTATGTTGTACAGCCGGAACAAATGGGATCGGCCATAAAAATGCTCATACCCTACCTCAATCAATCATTAAAATTATATTTTAATCAACAGCCTGTTTACGTGCTTAATGCAGATAAAAGCACCGCAGAAGCCATCGCCAAAAAACTGGCTAAAGGGCTAGAAGTCAAACCAGGAGAATTGATCATTTCTTTTGTTAAAAAATAGCCTATTCAAAATCTTCTTTATACCCCATGAATTTCGAGTTACGGCAAGGCGACAATCAATCGAATCGGTACATGACAGAGGATGAGAGATCGCTGCCAACGCCACCGTAACTTGAAAGGCGAAGGGTATAGCGCTAAGAATGTACTGGCATAAATCACACCTTACTTTGGCAGTCGATTGGATGGTAAACTAGCGTCATAACCACCTATTACAGCATTTTGTAGAGAGTCATAATGTCCAAAGAAGATGAGCGGCAAACAGCGCGCATCGATAGCTTGATCACGCCACAACAGCTGACAACGGAATTACCGACTTCTGACGCTATCACCGATAACGTGACAACGTCACGCAATCGGATCAAAAAAATTCTAACAGGAGAAGAGCGGCGTCTATTAGTTGTTATTGGCCCCTGCTCTATTCATGATCCTCAGTCAGCCTTCGACTATGCTACCCGTCTTTCTGTACTACGCAATCAGTATCAAGATCGATTGGAAATCGTGATGCGAACTTATTTCGAAAAACCTCGTACCGTTGTTGGCTGGAAAGGTATGATTTTTGATCCGCAACTGGATGGCAGTTATAACGTTAATCAAGGCCTCCGATCAGCCAGAGATTTATTAATAAAAATAAATGAGCTAGGTTTACCCACCGCGACCGAATTCTTAGATATGTTCACCGGCCAATATATTGTCGATTTGATCAGTTGGGGAGCCATTGGTGCGCGTACAACAGAGAGCCAAACCCACCGAAAAATGGCTTCATCCCTGCCCTGTCCAATTGGTTTTAAAAACGGCACTGACGGTAATGTTGATATCGCCATTGATGCCGTACGGGCTGCACGCAATCGTCATGTATTACTATCGCCCGATCACAGAGGCCAAATGGCAATATACCAAACATCAGGCAACCAGTCGGGTCATATCATTTTACGAGGAGGACAAAAACCAAACTATTACCCAACTGATATTAGTGCCGCTTGTCAGAAATTACGGAAATGTCAATTATCGCCCTATTTGATGGTTGATGTCAGTCACGGCAATTGTGAAAATGACTATTGTAACCAGCTAAAGGTAGCAAAAAACATAGGCCATCAAATCCGCTCGTGCCACTCAGGCCGATCAGCAATAGTCGGTGTAATGGTAGAAAGTTTTATAAAGGAAGGGGCGCAGGAAATCACTGCTGGAAAAACCTTAACATATGGACAATCTATCACTGATCCTTGTTTAAATTGGGAAGATAGCGAGAAATTGCTAGCCGAATTGGCTGACGCAGTTAACACAAATTTTTGAGTATTTTTGTCAAGCAATGCTGGCTATATATGATTCGGGCGAACACCCGCAGCCAACAACACAACGGCTTCAAAGGCAAAGGATATAGAACTATCGGAGTTATAGCCGAATCAGTTTAATTTGATTCAAGGCGGAGGAGTGCAGACAGTACAAATAGTACGGCAAGCGACGACAACGCAGAATCAAATTAAACTGATTTGGCTATATGTTTAACGCTATAAATCGTCCCCTGTCCTAGCAGAGGGAGCACCGGGATCTGGCGACTGGTTGCCTGCTGCGCTGCCGCCTGGCGCAAAAGATGGAGTGCTTTCAGAAGGATTGCTCATTGCCTGAGTTGGCGGTGGGAAACCTTGATCCGAAAGGAAAGCATCAATAGCCCACATGTCATCACTCCCCACACTTCCTTGATTTTTAATCCGAGCATATTTAAAAGCACTAATCAGAAAATGGCAAGCGGCTAATTCTTTCGAACCCTCAGCCGTCTCTAGCAGAAGCTTGGCATCATTATTCTTTACAGAGTGAACTGACAGGGATGAGGCAACATTTTCCTGCGAAGAGGATGTATTTCCATCTGATTGAGCAGATCCGGATTTAGTACTTGCTAATCCGATCCCTGATAATGGTAAAATTTGGCTGCTACCTCAAGGTGTCTAACTTTCGCAGGTGCTGGAATGCACTGCCCAAAAATCTACCGTACAGAAAAAACAAGAAGAAGAAAATACAAAAAGGAATTAATATTATCGCCGAATTTTTTTATTTGGAAAAGATGATATTTACTGGATGTAAGAAGTCATTATAAAAGGAAAATTTATAACCTATTCTGAATTTATTTTACACGATACTATTTTATTGAAAATGCGTTTAAAATATTGTAAGCACGTAAAAAGTAGCACCTCAATTAGCCTAGATATTTTTATTTATTAGCAAAGAAGTAATATAAAAAATATCTTTTTTATATATTGAATTATAGTTAACAAAAATATAGAGAGCCATAGTATGAATATCACGATAAAGAATTCTGTTTTTAATATTAACGATACTTAATTTGCAGATAGTAATATTTCCTCTACACAAAAAAATGCAACTACTCCTGAAAAGATAGGAATATTCAGTTCTCAATTACATGCTCCTCCTCTACGATTAAATCCATTAGCACTGTCTTTTCCTAGGTCAACTCAGCCTTCACCTTACGAGCAAAAAAGGCTAATGAATTTTACAACGGAGTAACTCGATTAGCAGAATCAATGGCGTTAATGCCTGCGAAGAATTCTTCTTTATTGCCCTCGGTGAAGATCCCCCGTTTTATGTATTCACCTTTAGGAATATTGGTTGGAGTCGCGGCGCTAGCTAACATGTGGTAATAATTTAGAGCATGATAATAGACTATCTTGTAAAAACCACTGGAGCGCAAATGCCAGGTTCCGTGGTGCATGATAGCCGAATCAATCTAATTTTATTCAAAGCGGAGCGGAGCACAGACAGTACAAATAGTACAGCAAGCGATGACAACACAGAATCAAGTTAAAATGATTTAGCTATAACTAATCCTGCTACTATTTAGTCTGTATTTGATATTCGCTGATGGTTATCTGACTCAATTGTATTATTTGGATATTGTGCTGTAGCAATCCAGGCGCTACAAAACAAAGTCAAGCGTGCAAAAAAATAGAAAAATGCCATTAGCCCAAGTATTGGGCCAAAAACTGCGCCAGAAGGAGAACTGGTAAGATAAGGTAACATCATCGTCATAACAAACTTAATGATCTCAAAGCCGAGTGCGGCAATAAGAGTACCTCGTAATAAAGCTTTTTTTTGAGGATGATGACGAGGCAGTATCCATAAAATCCAAATAAACAATAAACAGTTGGCTGTAATAGAAATAGCTAAAGTGACTAAGGTCATAAGTGGTCGTAACCATTCAATTCCATTTAAACCCAGCGTATTTATAATCATCACTTGCGCTGAACCGGCAATCGAAGTCAGTGAGAGTGTAATGATTAAGGCTATCAGCAAACCAATAAGCGAGATAAAATCTTTGATATAACGGAAATAAAACTTTTCTTTATCATCACTGCTCCGTTCCCAGACATCACGCGATTGAGCACGGATAGCTTCACGTAATAAACTACCTATCCAACTGATTCCAGAATAAAGAGCAATAGACAGACCGGTTAAGCCAACAGTGGTACGTTGTTTCACCGCAGTATTGACGATATTCTTCAGCGTAGTTGCCAGCGTGGGATCACTCACGCTATTAACGATTTTTTCAATTAATTCGGTCAATAAGAAAGGATTGGAAGCTAAAAAAAAACCTGTAACAGCAAAAGATAGCATTAACATTGGAATTAAAGATAAAACCGAAAAATAAGTGATGGCAGCCCCGAATTGGCTACCCAGCCGATCGTTAAAACGATCGACAGCACGTATAATATGCGCCACAGGCGGATAAGTTTTTATATACTGATTGAGTTGGACAAAGACCACTTGTTTATTTTTTAGCATACGAGGGTTTAACCCGTTTGGATATCGATGATAATTGGTGATTTATCCCCTTTGCCTTTAAAGCCGCCGTGTTGTTAGCGGCGGCGGCTCGCCGAATCACGTAATGTCTAGCTCATCGGTCTCACATTCTGGCCGCCTAGCGGCAACTTCAAAGACGAAGGATATACACTCCTGGGATTCGACTGATTGCCACCTTGCCGTAACTCGAAATTCATTAGACCTCTTCGGAAACCTACTGCGTGACGCGGATCCTGCGTTGCCCGGTGCGCGCAATCCTCATGTACTCTGTGTTAACGAAGGTTGCTGTGCGCCGGACGCCTTGACTCCGCATAACGAACTACGGTTTCCAAAGAGGTCTATTGGGATACGCTCATCGGTCTCACGCCCTAACCGCCTAGCGGCAATTTGAAGGACTGCGGATATAAGTAGAGATCAAACCTATGATTTTTAGTGAGAATCCTTGCTTGTGCACAGATCCCAGCTAAAGGAGGTGCATAAGCAGGGCGTTTAACCACTACCCGCTTGAGTGCTAAGGCACAAGCAGGCGCTAATAAATTATCCGCATCTTCATCGGCGCCTACTAATGACTGGAAAATACGCATTTCTTTTTTTACCAATGCACTTTTGGCACGGGGAGGATACATAGGGTCAAGATACACCACATCCGGCCGGGAGACTGTGTTAGCTAGATCTGTCAAAAGACTAGTAAAACTGGATGCATGCAGTAAGGTCATTCTTTCACGTAACCACAAACCAATTTCGGCATCTTGATAGCCACGTTGCAAACCATCGTCTAGCAGTGCAGCAACAACTGGATGCCGTTCCAGCATTTTGACATTACAACCCAATGAAGCTAACACAAAAGCATCTCGTCCGAGTCCTGCCGTTGCGTCTACTACCGTTGGCCGATAATTTTTTTTGATACCTACAGCTTTAGCTACCGCTTCACTCCGCCCTCCGCCGAAACAACGCCGGTGCGCCATAGTCCCAGAAACAAAATCCACATAAATGCCATGTAGCTTTTTTTCATCTCTTTTACGTAGTTCAAGTCTATCAGGCGTTAGCACCAATGCCATAATAGCCTTATCGTCGGAAGTGATCCCCCAACGCTCAGCTAACGTTGATAAGGCTTTGGGATCAACATCTGGCTCGCATAATAAACAAATATTCATCTTACTCATGTCGATTCTACAGCACTCGCTTGGGCTGATATACCCTTCGCCTTTCAAGTTACGGCGGCGTTGGCTGCGGGTGCTCGCCGAATCACGTAGTATGTCTACTCTCATCGGTCTCACACCCTTGCCGTAACTCGAAATTCATTGGGTATACACGCAGCTCTTATCCGCTAAACACAAACGGCGGAAGACACAATTGTTAAATAACGTTATTTTGGATAGCGCTATTTTTTACATCATCATATTGAATACCGTAATCACGCAGCATTGCATCTAACCGCGGCTCACGTCCCCGAAAGCGCTTGAATAAAATCATAGGCTCTTCCGAACCACCAAGCGATAAAATATTCTCGAGAAAAGATTGCCCGGTAACAGAATTAAAAATCCCTTCTTCTTTAAAACGGGAAAAAGCATCGGCTGATAAAACTTCCGCCCATAAATAGCTGTAATAACCAGCCGCATATCCCCCGGAAAAAATATGATTGAAAGAGTGTGGAAAACGTCCCCAGGTTGGCGCCGGAGTGATTGCTACTTTTTTTCTCACTTCATTCAAAATGGGTAGAATTTGCGCCCCTTTCACCGGATCATATTCATAATGCATACGGAAATCGAATAGACCTAATTCTAATTGACGCAAAATAAATAGTCCCGCGTGATAATTTTTCACGGCCAATAATTTGTCGAGCATCTCTTGAGGCAAAGGTTCCTGTGTTTGATAATGACCAGAAATAAATGCTAATGCTTGCGGTTCCCAGCACCAATTTTCCATAAATTGGCTAGGTAATTCCACTGCATCCCAAGGCACTCCATTGATACCAGATACACCAGAAATATCAATTTTAGTGAGCATATGATGCAGGCCATGACCAAATTCATGAAAGAGGGTGACCACTTCATCATGGGTAAATAAGGCTGGCGTATCACCTACAGGGCCATTAAAATTACAGGTCAAATAGGCCACTGGTTTTTGCCATTCACCATTGGATAAACGAAAGCTATCGACACAACTATCCATCCAGGCTCCATTTCGTTTATTTTCGCGGGCGTAAAGATCTAAATAAAAACTGCCGCACAATGCTCCATTAGCATCGAACAAATCGAAGAAGCGGACATCTGGATGCCACACATCGACACCTTGCCGCTCTTTAGTATCAGTACCATAAATTCGTTTGACTACTTCAAAGAGGCCTTTCAGTACGCCCTCTACAGGAAAATATGGGCGCAGTTGTTCATCGTTGATTGAGAATAAATATTGTTTTTGTTTTTCCGCATAATAGGTGATATCCCAAGCTGCCAGTTCGCTAACATCATCCTGTTGCTTAGCGAACACACGTAACTGTGCTAGCTCCTTTTCCGCTTGTGGACGAGCGCGTTTTGCCAAATCGGTTAAAAAACGCAGTACTTCCTGTGGATTATCCGCCATCTTGGTTGCCAGTGATTTATCCGCATAGCTGGCAAACCCTAGCAATTGCGCCAGTTCGTGACGCAACCCCAGCATCTCCTCCATGATTTCATTGTTATCCCATTTACCGGCATTTGGCCCTTGATCCGAGGCACGGGTAGTAAATGCAGAATACATTTCTTTCCGTAGTTCTGAATTATCAGCATAAGTCAAAACTGGCAAATAACTTGGCATATCTAGCGTGAATAACCAACCTTCCTGCTGTTTAGCTTCTGCCATCATCTTTGCTGCGGCTAAGGCGCTTTCTGGCAGGCCTTTTAATTGATTAATATCGGTAATTAATTTGCTCCAACCCATAGTTGCATCGAGTACATTATTACTATAGGTAGAAGCAAGTTCAGATAAACGAGCGGCGATTTTTCCGTAACGTTCTTGTTGCTCAGGTGCGAGGTCAATACCTGATAATTTGAAATCCCGTAGCATGTTTTCAACGACTTTACGCTGTGCTGCATTCAGATCAGAAAAGGTTGGCCCTGTTTGCAAGCTAAGATAGGCTTGATATAGTTTTTTGTGCTGCCCTAGCCATGTACTGAATTCAGATAACAATGGTAAACATTGTTCGTAGGCCTCTCGTAACGCTACATTATTTTTTACCGCATTCAGATGACTAACGGGAGACCAAAGGCATGAAAGTCGATTATCAAGCTCAGCAAGTGGTTGACAGAGATTGTCCCAAACAAAAGGATCTGGATGCGCGACTATATTGTCGACTGCTTGGCGGCACTCTTCCAACACGGCCTGTACCCTGGATACAATGTTTTCTGGATGAATGGCTGAAAACTGTGGCAAAGGTGAAGTTAACGACAAATTTGTCATGAAACGATCCTAGTAATTTTTACAGGTAAAAAAATAAACGTTGTTAGAGATTTCTTCCACTCTGACCTTTGTCAAGAAAGGTTAACAATACGTATTTACTTTATGTAGAAGGTGCCTTTTTATCGATTTTTTGTCTTGGAGCCTGTTCGAAATCTCTTATGCTCGCTGATACTTTAGATTACTTGCATAACCTACTGCGTGGTGTAAATTCTGTGTTGCGCCGTGCGCCTTGACTTCACTCCCTTCACTACGGTTTTGCATAGAAAAACTGCATTTTTTTGCTTATGGATCCTCGTCTTAACACCGGTTCAAAGAAGATTTCAAACTGGCTCTTAGCATCGGCGATTACTCCCCGCCCGCATTCGGCAAAGGGTTACGCGAATGTTGCTAAAGAATATTTCGTATTAAGCCGCTAGAATGGAATTTCATCATCAAATGTGGCTATAGGCTCTTGAGGGCGCTTCGGTTTTATATCCGAATCCAAACGTGAAGGCTTGTTATCGCTAAACGATTGGCCACTATCGAATGTGGGTGCCGTTGCATTTTCTCCATGACTTATTGAAGAGGTTGATTCAGAAGAAGAAACTCCTCCTCCTTGACGTCCGCCTAGCATTTGCATGGTACCACCAACATTAACCACTACTTCGGTGGTATAACGATCCTGGCCGCTCTGATCTTGCCATTTACGTGTTTGCAAAGTACCTTCAATGTAGACTTGTGAACCTTTCCGTAAGTATTCGCCTGCAACTTCTGCCAATTTACCGAACAGAACGACCCGATGCCACTCTGTTTTTTCTTTTTGCTCACCCGTTGCTTTATCACGCCAACTTTCGGAAGTGGCTAAGGTGATGTTGGTAACTGCATTACCATTCGGCATGTAACGAACTTCTGGATCTTGACCCAAATTTCCGACCAAAATTACTTTGTTGACGCCTCTACTGGCCATGTTCGCTCTCCGGATGAAGTATATTTTTTAGTATAAGTGACTCAGTTTAACATGTGAAAGCCTAAAAAACATAAGTGTTCATAATTGCGAAGCGGGTAGCAATTCGATATGTAAACTCGAGTCTACTATAATCAATAAACGATAATGCCCCCAACTTGTATTAAGATATACATCCGCATTTTAAGAGAGGATAGTCATGGCGTTAATAGAGATGGCTTGTTGATTTTGCTCACAAATGAAGTCGGTTCATCAACATGGAAAGGATGATACATGCAATCCACGTTACACCCTTCTCCTAGAGGTGACTTGAATAACTGTGGGTATATCACCACCCTGAGAGTAGGTTTCCGAAGAGGTCTATTTTAAAAATAAATCAGCAAGGAACGACTGGAATATCAATACCTGTTATCAAAATAAAAATTTACCCACACTGCCTAGGTAAATGTCCATTGGGAAAAATATGAAAAAAATTATTTTTATCACTTTATCTTTAGCATTAGCTGGCTGCACATCCCAAAATATGCCAGTCAATAAAATATTTCCTTTGGATAGATACGATCAAAATGTTGATTCGTGGATACCTCCTAATAAGAAAATTATAATATCCCTATATTGACTGAAACATCACAACATTCTGCGTTTTTATCTCTTAAATCCCGTTATTTCGGGGTTTCAGCAAACGATGAATCACCCTGGAATCCGATTTTTATTAAGAAAAAATTAGCGGCGACAGGCGAAAATTTTAGAGAAAGATCTTATTTTTGGAAAACAGAGCTGAAAAAAAATACAACGATTGATATTTATGAACAATTTAATGCTGACAATAGAGCGATCATGATTACTGAGTCCTCAGTAAGAATGCTCCCAACAACCACCCCAGCATTTTATGATTTCAAAAAGGCAGGGGAAGGTTATCCATTTGATATATTACAGGATTCATCCATCCGCCCTGGTACGCCTGTCTATATCTTCGGGGAAAGTAAAGATAAAGCCTGGAAGTTGATTATTTCTCCCGCAGTGATGGGATGGGTAAAAAGTGATGATTTAGCTAAAACAAATGAAACATTTATTTCACAGTGGATAGCCTATGCCGAACAAAACTTGGGCGCCTTTACCAAAGAGCCTGTATCGGTTATTGATTCTAAAGGAAACAGTTGTCGTAACAAACGTAACGTATGCTGTTGATGATGCAAATCCAGTGCAGAAGTGGGTTCATCAAGAAATAAACAACAGGGGGTGGGACGAGGATGCCAAAGTTGAGCTAATGCTCTTGCTAGCTGTACTCGTTGTTGCTCTCCAACCGACAATTTTCGATAGTCACGACTGGCCAGCGTTTTACAATCGGTTTGCTCCATCACCTGTTGTATTATTTTTTGCTGCTCGATCTTTGTTTGTTCACCGTGGGGCGCTCGCCCCATAGGCCACCACCTGTTCAACAGTAAATGGGAATTCTAGCGCGCTAGACTGAGGCATTAGAGCACGAATTTTAGCTAATAGAGGGAGCGACCAATGATGCGAAGGTTTATCAAAAAGGTAACAAGTTCCACTATCAGCAGATAAATAACCACTCAATAAACGCAGCAAGGTAGATTTCCCTGCGCCATTTAGTCCAATAATGGCAACTATTTCACCGCTATTGATATGCAGAGAGACATTTTTAATTAGATTACATTTACCAACATGATAATAAAGATGTTGTGCTTGGATTAACACCGGATTATCCAAAAACCTATTCTCTAATAAGTTTGCGATCAAAGAATTATCCACTAAGCGGTTCCTGTTGGCGTAATATTAGCCATAAAAAATAGGGGCCGCCTATCAAACTGGTAATCAACCCAACTGGCATTTCTGACGGTGCGACTAAAGTTCGCGCTAAAGTATCGGCACTGAGGAGTAAGCAAGCCCCGCCTAAAGCGGCACCAGGCAATAACCAACGGTGATCGGCACCTAAATGCATTCGGATCAAATGTGGAATAACTAAGCCAATAAAACCAATAATACCACTCAACGCGACAGCAGTACTGACCAATAAAGTGCTGAGTAAGAGAAATCGGCTTTTCGTTTGCTGGGTATTAATACCAAGATAATGAGCTTCCTCATCACCAAGTTGCAATAAATTGAGTTTATGCGCTTGTAATAGTGTGATTACCATGGTTGGAATAATAAATGCGGCGGCGAGTCCTAACATAGGCCACTGAACTTGACTCAGGCTGCCCATCATCCATAAAGAAAATTGGCGCAGTTGCTGATCATTACTAAAATAGCTCAAAATACCAACAGCAGCACCACAGAGCGCATTAGACCTCTTCGGAAACTATCATTTATCTAATTTCCATATTATAAATTGCAGCAATCAGATTAAATCTTAATCCAAAACGTTTTCGCCTGTTTCGATAACGGTCTGATACAATTTTAAATCTTTTAATCATACCAATGACATGTTCGTTTAATACACGCTGGCTTGATAACGCACGATTGTTGCGTTTATCTTCTTTTGTTAAGGGATTTTTCTTTGTCTTTTTCTTAGGCAACGCCGAGTTTGAATGAATCTTGCCAAGCCCTTGGTAACCTGTATCGGTAACTGTTTTGATGTCAGGATGTATTCGCACACCAGACTCCTTAAACAACCTAAAATCATGGCGCCTCCCATTCGTAAAGCTT
>NZ_GL379589.1:550372-652272 GCF_000143625.1 Candidatus Regiella insecticola LSR1 | reverse complement strand
GATTATTGATGGTCACAACATTGCAGATATGCTCGCGTGTCAGGCGGAAAAAGAACGCCCCAGCTTGTATTCTGTGGGATCACTAGGACACCATTTATATTTTTTTTATTTTTTGCGAGTTTGATAGCAAGTTGTTGAATAGAACCACAACACTTAAGCTCCATATTTTTGATTCCGAGCTCGGTAGCGTCAGCCTCTTTAGCCTTAGGCATGGCACGGTGTAATATTTTTGTTTGCACAGTATCAACCACTGATTTAGCACAAGAGGCAGAGTTAGTTTGCCCTACACCATAAATGCCAAATAATTTTTCAGCCAGCCAAGCGATAAGCTTCAACCTGGTCACTGGTTTGCCATAACGACTCACTTCTTTTAATAGAACGTTTTTAATATAACAATCATCAATACCATTTTTAGCGTTTGTTTTTGTTAATAAATGCTCTGTATCTGTAGTGTTAGCATTTTCATCAAAGTGGATACTCACAAAATCTTCATTATCATAATCTACCATTGACTGATGAAATTGATAATCACTAAGATTGATACTTTTTTCTAATGTTGTGGTATCACCAAACTCTCCGCGAGTACGACTAAAAAGCTCTAGGCAAGGACTCGTAGAGCCATGACATTTGATTACTGCCAGTCTATTATTTTTTTTATATTCTTCTAGCGTGTATTGCATTGGTTCAATCATTTCATTTCTTATTAACCCTTTGTTAACGAGGGAATCGGTGACGCTACTTGTTGAAAAATGTGGCTCTCTTATTGAAGTGCGAGATCCTTCATCGCCGATACAAAGTAAGATCTTATTTGACTCGCTAGAATGAGCCCCTTCACCGGTTTGAGGAATGGATAATATAGGCAAACTCACTGACATATTAATCATAATAAGCTCCTTCCCAAAAAAGCCTCGTTATATTTAAGGGTAGTAGATAGCCGTAATAAGTAATAATTACTTGTTCATATCTAATAGAAAATGACTTTTTATAAAAATGGGAATGATGAATCGGATCCTGATAATCGATGAGAAGATTGATTGGGGGGATATACCTAATGAATTTCGAGTTACGGCAAGGCGGCCAGGGCGACCGACCGATGAGCGTAGATAGACTACGTGATTCGGCGAACACCCGCAGCCAACAACGCGGCGGCTTCAAAGGCGAAGGGTATAGTGGCTAAATTTGCTGCGGACGATCGATTTCAGTTTAAAAAACATTGACTCACTTGAAACTATCCCTATAATTCGTTTCCACAATACGACGGGCGATTAGCTCAGTTGGTAGAGCATCTCCCTTACAAGGAGGGGGTCATCAGTTCGAATCTGGTATCGCCCACCACTTTTTGCTATTACCTACTATTTTTCGGGTCGTTAGCTCAGTCGGTAGAGCAGTTGACTTTTAATCAATTGGTCGCTGGTTCGAATCCAGCACGACCCACCAAATTACTTCATCAGTACGTAAAAAATGCTAAAGCCCATTCAAAATCGCTAGAGACTTTGAATGGGCTTTTTGTTTGGTTTTATCAAAGTTTAGATAGATTACGTCCGTAATAAATTTCTTTTATTTCGTCATGTAATTTACAGATAATATCTTCTTTTTCTTCGTGATTGAATTGTTCAGGTTTTGTGTCAAACAGGTGGTGTTTGAGGTCAAGATCTTTCAGCATCATTTTTGTATGAAAAATATTTTCCTGATAAACGTTCACATCCATCATGTCATAACGCTGTTTCATATCCTTAGATATAAAGTTCTGAATCGAATTGATTTCATGATCGATATAATGTTTGATGCCCTTAGCATCACGGGTGAAACCTCTTACGCGGTAATCTATCGTAACAATATCTGATTTTAGCTGTTCGATGAGATAATCCAGTGCGTTTAACGGTGAGATAAGGCCACAAGTAGAAACTTCGATGTCAGCCCGAAAGGTACATAATCCATCGGTATGGCTTATGCGGTATAAATTGATTTAAAATAAAGGGTCAGAAAACAAGGTATCGATATCACATAGTCGCTTTCTGCGAAGGGCTTTAGCTTGAGCCCATTTGTGCTCAATGGGATTCATGTCAGGAGAATACGTGGGGAGATATTCGAGAATAAAGCCAGCTTTCTGTATAGCAGTCTGGATGTCTTGGCGTTTATGGAAGCGCACATTATCCATCACAAGGACTGCCCCTGGAGGGGATTTTGGCAGTAAATCTTGGGTGACCCAGGCATAAAAAATATCGCTGTTGATATGGCAGTCGAAGGTACAAACCGTAGTTAATTTTCCGTTAAGCTGTGCACCAATGACATTAGTACGTGCTTTGGCATGGCAATCGTGTTGGCCGTAACAGCGCTTCCCTTTCACTGAATAACCATAAAGACGCGGCATATCATGAGCAAAACCGCTTTCATCCACGTTAGCCCTGGAGCTTAGTCTGAAAATCTTTTCGAGCTTGGACGTCGGCTTTGGGGGGATAAAATGTTTTTTTTATAGCTAAAACCCGCCCGCTTTAAGGCATCACAGATACCCCTGGCACTCACACCCATCCGTGGCGCCCGCTCGTGCTGAGACGCGTCAGGGTAGGTTTCCACATCCAGAATCAACGCCGCTCTGTTTATTTTGGTAGCGGGTTTATTACGCGTCAAACAAGGCTCCAGGCGTTTCGCCCATCGCATCAAACTGGCACTTCCTACACCAAAACGGTCGGCGGTTTCAGCATAAGTGAGGGCTTCTTTCTTTTTGAAAGCCAATACATGTTGACGAAATTTTAAGGGATAAGTCATTTTGGTATTTATAGGTCAATAAATCATTTCGATATTGTACGTCAATTTATAACACTTAAGCCATAACGCCCAAGTTTTTGGTCGGGCTCATGTTTACGATGATGCAAAGATATCCGGTCAGGCAAAGGTATTTCATAAAGCTCAAGTATCTAACACCGCACGAGTGTACGGCCAGGCGAGTGTATTTAATGGCGCTTGGATTTATGGCAGCGCCTGGGCGCGAGATCAGACTCAAATTCAAGGCGAAGCTCGGGTCTATGGTCGTGCCCGCGTGATGGGTAGAGCATCCGCGTCCGGTCAAAGCCACATTTTCAGCACCGCGCAACTCTGTGGTGACGTTATCCTAGAAGATAAAACACGGATTGGCGACCAGGCACGGGTGGCAAGCAACGCGCATTACCTCACGGTTTGGCTTATTGGCCAGCGTCAGCATGCAGTCACTGCTTTTAAACGACAAGACGGTACTATTGGGGTGCATGGCGATGGCTTTAATATCACCCTCGATCAATTTCTCGACACCATTTTCCTAGCCAATACGCTGACCGTCCAGAAAGTCGCGATTATCAGCATATAGTTGCGTTGATTAAGCTGGCCTGGCCGGCTGATTAAATTCACTACAAAAGATGTTGTTCAAAGTTGTTAAGTACTTCTTCAACAAATTTTAATCGTTGTCTTCTGTTGCTTAAATCTTGTATAAATTTAAGTTTGCTAGCACCGTCCAACCGATAAATATGCCGTTGGTTTTGTAGCAATTCGATTAAATAAGCGGGATCAACTTGATGATTGATGTCAAATTCAATAAATCCTCCCTGTTCATTACTTTCTATCCGTTTAATGCCTAATTTTTGCGCTCTTTTCCCCAAAGAGGCGGTTTGTAATAAATAGTTTGTTGCATCGGGTAATTTGCCAAACCTATCGATCAATTCCACTTTGAGTTCATTGAGCTCAGTATCATCACTCGCATTGGCAATACGTTTATAAAATGATAGGCGAATATTAACATCGTGAATAAAGTCATCTGGCAGCAACACCGGCATGCGCATTTCAATTTCTGTTTGTTGACGGGTTAAATTTTCAAGTGAGGGTTCGCGCCCTTCTTTTAATGCATTAACGGCATTTTCTAACATTTCCATATAGAGAGAAAAGCCGATGGTGGTCATTTGTCCACTCTGATCTTCACCCAATAATTCGCCTGCGCCGCGGATCTCTAAATCGTGTGTGGCTAGAGCAAAACCCGCACCTAATTCTTCGAGTGAAGCGATGGCTTCAAGGCGTTTTTTAGCATCACTTTTGATATTGGGCGTTAACAGATAAGCATAAGCTTGATGATGTGAACGCCCAACGCGACCCCGTAACTGATGCAGTTGCGCTAAGCCTAAACGGTCGGCACGTTCAATAATAATGGTGTTGGCATTGGGAACGTCGATTCCGGTTTCAATGATGGTGGTACAAACCAAAATATTAAAGCGTTGATGATGAAAATCATTCATTACACGTTCGAGATCGCGTTCGCGCATCTGTCCGTGACCGATAGCAATATGGGCTTCGGGAACTAATTCCGCCAGTTTTGTGGCGACGCCTTCAATTTTTTCAACGTCGTTATACAGATAAAAAACCTGTCCGCCCCGCAATATTTCACGGAGAATCGCTTCGCGTAGTAAAAGTTCGTCGTATTCACGTACAAAGGTTTTTACCGCAAGACGTCGCGCGGGGGGAGTGGCAATAATTGATAAATCTCGCATCCCACTCATTGCCATGTTCAGTGTGCGAGGTATCGGTGTTGCTGTCAGTGTAAGAATATCGACATCAGTACGCATGGCTTTGATTTGCTCTTTATGGCGTACGCCGAAACGATGCTCTTCATCGACAATCAATAAACCGAGATCTTTCCAATGCAAGTGAGGTTGTAATAATTTATGGGTGCCAATGAGAATATCAATTTTACCTTCATAGGCTTGTTGAAAAATGGCTTGTTGCTCTTTCGGCCTTCGGAAGCGTGACAACATCTCTATTTTTACTGGCCAGGTAGCAAAGCGATCGCGAAAATTATCGAAATGCTGTTGCGCTAGCAAGGTTGTTGGCACTAATACTGCCGTCTGTTTTTTATTGACGATGGCTAAAAATGCGGCGCGCATCGCCACCTCGGTTTTACCGAAGCCAACATCACCGCAGACCAAACGATCCATGGCTAAGGGTTGACACATATCATTTAAGACTGCATTGATCGTTTTTTCTTGATCTGGGGTGGTATCAAAAGGAAAGTCTTGGCAAAACAACCGGTATTGTTGGTGATCTTGTTGAAATTGAAAGCCAGGCTTGGCAGCGCGTTGTGAGTAAGTATCAAGCAATTCTGCCGCCACATCGCGTATTTTTTCGGCTGCTTTTTGTCGTGCACGCTGCCAAACATCACCACCCAGTTTATGTATTGGCGCATCTTGCTCTGAGCCACCGCAATAGCGGCTAATAAGATGTAGCGAGGATATTGGAATATAAAGTTTATCCTGCTCAGCATAGCTGAGTATTAAATATTCAGCTTTGATGCCGCCTGCTTCCAAGGTTGTCATCCCTTGATAGCGCCCCACGCCTTGTTCTAGGTGTACCACCGGTTGGCCGGGACGTAATTCCGCCAAGCTGCGAATTAAGCTATCGGTATTGATGGTACGGCGATTATCTTGCTGCCTTCGGTTAACCCGTTTACCGAGTAGATCACTTTCACAGATGAAGGCTAATTGCCGCTCCTGATCAAGAAAACCTTGTTCAGCCTCCCCGATCATCAAATAATGTCCGGGTTGGCTTGCTTGGCATAGCTGGGTAATCAAGGTGGGATGGAGTTTGATTGGTGTTAATAAATCGAGCAAGATTTCTTTTCGGCCTTCACTTTCTACCGAAAATACGATACTGCCGGTAAAGGTTTCGCTAAACCGGTGAAGGTTATCCAACGGTTTTTTTTGTCCGCTCTTGACGGCGAGTTCAGGCAGTGCTTGGTAAGATAAATTGGTATTGGCACTCTTGGTGGCTAATTTGTCCTGTTTTAATTGTATCCGCGGCCAGGCTTTTAATTGCGAGAAAAGGGTATCGCTGTTGATCCATAATTTGTCTGGTGCGACTAATGGCCGCATCGGATCGACACGCCGACTTTCATAGCGTTGATTAAGATTGCGCCAAAACTCGGTGGCGGCAGATTCTAAATCACCGATAGTGATCAGCAGGGTATTGTTTGGAAAATAGCTAAATAATGTTGGCAAGGGTTGGCTAAAAAACAGCGGCTGCCAATATTCTATTCCTGCTGGCCAAATGCCTTTACTGACTTGTTGATACAGGTGTTCGGCCTCTCTGCGTATCTCAAAGTGCTCTCTCCATTGGCTACGAAACAATTCAATAGCATTCTGGTCGATAGGAAATTCGTGTGCGGGTAGCAAATTAATTTGCTTTACTTCTGCCAGTGTGCGCTGTGTGTCCACATCAAATAGGCGCAAACTGTCGATTTCATCATCAAAAAAATCAATGCGGTAAGGCTCATTACTGCCCATAGGGTAGAGATCGAGTAATGCTCCTCGGCTGGCAAATTCACCGTGTTCAATGACTTGATCTACACTACGGTAACCCGCTTGTTCAAGTTGTGCTCGTAGCTTATCGCGAGAAAGCTGTTGGCCTGTCTTCATGACGAGCGCGTGAGCCTGTAAAAATTGATAGGGACAAACCCGTTGCATCAAGGTATTGATGGGTAAAATGAGGGCGCCGCTATTCATAATCGGTAATTGATAGAGGCTCGATAAACGCGCAGAAATAATATCCTGATGGGGAGAAAAACTGTCGTAGGGTAAAGTTTCCCAATCGGCAAGGATAGCAATAGGTTGTTTGGTAAATTGCGGAATTTCATCACGTAAACGTAACGCACTTTGCATATCTGTCGTGATTAATATCACTAACCCTGGATGGCGCTCTATGATTTCTGCGCATTCAATTGCATAGGCGCTACCCACCAGCTGACCTATTTGGCGCTTATCGTTGGGCTGTTGCGGGAGTAAATAACGGTATTGTTTATCTATTATTGATTGTGACATAAATAGTTGAATCATCTCGGTTCGGCTAATATACCCTTCGTCTTTCAAGTTACGGCGGCGTTATTCGATTGATTGCCACTTTGCCGTAACTCGACATTCATTGGGTATAGGTATAAGCCGCTTATTTTAGTACTTGTGTTAATTTTGGGATAGGCTCCGCATATCTACACATGGGTGGTTTCATAAAATGGATGCAACCTTTATTATCACCGATCTCGTAATGTTAGCAATAGCCTCTAATAGTCTAAGGCGATTTCATGCATCAACCTATCTCATTATTTATTGGTCTGCGTTATTTGCGTGGACGAACTTCTAACGGCTTTGGTCGATTTGTTTCATGGCTTTCTACTATTGGTATCACGCTAGGTGTAATGGCGTTGGTGCTGGTGTTGTCGGTGATGAATGGTTTTGAGCGTGATTTACAAAATAATATTCTGGGATTGATGCCACAGGTTTTGATCACGACTAAGCAGGGATCGCTTAATCCAAATGAAATATCGGCTGCTACGCTTCAAGGGCTACAAGGTGTAACTAATATTGTTCCATTAACCACCGCTGAGGTGGTATTACAAAGCAATCATCATGTAGGGGTAGCAGTCATGTTAGGGATCGATCCTCAGCAATACGAGCCACTGACGCAATTTTTAGTTAATGCCGATAAAGAAGTGTTACAGCCCGGTAAATACAATCTTATTCTTGGCGGAAGATTGGCAGAGCAACTCGGTGTTAGGCAGGGCGATACCCTACGTCTTATGGTGCCAAATGCGAGTCAGTTTACTCCGTTAGGGCGGATCCCCAGCCAGCGTTTGTTTAATGTCAGCGGAATTTTTGTTGCCGACAGTGAAGTTGATGAATATCAATTATTGCTAAACCAACAAGATGCTTCACGTCTGATGCATTATGCGCCGGGCAATATCACCGGTTGGCGCCTATTTTTAGCGCATCCGTTAGCGGTTGACAGCCTAAAAAATCAGCCATTACCGGCAGGAACAATATGGAAGGATTGGCGCTCCCGTAAAGGTGAACTTTTCCAGGCGGTACGCATGGAAAAAAATATGATGGGACTGTTATTAAGCCTCATTATTACGGTAGCGGCATTCAATATTATTACTTCATTAGGTTTATTGATTATGGAGAAGCAGGGCGAAGTGGCGGTTTTACAAACACTGGGTCTCAAGCGAGGCAAAATTATGATGGTATTTATGGTACAAGGTGCCAGTGCGGGTATTATTGGCGCGTTATTAGGGGCGATGATGGGGGTAGGGATCGTCAGTCAATTGGCGAACATAGTGCCGATGTTAGGTTTGCTGATGGAAGGGGCGTTGTTACCGGTTGCGATCGATCCTCTACAGGTCGCGCTGATTGCTTTGTTAACCATGTTGATTGCACTGTTAGCGACATTTTATCCTGCCTGGCGCGCCGCCGCTGCTCAGCCCGCCGAGGCACTACGCTATGAATAGTCCTCTTCAAAATAAAAATTTTTTGCAATGTGAAAATCTATGTAAAAGTTATCAACAAGGCGCCTTGTCTACTGAAGTATTACGTAATGTCACTTTTACTATGCAGCCTAACGAAATGATGGCCATTGTGGGAAGTTCGGGATCGGGGAAAAGTACCTTATTACATTTACTCGGCGGGTTAGATTCACCGACTTCAGGTGAAGTCATCTATCGAGATCGTTTTATTCATCGCTTATCCTCTAGTATGAAAGCAGAACTTCGCAATACTGAACTCGGTTTTATTTATCAATTTCACCATTTATTGCCTGATTTTACTGCGTTAGAAAATGTCGCCATGCCATTATTGATTGCAGGTAAGAATGCAAAATACGCGCAGGATAAAGCGAACGCGATGTTAGTAGAGGTGGGGTTAGCATCACGTGGCCATCATCGTCCGGCAGAACTCTCTGGCGGTGAACGTCAACGGGTCGCCATCGCCCGAGCCTTGGTTAATCATCCTTCGTTAGTATTGGCCGATGAACCTACCGGCAATTTAGATCAATATAATGCGGACAGTATTTTTAATTTGTTAATGGAATTGAATGCACGCCAAGGAACCGCTTTTTTAGTGGTGACCCACGATTTGCAATTAGCAAAACGTTTACACCGACAACTTGAAATGCGTGACGGGCATCTGCAATTGCCCACGGAGGCACAGTAATGTTTGCTTGGCCACTGTCGTTTCTTATTGCTTTACGTTTTAGTTGTGGCCGCCGCGCGCGGGGAGGGGATAAAACCAACGCTAATGCGGGTAATCCCATTTTATCGCTGCTTTCGGTGATTTCGACTTTAGGGATCACCTTGGGGGTGGCGGTGTTGATCCTGGGCTTGAGTGCAATGAATGGCTTCGAACGCGAATTAAAAAACCGAGTGTTAGCTGTGGTACCGCACGGTAAAATCGCTTTTGTTGAACAGCCGTTTAATCGTTGGCCATCTCTCTTAGAGCGCATTGAGCAGGTCACAGGAATTATTGCAGCAGCACCTTATATTGAGTTTACCGGTTTGATTGAAAGTGGATCACAGCTACGAGCAGTACAAATAAAAGGGGTCGATCCACAAGCGGAAAAAAAATTGAGCGCGTTACCGCATTTTATGATCAACTCTGCTTGGGATGATTTTCGGGCGGGGGAGCAACAAATCATTTTAGGAAAGGGACTGGCTGATGCATTAGGCGTAACACAAGGCGCCTGGTTGACGCTTATGATTTCTAATAACGATCCCTCCATGAAATTACTGCAACCCAAACGTATCCGGTTACGGGTAGCCGGTCTGTTTCAGCTAAGCGGTCAGTTAGATCATAGCCTCGCGATGTTGCCATTAGTGCATGCACAAAAGTATTTAGAGATGGGTCAGAGTGTGACCGGTATTGCCATCAAAGTTTCTGATGTTTTTAATGCCCATCAATTGACACGTGATGCGGCTGAAGTGACACAGGCCTACGTTCAATTTAGTAGTTGGATGGGAACTTATGGCTATATGTACCGTGATATTCAAATGATCCGCTCTATTATGTATTTAGCGATGATATTGGTTATCGGTGTGGCCAGTTTTAATATTGTTTCAACACTCGTGATGGCGGTAAATGATAAAAGCCGTGATATTGCAATATTACGTACCCTAGGGGCTAAAGATAGTCTGATTCGTGCCATTTTTATTTGGTATGGTTTATTGACGGGGCTGGTGGGTAGTTTAAGTGGTGTGATAATGGGCAGTGTTATTGCTTTAAAATTAACCGCAATTATTAGTCAGTTTGAAAAATGGCTTGGCCGTTCTTTTCTCTCGGGAGATATTTATTTTATTGATTTCCTGCCTTCGGAGTTACATGCAAGTGATGTCATTTATGTACTAATAACGGCGATTTTACTGAGCTTGCTAGCAAGTTGGTACCCTGCACGCTGTGCCAGCCGTGTTGATCCAGTGCGGGTGTTGAGTGGGCGGTGAGCTGCGCAATAGCAATAGCAATAGCAATAGCAATAGCAATAGCAATAGCAATAGCAATATATGGTGTTATACCTATTAATATATTGATGTTTTTAATTATGATTGCATCTCTTATTTTTTCGCAATAAAGAGAAGCAGAATGAGCGAAGTTACTAATACTAATGTAGAATCAAGTCTATTTTCGGTGTGTGATTGTCTTCATAACCTCGCATTTCTATAAAATCATTTTTTTCGCCGAGAAAAGTAATTTCAGGCGACATATCTAATGTCAGCACCACCCCTTTGCGTTGATAGACTTTGTTTAAGGCATTGCACAAACTATCGAGCAGGGTAGGAACCGAGTGAATTTCTCTATTGAGCACATTATGTTCTGAATGCATATTGGCGCGATGAAGAAAATAGCCGATCTGTTGTGAAATTCGTCCTATTTGCTCCAGCATAATAGGCTCTACGCTTTCAATGGTGGTTTGTTTGTCAGTTCGCAGCGAACGTAATGTATTATACTTTGCAGCACGGCTAACGGTGTTTTTAGGCTGTGTGTAAGATCAGAAAGTGTAGTGCGGTATTTATTGTAACGTTGACGCTCATGTCTCAGTAAAATATTCAGATTACGTACCAGACTCAATAGCTCACGGGGGGGATTTTCATCCAACTGTTCGCGTGTTCCTTTCTCTAGCTGACCGACTTGATTCACTAGCGCTTTGATGGGACGCAAAATCCAGTAAGCAGCCAGCCAGAGTAGAGGTACCACTAACAGTAAATTCGCCAGGAGAACATAAATAAACCAGTTCCAGACCTGATCTGAGCGTTGTAATTCTTGCGGCATGGTGTCGATGACCACGATGGTAAGCTGTGGTAATTTGAGGGTGGCAGGATAAATATTGACAGAAACTGAATGACTGAGTGCACTCGCCTCATATTTTCTTAATTGAGATTGCGCGGCAGAATTGTCACCTAGCATAACGCTACTGATATCGACGCCGGTATCAATTTCATAAAACCCGGGTTTTCTTAGCCAGCTCTTTTTAATATGCGGCTCTAATTCAGGCACATGTCGCTGGCGCCATAAGATATTACCATTATCATCATAGATCAGCGCCAGCGTTGGGATATTAAGTTCGATATCAGCAGGAATAGCAACGGTCAGCTTATTATTTTTCCATTGCGCGAAACTGAAAAATAAATTGCTTTCTCCTCGATGATCACGAAAAGTATTTTTATTAAAATTAACAAGATAACCTACATGATAACCCATTTCTCGCAGTTGCACGGCAAGGTGATGTCTCAGCAGCGCATTATCCTCCACAACCAAAACTCGCATGTTATATTCTTCAACTAAAACAATAAAAAGCATATAATATATTTCAAGATAATTCTATATGCTTTTTATTGTTTATAATAATTATTATATTTTTTAGTTAAATTAATACGCGATGAAATGTACTAATTAATGATGAGTATCAACCAACATCATCATTTGGCTGATTAGAATTTTTTACTAGCTCATTAACTAGATCGACCGCTTGACCAATATAATTAAGTGGGGTCATGTGTTTTAAACGTATTTTTTCTTCTTCTGGTAGCGCTAATCCTTCAATAAATTTATGGATATCCTGCCTCGCTATTTTTTTCCCCCGTGTCAGCGCTTTTAATTTCTCATAAGGCGCTTCAATGCCGTAACGTCGCATGACAGTTTGGATCGGCTCTGCCAATACTTCCCAATTATTATTCAGTTCAGTTGATAAATGTTCTGTATTGACCTCTAATTTTTTTATGCCTTTTAATGTTGCTTGATAAGCGATTAATGAATGCGCTAAACCGACACCAAGATTACGCAGTACGGTAGAATCGGTCAGATCGCGTTGCCAACGAGATAGCGGTAATTTTCTCGCTAAATGACCCAATATCGCGTTTGCTATCCCAAGATTGCCTTCGGAATTTTCGAAATCAATAGGATTGATTTTGTGCGGCATAGTCGAAGAGCCTATCTCACCCGCGATCGATTTTTGTTTGAAGTGATTCAAAGCGACATATCCCCAAATATCACGGTCAAAATCAATCAGGATAGTATTAAAGCGAGCAATGCAATCGAATAGCTCGGCAATGTAATCATGTGGTTCGATTTGTGTGGTATAGGGGTTCCAACTAATGCCGAGTGATTTGACGAAATTTTCGCTGAATTGGTGCCAATTAAGGGCAGGGTAGGCGGCAAGATGGGCATTGTAATTGCCTACTGCGCCATTTATTTTCCCCAGGATCGCTATTTTTTCTAACTGAGCATATTGACGCTGCAAACGGTGGACGACGTTGGCAAATTCTTTACCCACTGTGCTCGGTGTAGCCGGTTGACCGTGGGTACGAGATAATAGCGCTACCTCTCGATTCTCTTGAGCCAAGGTGTTGATTGCAGAAATAATCATTTTCCACTGAGGTAAAATGATATCTTGACGCGCTGTTTTTAACATTAAAGCATGACAAAGGTTATTGATATCTTCGGAAGTGCAAGCAAAATGAATAAATTCAGATACGGCTTTGAGTTCATCCATCGCCGCCACTTTTTCTTTTAAGAAATATTCAACCGCTTTAACGTCATGGTTAGTGGTGATTTCGATAGCCTTGATGCGTTCGGCATCTTGTTCATTAAAGGTGTCGACAATGTGATTAAGGGAGGTTATTGCCTGAGGAGTGAAAGCGGAAATTTCGTCGATTTCCTGACAAGCCGCCAGGGTTTGCAACCAACCTACTTCAACTTGTACGCGAAATTTCAGCAATCCAAACTCGCTGAAAATGGCGCGTAAGGTGTCAACTTTATTGCTGTAGCGCCCATCAATCGGTGATAGTGCAGTGAGTGAAGATAGCTTCATCGGTATAACTCCTGGTTTTATTGAATGCGGGCGAGAATAGTCTGTGCCTGTTTGAGCAACTGATGACGGCGAAACATTAATTGTAAGCGTCCTCCTCCTAACTGTTGCCAAAGCACGCAGGAACGGATACCGGCCAATAAAATTGCTCGAATTTTATTTTGGATTAGCCTGTTTTTTAGTTTTTCAGGCGATCCCGTCACTTGAATGCGAGGGCCGAGAGGGCTGATGACATCAATGTATATTGATGCTAAAGCGCTTAGTATAGTGTCAGAATCAATATAAAAATGCGTCAATTGTCGATCAAAGTGGTGAGATACGTTGACTTAAGGTATCGAGTGCGGATTGATTTGCATTGAGTTTACGTTCTAGCACCATTAGGCTAAGGGTATAGGCTAAGGTCTCTCGATTGACATTTAATACACTTTGTAGTGTTTCCAATCCCACTTGAAGTTCGGCTTCGCTCCCGCCATAAACAGCAAGCGTGGAAGTAGAATCAATTTTTAGCAAGCTATTAAGTGAGGCGTGGAGGGCATGATTGTAGCGATCACTATTAAACAGTCCTTCATGAGCGGATTGCTGAACCAAGCGCACAGATTGGCATATACCAGCCAGTGCGAGCGTAATATCATAATAATTTTTTGCCACTGTTACTCCTGTAAACGAAATCTTCTATTAGACCTCTTCGTAAACCTACTCAAAGAGGTCTATTGTATTAATTGATGATTGAGTTTGCTGAGTGAAGATTCAAGTTTGGAAAATTGAGAATTCATTCTATCTTATATTTTTTCATATTAGTTTCTTTTATTAGTTACAACAATTTCTATTTATATTAGAGAAGCTCATGAGAAAAAAATGAGCGAAAAAGCATAGTTTACCTAACCTAAAGTTACGTCTGTAAGCGTTGTTCAATAATCCCCCCTCCGAGGCAAATATCGCCTTGATAAAAAACAGCGGATTGACCCGGCGTTACAGCCACAATCGGTTGTTCGAAACGAACCTCAATACTGTTCTCCGCTTTAGAGAAAACAGTACAGGGAATATCTTGCTGACGATAACGGGTTTTTACCATGCAACGCAAAGGAAATGTCAGTGAGGGGAGATCGATCCAAGATAATTGTTGGGCAATTAATCCATGAGACATTAATTTGGCGTGCTTGTGGTCTTGTGCGACGAGCAAAGTGTTAGTGGCGATATTTTTATCGACGACATACCAGGGTGCGCCATTACCTTCTTTGATTCCACCAATGCCTAAACCCTTGCGTTGACCCAAGGTATGATACATTAATCCATGATGTTGCCCGAGATCTTGTCCATCAACACTGATGATTGACCCCGGCTGTGCGGGTAAATAGCGAGCAAGAAAATCACGAAATTTACGTTCGCCAATAAAACAGATGCCAGTGGAATCTTTCTTTTTTGCTGTGATCAAATTTAACTGTTCAGCAATGTTACGAACTTCTGATTTTTTCAGGTCACCGATAGGAAACAGGCTTCGTGCCAGTTGTTGTTGGTTCAAAGTGTAAAGGAAATAACTTTGATCTTTATTGTCATCTAGTCCTCTCAGCAGGCAATTTTTACCCGCGCTAGTGTGGCGGCGAACATAATGACCGGTGGCAATATAATCGGCCTCGAGCTCTTCGCACGCAAATGACAAAAAAGCATTAAATTTTATTTCTTTATTACACAAGATATCGGGATTAGGTGTTCGTCCCGCTTGATACTCTGCTAGAAACAATTTAAAAACGTTATCCCAATATTCAGCGGCAAAGTTAACCCGGTGTAAATTGATATTAAGCTTGTCACACACGGCTTGTGCATCGGCGAGATCTTTTGCTGCCCCACAATAGGTATCGTTATCGTCTTCCTCCCAATTTTTCATAAAGAGTCCAGCGACTTGGTACCCCTGTTGCTTAAGCAGATAGGCGGCAACGGAAGAATCGACCCCACCGGACATACCGACTATAATCTTTTTCTGGCTATGATCTGACATATCATGCTCACTAATTTAACGAAATCTCTTGAGCATCGCTCGAGAGATTTCGAATAGTCTCTAAAATAAAGCACAGAATTTTATCACGTTGCCTTGATGGGTGCATTGCAGAAATATTATTGATTACCGCTTTTAAAGGAGAGGTTATATGACAAATGAAGCGATTATTCCGCCTATTCCGCCCGGTGATAGAAAATTTACAGGAGGCTCACAAGGGACATTTGAAAATAAAGTGGTTGCGCCTTCAGTGGGTAAAAAAATACGGTATGAGACGGATGGAAAACTATGGGTTCCAGACAATCCGATTATCCCTTTTATTGAAGGTGACGGCATTGGTGTTGATGTTACTCCTGCGATGATCAAAGTGGTGGATGCCGCGGTAGAGAAGGCTTATAAAGGAAAACGTAAAATAGCCTGGATGGAAATTTATGCCGGTGAGAAGGCGAAAAAAATTTACCAAAAAGATATTTATGGCAATGATACTTGGTTGCCGGCTGAAACGGTTGGTTTGATCAGAGAACATATTGTGGCGATCAAAGGCCCACTGACCACATCTGTTGGCGGCGGGATCCGCTCGTTAAATGTTTCCTTGCGCCAAGAGCTTGATCTCTATATTTGTTTACGTCCCGTCCGTTATTTTGATGGTGTCCCTAGCCCACTTAAAAATCCTGAATTGACGGATATGGTTATTTTTCGTGAGAATTCAGAAGATATTTATACGGGGATCGAATGGAAAGCGGGTTCAGCAGAGGCAGATAAGCTGATGAAATTCCTTTGTTGCGAAATGGAGGTAGCTGAATCTAAATTTCTGTGTAAGCAAGGTACAGCACATGATTTCAGTAAAAAATGTTGGTTTGGAATGAAGTTTTGCTCCTTTTTTTGTTCTCTTTTTTGTAAAAAAGGCGCAGTACATAACTCTCTTTGTCGCTGTCTTATAAAGAAAAATTATGTACATAATTTCAGTAAAGAATGTGGTCTCGGTGTGAAGTTTTGTACCAAAGAGGGGACGCAGCGTTTGGTTCGAGCGGCGATTCAATATGCCATCGATCATGATCGCCAATCTGTTACTTTAGTGCACAAAGGTAACATTATGAAATTCACCGAAGGGGCTTTTAAAAATTGGGGCTATCAGCTTGCGTGCGAAGAATTTGGTGCCAGTCCGCTCGAAGGTGGCGCTTGGATGAAAATTCAGAATCCTAAGAATGGCAAGGATATTCTTATTAAAGATGTGATTGCCGATGCGTTTTTACAGCAAATCTTGTTGAGTCCTGAAAAATATGACGTGATTGCCTGTATGAATTTAAATGGTGACTATATTTCTGATGCGTTGGCGGCACAAGTCGGCGGAATAGGGATTGCTCCCGGTGCCAATATCGGTGATAGATGTGCGCTGTTTGAAGCAACCCACGGAACGGCGCCCAAATATGCAGGTAAAAATAAAGCCAATCCAGGCTCGATTATTCTTTCTGCAGAAATGATGTTACGTCATATGGATTGGAACGAGGCGGCCGATTTAATGATAAAAGGCATTACCAACGCGATTAAAAATAAGACGATAACCTATGATTTTGCTCGTTTTACGCAGGATGCTCAGGAAAGAAAGTGTAGCGAATTTGCTGATGATATTATCGAAAATATGTAATATAACCCTTCGCCTTTCAAATTACGGCGGCGTTGGCTTCTCGCACTCATCCCAGTCATGTACTACCTGCTGTACACTCCTGGAATTCGCTTGATTGCCGCCTTGCCGTAACTCGAAATTCATTGGGTATATGTAAATAGGCGCTAAAATAATGATGGATCATAAAAAACGCTCGTGGAAAGAGCTTGATCGTATTGATCGTAATATCCTTAATGAATTACAAAAAGATGGCCGTGTCTCAAACGTTAAATTGGCAAAATGTGTCGGCTTGTCACCCACACCCTGTCTAGAAAGGGTGCGCCGTTTAGAGAAAAAAATTTTATTCACGGCTATACCGCACTGCTTAATCCCCATTATTTGGATGCGGGACTGCTAGTTTTGGTTAAAATCACCTTAAATCGCGGCACCCCCGATGTATTCGAACAATTTAATATTGCAGTGAGAAAATTGCCAGAGGTACAGGAATGTTATTTGGTGTCGGGTGATTTTGATTATTTGCTGAAAATTCGGGTGCCAGATATCTCCTCTTACCGTAAATTATTGTGTAACACCTTGCTACGTTTGCCAGGGGTTCATGACACTCGTACTTACGTAACAATGGAAGAAGTAAAACAAAGCAGTAGATTATTTATTAAAACGAGTTGATAAAACGGATAACTGATTTGAAGGAGGTTGCTTGAACCAGGAGTATATACAAAATAATACTATGCCCGCTAAAAAACCAACGGTTAGAAGACGATTTTTTCTTAAAGCTTGGCTTATTATGATGGTGCTTTTTGCTGGCTATTTAATGGTATCGTTAATCAGTTTTAATCCTTCTGATCCGAGTTGGTCACAAACTGCTTGGCACGAACCCATTCATAATCTTGGTGGGGGAGTGGGGGCTTGGCTTGCCGATATGCTGTTTTTTATTTTTGGCATAGTCGCTTATGTGATCCCTTTGTTAGGCGTTACTTTTTGTCAGATTGTTTTGCGGCACAAAAAGAAGAGTAATGAACCCTTTGATTATTTTTTTATTTCTTTGCGTTTAATTGGTAGTTTAGCGTTAGTGCTTTCTGCATGCAGTTTGGCGGCATTAAGTATTGATGATCTTTATTATTTCCCTTCTGGTGGTGTCATCGGTAGTTTATTCGGTAATCTGATGTTGCTAAATTTCAATAGTACCGCTGGGACGGTATGTCTTTTGTTTATTTGGGGGGCGGGTCTGACGCTTTTTACCGGCTGGTCATGGTTGTTAATCGCTGAAAAGATAGTATGGGTGGTATTAAATGGCCTGCACTTTATTTGTGACTACCGTCATAAGAAAGGTTATCGCCATCAATCCGCTGAATTAGCTGTATCACCTACGGCAATTTCACCTACGGCAATTGAACAGACGACAATCACTGATGATGATCGATTGTTTTCTCTTTCATCGAGCGCTAAAAATGAAATAAGTAGTGAAATAAAAGAAATAAATGAAGTAAAAGAGGTAAAAGAAGAGGAGCCTTCTGCCTGTTTTTTAGATGAACCTCCCTTAACCAGCGAAACAAGCTTGACCGATGAAGCCAATAAAGCAAAATTACCATCGATTGAATTCTTTACTGCGCCAAAAGAAAATATCGAAAATGCACCGGTTGCTCAATCTGATGAGGCTACTTTATCTTCCGATAATACAAAAATGGCCGATGAGGCTGTGGCTTCAGTCCCCGAGACCTTACCCGATACCTTAATTCATCCGTTTTTGATGCGTAATGATTCGCCTTTAGTTAAACCCACCACGCCTTTACCCACATTTGATCTCCTCTCGTCCCCCTCGAGTGAAAAGCCGCAGGTAGACCGCGAGGCGTTAAAGCAAACCGCGCTTTTGGTTGAAACCCGTTTAGCGGATTACCGTGTTAAAGCAAAAGTGGTTGGCATTTCACCAGGTCCTGTCATCACCCGTTTCGATTTAGATTTAGCGCCTGGGGTAAAGGCGGCGCGTATTTCCAGTTTATCGCGTGATCTGGCGCGATCACTTTCTGCCATTGCGGTACGAGTGGTCGAAGTGATCCCCGGTAAACCTTATGTGGGGCTAGAGTTACCGAATCCTTATCGGCAAACCGTTTATCTACGAGAAGTACTCGATTGCCCTGTATTTCGCGAAACCCGTTCCCCGCTTGCGATGGTGTTAGGTAAAGACATAGCGGGACAACCTGTTGTTGCTGATTTAGCGCAAATGCCCCATCTGTTGGTGGCAGGTACCACGGGCTCAGGTAAATCCGTTGGGGTGAATGCGATGATCCTCAGTATCTTGTATAAAGCCACGCCGGATGAAGTACGCTTTATCATGATTGATCCCAAAATGTTGGAATTGTCCGTTTATGAAGGTATTCCACATCTGTTAACCCAAGTGGTCACTGATATGAAAGATGCGGCTAATGCATTGCGTTGGTGTGTGGCCGAGATGGAGCGGCGTTATAAACTGATGTCAGCATTGGGCGTGCGTAATCTGGCTAATTATAATGAACGTGTTTTGCAAGCTGAAAATATGGGTAGACCGATCCCTGATCCTTTTTGGAAACCGAAAGAGAGCATGGGGCTCTCCCCGCCTATGTTAGAAAAACTGCCCTATATTGTGGTGATGGTGGATGAATTTGCTGATCTGATGATGACGGTAGGTAAAAAAGTAGAAGAATTAATCGCCCAATTAGCACAGAAAGCACGAGCGGCAGGCATCCATTTGGTATTAGCCACTCAGCGTCCGTCAGTTGATGTGATTACCGGATTAATTAAAGCGAATATTCCTACCCGTATTGCTTTTACTGTTTCTAGCAAAATTGATTCTCGTACTATTCTTGATCAGGCGGTAGCAGAGTCCTTACTGGGTATGGGGGATATGCTTTACATGGCGCCGAATTCTTCTATTCCGATTCGGATCCACGGTGCTTTTGTCCGAGATCAAGAAGTGCATGCGGTAGTTAACGATTGGAAAGCCCGTGGTCGTCCGCAATATATTGAAAATATTCTCAGTGAAAGTGAAGAAAATGAAGGAGGGAATTCGGCGGGAGGAGAGGAAACATTAGATCCGTTGTTTGATCAAGCCGTCAATTTTGTGTTGGAAAAACGGCGCGCTTCGATTTCTGCGGTGCAACGCCAATTTCGTATCGGTTATAACCGTGCTGCGCGTATTATTGAACAGATGGAAGCCCAACAAATTGTCAGTGCTCCTAATCATAGCGGTAATCGTGAAGTATTGGCACCCGAGGGGTAATATAGCCAATCTGTGCTCCTCCCAGCTTGAATAAAATTAGACTGATTCGGCTATAAAAGGATAAATGTAATGAAAATAACGAAAAGGGGTAGGGCGTTATTGTGCTCTGGTTTATTTTTTTGTCATGCGATAGTTATTGGCTTCATGTCTACGCCGGTTTGGGCTGATGCCAGACAAAATCTACAAACTCGCCTGGCTAAAGTGAATAGTTTTTATGCCACTTTTTCACAACAAGTGACCAGTGCCGAGGGCGATGTAGTGCAACAAGGGGCGGGCGAACTATGGATAAAACGGCCGAATTTGTTTAATTGGCATATAACATCGCCAGATGAGAGTGTATTGATTTCCGATGGTGAAACCCTATGGTTTTATACCCCTTTGGTTGAACAAGCAACAGCCACCTGGCTAAAAGATGCCACCGATAATACGCCATTTATTTTGATGACGCGCAATAACCTGAATGATTGGAGGCAATATAACGTCAAACAACAAAATGATGATTTTGAATTAACGCCTAAAAAGGCTAAAGGTAATTTAGAAAAATTTACCATTAGTGTTACCACAAGTGGAATGATTAAAACCTTTACTCTGATTGAACAGAGTGGTCAGCGCAGTGCTTATCGCTTGCAGGATCAGAAAAATACTGAGGTTGATATGAGTAAATTTACTTTTACTTTACCGAAGGAGGTAACGCTGGATGATCAGCGCCAATAGATCTCTTTCCAAACCTACTAGGTGACGCGGATCCTGTGTTGCCCGGTGCGTGCAATCCTCATATACTTATGGCAATAGACCTCTTCGGAAACTAGCATTCATGAGGAATTTTGGTAAAACACTCCTGAACAAGGAGCCGCCATGAAATATGAAGTAATAAAAGTACTGGAAGAGGAAAAATTTCGTCGCTTAACGGGTGTTAAACGCAGTACATTTGAAAAGATGATAAAGATATTGAATGAAGCAGATAAGAGTAAGCAAGGGAAAGGAGGTCGGAAACCCAAGCGGGGTTTAGAAGAGCGCTTATTAATGGCACTGGAGTATATACGAGAATATCGCACTTATTTTCATGTCAGCCAAAGCTATGGCGTGAGTGAGAGCACATGCTATGAAACGATTAAATGGATAGAGAATACGCTAATAAAGCATCCTGATTTTGCCCTACCTGGACGCAAAGCTGTATTAAAAAGGGATAGGGAGTATGAGCTGGTTCTTATTGATGCCACAGAAACGCCGATTGAACGTCCCCAAAAAAACAAAAGCCGTTTTACTCAGGAAAAAAGAAACGACACACCTTAAAAACACAAGTGCTCGTTGATAAAAAAAGTAAAGCAGTCATCTGTACAAGCTTTACGAATGGGAGGCGCCATGATTTTAGGTTGTTTAAGGAGTCTGGTGTGCGAATACATCCTGACATCAAAACAGTTACCGATACAGGTTACCAAGGGCTTGGCAAGATTCATTCAAACTCGGCGTTGCCTAAGAAAAAGACAAAGAAAAATCCCTTAACAAAAGAAGATAAACGCAACAATCGTGCGTTATCAAGCCAGCGTGTATTAAACGAACATGTCATTGGTATGATTAAAAGATTTAAAATTGTATCAGACCGTTATCGAAACAGGCGAAAACGTTTTGGATTAAGATTTAATCTGATTGCTGCAATTTATAATATGGAAATTAGATAAATGATAGTTTCCGAAGAGGTCTACTGTTTGCACAAGTTGATTATCTGCGTAAAGTGACCGCGGCTACATATTTAGGTGTTTCCGTAGTAACTTTATTGCTTGGTACGCTTTTTCCTCCTATTTTACCCGTTTCACTGGCTGGCTTATTGTTGTTGAGCGGGTTGTATTTCGTAGTTTCTTACTGGGCTCCTGAACTATCTGAAAAGATGGCAACAGCAGCAGCAAAGTTAGCCGAAGGACAATCTGAGGCGACGCAGGCCAAGATTGGGGCAGGACAGGAAGCAGCAACGGCATTAATAAATGGGGGTAGCCAAACCGTCGCTGCCATGACGGCTGGCGTCGGATACATACTAGGCTGGTTTGGCGCTAAAACAAATCAAACAAAAAGAGCGAGTGCAGCAATTAATGCAGGAGCGGTTGCCGCGGCTCACACTGAGCAGATAAGTTATCAATGTAATAATCCGCCGATAGCACAATTGAGTAGCACACTCAGTGCGAGTATCGTTGCGGCATTTTTTGGAATTGACGGAAGTAGTAAGATAGGAATGGCTGCAGCAGACGGCGCCGTGCTTGGCGATAAATGGGCAGCGTTTCTCACATGCCTGAGTTATGGGGATATTCGAGGCAGCTTAATGCTGTTAGCTGGCCACAAAATGGTAGACGTTGGGTTAAGCTTTCTCCCTAAAGGCATAGAAAAGTCTACAATACAAGAATATGCGGGTCCTGTCTTAAAAAATGCGATCAATGTTCTTTGCCTAGATCTCAAGTCTCAAGTTATTATCATGATCTTGCCAGCAGTAACAAGTACCATGCTAGCCACATGGTGCGCTTTTCAGCAAAAACCCGAGGGATGGTTAAAACAAAAAATGGAACAGGGCCGTGCCAGTGCTCTAGCGGCGGCAAAGAATGTTGCAGAGTCTGCTACGGAGACTGCAAAGGGGGCTGTGGTATGCGGCAGGGGCTGTGGCTGCTACAGAGACCGCAAAGAGTGCTGTAGTGGTAGTAAAGAATGTTGCAGAGGTGGTAGAAAGTGTTACAGGGAAGATTGACGATAATATTACGAAGACTTGTACATTACTCAATGAAGAGGAGATAGGCGGCGCCATTAACGATGCCTTTCAGGATGCTTTTCAGGGAGGGCTGTTTGGGTCAACGGAGACGGCGGATCCCTTTGAAAAGCCTGCTGAGAGCGTGAATCATATGGATGACGATGATGATAATGATGAGGCTTCAGCTCCAGCAATGAGCGCCTGGACACAAACAACAAAAGCAATTTTCTCTGGGTTTTTCGGTGGAGATGGGATAAGCAGAGCCTTTGAGGGACTGGGGATGGATGATACGGAGGATCCCTTTGAGACTTCTGCTGAGAATGCGAATGATATGGATGATGATGATTATTATGATGCTGAAGAAGAAGTGAGCGGTTGGGAACGAGCAAATACAACCAAGACTGATGCTCCCTTTGAGACGCCTGCTGATGATGCGAAGGAGACTCCCGCAGCGAGTATCTGGACAAAAATGGTGACGGCCGGGTGTTAATGGATTATCTAAGCTAGAAAGTCACCTTTTTGTCTCCGAAGATGATGAAGATGATGCCTTTCAGGTAGCGTTGTCTGGGATGAGTCAGCCTGATTCGGAGAAGAAAGCGGGCACCTTGGAAAAAATTAAGGAGGCTTTGCGGGTAACAGGAGCTGGATGAGGCTCTAGCGCTAGGGGAGATTGATTGATAAATTTGTTATCCTGTAAACTTCCGAACAAAAACACGGCAGTAGCCTATAAAGACCCAGGTCTTTATAGGCTTTTTTTATTTTTATTAGATCTCTTTCCAAACCGACTACGTGACGCGAATCCTGCGTTGCCCGGTGCGCGCAATCCTCATGTACTTCATGTTAACGAAGGTTGCTGTGCGCCGGGCGCCTTGACTCCGCATAACGAACTACGGTTTCCAAAGAGGTCTATTGTTGCGCCTCCAAATATTCCCAGCGGTTAAAGGCTTCGGCTAATGCTTGCTCTGTCTCGGCTAACATTTTAAGCAGCGGCTGCGTTTCTTCGTAGGCTTTAGTGAAAAAAGATGGATCACTGATTTGCGCTTGCAATTGGCTTATTTTGGTTTCTAATTGCTCTACTTTTTCAGGCAGTTGATCCAATTCTTTTTGTAAATGATAACTGAGTTTGTTTGCCTGCTGTTTGGTCTCTTTTTTTACCGTGTCATTTTTGGCAGCAGGCATGGTTTTTACCGTTTGCGCTTTTGTTGTTTGCCCCAGCGGCCTGCTCGCCGCGCGCTGTTGATGCGCCTCAGAATAGCCGCCGACAAATTTAGCGATTTGGCCGCCGCCTTCAAAAATCCAGCATTCAGTGACTGAATTATCAACAAATTGACGATCATGGCTGACCAATAATACCGTGCCTTGATAGCTGTCTACTCTCTCCTCTAATAATTCCAGTGTTTCGACATCCAGATCGTTCGTCGGCTCATCCAAAATTAATAGGTTGCTCGGTTTTAAAAATAATTTGGCGAGCAATAATCGGTTACGTTCCCCTCCGGATAAGGCTTTAACCGGGCTCAGCGCGCGTTTAGGGTGAAATAAAAAATCTTGCAGATAGCCTAAGACATGACGTGAACGGCCATTGATGATCACTTCTTGTTTTCCTTCGGCAAGATTGTCCATCACCGTGCGCTCTGGATCTAACTTGGCACGATGCTGATCAAAGTAAGCGATTTCCAACTTGGTGCCACAATGTATCTTACCGCTATCGGCTTTAAGTTGACCCAGCATTAATTTTAATAAGGTGGTTTTACCGCAGCCGTTGGCGCCGACTAAGGCGATTTTATCTCCACGTTGTACCTGTGCGGTGAAATTTTTTACTAACGGGCTATCGCCAATTTGATAATTGACCTTTTCTAACTCGAAAACCATTTTGCCTGAGCGCAGGGTTTCTTCCACTTGCATTTTAGCGGTGCCCATCACTTCACGGCGTTGTGAGCGCGTCTCTCTCAAGGCTTTTAGCGCGCGGACACGGCCTTCATTACGGGTACGTCGCGCTTTAATGCCCTGGCGGATCCAGACTTCTTCTTGCGCCAATTTACGGTCAAATTCTGCATTTTGCAGTTCTTCAACCCTTAAGGCTTCTTCTTTACTGGCAAGATACTGTTGATAATTGCCTGGCCATGACACGAGTTTTCCTCGATCCAAATCGACAATGCGGGTTGCCATCGCCTTAATAAAAGCCCGATCATGAGAAATAAACACCATGCTGCCCTGAAATTCTTTTAAAAAGCCTTCCAGCCAATCAATGGTTTTAATATCAAGATGATTGGTCGGTTCATCAAGCAATAGCAGTTGTGGTGAACTGACCAAAGCGCGGCCAAGCGCCGCTTTACGTAACCAGCCTCCGGAGAGTGACGACAGTAGTGCCTCGGCGGATAAACCAAGCTGTTCTAGTACCTCATGAATACGATTATCTAATTGCCATAAATCTTGATGATCCAAAATGTCCTGCAATGCCGATAACTGCTGCAAATTTTTTTCGCTGGGATCGCGTTCAATCAGCCGTAAAGTGGCGTGATACGCTTGTAAATGCTTAGCTTGTTGTGCTACCCCTTCAGCGACAAAGTCAAATACGGTGCCTTCTACATTGCGCGGGGGATCTTGTTGCAGACGTGACACCACTAAATCTTGTGCATAAATAATCTGTCCACTGTCTAATTCCATTTCTTTATTGAGAACTTTCAGTAGGGTTGATTTCCCCGCGCCATTGCGTCCCACTAAACACAGGCGCTCATTCGCTTCAATGTGTAGCTCGGTATTATCTAATAAAGGTGCATCACTGAAAGACAGGTAAGCACCAGACAGGCTGATTAATGACATAATTTTTCCTCACCGGTGTGGGTTATCAACCAACAGTGATGTATTTGACGATGGCGAGCAAAGTCGGGTGATTGTGTTTTTGCCGTGATTTCTTTGATGGTTAGCCCCAGGGCGGTTATGCCGTCGACATCGATTTTAAAGCCGTGCCTATTATTAGAAAAGATCATCGTGCCGTTACGGCGCAATAAGGGTTTAATGGCTTTCATTAATGGTAAGTGATCACGCTGTACATCAAAGGTATTGGCCATACGTTTGGAATTAGAAAAAGTCGGCGGATCAATAAAAATGACATCAAATTGCGCTGTAGGGTGATCCAGACGCTGATCTAACCACGCGAAGCAATCGGCTTGAATTAAACGGTGCTGGCGGCCGGTTAATCCATTTGTGCGCAAATTTTTCTCAGCCCAGGCTAAATAAGTGTGGGACATATCTACCGTGGTGGTACTCTTCGCCCCACCGAGCCCTGCATGAACACTCGCTGCCCCGGTATAGGCAAACAAATTGAGGAAATCTTTTCCCTGACTCATTTTCCCCAGCATTTGGCGGGTAATACGATGATCAAGAAACAATCCAGTGTCGAGATAATCGGTCAGATTAACCCATAATTTAGCGTTATATTCTTGCACCAAAAAAAATTCGTCCCGTTGGGCTAATTTCTGGTATTGATTTTTTCCTTTTTGCCGTTCACGGGTTTTGATCACCAGTTGATTGGCAGGGATCGCCAATACTTGCAGCGTCGCATGAATGGCGTCAAACAAGCGTTGACGGGCTTTCTTGGCATCAATGGTTTTTGGCGCAGCATATTCTTGTAGCACAATTTTACTGCCATAACGATCAATGGCGACATTGTATTCAGGTAAATCGGCATCGTATAAACGATAGCATTCAATTCCTTGCTGCTGTGCCCATTTATCCAATTTATGTTTATTTTTACCTAAGCGGTTGGCAAAATCTTTGGCCAGGTGAAGGGTTTCTTTCTGTCCTGCCTGTTCTGAATAAGCGGATAATTGATAATTTTTTTGTATGCAATCCAGCGCACCATTTTTGGCTTTAAATTCTCGTTCGGCACGCAGTTGCACGCAATTGATTAATGTTGGCGACGCACTAAATAAAGAGAGACGCCAACCGGCAAAGGCGGTTTTCATGATCCGTCCCAATAAATTGTACAGGGCAATCAATACCGGCTCGCTCTCCAGGCGTTCCCCATAGGGAGGGTTGCTGATAACGCAGCCGGCAGGGGCGGTTGGCCAAGGATTCGCCAATTGACTGAGATCCTGTGGCTGAAAGCGGATCAAGCTAGCTACTCCGGCTCTTTCCGCATTGGCGCGCGCGATTTTGATCGTCTGGGGATCGGCATCCGCTCCAAAAAAATAAGCCGGGGTAGTTTTCAATCCTTTGCTTGCCCGCGCTTGCGCCTCACTCATCAGTTCGCTCCACAAGCTGTGATTAAAATCACGCCAGGCGCTAAATCCCCACTGTTGACGATGTAAACCCGGTGCGTGATCTGTCGCCATCATTGCGGCTTCAATCAACAGTGTGCCTGAGCCACACATAGGATCAATCAGCGGTGTGCCTTTTTGCCAACCGGCGCGAAGAATAATTGCTGCGGCCAAATTTTCTTTGAGTGGTGCCTGCCCTCCCGAACTGTCTCGGTACCCTCGTTGATGCAGGCTGTTACCGCTCAGATCAAGCGATATGACAACTTTATACCCTTCGCCTTTGAAGCCGCCGCGTTGTTGGCTGCGAGTGTTCGCCGAATCACGTAGTTGTCTACGCTCATCGGTCTCACACTCTGGCCGCCTAGCGGCAACTTCAAGGGCTGTGGGTATATCACGCCGTAGAAAAACATGAATACTAATGTCTGGCTGTTGTTTCGTTACCGATGGACGTTGTTTTACTTTGCTGATAAAACGATCAACGATAGCGTCTTTGACCTTTAATGCGCCATATTGACTGTTCTGAATGGCATGATTAACCCCGGTGAAGTGGACAACAAAGGTTTTATCGACAGTAAAAATAGCCGGCCAATCGATAGCCTGCGCGCCAAGATAAAGATCCTGATCATCATTAACCTGAAATTCATTAAGGGGTAAAAAAATGCGTGATGCCAAGCGACTCCACAGTAAAGTTCGATACAACAGGCGATCATCAGCCTGAAAATAGACGCCGCCCTGAACGACTTTACTGTTGTCAGCCCCTAAGTCTTGTAGTTCATTTTTTAATAGTTCTTCTAACCCTTGCGCAGTACTGGCAAATAATTTATTGAGGCCCTTTTTATTGGAAATCGAGGGCAATAATGGATCCATATAAATTCTCGTTTGACCGTTGCGCGAAATTTTCCGTTCATATACCCTTCGCCTTTCAAGTTACGGCTTTGTTGTCTGCGGGTGCTCGCCGAATCACGTAGTATGTCTACGCTCATCGGTCGGTCGCCCTTGCCGCCTTGCCGTAACTCGAAATTCATTGGGTATAAGTATTGAAATATTTATTTCATAAAATAAACCAAAATATTCATTATATTATTAAGGACAGTTATTATGCCCGGCTACGGTATAGCATCTCTTTCTGTAACAGAACAAAACACATTAATCCAGAGGGTTAAAAATATTGACCCTTATTATTCTTCTGAGGTGGCTAGAGCCTTTCTCGATCAATTTCATTATCCGCTAGAAAATAGATTCAGTGATTATCAATAGACCTCTTCGGAAACTATCATTTATCTAATTTCCATATTATAAATTGCAGCAATCAGATTAAATCTTAATCCAAAACGTTTTCGCCTGTTTCGATAACGGTCTGATACAATTTTAAATCTTTTAATCATACCAATGACATGTTCGTTTAATACACGCTGGCTTGATAACGCACGATTGTTGCGTTTATCTTCTTTTGTTAAGGGATTTTTCTTTGTCTTTTTCTTAGGCAACGCCGAGTTTGAATGAATCTTGCCAAGCCCTTGGTAACCTGTATCGGTAACTGTTTTGATGTCAGGATGTATTCGCACACCAGACTCCTTAAACAACCTAAAATCATGGCGCCTCCCATTCGTAAAGCTTGTACAGATGACTGCTTTACTTTTTTTATCAACGAGCACTTGTGTTTTTAAGGTGTGTCGTTTCTTTTTTCCTGAGTAAAACGGCTTTTGTTTTTTTGGGGACGTTCAATCGGCGTTTCTGTGGCATCAATAAGAACCAGCTCATACTCCCTATCCCTTTTTAATACAGCTTTGCGTCCAGGTAGGGCAAAATCAGGATGCTTTATTAGCGTATTCTCTATCCATTTAATCGTTTCATAGCATGTGCTCTCACTCACGCCATAGCTTTGGCTGACATGAAAATAAGTGCGATATTCTCGTATATACTCCAGTGCCATTAATAAGCGCTCTTCTAAACCCCGCTTGGGTTTCCGACCTCCTTTCCCTTGCTTACTCTTATCTGCTTCATTCAATATCTTTATCATCTTTTCAAATGTACTGCGTTTAACACCCGTTAAGCGACGAAATTTTTCCTCTTCCAGTACTTTTATTACTTCATATTTCATGGCGGCTCCTTGTTCAGGAGTGTTTTACCAAAATTCTTATATGAATGCTAGTTTCCGAAGAGGTCTAATCTATGTTACAAGCTGTTGAACAATCGGGTGCGGGTATGAGTTTATCTTTAATTGAGCCTGGTAAAAAAGATGCGGCTGGCTACCATTCTATTGCCGGCTGGCGCGTTATGGACGTACCAATAGTAATACCCGAGGTTCAGCCTCTGCATGAGAACAATCAAGAACGTTATTATCAGCCTGGATATTTGGGGCTTGAAAAAGAAGAAAAACGCGCGCTAGAAATATTGCAGGCATTACATCCCGATCAGGATGCGATGACATTGTGGCGCAGCTTTAATATGGGGGGTGAATTACGACAGAGGTTCAGGGCTGAATTGATGAGTACTGGCCGCATCCCACCCTGGGCGGAGGAGCATCGACGGACGTCGATAGATCCCAATAATCTCCATATATTCGAGCATATCAGACAGCTTTCTAATGCTATGCTGGCTAAGTTGATAAAGTATCCGGATCTTTCTATGAGTAATTTTTCTAGTAGTGACACGCTGATTGATTCTTTTGACCGTGCATTCTTGCGGTCTTTTACCCAAAGTCGGGGTTATCAACGCAATGCTATGGGCGCGCTTTTTAGAACCGATATCCGTGGCGTATTTCGTGGTGATCACCGCACCCCCTATGAACTCAGCCAAGATAAATACATGCTTGGATTTGGTGACAATTTTTATACCCAGCATACCAGCGGTAACACATTATATACCAGCAGCGTCTATCAAGATGCTTTTCAGTATGGCCGCATAAACCCAGGCGGTGCAAGCCAATTTCACTATGGTTACCAGGATGATGAAGAATATTATTCATTTGTTGATTCAGACGATTCGGATGATGAGAGAAGTGAACCTTTGCGTCAACGACAAAGAGATGGTTTCGTTTACTTACTCGATACACGCGGCCTTGAAGCCATACCGGTAGCAGATAATATGCTACTCAATCCAAATAATACCGTTACAAACGACCTAGTCGTTGCCGGGGAAATACATGTTTCTGTTCCTCTGGAGGGTATTTCATTTGATCGTATTTGGTTAGTTAGCAGTGATGGGCAACGCGCCGTCAGGGTGAGTGACATCGCGCAACATGATGATTTTGACAACGAGCTGCGTGATCTGAGTGAGCGCACTTTTGCAGGCGCAAACTCAGATATATACGATGGCATATTTACAAGGCTCAGAGGAAAGGGTTAACTGTATTAGATATTAACGAAATAACTATGCCAGGAGCGACACGCAATATCCGTAACTATTATTATTCTAACGAGCGTCGTTTTAGTGGTGCTAACTTTGCTCATCAAATAGCGGTAGTTAATCCGAATAACCATGAAGAAATGCGTATGGCCTGTCGATGGTTAAGTGAAGACAGTAGATACAGAACCTTGGTTGATATTAATGGCAATCTTTATTCAACTAATGGGAATCGGCTTGGCGGAGAGAATGCAACACTTGCACAGAAAATAGCTAACCACGAAATGCAAATGTTGCCGGGTCAGAAGAAAGTTCGTCTGCTTTTTGTAGGAAAAAAATAAATTTCGCTTCAAGGAACACAATGGAATGGCCAATCATGGCCTGAAACCAAGAGCATGATCAGTCACTTTATTAATGCTCACCCGGTGTTAATACGTAGTTATATATCCGAAGTTGAACTCAGTCAGATTATTGATCGAGAGCATCAGACTTCCTCACAAATTACCATTGATTATGCGGTACCTATAGTCATGAATCGTACGGGAAGTACGGTGAAGATGTACGATTTTATTGAGTTATCGCCTTCTCTTACCCCCTCAGATCTGATCAGTGAAAATCTCGGAAATCATCATCAGCAAGCAGGCGCACATTATCCTGTGCCTGCATCTTCTGTTGTCGTGAGTGGCTTGCTGAGTGCTCCCGGACAGGTTGAGCGCGATAATGTGGCTGACTGGGCAAAGCCGACTGTTAATCCACAACAGACAGTGGTAGGCGGTGAGAGAAAGAGCCGTGTCATTATTCAGCTGGAAAATGATGATATCAGCTTGCGTGCAGCGTCGGATCTAGCGGGTAAGCACCCCAACGAGGCGGTGATTTATCAGCGCGATAAGCAAGGCAATTTGCGTTTAGTGTATGGGGAGCCGGCGGCATTAGCAGGCGCGTTGAGCCTGTTTTTTGTCGGTCACGGACGGGGAGGTGAGCATGATGCGCATGATAATACCACGCTGGCGGGTTACAGTGCTCCGGAATTAGCGGCGGTGACCCAGCAGATTCATCAGGAATTAAGAACGCAATTTCCCCATGCTGTCCCTGAAAATATTGATAAATTATTATTAATTGGCTGTGCCTTGGTTAATGATGAAAAAACCGATGGCTTTTTATTTAAGATGGCTCCCGAGCTGCTTAAGCGAGGCATGCACCCAGGCGAAATCGTCGGCTATGCCACTGAAATCGGCATCAGTAGGGCAGTCAGCGAACAGGGCAGAGGTCGTCGCCGTTATCCCTCGATGACGCCGGAGAGGGGAGATGTCTCTGCCCGTAACGTGCGGGTCAGTTTACGGCGGGATGAAACAGGTACGCGCTATTTACCACAGAATCGGCAACAGCGGCCGGCCTCAAAAAACTCTCCATTAGCGTCACAAGAATCGACGTTGCATCAAGTTGTTGAAACCGTACAAGACCGTCAAGCTATCATTTCATCGGATAAAAACTTGATTAAAGGCGTGGACAGGGCGAAGGAAAGGCGGTAATTGTCAATGTAGTTGTCGCCCAGGATGTAAAATCCTAGGCGACAACTACATTGACAATTACCGGCAATAACCCTGACGGCGAGGCTGAAGGCGTATTTGAGTTAACTCCGTTGTTAAGCTCAGAGAGCCCTGCTGCAATAGTCAGTAAAGTGCCGGCTGATAGCGCGGGCATGCGGGATGCGATAAATGCTTTCGATGGAGAAAAGGAGAGCCTAGGGGTAAGAGATGAGGTTCTTCTGCCTTCGCAGCGACCGGATTGGGTGACCACCGCAAGGGCGAGTTAATTTTTACGATCCGCTGTATTTGGTGGCTTTTGGTACAGCGGTCGCAAATTATTAAAAAATTTTGGTTTAGGTTGAAAACGTTTTTTAACCCATTTTTTGCGCTTTTTGTTGTTGGCGCCGTTGGCTGAAAAAAGTACTGAGCATCTGTGAGCATGCATCAACCAATACCCCAGCAGTGATCTCAACCTGATGGTTCATCGCAGGATGGTTTAACAGGGTTAACGCGCCCACAGCGCCGATTTTATTATCATTGGCACCATAGACTAAACGGCTAATGCGGCTATGTATCATGGCACCGGCACACATCACACAGGGCTCTAAAGTGACATACAAAGTGGCGTCGGGTAAGCGGTAATTTTTTTGCTGCTGCCCTGCTTGACGCAATGCCATAATTTCTGCATGTGCGCTAGGATCGTGATGAATAATAGGTTGATTCCAGCCTTCACCAATTATTTTATTCTGTAGAACTAACACTGCGCCTACAGGCACTTCGCCTGCCGCTTGCGCCCGCGCTGCTAATTTCAGCGCCGCCGCCATCCAATGTTCATCATTATGTTCAGTAAGAATCATTATTTTTATATTTTTGCTCTGGCCAGGGCTAGCCTTCGATAATAACGGTAGCGCAAGCATAATGCCTTTCATCGGTGATCGATACATGCAGAAATTTCATGCCTCGCTGGTTGGCGAGTGTTAAAGCACGACGATGTAAGTACAGTATCGGTTTTCCTAGGCTGTCATTAATTAGCTCAAATTGGTTAAACGCGACACCATCGCGCATCCCCGTTCCCAGCGCTTTTGCCGCGGCTTCTTTGACGGCAAAACGTTTTGCGAGAAAACGCACTGCTTGTGAATGTTGTAAATAGCATTGAAGTTCAGAAGGGTGAAGGATCCGCCGTGCCAATTTTTCTCCATTGCGCTCTACAATGGATGCGATACGCTGGATTTCGACAACGTCTGTACCTAATCCCAAAATAGCCATTTATACTCTTCGCTTTTCAAGTCGCGGCTTTGTTAGCTACGGCTGTTCGCCGTGCTGCAATGACGCGCTTCTCTCATTAATTGTTTCATGTCTCTGATCGCAGCATCTAACCCGGTTATCACTGCGCGGCTAATAATAGCATGGCCAATATTGAGCTCATGAATTTCTGGCAGTGCCGCTATCGATTTTACATTATGATAATGTAAACCATGGCCGGCATTAACTTTTAAGCCCTGTGCTGTGGCATAGCGTGCTGCTTTAGTAATACGCTCTAATTCGTTATCTCTATCCAGCTCAGCAGCCTCCGCATAGGCACCGGTGTGAATTTCAATATAAGGGGTACCTGTCTTAACTGCCGCATCAATTTGATCATTATCCGCATCGATAAATAATGAGACCTGAATGCCGACCGCTGACAACCTTTCTACCGCTGCTGTGATGGTTTCCAATTGATCCACGACATTCAGCCCGCCCTCAGTGGTGATTTCCTGCCGATTTTCAGGCACTAGGCAGCAAAAATGCGGTTTTAATTGACAGGCGTTGTCGATCATCTCTTTGGTCACTGCCATTTCCAGATTCATACGGGTGCTGATGGTTTTGCGTAAAAGTTCGACATCAGGATCCGTAATATGGCGTCGATCTTCACGTAAATGGACGGTAATGCCATCTGCTCCTGCCTGCTCGGCGATACCAGCTGCGAAAATGGGATCAGGATAATTCGTTCCACGGGCATTACGTAATGTCGCAATGTGATCAATATTAACGCCTAGCCGTAGATCAGTCATAACCACTCCTTACGCTTAAAAATTGCTTTACTTTAATATACTCAATGAATTTCGAGTTACGGCAAGGCGGCAATCAAGCGAATCCCAGGAGTGTACAAGTAGTACATGACTGGGATGAGAGTGTGCAGCCAACGCCGCCGTAACTTGAAAGGCGAAGGGTATAGACCTTTTTCGAAACCGTAGCGAGTGATACGGAGTCAAGGCGTCCGGCGCAGCGTCCGGCGCACAGCAACCGGAGTGTACAATAGTACATGAGGATTGCGCGCACCGGGCAATGCAGGATCTGTATCACGCAGTAGGTTTCGGAGGAGGTCTAATCGTCGCCATAGCCCAGGCTACGCAACGCTCGTTCATCGTCCGCCCAGCCTGATTTGACTTTTACCCATAATTCTAAATGTACTTTACAGGCAAACATCTTCTCCATCTCTTTACGGGCTTCAGTCCCGATCTCTTTAATTTTCGCGCCTTTATCACCGATAACTATTTTTTTTTGCCCCTCACGCTCTACTAAAATAAGGCCGTTGATATCGTATCCTTGTCTTTCATTGGTGGTAAAGTGCTCAATTTCAACCGTAACGGAGTAAGGCAGCTCCTCGCCGAGAAAACGCATGAGTTTTTCACGGATTATTTCTGATGCCATAAAACGTTGAGAACGATCAGTGATGTAGTCTTCAGGGAAATGATGTTCAGCTTTTGGCATGTGTTTGCGTACAATATCGGCGATGGTATCAAGATTCTTCCTCTCTTGTACCTGCTGTTTTTTTTCTGACACTTCAGCGATAACAGGTAAAATACCAATAAAATTAATTTTTTTACGCAGAAAATCAATATGCGGTAAGAGTTTCGCTTTATCGGTGACATTATCCATTTTATTGATGACCAGTAATACTGGACAGTTCACATGGCTCAGCTTGTTCATTACCATTTCATCATCGGCGATCCAATGCGTTCCTTCAACGACAAAAATAATCAGCTCCACATCGCCGATAGCGCTGCTTGCCGCTCGATTCATTAAGCGGTTAATGGCACGCTTTTCTTCAATATGTAATCCTGGGGTATCGATATAAATGGTTTGATAAGCCCCTTCGGTATGGATCCCCATAATACGGTGCCGCGTAGTTTGAGGTTTACGTGAGGTAATGGAAACTTTTTGTCCCAATAATGCGTTGAGCAAAGTGGATTTGCCCACATTCGGTCGTCCAACAATGGCAACAAAGCCGCAGTGCTGTTTTTCTTTCTCGCTCATACGAGCTCCAGTTTTATCAATGCTTTTTCCGCTGCTGCTTGCTCAGCCTTGCGACGACTTAATCCGCAGCCTCTCACTGTTATTTCCTGCTTAGTCAAATTATTCTCTCGACAAGGAATAATAAATTTACAGTGAATAATAAATTTTTGTTCGTGTGCTTCGCCATGAACTTGTGTGACTAAATAAGAAGGCAGCGGAAGATGGTGACTTTGTAAATATTCTTGTAAGCGGGTTTTCGGATCTTTTTGTTTTTCACCCGGACTGATTTCCGCTAATCGTTTTTCATACCAGGTTAACAGCAGTCGTTCGGTTGTTTGTATGTCGCTGTCTAAAAATATTCCACCGATAAGCGCTTCTACCGTATCAGCCAAAATCGATTCGCGCGGGCTTTTTCCATTTTTTAATTCGCCTTTTCCTAAGTACAAATAATCACTTAGATCGAATTCATGTGCTATCTCAGCCAGGGTTTTGCCTCTGACTAAAGTTGCGCGCATTCGACTCATATCCCCTTCATTGATGTCAGAAAAGCGTTGATATAACGCTTTAGCAATAAAAAAATTTAAAATAGCATCACCCAAAAATTCTAAGCGCTCATTATGTGTTCTGCTGGCACTACGATGCGTCAGTGCTTGCACTAAAAGCGCGCGCTGTTTAAAAGCATAGCCTAGCCTTGTTTCTAATTTTTTTATGATGATAGGATCCATGGCTTACCATATATTAAATATACCCTTTGCCTTTCAAGCCGCTGCGTTGTTGGCTGCGGGTGTTCGCCCGAATCACGTAGTATGTCTACGCTCATCTTCCTTACGCCCTGGCCGCGACGCTGCAACTTGAAATTCATTGGGTATAGACTAATTAATACTCGCAATACGATTGAAGCGTACTCCCGTTGGCCATTCACCTTCTTGCTTCTCAAAGCTCATCCAGATAGCTGTCGCTTTACCCACCAAATTACGCTCTGGTACAAAGCCCCAATAACGACTGTCTGCACTATTGTCTCGGTTATCACCCATCATAAAATAATGACCTTCAGGCACGACCCATTGAGCAAGTGGATAATTCCCTTGTTGATAATAGGAACCCAACTGATCGTGAGCGCCAGGGACGGCTAAAATAGAGTAAGCCGCTGAGCCCATATGTTCATTATTGGTATACAAACGGATCTCTTCATCAGATATCTCTTTATTGAGCGGGATTTGGAAAAAGCCCGAGCTGGGATCACCGTCACCCTGAAAGCGAAAGCGCTGTACCTGATCGCTAGGCTGCCATCCACTGTAACTGATACTTAAGCTTTCATCACAAGCTTTACCCGTGGGACAGGACGGTTGCACGGTTATCTGTTTTGTTATTGGATCATAACTGATTCGATCACCCGGTAAGCCAATAACCCGTTTAATATAGTCTAAGCGGGGATTTAACGGATATTTAAACACAGCAACGTCACCACGTTTAGGATGACCGGTTGGGATCAGTGTTGTTTGAGTGATGGGATCTTTAATGCCATAAGCGTATTTTTTTACCAAAATAAAATCACCGATTAATAAATTCGGCATCATTGAGCCTGAAGGGATCTGAAAAGGCTCATAGATAAATGAACGCATAACAAAGACGAGTGCTAATACCGGAAAGATAGAAACCGCATGCTCTATCCAACTGGGTTGTTTGGCCATTTTTGTCAGTGTATCGCTCTCTACTGTATTGCTCATGCTGTTAGGCAGTGTACTGGCCGTCGCATTCATTGCCGCCACTTTTCGCAGGCGGGCTGGACCCCATTTAAAACGCTCAAAACACCAAATAGTCCCTGTCACCAGCGTTGCTATAGCTAGAATCAAGGCGAATATATTAGCCATGCAATCTATCTCCTATTGATTAGACCTCTTTCGAAACCTGTTGCGTGACGCGAATCCTGCGTTGCCCGGTGCGCGCAATCCTCATGTACTTATAGCCAAACCAGTTTAATTTGATTCGGTGTTGTCGTCGCTTGCCGTACTATTTGTACTGTCTGCGCTCCTCCGCCTTGAATCAAATTAAACTGATTCGGCTATATGGCAACGAAGGTTGCTGTTGCGGTGTTGAAAGAGCTCTATTACTTACTATTTTTACCAACGTGTAAAATAGCCAGAAAGGCTTCTTGCGGGAGTTCAACATTGCCAACTTGTTTCATCCTCTTTTTGCCTTCTTTTTGTTTTTGTAATAATTTTTTCTTACGACTGACATCACCGCCGTAACATTTTGCCAATACATTTTTACGCAATTGTTTTACCGTAGAGCGGGCAATAATGTGATTACCGATAGCGGCCTGAATGGCGATATCAAATTGCTGACGTGGGATAAATTCTTTCATTTTTTCTACTAAATCACGACCCCGATATTGGGCGTTGTCACGATGGGTGATCAACGCCAACGCATCGACACGCTCGCTATTAATCAGCACATCAACCCGCACCATATCCGCCACTTGAAATCTAATAAAATTATAATCTAACGAAGCATAACCCCTGGAGGTTGATTTCAGACGATCAAAAAAATCAAGCACCACTTCAGCCATGGGAATATCATAAGTCAAGGCAACTTGGTTGCCGTGATAAACCATGTTTTTTTGCACCCCACGTTTTTCGATACAGAGTTTGATGACGTTACCTAAATACTCCTGTGGTAATAACATATGGCACTCGGCAATGGGCTCCAGTAACGCTTGAATATTATTTAATGGGGGCAGTTTTGATGGGCTATCAACGTATAGAATCTCGTTGCTGGTGGTTTGTATTTCATATACCACGGTGGGGGCTGTAGTAATCAATTCAAGATTGTATTCACGTTCCAGACGTTCTTGAATGATTTCCATATGTAGTAATCCAAGGAAACCACATCGAAAACCAAACCCTAGCGCAGTAGAACTTTCAGGCTCATAAAATAACGAAGCATCATTCAGGCTGAGTTTGCCAAGTGCATCACGGAAAACTTCATAATCTTCAGAGCTGATGGGAAATAAACCTGCATAAACCTGTGGTTTCACTTTTTTAAAGCCAGGCAAGGGGGTTTCAGCCGGTTTATGGCTTAACGTCAGGGTATCCCCTACCGGCGCGCCCAAAATGTCTTTGATGGCACAGACTACCCAGCCGACTTCGCCGCAATTTAATTGATCGCGATCAAGCCGTTTTGGTGTAAAGATCCCTAAACGATCAGCATGATAACTTTGCCCTGTGCTCATGACTTGAATTTTATCGCCTTTATGCAGGGTGCCATTTTTAATGCGAATTAAAGCAACTACGCCTAAATAATTATCAAACCACGAATCTATAATCAGAGCTTGTAATGACCCTTCAATATTTCCTGTTGGTGGGGGAATATCACGTACCAAACGTTCCAGCACATCGGCTACACCAACCCCTGTTTTGGCTGAACAACGAACCGCATCAATAGCACTAATACCCACGATATCTTCAATCTCTTGCGCAACACGATCAGCATCAGCCGCCGGCAGATCAATTTTATTCAGCACCGGCACCACTTCCAGATCCATTTCCATCGCGGTGTAACAATTAGCTAATGTTTGCGCTTCAACCCCTTGACCTGCGTCAACGACCAATAATGCGCCTTCACAAGCAGCCAATGAGCGGGAGACTTCATAAGAGAAATCAACATGCCCGGGGGTATCAATAAAATTAAGCTGATAGGTCTGACCATCCTGAGCTTGGTAATTTAGCGTAACACTTTGTGCTTTAATCGTGATGCCACGCTCGCGTTCTAATTCCATAGAATCGAGCACTTGTGCCGCCATTTCACGTTCGGTTAATCCGCCGCAGATCTGAATAAGACGGTCAGATAGGGTTGACTTACCGTGATCAATATGGGCAATAATGGAGAAATTTCGTATTAACTTCATTGATAAATTCTTGCTCTTAGTTAGAGAGGTGATTGCTGTTTTTTATACACTATAGCCGAATCAGTTTAATTTAATTCTGTGTTGTCGTCGCTTGCCGTACTATTTGTACTGTCTGTACTCCTCCGCCTTGAATCAAATTAAACTGATTCGGCTATATGCCCTTCGCCTTTGAAGCTGCCGCTAGGCGGCCAGAGCGTGAGACCAGATGAGCGTAGAGATACTACGTGATTCGGGCGAGGGCTCGCAGCCAACAACGCGGTGGCTTCAAAGGCGAAGGGTATATCAATTCAAATTTGCCGGCATATTACACTAGACTGCTTGCATAACCTAACATAGGTGGTGAAAATTCTAAGTTACGTAGTGCTTAAGAGGTCTAGTAAAGAATGACATTATTTCACGTCTACCCCTTTAGCCTGCAAATCGGCATGATAAGAAGAACGAACAAGAGGACCACAAGCCGCATGAGTAAATCCCATCGCCGTAGCTTGCTCTTTCATTTCATCAAATTCACTTGGACTTACATAACGCTGCACGGGCAAATGGTGCCTACTCGGTTGTAAATATTGTCCTAAGGTTAACATAGTGACATCATGGCGCCGCAAATCTTGCATAACTTCAATAATCTCTGCTTTAGTTTCACCTAACCCCACCATGAGGCCTGATTTGGTTGGGATACTGGGGTGTGCCGCTTTAAAAGCTTTCAATAGTTTTAGAGACTTTTCATAGGTTGCGCCTGGACGTACTTGCCGGTAAATTCGGGGCACATTTTCCAGATTGTGGTTAAATACATCAGGGGGGGGGTTAACTAAAATATCCAACGCCCGATCCATACGTCCACGAAAATCAGGTACTAATGTTTCAATTTTAATGCCTGGATTTTCTGCGCGGATCGCCGCAATACAATCAGCAAAATGTTGCGCGCCGCCATCACGTAAATCATCGCGATCTACCGAGGTGATCACCACATAACGCAACCCCATATCTTTAATGGTTTGCGCCAATTTTTTGGGTTCATTGCTATCGGGTGCCAGGGGGCGCCCATGTGCAACATCACAAAAGGGGCAACGGCGAGTGCAGATGGCGCCCAATATCATAAAAGTCGCGGTACCATGATTAAAACATTCAGAGAGATTAGGACAAGATGCCTCTTCACATACCGAATGCAGACCATTTTTACGCATGGCGGCTTTGATGGCTTGAATACGATGGGAATCAACCGGCAGTTTTATTTTCAGCCAGTCAGGCTTAGCTAATAATGGCTCAGGCTCGCTCATCACCGTTTTAACCGGAATTAATGCTGTTTTATCGGCATCACGGTATTTTATTCCTGGCTCGATGTGGATCGGTTTGTTCATATTATAAAATTTCTATTGGAGTTGGAGGAGGTTGCGGTAACCAAGCTGTTGGATAAATTTTTTGACCAAAATCGGTTGTATCTCTTCAAGCGTAATAGGGCTACTCACCAATGCACTGACTTGCGTCATTTTCATATTCGCATAACCGCAAGGATTGATAGACGAAAAAGGGGTGAGATCCATGGCGACATTCAGTGCTAATCCATGTAGCGAGCAACCTTTATGTATTCGTAAGCCTAAAGAGCAAATTTTTTGTTGCTGAACATAAATACCAGGCGCTTTAGCATCAGCGTAAGAAAGAATACCGAAACAAGCTAATGTTTGTATTACTGTTTTCTCCATTGCTGTAATTAATTGACGTGGGCTGATCTTTAACCGGTTGAGATCTATCATCAAATACATCACCTGCTGACCTGGGCCATGATACGTAATTTGTCCTCCCCTATCACTTTGAAAAACCGGAATGTCACCCGGTGCCAGGAGATGTTCAGCTTTACCCGCTTTCCCTTGGGTAAAAATAGCGTGATGTTGTACCAGCCAGATTTCGTCTAGCGTTGTTGGCTTGCGCTGTTCTGTCAGATCGTGCATCGCCTGCCATACCAGATGGTAGGGTTTTAACTCGAGTTGTCGCAAAATAATGTGCTCTGGAGGCGAACATGTTGACATAGCATTTCATTTATATTTGTGTAGCCGAATCATTTTAATTTTATTCAAGGCGAAGAGTTATAGTACGGCAAGCGACGACAACACTTAAATCAAGTTAACATGATTTGGCTACAAGACCACACGAACCAACGGCAGATTTGCCAATTCTCTATATAAGGTTTCTATTTGTTTAATATTCACCACTTTAATGGTAATAGAGATCGAATGATAGCGATTTTTGCTGCTGGTTGTCACTTTCGGTGCGTAATCCCCTGGCGCGTAGCGTTGCACTACCTCAACCACCTGATCAGGTAATTTTTGATCAGCGATCCCCATTACTTTGTAGGTAAAAAAACAAGGAAATTCAAGCAGTTCATTTAATTTTGTTTTCATTATTTATTTTTATTCCTTTTTCTTTAACCGAACCAGCGATGAAATAGCAGAATGATATGGTCGAGAGCACGGCTGAAGATACCACCTTCTTTTACTTCATTCATGACGACTAAAGGACGCTGATCGATGGTTTTACCATCAAGTTGAAAATTAATGGTACCTACCACTTGATTTTTTACCAGAGGGGCGCGTGGAGCTCTGTGCTATTGAGAACATAACTGGCTTTCAGATCAGCCATTCTACCGCGTGGAATAGTTAAGTAGACATCTTTTTCTGCACTTAATTGAACGCGATCACTGTCGCCAAACCAAGCAGGCTCTGAGGCAAATTCTTTATTGGCTTTCAAAGGCTCCACGGTTTCAAAAAAACGAAAACCCCAGGTCAGCAATTTTTTGCTTTCGATTTCACGTTTTTTACTTGAACTCGCGCCCAATACTACCGAGATCAAACGCATGGATCCTTGGGTTGCCGAGGTAACGAGATTATAACCCGCTGCTTTAGTATAGCCGGTCTTGATCCCATCCACCTGCAAATCTTTATCCCAGAGTAAACTGTTACGGTTTCATTGCCGAATTTTATCGAAGGTAAATTCTTTTTCTTTATAGATAGCGTATTCTTCAGGTACATCGCGAATCAATGCTTGGCTAATCAATGCCATATCACGAGCCGAACTGTACTGCCCTTGCGCATCTAACCCATGTACGGTTTTAAAATGTGTATTTTGTAGTCCGAGGGTCGCTGCATAATTATTCATTAGGCTAACAAAGTGATCTTGATCACCTGCAACATAATTCGCCATAGCAACACAGGCGTCATTACCGGATTGTAGATTAATGCCTCGACTCAGATCAGCAACAGAAACGCTATCACCTGGTTTGAGGAACATCAAGGAAGAGCCTTTGAATTGAGGATTACCGGTTGCCCAGGCATCGGTACCGATGGTAACCCGATCACTATGACTGATTTTTCCTGACTTAACCGCTTGCCCAATAATATAACTCGTCATTATTTTAGTGAGACTGGCGGGGTCACGTCGGGCATCTGCATTGTCTTCTGCTAAAACTTGGCCTGAATGATAATCCATCAAAATATAAGCTTCAGCGTTTATCTTAGGTACGTTAGGGAGAGGATTATTTAAACTGGTATTTTTTGTAAAAGAGGTGTCCGCGAAAGAAGTGGTACCTATCACCATCGCACTGAAAAACACGATGCTATTGATTAAAAATATGTTTCATCAGCTGTCCCGCTATCAGTAAAAACAAGTCAATAGTGCCGCCACTATAACAAAAGTTGATATACCTTTCGCCTTTCAAGTTACGGCGGCGTTGGCTGCGGGTGTTCGCCGAATCACGTAGCGTGCCTACGCTCATCGGTCGGTCGCCCTGGCCGCCGAAGGCAACTTCAAAGACGAAGAGTATATTTTATAAATTTTTGGATAACATTTTTCGATGGGAATGTATTGACATAATAATGCCAAATCCGGCCATTAAGACAATGAGGGCTGAGCCTCCGTAACTAACTAAAGGCAAAGGTACGCCCACAACGGGCAAGATCCCACTTACCATACCAATATTAACAAAAACATAAACAAACAAAATCAGCATCAAGGCTCCGATCATCACTCGGCCAAAAGTGGTTTGTGCACGAGCGGCGATGATCAAGCCTCGCATAATGATAGATAAATAAAGTACTAATAAAACTAATACGCCGAATAATCCTAATTCTTCCGCCAAGACAGCAAAAATAAAGTCAGTATGGCGTTCAGGTAAAAATTCTAACTGTGACTGAGTACCATGTAACCAACCTTTACCGAATAATCCCCCGGAGCCAATGGCAATTTTTGATTGGATAATGTGATACCCGGCTCCCAAAGGATCTTTTTCCGGATCAAGCAGCATCATGACGCGATCATGCTGATAATCATGCATCAAAAAAAACCAAAGAATAGGAATAAAAGCAGCGATCAATAAAACAGCAACGCTAATTAAACGCCAACTCATTCCTGCGAGGAACAGCACAAATAAGCCAGAGAGTGCAATAAGGATCGCGGTGCCCAAATCGGGTTGTGTTGCTACCAATAAAGTGGGAGTAAAAATAAGAATGAGGGCGATCAGGGTATTTTTAAACGATGGCGGGCAAAGATCACGATTCATAAAACGTGCCACCATCAAAGGTACTGCAATTTTAGCAATTTCGGAGGGTTGAAAACGGATAAAACCGAGATCAAGCCAGCGCCTTGCTCCTTTGCTGATTTGGCCAAATACATCAACCAGCACCAGTAAGAAAATACAAATAAGGTAAAGATAAGGGGCCCAGTTTTCGTAGGTTCGTGGCGGGATTTGCGCCATCAGCAACAGCGTAAACAAACCGAACACTATCTGTGTGATCTTACGCTCCATCATGCCGACATCCTGCCCACTGGCACTCCACATAATAAAGGCGCTATAAGCTAATAAGAGCAAAATACAGATCAGTAACGGTATATCGATATGAATTTTAGACAAGAGCGCCTGTTTTTGGTGATTATCCGTCATCGCGTAATGGCCTTTCTGTGTTGGGGAGCTGACGTTCCGCTCCGTTGTCATTGCGCAGCGTATAGTCGAGGATCTGGCGTGTAATACTTCCTATACTGGCACCCGAGCCCCCGTTTTCCAACACAATAGTAACGGCTGCCCTTGGATTATTAAAAGGCGCAAAGGCCGTCATTAATTTATGATCGCGCAAACGTTCGGCAATTTTACTTGCATTGTAGGTTTCATAACTATAAACCTGTGCAGTACCTGATTTAACCGCCGCTTTATAAGGGGCGTCTGCAAAACTTTTGTGAACGGTACCATTAGGATGATTAGCAACACCATACATCCCTTCTTTTGCTATTTCCCAATACTGGGAATCAATATCGCTCATCTGAACCTGTTCTTTCTGTTGGTAAGGTATCAATACGCCTTCTATTTTTGTGTTTGATAATAGATGAGGACTTTTGACAACCCCGTTGTTGACCAGTGTCATTAACACCTTTGCCATTTGAATGGGGGTTGCGCTCCAATAACCTTGACCTATGCCCACGGGGATAGTATCTCCTAGATACCAAGGTTTTTTATGACGTTTTTGCTTACATTCACGGGTTGGCATTACACCGGAAGCTTCTTCGGATAAATCGATGCCAGTGTACTCACCATAACCAAATTTTGTCATCCATTCCGATAATCGATTAATACCCATATCGTACGCTATCTGATAAAAGAAAGTATCGGATGATTCTTCTATGGCTTTCACAATATTGACACGACCATGACCCCATTTTTTCCAATCACGAAAGCGTTTTTCTGAGCCAGGCAATTGCCACCAGCCAGGATCAAACAGGCTGGTATTTTTGTTGATCACTCCGGCACTCAGCGCTGAAACTGCGATATAAGGTTTGACCGTTGAGGCGGGCGGATAAACGCCTTGAGTAGCACGGTTGATGAGAGGGCGGTTAGGATCATTGAGTAATGTTTGATAATTTTTCGTCGAAATGCCATTGACAAATAAATTTGCGTCATAGCTTGGATTAGACACCAAAGCTAATATACCGCCGGATCGCGGATCAGTCACCACCACGGCAGCACGGCTGCCACTAATTAATTTTTCGATGTGGATTTGTAATTTTAAATCCAATGTTAAATAAATATCTTTTCCCGCTTGCGGAGGTTGCTCCCTTAATTGCCTTATTACTCGGCCTCGATTATTAACCTCCACTTCTTCATAACCTGTTTTGCCGTGTAAAATGGATTCATAGTAACGTTCTATTCCCAATTTACCTATATCATGCGTTGCGGCGTAATTCGCTAGCACGCCTTCTTTATTCAGGCGTTCCACTTCTTTATCGTTGATTTTGGCAACATAGCCGATGACATGAGTCAAGCTAGCCCCATAGGGATAATAACGCCGTTGATAGCCGTTGACTTCTATACCGGGAAAATTAAATTGATTGATGGCAAAACGCGCAACCTGTACTTCGGTAAGAGGGGTTTTTAGTACAATTGAAGTAAAGCGGCGTGAACGTTTGCGTTCTTTTTCAAAATTAGCGATATCTTCGTCGGTCAATTCAACGATTGGCCGTAATGCTTTCAGTGTTGCCGGCAAATTTTCTACTTTTTCTGGCATCAATTCCAGCTGATAAATAGTACGATTTAACGCTAATGGCTCGCCATTACGGGCATAAATAATGCCACGACTTGGTGCAATGGGAACCAGCTTGATACAATTTTCATTAGAACGTGTTTGATAAATTTCAAAACGAGTAATTTGCAAATGGTATAAATTCGCGATTAAAACCGCGCTTAACACTAGAACACCAAAAACGGCAATTAAAGCACGGCGAACGAAAAGGTCAGACTCTGCTGAGTAATCACGAAAAGAGGTACATTTTTTTTTCATTCGGCTAATGCTATTTCATTATTATTCAGGTTGATCTTCCAATTATCCCCGATGGGTAAGGGTGGCTGCTCTTATTGATGTTGATGGCTCTTGATACTGATTGTGCGTTGATACCTTCTCTGACTGAAATTGTTGAGGGGAGCCCGCCTTGAAAGGCGGGGTTTTACAGCGCATTGAATAAAATATATCGTAAAAAAAGAGGGAGCACCACGTTACCCCCCAAAATAACAGGTTAAGATAAAACTTCCCTTCATAAGAACAAATATTGCTCTAAATAATTGCTCTAAATAACAGCAAAACTGTTAACCTAGACTAAACTGGTTAGAGATTTCTAGCCAACAAAGAAAGGAAAATATCATGATTAACGGTTACTATGAAATTAAAAAAGCGAAAAACGGGCAATATTATTTTAATTTAAAAGCAGGCAACCACGAGATTATTTTGACGAGTGAGATGTATGTTAGTAAAGCCTCGGCAGAAAATGGTATTGCTTCGGTACAAACCAATTCCCCCGATGAGAAGCAATATGAAGTGAAGCTTAATGTTAGAAATGAACCTTATTTCTTATTGAAAGCTAAAAATCATCAAGTCATTGGTAAGAGCGAATTTTACAATTCTGATGCGGCAGCCCAAAAGGGGATCGCTTCTGTTAGTCGTAATGGCAAGACAACGGATGTGCGCGATCTTAGCGATAAGGAACTGTGATTTTTAATAGACTTCTGGCAAAACCTACTGCGTAGTACGAAGTTAAATCTTCAGTAGGTTTTGCCAGAAGTCTACTTTTTTGAATAAAAATCATCCGTTCTCATCAACAAATATTCCCCCTTGTCCAAACATTATTAATTGTCCGTTTACCCATATTGGGGTAAAGGGTGGCGTATTATGCTGTGTAAAATCATCTATTAATCCATCGACCATAAGACCGGAAGTGGGATTATGGTAAAAAATAGGCGTGTAATGGTATTCAAGTGGCCGTCCTGGTAAAGATTTTTGCACGAACTTCCCTTTAAAAATAAAGCGATTATCATTAGGGTCAACAATAGTACTGAGCAGTGTATTTTGGTTGATAACTATTTTGACATCATAAATTTCTTTTTTTTTCGACAGTAAATCGTAAAAACCAATTTGTAGGTGATTTATTTTTTTATTTGTCATTTCGCTAGCACTGAAAACGGAAGACGAGGCTAGCCATTGGATTATTATTAACAGGATAAAATTAGTTATCACAGGGAAGAATTTCATTCATCTTTCTCTCTGTTTCACGGTAAATGAGATGATTTAGATTTTTATTGTCAAGACGCCAATGGTAGATACTCATATTGAGCTGTTGTTTTTTACAATCATTCTCAATGACGAAGGTGTAATCGAGTTTGTCTAGTGATAGATGATAATAAATACTCAAGTGCATTTTTTTTGTTTTACTGTTTTTATTAAGTAAAAACAGCGTATCTTTCAATCTATCATGAAGATCGTCTTCATTTTTTATGCGTTGCGTCGGATCCTTTATTTTAAATAAACGGATATGGCTATAAAGGCTCTGTTTTTGTTCTTCGGCAAAGAAATGGGATGATGAATGGTTATGAGGATCGATAACAAACAAAATGCAGCCACTCACCGCAATGGTTAATAAAATAGCGAAAATTATTTTGACTCTCGCTAATAAAAATATTTTTTTTGCTAACAACCACCAAGAAACCAGAATCGATTTTTTTTCGCTAAAGTTTGGGCAATGGGTTACTGCTAGCTGAAAGCGATCTTTTTCAGCTGGCTGAAAAGCGCTGTTATTATCTTGATATGGTTTATTTTGATCTTTATCCGCATCATGATTATTGTCATCAGTGAGGTTATACCCTTCGCCTTTGAAGCCGCCGCATTGTTGACTGCGGGGGATCGCCGAATCACGTAGTTGTCTACGCTCATCGGTCTCACCCCCTGGCCGCCTAGCGGCAACTTCAAAGGCGAAGGGTATATTTTTCGGAGGCATGTTCTCATTTGCCGATGAGTGATCCTCTTTTTCGATAGCGATACAATAAGAAGCATCGAGTAAATAACCTTTTTTAGGGATGGTTTGAATAATACGCTGTTGTTTTTTATTATCATTCAGCGCACTCCTCAAGGTATGAATTGCATTGGGCAGGCTATTGTTACCAATCACACGTTTTTCCCACACTAAATGGGTCAGTTGATCACGAGAAAGGATCTCGCCCGCATGCTGTAACAAGATATCGAGCAATTTCAGCTGATACTCACCAAGGCGTTTTGTCTCACCAGAATATTGATGAGTCATGCACCCGGAATAAAGATCAACCCGCCAATTATTAACAGAATATAAACGTTTTTTCATGGCAATGATTCAACATATAAGAAAAAAGTGTCATGTCAATCCTTATTTTTACCTAAATGATAATAGTTTTAATATAAGACAATGAATATTTTTGATTGTCTTTTTTTTAATTTTGTGTTTTTCAACCTTGTTGAAACAAGAGATAGACATTTTAAATAAAATTTAAGTTATTTAATCAATTTAATATTTTTACTCTACAAAGAAAAAATAATCAATAGTTTGATGATTAATAGACTGATTTCTTTTGATTTTGCGTCAAGCCAAGATTGAATTGTTTTTCTATATTATTGAATTTAATTGATAAATATTTAATTTTCATACTGCCATGATAAAGATTTCAATTGAATTCAGCGAATGTTAATAAATATAATTAATTATGTAATAAATATGTTTATTTGACCCGATATAAATAATTTTATAACAAGCTTAAATAAGCCATTTTTTATTTAAAATTAGCCAGAAAATGTCGATTTCTCATTCCTTTTATCCCTGATTTTATTATTTTAATCGCCGATTATCTTAATTAAATTGATTTAATTTCTCCGATGCAAATGTCGCTTATATCAGGTACCAACAAGGAGCTAATAGGTAGCCCCTTCATTAAGGAGATATTAATCATGCCAATAAGCTCAATAACTTCGACTAATGCCCATGCAGCGATTAGAGACAGTAACAAAGAAATGAATATAGCTTCGGATAAAGTTGCCCGTAATTCACGTAATTTAAGTCCATCTGAAGAACAAATTCTTAACGGTATGAAAGCGGCTGCTAGTGGGACACGTGTTACTTTGCGTAACCTTTCTGACGCAACCTCTATGTTGCAAACAATGAAGGGTGAGTTAGAAGAAGTAGGCGCGATCATTGTGAAAATGGATGATCTGGCTTTGCAGGCGGCTAATGATACCTTTTCCGCTGAAGAGAAAGCGGCACAAACCAAAGAATTTAACAAATTGGGCGAGCAATTGGAGTCTATATTTGAAAAGAGTAACTACAGAAACGAAAAAATCCTGAGTGAAGACGGCCTGTTGAGCCGTGAGGCAGGGCTGAAATTCCAAACGGGTACCGGCAAAGACGATCAGTTAAAACTGAACTTAAAAGAAGCCGTAAAGGCATTACGTGACCTTATTAAGGCGGGGGATTCTGATGCTCTTAAAAGCTTAGATCTAGCTGCTGCTGATGTTCCCGCCAAAGCCATTGATATATTAAGTAAAGCACGGCAACAGTTAGGTAATATACGTGCAGAGTTATCTGTCAATATTAATCTTTTGGGGCACATAACCAATAGTGTAAACAATACATTAAAAAGCAACACTGATTCTCAAAGCAACCTAACGGCTATCAATCTCGCTGAAGAAATGGAAAATTTTCATAATGCGATGCAAAACAATGATTTGTCTTTGAAGATGTTGGCTAAAAAGCAAGAAGCACAGCAATCATTGGTACGTAGTGTATTGAATTAAAGCCCTCAAACTTTAGTTTAGATTTTCGATAATTAAAAACACCGCTTTAGGGCGGTGTTTTTAGTACTCATTTTATTGCCGCTTTCCGCTAGAAACCAAAAAGAGAAAAAATGCTTCCGCAATGATTTTTATATAGTTTTAAATCAATGGCTTATTGTTGGTATGCTTATTGCATTTAATTAAGATATGGATCACTTCAACATAGTGAGAGGGATAATGGTTGATAGTATTAGTGGATTTAAAATCGATAATCCTGAGTTTAAAAAACAGGCTGAAGAAATGGCGAAGAATCAGTTTTATGCTCAATCCGTTAGCTTAAAAAATGTTAGCTTAAAAAATGAACGAAAAATTTTTCAGGCTGAAGAAAATAGATGGGGAGAATTCCAAAAGACATTAGAGACTTTTCGTGCTGATCTTAACGTATTGAATAATGCTGATATGGTACAAAATTCTGTTATCAGCAGTGATCCTCAAGAAAAATACGTCAAGATCAGCCACGATAGTAAAGCGATTAGAAGTTCGCATACAGTGGACGTGCTCGCGTTAGCCAGTGAGCATAAAATTATTTATAAATCCCTTGATGATGATCAGATTGCTAAGGCGAGTGGTTTATTAACATTGGCCATCAACAGTAAGTCATTTGAAATCGATTTATCTGCACTACAGAACAAGACGTTAGAAGGTTTGCAACAAGCTATCAATACGCATCCCGATAATAAAGGAATCGTTGCTTTAATTTATCGTCTCGATGGCAAAAAAACATTTAGCTTAGCAAGCAGTGAAAGCGGTGTCGCCAATACAATGAGCGTGACTTCCAGCCTATTGACTGGAGGAGAGGAGCGCCAAGCGCAAGATGCACACATTAATATTGATGGCCAAGCAACGAGCAATCCAAGCAATCAATTTGATGATATTGTGTCCGGCTTTTCCATTGAGCTGAAAAAACTTACCGGCTCTAGTCCCGTCTCTTTCTCTCTTTCTCTCGATACATCAGCAACGACACAACAAGTAGAAAAATTTGTTCAGGCATATAACGCACTCGATGCTGCCGGTAATGACCATATTATTAACTTAAAACGTTCATGTCTAAATGAAATAAGAGAACTGAAGACACGAGTGGTACAAATAGAAAGAAGCGGAAAACTGACAGTTGATAAAAATTTAGCCACTTTATTAAAACAAAATCCTAACGCTTTGACGACAATATTTAACGGAGAAAACGGATTGGTTAACCGTATGATAAATAAGTTATCGGTTTATTTTGATCCTCCCAAAAACATTAAAGGTAAAAGCAGTGAGAGTTTTATTCAATTGAATTTAAGGCGCTTAGCAGAAAAAGATAAGGAGCTTACCGCTAAGGAAAAAGCACACCAGACAGCGCTGGAGAAATTTAAAGAAGAGTCAGAAAAAAGATTAAGACAAAATGCAATAAATGAGCTTAAGAACAAAAGGTTCGTCGAAACTCATTTCCCGTCAAGGCGCAATTATTAGAAAAACGGAACCCGGTGTATGTATCAAAACCAAGATTATCGTTTGTATCAGCAGGATGATATCGCTGCTCAAGCTTGTGTTGCGACCTCGCATCAACTGGTGTTGATGTTGTTTTCAGCGCTGATGGATGAGTTGATACGAACCAAAAGCCATATCAAAGCTAAGCGTTATGAACACAAGGCGACAAGCGTCAATAAATGCATTGATATTATCAATGCGTTGACGGCAGTGCTCGATTTTGACAACGGCGGCTCCGTTGCGGCGAATTTAGCACGTTTATATGACTATTGTGTGTATCGGCTGTATGACGCCAGTAATCAGTTATCCATCGAGTTAATTGTAGAGGTCGAAGGCATCATCACTAATCTTTATAACGGTTGGCAAACATTAGGAAAAAAATAAGGAATAAGGAATGAATGGAAATTTATGCAACGCTGATAAGAGGACAGTAAAGTGAATACGCCGTCGATCAATTCTGCGCTACCAAGCGGGCAAAAAAGCGAAAACAAAATACCTATTGCAATCTCTAAAATATCTGAGGCTGGGGCTGTAGAGTTGCGGGAAACATTTAATGATGTATTCACGCAGATGGGAGCCGATCTATCCCCCCCCTTAACCCCGGCTAGCTTTGTGAGTGAAGAAATCGACAGCCCGGCTGTTGTTGTTGATCCTTTGGATTTTGTGTTAGCGGCGCAAGGGCAGGAAAAAATGCCTCACAATGAGGCAATAAGCGCAAAATCAGCCGTTATTAGAGACGCTATTAGCCTCTTTGCCACCTTATTTAGCGCCGATGGGGATGCAGCAATCTGTATCCTCATCTGATGCTGAGCATGATAATGCATCCGCTCTCAGCCAAAACCCCCCTTTAATATCAGTAGAAACACCGGGGCGATGGTCAACGGCTGAAACTAAAGTCAATTTGGTCACGGCAAACGCAAAGGAGACATCTGATAGCCTCATTGTACGCTCAAATCCGACGCCTGCTAATCCAACCAATGTGCCAACAACCTTAATAGCGCAATCTAATTTAAATCATGCTCCAGCGGGGGAGGGGATTAGCGCTTTAGAGAAACCGTTCACTCTAACAAACGATAAAGATCAATGGCCACAGCAATTACGTACGCTGCTGGGGGAAAGATTAAAGCTGCAAATAGAAAAGGGAACGCAGCACGCCAGTATTCGTCTTGATCCCCCTGAGATGGGAAAAATAGATATTTCTGTCAGTGTCAACGCGGGAAAATTACAGATTCAGATTAATGCCAGTCAAGGGGATATTTATCATATGTTGCAACAAAGCAGTGACGAACTGCGGCAAAATCTAACGTCAGTGACGACCCATCAGGTGGAAGTGCAAATTTCTTCTGGTGACAAACAACAACAACAGAAACAACGGACACTTGAATCAGGATCACACATCAGTGCTGCTGGAAATATGACTATTGAAGAAGAGCAGAGTGCAGGTGGTGATGGCACTCTTTTAGCAACCGTTTAATGGATTAGTTTAGTGGGTTATTTATGATTATGTCTAAGAGGTCAAAAATACTGATATTTTTAGTTATTGTTGCCACTGTTGTTGCTGGATGGATGGCATTTAATTATCAGCGTAATATAAAAAGGAGCGAATTAATCCACCCATATGGTGCCCAAAACATTTTGTGCGGGGAAGTAAACCGGTACAGTTTGTTGAAATTAAAAATATGGTTATCACGCTTAAGAATATCGATGATGAAGAGCGTTATATGCTATTAGAATTGGGCATTGCCACCGGTGATGACGCGGATGTTAAAAAAGTAACAGCGCTAACACCTGCCATTCGTGGTGCCACTGTGAATTTACTTTCTGGTATGAATTATCAAGAAATCCGTAGTTTTACTATTGCTGATTTACGCCAAAGCTTAATGAGTGAATATCAAAGAAACTTTAATGAATTAAAAGTTCCTATGCCATTCGATGATGTTGTTATTAGTAAAATGGTTTTTCAATAATTCTATGACAATGATATGTATTGATGAAAATATAGCATTGACCTCTCTGGATGAAGGGAAATATCTTGATGCTTATTTACCCCTAGTAAAACGTGTCGTTCGGCAGCTATCGTTTCAAGCCGACAGCGTTTTAGAAAGAGAAGATATGCAGCAAATTGCATTAATGGGATTGCTTGAGGCTCTGCGCCGCTATGGGCATCCCGATCAACAATTTGCCGCTTATGCGGTGCATCGTATTCGCGGTGCAATACTGGATCAATTGCGTGAGCATGATTGGCGTCCCCGAAGATTAAGGCAAAAAACACACAAAACAAACGAAGCGATAAGAGAATTGGGAAAAAGGTTAGGGCATGAACCTAATTACGATGAGATTGCCGCAGAGTTATCCATTACCCCGCAAGAATATCAAGAGTATCTGTTATTAGAAAATGCCAAGGCTATGGAAAGTTTAGATGATCTTCTCTCGTTAGAAACGCATAACGATGCGCTGCAAAGCCGAGAGTTAGAGGAGCAAATGATTATCCAAGACAGTCTCAGGCAAGCCATTGGTACATTGGATGACAGAGAAAAGCTTATTTTAAGTCTTTATTATCAGCAAGAACTGAGTTTGAAGGAAATTGCATTGGTATTAGAGCTGACTGAAGCGAGAGTTTGTCAACTAAATAAAAAAATAGCAGAAAAAATTAAAAAATTTTGTAGCCATTGAGGAAGTTATGCAGAAGTTATTGGGTTTGATTATTATTATGTTCTGCGTTATTGGCGGTTATTTAATGTCGGGAGGCATTATGTCCTCTTTTTGGCAGCCAGGCGAAATTATTATTATTTTAGGGGCTGGGATGGGTGCCATGATTTTGGCTAATCCTAAATATGTATTAGTAGAAATGTGGCAACAAATAAAAAGTGTCGTCAGTAAAAATCAATATACTTTAGAATTTCAACAACAATTGTTGTTATTGTATGAATTATTAGAAATGGTTGATGAAGGAGGATTGAAAAAATTAGATGAACATATCGAAATTCCGGAAAATAGTACGCTATTTCAAAAATACCCGCTTATTTTGAAACATAAAGGTTTAGTCACCTTTATCTCAGATAATTTTCGTTTAATGGCGATGGGCAAGATAAATGAACATGAACTAGAAGGTATTCTAGAGCAAGAATTAGGCGCTGTTGAGGAACAACTGCTGGTGCCGTCGCGTTCTATGCAACGGACAGCAGAAGCCATGCCTGGTTTTGGTATTTGTGCTGCGGTGCTAGGTATTATTATTACCATGCAATCGATAGATGGCTCCATTGCTTTAATTGGTATTAAAGTTGCCGCGGCATTGATCGGCACCTTCCTCGGGGTATTTATTTGTTATTGCTTTATGGATCCCTTAGCCAATGCCATGGAGCAAGAAATGAAAAAGAGACTTTCTTTTTTCGAATGTGTCCGTATCGTTTTGGTCAATCATGTCGCGGGTAAACCTTCCTTATTGGCAGTGGATTCAGGGCGTAAAATGTTACCGCTTGATAATAAACCCACTTTCGCCACCCTTGATTCCTGGATCAACAAAATGGAAGGCGCCTAAATGAGAGGGCAAGCTCGAAGTACACATACCACCATTATCAAACGTTCCGCCAAGAAACATCATGCTGGTGTTCATACTGGGGCTTGGAAAGTCGCCTTTGCTGATTTTACTTTGGCAATGATGGCGTTGTTTATGGTGTTATGGATAGTCGGAGCCGTTTCGGAAGAAGAAAGACATGAAATTATGTCCCATATCCATGGCAATACCATATTCTCTAATCAGTCATTTCTTTCTATTCCGTTGAAGAATAAAAATGGCGCAGACAAAAATTTTGAGATGCTTCACACCAATAAGACACGTGACAGCATGAAAGAAAGGGCGCGCGAAAATCGTTTGAAGGAGCCTTTCAAGGAGCCCGATCAAATACGCAAAGAGGTTGTCGATAAATCGGCGACAGAAATGCAAGATCTATCGCGGATGGTACTGGAAATCAGCAAAGCACATAATGCGCAATCCAATTTAAACATAGAAATGGTTCCACAAGGGTTACGCATTTTGATACAGGACGATAAAAAGCGAGAAATGTTCCCGCTGAGTAGTGCATTGCTCACGCCTTTTTTCACACGCTTATTAGCTGAATTAGCCCCTGTTTTAAATGATCTCAATAATAAAGTTATTATTACCGGTCATACCGATGGTGCGCGTTATCGTGATCAAGAGCTTTATAACAACTGGAATCTATCAGGAGAAAGGGCGATGGCGGCGCGACGGGCGTTAGAAAGAGGAGGATTAGATGATGCTCATATTTTACAAATCAACGCGATGGCTGATCAGATGTTGCTTGATGAAAAGGATCCTTTAGGCGCCGCAAATCGTCGTATTGAAATTATGGTGTTGACGAAAGCCGCCACCGAGATGCTGTATCAATTTTTTGGTGATCATAACCCAAAGGTGATCCAAACCGATTTGAGTGATCAGCATACAAAGGTGATCCAAACCGATTTAAGTGATCACCTTACAAAAGAGCTCAAACTGAGATAGAAAAATGATAGATGACGAAGTGTATGTCACGCGAGACGATACGACCGGCGATGTAGTGTTGTCGAATTGACCCGGTGCCAAAACATGGAATGAATTTTTTGAATTATTACATGAGATCGAGGTACCAACTGATTTTATGGTTGATCTGCCATTGAATGTACTGTCGAAAGCGGGGGGTATTTTTGATGACGAGATGGTTTTGCGTGGCAAGGAAGAAAACAGGTGATAGCGACAGAGCAGTTTCGTCATCGCTAAGCATTGACTATAATGGCACCGCGTTTTTTTAGCGTCTGTTCGAAATCTCTTGTGTGGGGTTAAGAGATTTTGAACAGACGCTTAATGCTGTCCCCCAATGCTTTGCAAACAAGAGAAACTTTGCTTATGGAAATACTGCGCGGCTCTGCCGCTTTGTCGGCTTTTAAAATCACTAAACTGCTGTCTCGTTGTAAGGATTTGTGTTTACCGGTAGATGATATCTACGCTGAATATATTCATTTTGCTGATCTCAGTGCTCCATTAAATGCAGAGGAAAACACTAAGCTGGCACGTTTGCTTGAGTATGATTCTTCTGTTTCTCCTCGGCAAGCTACCTCAGAGCGCGTTGTGCCAGGGCGTTTACTGCTGGTAACACCGCGATTAGGTACTATTTCTCCCTGGTCTTCTAAAGCCAGTGATATTGCGCATAATTGTGGTTTATCTAAGGTATTACGTCTAGAAAGAGGCGTGGCTTTTTATATTCAAAGTGTCGAGTTGACATCGACGCAATGGCAGCAGTTGGCAGCAATGCTGCATGATCGTATGGTTGAAGCGGTATTTACCGATTTTCCCTCCGCGAAAGAGATTTTTCCTCAAAGTGCTTCTCATATACCCCCTGCTTTAAAACAGGTCGATATCCTGAGCCAAGGGCGCACCGCATTAGAGCACGCTAATAACCAGCTCGGTCTTGCCTTAGCCAAGGATGAAATTGATTATTTATTCGACTCTTTTACTCGTTTGGAGCGTAATCCAACCGATGTTGAGCTGTATATGTTTGCGCAGGCCAATTCAGAACATTGTCGTCATAAAATTTTTAATGCCGATTGGGTTATTGATGGTATTAAGCAACCTCGTTCGTTATTTAACATGATTAAAAATACTTTCGAGCAAACGCCAGACTATGTGTTATCAGCCTATAAAGACAATGCGGCAGTCATGGAGGGATCACGAGTCGGACGTTTTTTCCCCGATGCTGAGACTGGGATCTATGATTATCATCAAGAAGAAACGCCTATTTTGATGAAAGTGGAAACGCATAATCATCCGACGGCGATATCTCCTTGGCCGGGAGCGGCTACTGGCTCAGGCGGTGAAATTCGTGACGAAGGTGCCACCGGGCGGGGTGCTAAGCCGAAAGCCGGTTTAGTCGGTTTTTCCGTTTCTAATTTACGTATTCCTAAGTTTGAACAACCTTGGGAAGAAGACTTCGGTAAACCGGATCGTATTGCCACTGCATTGGATATTATCACCGAGGGGCCTCTTGGCGGGGCAGCATTTAATAATGAATTTGGCCGCCCGGCATTATTGGGCTATTTCCGCACTTATGAAGAACGGGTGAAGGCTCGGTTGAAGAGCGATAATAGCGATGAAAATCGCTATGAATTACGGGGTTATCATAAACCGATTATGTTGGCGGGGGGGATAGGCAATATTCGCGCTGATCATGTACAAAAAGGTGAAATTCCTGTCGGCGCAAAGCTGATCGTCCTCGGTGGTGCAGCGATGAATATCGGTTTAGGGGGAGGCGCTGCCTCTTCGGTCACCTCTGGCCAGTTAGGGGCAGAGTTAGATTTTGCTTCGGTACAACGGGATAATCCAGAAATGGAACGCCGTTGCCAAGAAGTGATCGATCGCTGCTGGCAGCGGGGCGATAAGAATCCAATCTTATTTATTCATGATGTCGGCGCAGGGGGTCTGTCAAATGCGATGCCGGAATTAGTCAATGATGCGGGGCGGGGCGGAGATTTTGAATTACGCGCCATCCCGAGCGATGATCCCAGCATGAGCCCATTGGAAATATGGTGTAATGAATCACAAGAACGTTATGTGTTGGCAGTCAATCCCGATCAAATGAAAGAATTTGATGAAATCTGTCAGCGTGAACGTACGCCTTATGCGGTAATTGGTAAAGCCACCGCAAAACAAGATCTGACAGTGAAGGATAGTGAATTTAATAATCAGCCTATTAATATTTCACTGGATATATTATTAGGAAAACCGCCCAAAATGGTACGAGAGGTGACTCGTTTACCCGTCTGCGCTGAAGCGCTGAATCGTGAAAAGATCGCCATTGCTGACGCCGTAGAGCGTATTCTGCATCTCCCGACGGTAGCTGAAAAAACCTTCCTGATCACCATAGGCGATCGCAGTGTGACGGGAATGGTGACGCGCGATCAAATGGTGGGGCCTTGGCAAGTTCCGGTAGCCGATTGTGCCGTCACCAGTGCCAGTTTAGACAGTTATCATGGCGAAGCGATGTCTATTGGTGAACGCGCGCCAGTGGCGCTGTTGGATTTTGCTGCCTCTGCGCGTTTAGCGGTCGGTGAAGCATTGACCAATATTGCCGCGACTCAGATTGGCGAATTAAAACGGGTTAAGCTTTCGGCTAACTGGATGTCTGCCGCGGATCATCCAGGTGAAGATGCTGGGTTGTTTGATGCTGTGCGTGCGGTGGGCAAGGAACTTTGCCCGGAGCTCGGTTTAACTATCCCAGTAGGAAAAGATTCGCTGTCGATGAAAACCTGTTGGCAGCAAGGCGATAAACAACGGGAGATGATTTCGCCATTGTCATTGGTGATCACGGCCTTTGCGCGGGTTGAAGATGTTCGTAGTACCGTCACGCCACAGCTACAGCTTGCTCCGGAAGACCGTGATGATAAAAAAGATAATAATGATAAAAATGCGCTTTTATTGATCGATTTAGGGGCGGGTCACAATGGATTGGGGGCAACCGCCTTGGCGCAAGTTTACCGACAATTAGGGGATAAAGCGGCTGATATTCGTAATGTGTCCCAATTAGCCGGTTTCTTTAATGCGATGCAATCTTTGATTGCCGATCGCGCACTGTTGGCTTATCACGATCGATCTGACGGCGGTTTGTTGGTGACATTAGCCGAAATGGCCTTTGTAGGACACTGTGGTATTGATGTGAACATTGCATCCTTAGGGGAAGATACCTTAGCGGCGCTATTTAATGAAGAATTGGGCGCGGTGATCCAAGTTTCTGCTCAGCAGCGTAGCAAAGTGGAACAATGTTTAGCCGACCATGGTTTAGCAGATTGCGTGCACTATTTAGGCCGTGCGACTGCCGGGGATGATTTTATTATCCGCCACGGCAATGAAGAGCTATACCAGGAGAGTCGTACCACTTTACGTTGCTGGTGGGCTGAAACCACCTGGCAAATGCAGCGGTTAAGTGATAATCCAGAGTGCGCTGATCAAGAGCATCAGGCGAAAAAAGACAATACTGATCCCGGTTTAAACGTGAAATTAACTTTTGATCTCAACGAAAAGATTGCAGCGCCTTATATTGCCCAGGGAATACGGCCAAAAGTGGCGGTATTGCGTGAGCAAGGGGTGAATTCTCAGGTTGAAATGGCGGCGGCGTTTCATCGTGCGGGGTTTGATGCTGTCGATGTGCATATGAGTGATCTACTCACGGGAAGAATAAATTTAACCGATTTTCAAACCTTGGTTGCCTGTGGGGGGTTCTCTTACGGCGATGTGTTAGGTGCCGGTGAGGGATGGGCGAAATCTATTCTGTTTAATAACCGCTTACGAGATGAATTTACCGCTTTTTTTCATCACTCAAACACGTTGGCATTAGGGGTTTGTAATGGCTGTCAGATGATGTCTAATTTACGGGCATTAATTCCTGGCGCAGAGCATTGGCCTCATTTTAAGCGTAATTTATCGACACGTTTTGAGGCGCGTTTCAGCTTAGTGGAAGTGGTTGCCAGCCCTTGTTTATTTACACAGGATATGGCCGGTTCACGTTTACCTATTGTTGTTTCACATGGTGAAGGGCGAGTTGCAGTAGCAGATAAAGATTTAACGCTATTGGAAGAAAAAAATCAGGTGGTACTCCGTTTTGTCGATAATAAAGGGATATGCACTGAGCAATACCCCGCTAATCCAAATGGCTCTGTCAAGGGGATCACAGCGCTAACCAGTACCAGTGGCAGGGCGACCATCATGATGCCGCACCCAGAACGTGTTTTCCGTACGGTTAGCCATTCTTGGCATCCCGCGGACTGGGGTGAAGACAGCCCTTGGATGCGTATGTTTCGTAATGCAGGTAAGCGATTTAAATAGCATAATTGATTATATATAGCCAAAGCAGTTTAATTTGATTCTGCGTTGTCGTCGCTTGCCGTACTATTTGTACTGTCTGCGCTCCTCCGCCTTGAATCAAATTAAACTAATTCGGCTATACCCTTCGCCTTTAAAGTTACGGCGGCGTTGGCCGCGATCGCTCATCCCAGTCATGTACCGATTCAGCTATATGCTCATCAGCCCCCTGGCTGCCTAGCGGCAGCTTTGAAGGACGGTGGGTATAAAAAAACGGCTCTCTGAGCCGTTTTTTAATTTCCTACCATCACTAAAAATATTATTTTAAGTCTATTTTTTAATCGTTAACATTAGCCACTGAGAGCCTAAAGATTTGGAACAGGCTCTGAGAAGCTAAAAGCTAATTAAATCTATTCACCAGAAGTGTGGGTAATGTCGGTAAAAATGCATTGGGCACGTTGGACATAACATTGAAAAGATTTATTTTTTCAGGGTTTGCCCAGCCATGAATTTCTGCGATTAATGTGTCCATTAAGTTAACTTCTTTGTTTTTGCTATCGGCATTGGTCAATAGGTCACTTTGATTAACCTCAGATTCAGTTGCATTAGTGGTAAGCGGGGCTTCAGTATTTTCTTTTGTTAAAAAAAAGCTATTGATTAATTTTTGATTAGCATCGTAATGTTCAGTGCACTTCTTAAATAATTTACCCTCACTATCATAGAAATAATCGACTTCACTACGACCTATAAACTGATTATCATCATCGTATTTTGATTCGATTAGATGAATTAATTTATCTTTTTGATCGGTAAATTCATGCCGGATAGTTAATAAGTTACCTTCAGCATCATAATTAAATGTCATGCTATTTGTGCCAACGATTTTTTTATCGGCGTCATATTCCGCTTCTTGCTGGGAAACCAATTGGCCATTAGCATCATATTGATACTTAACCTCAGCAGTGCCGATCAATACACCTTTTGGGTCATATCTTGACGTGCTTTTTTTCAGTAAACGTCCTTCGGTGCCATAATCTTGGAAATTTTTTACATATTCAGTGGGTTGATTATCTGCATCATAATGTATTTGATTTTCCGTTAACAAACGACCCTTTGGATCGTAATCAAATTCGCTATTTATTTGCTTAACCATTTTTTTATTGGCGTTATATTCTGACTGAGTATGATAAGTTAACAGACCCTGAGCATCATAGACGGCTTCACTACTGTCAGTCATTAAACCTTTGGTATCGTAGTTAAATTCTCTTTTTCTGATACTCATGCCCCTCTCAGTGAGATCATATTTCGATTTTACTTTCTGAATTAATTGATTATTGGCATCGTACTTTAGTTCAAGACTGCCTGTCATCACATCACTTGAATCGTATTCAAATAGGGTTTTAACGGTATTTACCAACTCACCTCTAGTGTTATAGTGAGACACTACCCGGTAAGTAAAATGATTATTGATATCGTAGGTAGAACGTGAGCAGCTGACGAGTTGATTATTTTTATCATACTTATTGATGACTTCTTCATAGCCGATGAAATTATCATCGATATAGTTAAGTATAAAAACATTGATTAATTTATTATCTTTAAATTCTTGTATATGTATGTGCGCATTATCGTCAACGATTTTATATTTTTTTTCTGCACCAATAGCGGATGAAGTATCATTATTGTATCGATGGAGCTGAGCGGTTTTATCTACGATCATTTTATTGATGGCGTTTAATGAACGATAGTCTTGCATGCTTATAGTAGGAAAGGGGCCACCCGCAATTAACGCAAGGGTATTAGTGTGAGATAAATATTGATTCATATATGAGGATCCATTATTTGATTTTTTATATAAATAAAATTGTATATTTATTAACTTAATATGCAAGGTAATATTATGCATTAATAATTTACAACGGATAAATCTTCTATCTTACTTCCTAGTTCATAACATGAATTAATATTTAAATGATCGAATATAAATAATATTTATAATGCAAATACCAATATAGCATAACAGAATTATTATTTATTGGATCAACTTAGATAATTTTTTATTTTAACGAGATAACGTGTTTTTTATTGTTTGAAGCTGGTCGATATAACGACCAGCCGGCCAAAGTACTAGTGTTTAACCTTCAGATCATTTTTAATACTTTTCACACCGTCAATTTTTTTATCTTCAATCGCTTTTTGTGCTTTTTCTATTTGTTCTTTATTTTCTACATCACCGCTAAGATGCACCACACCGCTATTAGTTTCTACCTTTACATCATGTGAAGGTACGCCACTGGTCGCGAGTAATACCGCTTTTACTTTGGTGGTAATGAAGGCATCATGGGCAGATGCAGTGATGGATTGGCTCTCGCTCGGTGGTTTTGCACCGCCCGCTTTAGCGGCCTCTGCGGCGGTTCTTTCAGCCTGAGCAGGGTCTTTCGACACCACTTCATCGATTTTGCTTCCTGTTTGTTCAACCGAATTTTCTGCTTTATTCGATACGGGTTTAGCGAAGAGGCTACCGCTCATACTGGCCATCCCTAAAGCGGCGGCTATAAGTGAATAAGTAAATTTTTTATTTTTCATCCATCTATTCCTGTGTTAGTTATGAAACCAGTAGTTAGTGAAAAGTATTAACCGGTTATTTCAGTAAACAATATAGACTATTATCAAGATAGTTACAGTAAGGAAAAATAATCCATTAAAAACAAATAAATAAAATATTTTTGCTTACATAATAGGCGACAAAACACAACAACGCACAACTTTTCAGTCATTATTTATCAATAAGTTACCTATTCATTTCGACCTGTTATTTATGCCATTTCTGCTAGTCTTTTTATATTATGCCAAATAAAGACTAGACTCATCTCAGTACAAAAACCAGTTTTTATGAGTCTGCTTACTGTCGTAATTGAAGCGGCGGTGAGCGTCAAGTTAGCGAGCAGGATAAAGTGCGCTTTGTCGATGTATTAAACCCTGAAGTCTTGCCTTTATCATGATGATGCGGGCACGTAAAAATGTACTCCGGCCGTCGTGGCGATGCGTATTCACTTTCGGCTGTTTTTCAATAGACCTCTTCGGAAACTATCATTTATCTAATTTCCATATTATAAATTGCAGCAATCAGATTAAATCTTAATCCAAAACGTTTTCGCCTGTTTCGATAACGGTCTGATACAATTTTAAATCTTTTAATCATACCAATGACATGTTCGTTTAATACACGCTGGCTTGATAACGCACGATTGTTGCGTTTATCTTCTTTTGTTAAGGGATTTTTCTTTGTCTTTTTCTTAGGCAACGCCGAGTTTGAATGAATCTTGCCAAGCCCTTGGTAACCTGTATCGGTAACTGTTTTGATGTCAGGATGTATTCGCACACCAGACTCCTTAAACAACCTAAAATCATGGCGCCTCCCATTCGTAAAGCTTGTACAGATGACTGCTTTACTTTTTTTATCAACGAGCACTTGTGTTTTTAAGGTGTGTCGTTTCTTTTTTCCTGAGTAAAACGGCTTTTGTTTTTTTGGGGACGTTCAATCGGCGTTTCTGTGGCATCAATAAGAACCAGCTCATACTCCCTATCCCTTTTTAATACAGCTTTGCGTCCAGGTAGGGCAAAATCAGGATGCTTTATTAGCGTATTCTCTATCCATTTAATCGTTTCATAGCATGTGCTCTCACTCACGCCATAGCTTTGGCTGACATGAAAATAAGTGCGATATTCTCGTATATACTCCAGTGCCATTAATAAGCGCTCTTCTAAACCCCGCTTGGGTTTCCGACCTCCTTTCCCTTGCTTACTCTTATCTGCTTCATTCAATATCTTTATCATCTTTTCAAATGTACTGCGTTTAACACCCGTTAAGCGACGAAATTTTTCCTCTTCCAGTACTTTTATTACTTCATATTTCATGGCGGCTCCTTGTTCAGGAGTGTTTTACCAAAATTCTTATATGAATGCTAGTTTCCGAAGAGGTCTAATATTTCCTTACGGCAGTGTAGTGGCATAGTTAATTTGGCCACCTGATAAAAACCAAGTGATAAACTCAGGTTATCAAAACAGGTGGAATAATGAAGAAGAAACCCAAACTACCCTATAGCGCTGAATTTAAGCTAGAAGCAGCTCAATTAGTGACAAAACAAGGGTATAGCGTTACATAAAAAGGTGGCACAAGAGCATTTGGCCATTCCTAACCTGTTAGCGCGTCAGTTTGCTGTTGCTGCCCCTAATCAGGTTTGGTGCGGCGACGTTACCTACATCTGGGCAGCAAATCGTTGGATTTATACCCTTCGCCTTTCAAGTTACGGCTTTGTTGTCTGCGGGTGCTCGCCGAATCACGTAGTATGTCTACGCTCATCGGTCGGTCGCCCTTGCCACCTTGCCGTAACTCGAAATTCATTGGGTATATCTCGCCGTGGTGATAGACCTGTTTGCCCGTAAACCGGTAGGCTGGGCACTCTCTTCCTCCCCAGACAGTGAATTAACTTGCAAGGCATTGTGTATGGCTTATGAGTCAAGAGGGCGTCCCAATGGCGTTATGTTTCATTCGGATCAAGGGTGCCATTACACTAGCTTTACGTTCAGGCGGCAACTTTGGCGCTATCGTATGACCCAAAGTCTAAGCCGCAAAGGAAATTGTTGGGACAACGCTCCTATGGAACGCCTATTCAGAAGCCTCAAAACCGAATGGCTACCCAAAGCAGGCTATCCAACTGGGCAACAAGCCAAGCAGGACATTATTGATTATCTCATTGGCTACTACAGTCAAACTCGCCCTCATCAATACAACGGCGGATTAACACCAAATGAATCCGAGCGGCTGTACTGGGAGGAACACAAGATACTGGCCAATTTTACTTGACCACCACAAAAAGTACATGAGGATTACGCGCACTGGGCAACGCAGGATTCGCGTCACGCAGTAGGTTTAGAAAGAGGTATATTGGCGAAAGCGCTGATTTAATGCCCGTAATTGATCAATTCTCGTATCATAGCGTGCTTGGTTCAGGCTACCGAGCTTTGCCTGTGTGCTGGCATTACTTAATACTTCGATGGCTTGAGAGAGAGCACCACAGAGCGCTAAACGCTCCGCCCTCGCCGCCAATTCTTCATCGCGCTTCCCTTGTTTCGCCATCGCTTCGGTCAGTAAATCCCAGCCATTCAGATCATCGGGATAAGCGAAGGTATAGGAATATAATAATTTACTGGCTGCAACCAGTTGGCCTCCTTTAATGTAGGCGTTAGCGAGATTTAACTGTAATACCTTCTCATTTTTGTTTTCTGCCAGATCGATATCGGTAATTAAATCAAGAAACCAGATGTTATCCGGTTGCTGTGCTAATAAAGGCTCTAATATATGACGAGCATGGCCATAATTTTTAGTTTGAAAAAACATAATGGCTTGACCATATTTAGCGGCTAATTGTTGCTCGCGAGTGCTTTTATTAAGGCGAGTAAATAAATCATCCCGCAAGTTATTTTTTTGTGAATACATGGCAAGAATACGTACCTTTGCAAACCAATATTCTTGTGAAGAATTCACGGGACGTGCTGGCATCTGATCTGCGCGATTTCGTACATCCGATACACGACTCTCTGGTAAGGGGTGAGTTTGTAATATCTCAAGAGGGACGTCAGCATAACGGGCTTGATCAGCTAGCTTGCGCAAAAAACTCGCCATTGCTTGTGGATCAAACCCCGAACGTTGCAAAATTTGAATCCCAAGACGGTCGGCTTCCTGCTCATTTAACTGAGTAAAACTAATAATACCTTGTTGGTTACCGGCGATAGTTGAATTTAGTGCTGCCATTCCTGCTTGTGGATTAGCCATGGTTAACAAAACAGAACCTAGCATGCCGACCCAGGTTAGTGGAGCTGTGCTTTTTGTTTCTTCCATGGCACGCGCTAAATGACGTTGGGTGACATGCAGGGCGGGATTCCACTTTGTATTTTTTGTCATCAATAAGATCAATATTTAAGCATTTCGCAGACGAAATTTTCTCATATGTTTAATTAATATACACAAATTGTGTGTTTTGTAATCTAAAATTGATTAATTAATGAGTTAGATCCCGCCCTGGGGTGACATGTACAATTTCGTGGGCAATGACCGAAGCTAATTCACTTTCATTTTCGGTATGCCACAACAGGGACGAATGTAATACCACGTTGCCACCAAAAAAAGCAAAAGCGTTGATCAGATCGTTATTAATTAAATAAAAATGAAAAGGTGTCAGAACCGAATGCGCATTGAGGACTAATTTATTACCTAATTGATTAATATATTGACTTAACAGTGGATCATTAATTATGGGTGCCCGAGCACGCATTTGGCGCTGATAAAAATCACCCAGCGCCAATTCTTGATTGATGCTAAGTATACCGCCCGCTGTTGTGCCGATATCAGGTAGCGGATCTGATACTGCCGCGGCGGTGGTTGGCCAGCAATGTAAGAGGCTTAATAGGGTGATCACTGTTTTGCTGAGCTTGAAAAAAACCATATAAAAAAACTCTCCTTTTGATGTAATAGATCTCTTTCGAAATCGTAGCGAGTGATACGAAATCAAGGCGCTCGGCGCACAGCACCCTTCATTGCCATAAGTACATGAGGATTGCGCGCACCGAGCAACGCAGGATCCGTGTCACGCAGTAGGTTTCGAAAGAGGTCTAATACTATTTATGACATCGCCAATCCATGAAGGTTTTTTTCTTTGCTCAATGCAGGACGATCACCGGTTAAAAGTTGTTATTTTTATTTCGATGTGGTTTTTTGTTGTAAATAATTAAGCACGATATCATGGTGGTTGCTGGTTTTAAAATCATCAAACACTTTTTCTACTTTGCCTGCTTCATCAATTAAAAAGCTAATTCGATGGATCCCCTCGTACGTTTTTCCCATAAAAGATTTTTTCGCCCACACGCCAAATTTTTCAGCGACTTCATGTGTTTCATCAGATAACAGGGTAAAATTTAATAATTCTTTTTCGAAAAAACGGAGGAGTTTTTCGGGTTTATCGGTGCTTATCCCCATTACTTCGACGTTAGCTGCCGCCAATTTAGCCATATTGTCACGCAAACAACAGGCCTGAACGGTACAACCTGGCGTCATGGCTTTGGGATAAAAATAAATTAAGGCGCGTTTTCCCGGAATGTCTGCCAAGCTGGTTTTCAGGCCATTCTGATCGAGTAAAACAAATTCCGGCGCATTATCACCGGCTTTTAATGTGTTCATTATTAGCTCTCCGTCTGATCTAGGCTATGAATAATTCATAATAGATTTATGCAAGAAGTCTAATACTAATTGTGCCCAGTGTATTCCGCTCTGTACATAATTGTTTGAAAGTTGTTTAATAATTTGTGTCTACGCCAGATAAAATAGACTTGTTGCATAGCCGACTGCATGGCATGAATTCTGCGCTGTGTTTGCCTGATTGTACACTACGATTTTTCGAGAAGTCTTATAGTAGACCTCTTTGGAAACCGTAGTTCGTTATGTGGAGTCAAGGCGCCCGGTGCACAGCAACCTTCGTTAACATAAAGTACATGAGGATTGCGCGCACCGGACAACGCAGGATCCGTATCACGCAGTAGGTTTCCGAAGAGGTCTAGTGTCTATTGTGCATTTTCTTTCTATGGCGGCTCAACCGATGAAAAAGATCTCTAACAGCACAATTTATATAAAGTAAATAAGTATTTTAATTTTTTCCGGCAAGTACGATTATAATTTAATACCATGATTAATTTCCTCCAGCAGTGCCTTATATTTTTTTTGTTTTTTAAATAATTCTACTGCTTTAAATAAATCGTTTCGATTTGATTCTTTTTCGCCTAATTTATACCAGAAGCAATTTTCTCCCATTAATAAATCGACAATCTTAGAATCTCTACCTTCAATAATAAAGTTTTCTGCTGCTTCAATGGTAATTGAATTTTTATTTTTTAATCGAATAATTTTCTTGTCTGTGGTTGCCAATTTATGATCAATAATCTTTCTTACGGCTTTAATTTTTTTATTTAAATTATTAAACAAAAATTCTTTTTTTCTTGCTGTAATTGCAGGACAACTTTTATGAAAGGTATTTCCAACTTGTTTAAGGTTAGTCCTTATTTCATCATATTGTGAATAGTTTTTTTTTATTTCTTCGACAAGGTTTGTTAAATTTATTCTAAATAGTTGCATAATGACCTCGCTATTACATTAGATTAAAATAACAAATGCGTTATCTGATCAATAAATAATCTTATTATAGTTCATTATCAAATGTATGAGCGGGGAAGTAGATTTCTACTGACAGCAGCTTGCCAGCACAATTCGCTCCTTAGCGCCTGTTCTTAGATTTCTGTTGGCAGTTGTTGCCTCCACTGCTTATCAGTTATGCTAGGAGGATAGGAAAAATTTTTATTATTAATAGGATTAGCCGCCGCTATGCAAGAACAATATTGTCCAGAAGATATCGAACCACAGGTACAGCTTCATTGGCAGCAGAAAAAAACATTTAAGGTGGTCGAGGACAGCAGTAAAGAAAAATACTATTGCCTTTCGATGTTACCTTACCCTTCTGGTCGCCTGCATATGGGGCACGTTCGTAATTATACTATCGGTGATGTCATCTCTCGCTACCAACTTATGTTAGGTAAAAATGTTTTACAGCCTATGGGATGGGATGCCTTCGGTCTCCCGGCAGAGAGCGCGGCGGTGAAAAATAATACCGTTCCTGCCCCTTGGACTTATGAAAATATCGATTATATGAAGAAACAGTTGCAATTATTGGGCTTCAGTTACGACTGGGATCGTGAAATTGCGACCTGTAAACCGGATTATTATCATTGGGAACAGTGGTTTTTTACCCAGTTATATCAAAAAGGCATGGCCTATAAAAAAACATCAGCGGTTAACTGGTGCCCTCATGATCGTACCATATTGGCTAATGAGCAAGTGATCGATGGATGCTGTTGGCGTTGTGATAGTAAAGTTGAACGTAAAGAGATCCCGCAATGGTTCATTAAAATTACTGCTTACGCCGATCAATTACTCGATGATCTAGACAAGCTAGAAAGCTGGCCAGAGCAAGTGAAAACCATGCAAAGGAACTGGATTGGTCGCTCTGAAGGGGTGGAAATCAGTTTCGATGTTGTGGGTATGAAAGAAAAGTTAACGGTTTACAGTACGCGCCCTGATACCTTTATGGGGGTCACCTACTTAGCGGTAGCGGCAGGTCATCCACTTTCTTTACAAGTGGCTGCCATCGACTCCGGCGTGGCTGAATTCGTCGAGCAATGCCGTAATACTAAAATTGCTGAAGCTGACGTAGCGACAATGGAAAAAAAAGGCATGGCAACAGGTTTGTTTGCTATTCATCCTCTCAGCGGCGAAAAAATTGCGATTTGGATCGCCAATTTTGTGCTGATGGATTACGGCACCGGTGCTGTGATGGCAGTTCCTGCTCATGACCAACGCGATTGGGAATTTGCTGTAAAATATGGTTTGCCGATTAAAGCGGTAATATTGACCGCTGATGATCAAGTGCCTGACTTAAATCAACAAGCGATGACTGAAAAAGGTAGGTTATTTAATTCAAATCAATTCGATGGTTTGAATCATCAAGATGGCGCTAATGCTATTGTCGATAAGCTCGTATCGGTCGGTGCGGGTCAGAAAAAAGTTAACTATCGCTTGCGTGATTGGGGGGTTTCGCGTCAACGCTATTGGGGGGCACCTATCCCGATGATCACCCTGGAAGACGGTAGTGTAGTTCCCGCTCCTGCCGATCAGTTGCCCGTTATTCTGCCAGAAGATGTAATAATGGATGGCATTAACAGCCCAATTAAATCCGATCCACAGTGGGCTAAAACGACCGTTAATGGTTTGCAGGGTCTGCGTGAGACGGATACCTTTGATACTTTTATGGAATCATCTTGGTATTATGCGCGCTATACCTGTCCAAACTATGATCGCGGTATGTTAGATCCTGCTGCTGCTAATTATTGGTTACCGGTAGATCAATATGTCGGCGGTATTGAGCATGCCATCATGCATTTGATGTATTTTCGTTTCTTCCATAAATTGATGCGCGATGCTGGCCTCGTTAATTCTGATGAGCCTGCCAAACGTTTGCTTTGTCAAGGCATGGTGTTGGCGGATGCGTTTTATTATATTGGTGATAATGGTCAACGGATTTGGGTTTCTCCGATTGATGCCATTGTCGAACGCGATAATAAGGGGCGTATCGTTAAAGCGGTCGATAATGAAGGTCATCAGCTTGAGTATACTGGCATGTGTAAGATGTCAAAATCGAAAAATAATGGCATCGATCCACAATTAATGGTCGAAAAATATGGGGCGGATACGGTGCGATTATTTATGATGTTCGCTGCGCCCGCTGAAATGACATTAGAATGGCAAGAATCCGGCGTTGAAGGGGCGAACCGCTTTTTGAAACGTCTTTGGCGCCTGGTTTTTAATCATGTTGGAAAAGGCGCTACGCAAGAATTGGACAAGACTTGTTTAAATCCCGAACAGAAATCTTTGCGACGTGATCTCCATAAAACTATCGCTAAAGTTACTGACGATATTGGCCGTCGTCAGACATTTAATACCGCTATAGCAGCTATCATGGAATTAATGAAACAGCTTAATAATGCACCACAGGATACTGAATCCGCTCGCGCATTGATGCAAGAATCATTGTTGGCGGTGGTGAAAATGTTATATCCATTCAGCCCCCATATTTGTTTTATCCTATGGCAACAATTACGGGGTGAAGGCGATATTGATACCGCCCCTTGGCCGGTTGTCGATCAGCAGGCAATGATTGAAGAAGTTAATTTAGTGATTGTACAAGTCAACGGCAAAGTACGTGGCAAAATCACTGTGCCTGTTGATGCCAAAAAAGAACAAGTTTATGAGTATGCGTGTCGAGAATATTCAGTGACTAAATATTTAGACGAGTTGACCAAGCCTGAGGTATTTTATGTTCCTGGTAAACTGATGAATTTGGTTACTGTTAAGACTCGTCAGGTCAAAAATGAAACTTTTGAAAACAAATAGGAGGGATAGTGCGACGTATGATTGGCATACTGCTGCTGGGACTTGCTGTACTGTTGAGTACTGGCTGTGGTTTTCATTTACGGGGCAGTACGCAGGTACCCGCAAAACTACAAAACATGCTACTGGAAAGCAGTGATCCTTACGGTTCATTAACCAGATCTATCCGTCAGCAATTGCGGCTTAACAATGTGAATATTGTTGATGACGCGACACGTAAAGATCTGCCAACGTTACGCATTATAGGTTCATCTGACAGTCAAAGCACAGTATCCATTTTTAAAAACGGAACCAGTGCGGAAAATCAGTTAGCGTTAAAAGTGCAGACGCAAATTTTGATGCCAGGACGGGGCATTTATCCGCTCGATGTCACGGTTTTTCGCTCTTTCTTTGATAATCCATTAACCGCGTTAGCCAAAGAGGCTGAAAGTGAAATTATTCATCAACAAATGCGCGATCAGGCTGCTGAACAATTAATAAGAAAACTATTGACGGTGGATGTTGAAAACAGTGACAGTAAGGAGAATCAAAAAAATGAACCACTCGCTATTAATGATATACCCACAGCCCTTGAAGTTGCCTTCGGCTACCAGGGGGTGAGACCGATGAGCGTAGATAGACTACCTGATGAGGCGAATCCCCGCAGCCAACAACGCGGCGGCTTCAAAGGCGAAGGGTATACGCAACGTCTTAATCAACGATGATCCGCATCTATCCGCAGCAGCTTGCCAGGCAATTGAATGCAGGGTTGCACGGTTGCTATTTATTCTGTGGTAACGATCCGTTATTGCGACAGGAGAGCCAAGAAAGTCTCCATCATGCTGCTCAGCAACATAATTTCAGTGAATATTTTAATATTACATTAGATGCACATACTGATTGGGAGGCGATTTTTAGTATTTGTCAGTCCTTAAGTCTTTTTGCTAGCCGTCAGATATTATCGCTGACTTTTCCGGAAACAGGATTAAGCGCCTTGATGAGTCAACAGCTCATTAAGTTAGTGACTTTGCTACATCCTGATATTTTATTGATACTGGGTATCAATAAATTGATCAAAACTCAAGAAAATAGTCAGTGGTATAAGGCATTAAGCCAAAATGCGGTATTAGTTAACTGTCAAACACCGGATCACACCCAGCTTCCGCGTTGGATGAATACTCGTGCCAAAAAAATGAAACTGGAGGTGGATGAGGCGGCAATTTTGTTACTGTGTGATTGTTATGAAGGTAATTTGTTAGCACTTTCTCAAGCATTGCAAACACTGTCGTTATGCTACCCTGATGGTAAACTCACCTTGCCGCGTGTCGAACAAGCTGTGCATAATTCGGCGTGTTTCACCCCTTATCATTGGTTAGATGCGGTATTGGCAGGATCACGTCAACGAACTTGGCATATATTGAAAAAACTGCAACAAGAAGAGGATACCCCTGTTATTCTGTTGCGAATATTACAACGTGAATTATTATTATTGACAACACTCAAACGCCAGATGAAACAAACGGGTTTAACTGTGCTGTTCGAGCAGTATCACGTTTGGCAAAATCGCCGTAATGCCTTGACTCAGGCACTGCAACGTCTCTCGATACAACAAATTTACCAAGCCATTCATTTGCTCACAAAAATAGAAATCCATTTTAAAAATGATCACAGTTATTCAATATGGCCTGGATTAGAAACACTATCCATGCTGCTGTGCGGTGAAGTGTTAGCTGAGAGTTTTTTAAATGTCTAGCAAACATATTGATATAAATATACCCAATGAATTTCGAGTTACGGCAAGGCGGCAATCAAGCGAATCCCTGAAGTGTACAGTAGTACATGACAGGGTGAGTGCGAGCTGCCAACGCCGCCGTAACTTGAAAGGCGAAGGGTATAAGCTACATGCTTTACTAGGCGGTACCTTCGATCCCATTCATTACGGTCATTTACGGCCAATAGAGTCATTAGCGCGTCAGATAGGGTTACAACATGTGATGCTAATGCCTAACCATGTTCCTCCCCATCGTAGGCAACCGGAAGCCAGTCCCCAACAACGTTTAAAAATGGTTGAATTAGCCGTGGCGGATAATCCATTATTTAGTGTGGATAGACGAGAGCTTATGCATGATGGTCTTTCTTACACTGTTGATACTCTTGAGAGGGTGCGCCTGGAAAAGGGGAATAAAATGCCATTAGCGTTTATTATTGGTGAGGATTCATTACTGTCTTTGCCTACGTGGCAGCGTTGGTTATCACTACTGGATTTTTGCCATTTGTTGGTTTGTGCTCGCCCCCATCATGTTAATGAAAAACCGATTCCTGAACTGCAACAGTGGTTAGATAAATATCAAATAAAAGACGTTAAAAAACTCTGTCATCAGCCAAAAGGTTATATTTATTTGGCCAATACACCATTATTAGATATTTCCGCTACCGATATTCGTCACCGTTATCATCAAGGACAACGCTGCGATAATCTGTTACCGCCTGCAGTTCAGCAATATATTGAGTTAAAGGGGTTATATCGTTAATGATCACTTGAAACCCATAACGGATCGCAAAAGTCTATTAACAACAATAGACCTCTTCGGAAACTATCATTTATCTAATTTCCATATTATAAATTGCAGCAATCAGATTAAATCTTAATCCAAAACGTTTTCGCCTGTTTCGATAACGGTCTGATACAATTTTAAATCTTTTAATCATACCAATGACATGTTCGTTTAATACACGCTGGCTTGATAACGCACGATTGTTGCGTTTATCTTCTTTTGTTAAGGGATTTTTCTTTGTCTTTTTCTTAGGCAACGCCGAGTTTGAATGAATCTTGCCAAGCCCTTGGTAACCTGTATCGGTAACTGTTTTGATGTCAGGATGTATTCGCACACCAGACTCCTTAAACAACCTAAAATCATGGCGCCTCCCATTCGTAAAGCTTGTACAGATGACTGCTTTACTTTTTTTATCAACGAGCACTTGTGTTTTTAAGGTGTGTCGTTTCTTTTTTCCTGAGTAAAACGGCTTTTGTTTTTTTGGGGACGTTCAATCGGCGTTTCTGTGGCATCAATAAGAACCAGCTCATACTCCCTATCCCTTTTTAATACAGCTTTGCGTCCAGGTAGGGCAAAATCAGGATGCTTTATTAGCGTATTCTCTATCCATTTAATCGTTTCATAGCATGTGCTCTCACTCACGCCATAGCTTTGGCTGACATGAAAATAAGTGCGATATTCTCGTATATACTCCAGTGCCATTAATAAGCGCTCTTCTAAACCCCGCTTGGGTTTCCGACCTCCTTTCCCTTGCTTACTCTTATCTGCTTCATTCAATATCTTTATCATCTTTTCAAATGTACTGCGTTTAACACCCGTTAAGCGACGAAATTTTTCCTCTTCCAGTACTTTTATTACTTCATATTTCATGGCGGCTCCTTGTTCAGGAGTGTTTTACCAAAATTCCTCATGAATGCTAGTTTCCGAAGAGGTCTAATGTTATTCAGTGATCGCCTTGAATGTTATTGAGCGATCTCCTTCATGTTATTGAGTGATCTTCTTGATGATAATATGCACTACTTTCTCATAATAAAAAAGAATAGTTAACCCAAAAGGAACACAGCAAATTATGGATAAACGTGCATTAATTAACCGGCTGTGTGAACGAGTGACCGGAGGCAGGGCGGTCGCGGCGGCTTATTTAGGCATATCCGAATCGAAATTTAACAATCACTTGTATGAAAATAAAGGGAGTCGATTTTTTAGCATTGATGAACTGGTCGCACTGCAAACGCTGAGTGGCTCCAGTTTAGTGGCTGAGTATTTCGCTACCCGTTCGGATGCCATAGTAGTACCGACGCCGTCGGCGGAGGTAGATACGGTGGAATTGCATCATATGTGCCTGAACACCGCAGTGAAACGCAGTGCGGTCGATCAGTTAATTCTGGAGGCGATCAGAAACCACGGTTCAATCAATGAGCAAGCACAACAGAAAATTCTAGAGGCGCACCGGAAACACATCGCGACACGAGATGGCGAAATCCGTGCCACGCTGCAAGTTTACGGTAAATAAAAAAAACCGTTACTGCGACAGAACAGTAACCCTACACAAACACACGGAGTGATTATGAATGCATTATCCAACGCCGTAAACCCCAGCATAGGAAGTCGAGACATCGCCAAGTGGGTGGAGTCACTTCACGACAATATGAAAAGAGCCATTGACGCAGGTGTGTTGAAAACCAGGGAAAAGGCAGCTTAAGGAGCACGCAATGAGTATGAAATTAATGACAGAAGCCATGAGTATCAAAGTAGGAAATCCCTTGAGAAAACTGATTTTACTCAAATTGGCTGATAATGCTAACGATCAAGGCGAATGCTGGCCTTCCTATCAACACATTGCTGATTACTGTGAATGCAGCAAAAGTGCCGTCAGAGAGCATATCGATACCCTGATACAGCAGCGACTGCTGCGTAAAGAAAATCGCCTGGGCATTAACAATGGCAAAGGCAACACCTCTAACCTGTATTACCTGCATCTTAATGCACCCCCTATGCCGCCAAAAAGCACAGCCCCTGTGCCAGCAGATAGCATAATAGCTATGCCGCAGAGTGACAGCCCTATGCCACCTCTGCTGGCACCCCTATGCCGCCTGCTGGCACCAGAATCAGTCACTCTTTTGAACCAGTCATAGAACCTAACACCCAAACGGCGAGCAAAATTCATTCAATCGAGAGAGGAAGTGGGTCTAGCAAGCCAAAAGGTCTCATCCCCAACGGGGAAAGATTTTCTGCTCAACCCAACCGTGCTCCTGCTGACCCTCAGACGGCCAGTACTCCCCTGTCGAGCCGCTACGCCTTTGAGGGCAGTGTTATTCGCTTGAACCCACAGGATTTTGCCCGCTGGCAAGCCCTTTTTCCGCATCTCGCGTTAACCGCAGAGCTAACACGCTTGGATTTGGAATTTAGTCACGACAGGCCAAAAAGTTGGTTCAGCACCGCCAGTGCCAAGCTCAATTACCAAAACAAGCAAGCCATGGGGGTGGGTTACGCCCGTCAAAAATTCAAGTCGGTTTCCGGAGACAATTTCGCCAGTCAAGACTATGGCACCACGGTGTTGCCGGCGTGGATGAAAGGGTAACACGATGAATATCATCGAAAAAAATGCTAATGACGCGCAGCAAGCGTTGCGTCATCTGGAAGAGCGGTTAAAAAATGCCTTGGCGCCCCTGAAAGACATCGTGGGGACACAGGTGGAGGTGAGCGAGGGGCATTGCTTGCAACATGGCCTATTTGAACAACGGCGTAGAACCTTGCAGGTGCTACCCCACGTCCAGCAGGAAACAGAATGCCCTGCTTGCTTACGTGCCAAAATTGCGGCGTTGGCAAAGCGTATCGCCTCAGAACGACAGCAAAATCAGGCACAGTTTTAAAAATTTGCTGAGCCAGACGGGTATCCCGGCTCGCTTTGCCAGTGCTAGTTTTGACTCGTATCAGCCCGTTAACACCGCCTCACAACGTTGTCACCAGGTGTGTCAGGGCTATGCCCGGCAATGGCCGGAGCGGCTGGCTCAGGGCGGCGGTTTGGTGATGTGTGGTAAACCCGGCACCGGCAAAAATCATCTGGCGGTGGCGATTGCCAAACACATCATCAGCGTGCATCAGGCTTCGGTGTTATTGACCTCCGCCTTACGTCTGACCCGCGAGGTCAAGAATACCTGGGCGAAAGAGGCGACAAAAACAGAATCCCAGGTGATGAAACGGGTGACCGGTATCGATCTGTTGATTATCGATGAAATCGGCGTGCAATTTGGCAGTGAGACAGAAAAACTGATTTTATTTGACATCATCAACACCCGCTATGAAAACATGAAACCGACGTTGCTGCTAAGCAATTTACCTAGGGAAGCCTTGTCGGCCTACCTTGGAGAACGGGTGCTCGATCGCATGCACGAAGGCGGCTGCTGCACCTTGGCGTTTACCTGGGAGAGCTATCGCACCCGTGCAGCATAAGCCATCAACCGGCAACCGCAAGGACAGAGCAAACATGAACCCATACCGACTCGTGCTGCCTTACCCGCCCACCCTGAATAGCTATTGGCGACATGCCCGAGGCAAAAATTATAGTAGAATAAATTTTAACATATTGATTTATAATAAAATGATCGTATTTATTACGTAACGAAACATCAAAAAATATCAACAACTATCAGTCTCCCTCAAAAAGGTATGGTACGTAATGTTATTCCCCTCGAACATGCCACATCACCATCCATACTAATTTCCAGTATTACTTGGTTAACATCTAAAATCCTCACATTTTTCTCGTTTAGTCCCCTTGTTCACTCAGAATTCACTTTTATCTTTAAGTTGTTTAAATTACAATTATGTAATTACAGTTTAGGTGCGACAAATTGAAATTTTCATGGGATACAACAAAGGACAAAAATAATCAGTGCAAACATGGTATTAGCTTCACAGCCGCCAAGTTAGTATTTGACGATCCTTGGCACATAACACGTCAAGATCGCACTGAAGGGGGCGAATTAAGATGGCAAACTATCGGCATGATCGACAATATTGCACTTTTATTAGTCGCACATACCTGGAATGATGACGGAGAAGAACATATCCGTATTATTTCAGCACGACGAGCAAGTAAAACTGAGAGGAAGGTGTATGAACAAAATTCCTGAATCTATTCGAAAAGAACTCGCCCTTTTGGCGGCGAAGCCAGAAAACAAAATAGATTTTTCAGATATTCCGGCAACGAGCAAGGAAGAATGGCAAGGTGCTGTAAGGGGGAAATTCTACCGCCCACTGAAAAAACAACTTACCGTGCGTATAGATGCAGACGTCGTAGAATGGCTCAAATCACAAGGGGACGGCTATCAGTCACGTATGAACTGTATTCTACGGGGAGCTATGTTATCGAAAATTCAGAGCGAGTAATTGTCCTCACCTAGATTTTACACTATAAAAATAGGCAACAAAACACAACTTTTCAGTCATTATTTATCAATAAGTTACCCATTAATTTCGACCTGTTATTTGTGCCATTGTACGTCAATATTATCCTTTGTTTTCATTTCCACCCAACAGTGATCGCTGATTTTACGCATAGTGAATGTAATTTGCTCTCCTTCTGCTAGTCTTTTTATTTGATGCCAAATAAGGACTAGACTCATCTCAGTACAAAAACCAGTTTTCATGAGTTTGTTTGCTGTCGCAGTTGAGTTGGAGCGGCGGTGATCGTCGCGTTAGCGAGCAAGATGAAGAGCGCTTTGTCGATGTGTTAAGCCCTGAAGTCTTGCCTTTATCATGATAGTAGGGTATAACCCTTCGCCTTTGCAGTCAGGGCGGGATCCCACTTTAATTTGAACTCTATGTAGGCAGAATGATCATAAGAGTATTTGTCCTAATGAATATCTAACCATGAGCATTTTAAAGCAATTAGCCCTGATTCCTGACCCACGTAAAGATATCAATATTAAGCACCAATTGATCGATGTGATTTTCTTAGTTTTTGCCACGGTGGTTAAGTGGAGCCTCGGGATGGAAATCAATCAAAGTATGGCACTTATCAAAACGGCATCCCCCGCCGCCATTGCATTGCTAACATTATCAATGCATTAGATACGGATTTACTGGTTCAAACCTTGCTATCATGGATTAATGAACGACGTGAGCGAACGGGTAGGACGCTGATAGCACTCGACGGTAAAACCTTACGCAGAAGCTGGTCTGAAGAGATTTGTACCGCCTTACATACCGTCAGTGCCTATGATGTTGACGCCGGTATTACGCTCTATCAAAAAGCGGCAAACAGTAAGGGCAAAGAAGGCGAACTCGCTCGTCAAATCATCGATGCATTAGCGTTGGATAATGCGGTTGTGACGCTCGATTCATTGCATTGCCAAACCTCAACGTTATCACTTATCACGCAACGCAACGGTGATTTTGTCGTGCCGCTTAAAGCCAACCAAAAGACACTATTTGCTACCGCCTATTACACGGATAAAGTGCATGAATACACGCAGACTAATCAGGGACAGGGGCGAGTAGAGAAACGCACCGTCATGCAAATCAATGCGGAATTACCGGAGGAATTAAAAGCCAAATGGCCTTCCATTCGCACCTTTATTGAGGTAGCCAGTGAGCGAACAAAGAATGAGGTAACCCACTGTCGTTCGCGTTGGTATGTCAGTTCACTCCCTTTAAATGCAGAACAAGCGGCATTGGCGATTCGGCAACATTGGGGGATAGAAAATCAACTTCACTGGGTTCTGGATGTGGTGTTTAAAGAAGATGAACTCTCGATAAAGGCGCCGGAGGGCGCCGCCCATATGGCGCTTTTCAATCGTGTTGCCTTGAGCCTGATTAAACAACATAAAGGCAAACAAGACAGCATTGCCAGTAAACGTAGAAAAGCCGCCTGGTCAGCCGATTTTCGCAGTCAACTTATTTTTGGATAAAATATCAGCAAAGTGGAATCCCGCCCTGCCTTTGCAGTCGCCGCGTTGTTGGCTGCGGGCGTTCGTCCCATCAGCTAGTATGTCTACGCTCATCGGTCTCGCGCCCTGACCCCGCCTAGCGGCAACTTGAAGGGCTATGGGTATAAAGGTTGTATCCTGAGCTGGCTGCTGTTGTCGTCTCGTACGCGCAGATTCGTGTTTTCAGTGAAATCATTATTGAGCACCGCTTGGATCCACAGGGTGCCGTCACTCAGTTGTACTGCTGATAATACCGTCCCTGTTCGGCGCCAACTATTTTCATTTAATTGCCATTCAAGATCGTCGCCAGGTAGGGGAACACGATTGGCGTTGCCCGCCAGCCAATATAGCGCTCTTTTGTTAGCACCCCGGTATTGCGCCCTCGCGACAGTTTCCTGCCCGGTATAACAGCCTTTAGTGAAACTAATACCACCTAAAGTTTGGATATTTGTTGCCTGAGGTATAAATAATGCGCTGGTTTTTTCATCGATAATAGGAAAGCCTGCCTGGATATCTAATGCCATCCACTGATTACTATTGTTAAATTGAGTGCGAGAACGCAATATTTCTATCCATTGCTGTGCCTGGAAGGCGTCAGTTACTAGCAGAAAACGTTCTGTAGGTTGAGTGAAATGTAATAATGTCGTGATGCCTTGCTGTACCACGGGATGCTTTGTGTTTGGTAGCGTTGAAAATAAAGTGGCTAGTGTTTCTCTTGCCGTTAATCCTGCAACGCCCAATAGTACTGCTTTTGTATCTACACTGATGTTAACTTTAGAAAACACCGCATATTTTTTTAATTCTTTTAGTTGATTGTCCAATACACTACGGCGTTCAATAAACACGAGTCCTTCTTCTCGATGAAACAAACGTAAATTACTCCACATTTTTCCACGCGGATCGCAATGTGCAGTCATAATATGTTGTTCAGCTGTCATTGCTGCGACATCAGCGGTGACTTGACCTTGAAGATAGTTTACTCTGTCCACTCCTGTTATTGTCACTAAAACCCAGTCATCTAAAGTCATAAGGGTTAAGGGTAATTGGGATGAAGCATGAGGAATTTGTGCAGGAAACGAAATTATATGAGCCATAATGATATTACCTGAGGTATCTATCAGGATATGAAAATCCAGAATGTGAAAATCGATAATAAAGCCCGTGTTTACTGGGCGTGTCGCCGTGGTATGCGTGAGTTAGACATCGTCATTATGCCGTTTTTTGAATATGAATACGAGACTTTAAGTAATGATGATAAAGGCTTGTTTATGCGCTTGCTAAAGAGTGATGATCCCGATTTGTTTAATTGGTTAATGAATTATGGAGAACCACAAGATAGCGAGTTACAAAGAATGATTAAATTAATTCAAATGAGAAATAAAGCGCGTGGCTCGCTGGCAATGTAAGTTGCGTGTTTCATTGCGCACTCGTTGGTTTTCACTTTTGATATATGTAGGGTTAGCCTGCTTGATTTTGCTTACGCCTTGGCCGATAGGTGGTGCTGTTGTTTGTTTTCTATTATTGACGTCGATTACATTTGAATATTTTCAGCGTCAAATAAAGTACCGTCCCATGATGATAAAATTGAATACTGACAATGTGTTGGAATGGAATCAGCAACAATGGAACATCATCCAACCTCCTTGGATCACCCGTTATGGCGTATTGCTAGCCAAGCTAATCATAAAATATACCCTTCGCCTTTGCAGTTGCCGCTAGGCGGCCAGGGGGTGAGACCGATGAGCGTAGATGACTACGTGATTCGGCGAACACCCGCAGCCAACAACGCGGGAGCTTCAAAGGCGAAGGGTATATATCGGCGTTTGTGGTTGGCATCTGACAGCATGACAGAAAGGGAGTGGCGTATGCTTTGCCAGCTTATGCAAGGCTTAGGCGATAGCGAATAAGCGCTTAAAGCCTATTGGCCATTGCGTCAGAATAAAACATTAGACCTCTTTCCAAACCGTAGTTCGTTATGCGAAGTCAAGGCGCCCGGCGCACAGCAACCTTCGTTAACATGAAGTACATGAGGATTGCGCGCACCGGGCAAAGCAGGATTCGCGTCACAGAGCAGGTTTGGAAAGAGGTTTATTCTGTAGATGAATGGTAAAGTCGCGAGCATTAATAAATCCGCTGATCCGTGCTTGATTTATCTCCTGCCCTTGTGGATCAAAAAAGAGGATGCTGGGTAATCCTAATACCTGTAGTTTTTTTAGTATTGCCAATTGTTCGGGGCTATTTTTGGTCAGATCGACTTGTAATAATACCGTATTCGCCAATCGTTTCTGCACTTCTAGATCACTAAAGGTATATTTTTCTAATTCTTTACAAGCACCACACCAATCGGCATATAAATCCAACATCACCGATTTGCCTTTTGCCTGCCTGAGTGCTTCATGTAATTGTGATAAATTTTCAACACGCTGGAAACGTAAATAATGCTTAATGTTTCTAGAAAATAAATCCGCAGTAAATACCCAGTTTTGTAGCGGCTGTACTGCGATTAACAAACTAACTAATAGTAATATTTGGATCAAACGCTTCCAACGTTGCTGGAAGGTTAAACTTGAGACGAATGCCCAACTAAAGAAGATGACAGCTAATAAGCTCCAAAGCCGCGCTCCCCAAATGTTGCCTAATACTCGCTCGAGCAGAAATACGGGCAAAGCCAGAATAACAAAACCAAATGCTTCCTTAGTGTACTGCATCCACAGGCCGCTACGGGGTAATATTCGGTTGCCGAAGAGGGTCACTATAATTAAAGGGAGACCCATTCCTAATGCATACAGGTATAGGGTAGCTCCCCCGGCGAGTGTATTGCCGCTCTGTGCAATATACAACAAGATGGCGCTGAGGGGCGCTGTAGTACAGGGAGAACAGATCAGACCCGCTAATGCTCCCATAATAAAAACGCCTGCCACTGAACCACTTTTTTGATGGTTGCTCCACGCTACTAAGCGCGTCTGCCAGTGGCTAGGTAAATTGATTGAATAAAAGCCAAACATCGATAGTGCCAATAGGATGAAAAGTGCAGATAAAGTAAAAAGCACGTAAGGGTGCTGTAGCGCAGTTTGGAATTGTAGTCCTGCCCGCGCGACAACCCATCCCAAAAGAGTATAAGTCAGTGCCATGCCCTGCACGTAAGTTAAAGCTAACCAGAAGATTTGCCGCGGACTTCGAGGCTTTTCAGACCCCAAAATAATCGCGGCAATTAGGGGATACATCGGTAATACACAAGGGGTAAAGGCAATGGCTATACCGATCAATAAAGCCCAAAACGGAGAGAAAGGCAGTTCAGTGGGGTTGAGCGATCTCTGTAAGGGAAGTTGTGGATCTTTAGGCGTAATCGCATGCAGTGGAATAGTACGGGTTTCTGGTGGATAGCAAAATCTCGCCGCCGCGCATCCTTGATAAGTTACTTGGATATGGGAGCCTTCTGCTGCTCGCGTGATGGGGAGGGTGACTGTCAATTCTTGTTTAAAAATAGGTATTGCGCCATAAAATTCGTCTTGATAACTGATGCCCTCAGGTATCACAAATGCGCCTAACATGGCTTGTTGCGGTACTATTTTTAATTGTTGACGGTAAAGATAATAACCGGGTTGGATTTGCCAATGCAGCACAAGTTGATTGTCTTGTTGCTTAAAATCAAAGGCAAACGCACGTTGGGAAGGCATAAATTCGTTCTGCTCAGCCTCTTGATTCAATGGTTTGATAGGCTCAGCATGGAGATATTGTAGCGTCGATAAAAAGACGCTACAGAGCAGTAGCGCCAAGGTAAAAATACGATGCATCATAACAGTGATATTGATTTCCCTATGAAGCGAGACTATACCCTTTGCTTTTCAAGTTATGGGGCGTTGGCTGAGGGTACTCGCCTCATCAGGTAGTATGTCTACGCTCATCGGTTGGTCGCCCTGGCCGCCTTGCCGTAACGCGAAATTCATTGGGTATAAAAGTGATAGTGGTTCTAGTCGTTTTTTTATAGTCTTACAGGTTGGTTGGATGCATCAGATTTTCGACAGAGAAAATGCTGTCAAGTTTCTTTTCGGATAGCAAACCTTTCTCCAATACTACTTCACGCACGCTTTTACCGGTTTCAGCACAAATTTTACCGATCTCATCACCTTCATGATGACCAATATGCGGGTTAAGATAAGTGACGATCCCGATTGAATTAAAAACAAAATTTTCACAAACTTCTTTATTGGCGGTGATACTAATAACACATTTATCCAGCAGAGCGTAGCAGGCATTTGTCAGAATATGGATCGATTCAAACATTGCCTGTCCGATGACCGGTTCCATGACATTTAACTGTAGTTGACCCGCTTCCGCCGCCATTGTTACACAAAGATCATTACCTATCACCTTGAAACAGACTTGATTAACCACTTCAGGGATCACTGGATTGACTTTAGCTGGCATGATCGAAGAGCCAGCTTGCAACGCCGGTAGATTAATTTCATTCAAGCCTGCTCGTGGGCCTGATGAGAGTAGACGTAAATCATTGCAAATTTTCGATAGCTTAACCGCTAAGCGCTTGAGTGTGCTATGTACCATAACGTAAACACCACAATCAGATGTGGCTTCAATTAAATCTTCCGCTGGGACACATTTCAATCCACTCACTTCACGTAATTTTTCTAACACCTTATCTTGATAATTGTCTGGTGTGTTAAGTTTGGTTCCAATCGCAGTCGCCCCTAAGTTTACTTCAAGTAAAAATTCAGCAGTACGTGCTATATTTTTTATTTCTTCACTCATTAATACCTGAAAAGCCTTAAACTCTTGTCCTAATGTCATTGGGACGGCGTCCTGTAACTGGGTGCGTCCCATTTTTAAAATTTCGCAGAACTCTCCCGATTTTCTGCCAAAACCTTCCCTAAGACATGCGATTGCATCGATTAACTTCAGGATTGAATTATAAACGGCGATTCGAAACCCTGTGGGGTAAGCATCGTTAGTCGATTGAGATTTATTAACATGATCATTGGGGTTGAGATATTGGTATTCTCCTTTTTTACGTCCCATCAATGTTAATCCAATATTAGCAAGCACTTCATTAATATTCATATTGAATGAAGTGCCCGCCCCACCTTGGAACACATCAATGGGGAACTGATCCATGTATTTTCCTTCGAGCATTATATCGCAAGCTTCTATAATGGCGTGGGCTATTCTTTCTGCATTTTTTATTTTTTCTTGATCATTTTCTTCTTCTGTTGAAAGAAAGGCGTTCAGTTCTTTATTTGCCATGGCCGCTGCTTTTTTTACCATCACCATGCCACGAATAAATTCAGGGATATCATTGATTTTACTATCACTAATACAAAAATTTTCAATCGCCCTTTGAGTATGAATACCGTAATATGCCTCTATGGGGACTTTTTTTTCACCTAATAAATCCTTTTCGGTACGGTATTCTGCGGCTGCCTGATTTTTTTTGATACCCATGCTATTTGACATAAAACCCTCGGTAAGTGTTATCTAAATTTGGGGTGATTATTGACAGGTTAATTTTAGTTGGTGTAGGCGATTAGTGTAATAATAAAGCGTTTTATTTATTGCTGGTATGGTATAGCTTCATGAGTGAAGTAATAATGAAAATTCGCACCGTTAGACTTGAAAGCATCCTAAACACCCACAATGTCAATCTGGTTGGCTCAAATTTTACCTCCAGTGTTTATAGTATTTATTTGTATATCCTTCGCCTTTCAAATTACGGCAGCGTTGGCAGCGATCACTCATCCTCTGTCATGTACTACCTGTACAACTCCTGGGATTCGATTGATTGCCACCTTGCCGTAACTTGAAATTCATTGGGTATACGCTCATCGGTCGCCCTGGCAGCCGAAGGCAACTTCAAAGGCGAAGGGCATATAAGCTTGATTTTTTAAATCATTAGGGAGAGCAGGGTGCGTTGGTTACCGTTTATCGTAATATTTTCATTAGCATACATAGAAATTTCTTTATTTATTAAAGTCGCTGCGGTTTTGGGTGTGGCTATCACGTTATTATTAATCATTTTTACCTCCTGCGTTGGTATTTCTTTGGTACGCAATCAGGGGATAAAAACGTTAATACAAATGCGACAAAGATTAGCGACAGGTGAGAGCCCAGCCCAGGAAATGGTGAAAAGTGTTTCATTAATTCTAGCTGGATTTTTATTGTTGATACCAGGATTTTTTACTGATTTTTTGGGATTATTATTGTTATTACCATTAGTGCAAAAGTTATTGATAATTAAATTAATGCCTCATTTAAATATTTATGCTTCTGCTACTACAGGGAGCTCTCGTACTGGCGAGATTTTTGATGGTGAATATCAACGTAAAGATGACGTTCCCGATCGGCTAGAAAAGCGTCAAAACGATAAAGAGTAAGAAAAACAGGAGCTTTTTGAGCGCGTTTTTGACCTTTTTCAAAGAAATGTTTGCTCCTGAAAAATTTTTTCGCTTCTCCCTTGAAGGAAGTGATAATGCCCCCACTTAGTGAACCATGGTCCCGCTGATTAAAATAAACGGGTATCAATTCTAAATTCGATACGAACTTTTCTACAGGAGAGCGATAAAGATGAAATTTCGTCCATTGCATGACCGTGTTATCGTCAAGCGCAAAGAAGCTGAAAGCAAATCTGCGGGTGGTATTGTTCTGACTGGCTCAGCGGCGGGTAAATCAAACCGTGGTGAAGTCATTGCCTTCGGTAGCGGTCGTATCTTAGACGGTAAAGTCGTACCGTTAGATGTAAAAGTAGGTGATGTTGTTGTTTTCAATGATGGCTACGGCGTAAAAGTAGAAAAAATCGATAATGAAGAAGTTTTGATCATGTCAGAAAGTGACATTTTGGCAGTTGTTGAAGCGTAAAGCGTAAGTAGTACGATCAATCAATTTTCTGAACTGAACGAATTTGAGGGAAAGAACCATGGCAGCTAAAGATGTAAAATTTGGCGATAACGCCCGCAAAAAAATGTTACGCGGTGTGAATATTCTTGCTGATGCAGTAAAAGTAACCTTGGGACCTAAAGGCCGCAATGTGGTGTTAGATAAATCTTTTGGTTCCCCTACTATCACTAAAGACGGTGTTTCTGTTGCTAAAGAAATCGAACTCGAAGACAAGTTCGAAAACATGGGCGCGCAGATGGTAAAAGAGGTTGCCTCTAAATCTAATGATGCCGCGGGTGATGGTACTACTACAGCAACTGTATTGGCACAAGCTATCATTACTGAGGGCTTAAAAGCCGTTGCTGCCGGCATGAATCCAATGGATTTAAAACGTGGTATTGATAAGGCGGTGACTGCTGCTGTAGAAGAGCTGAAAAAACTTTCTAAGCCTTGCACCGATAGCAAAGCTATCACCCAAGTTGGGACTATCTCTGCTAATGCTGATGAAACCGTCGGTAAATTGATTGCGAGAGCGATGGAAAAAGTCGGTAAAGAAGGTGTTATTACCGTTGAAGATGGCTCCGGTTTAGAAAATGAGCTGGATGTGGTAGAAGGTATGCAGTTTGATCGTGGTTACTTGTCTCCTTATTTCTGTAATAAGCAAGATACTATGACTGCTGAGCTTGACACTCCGTCTATCCTGTTAGTCGATAAGAAAATAAGTAATATTCGTGAACTGCTGCCTATCTTGGAAGCTGTCGCGAAAGCAGGTAAATCACTGCTCGTTATTGCTGAAGATGTTGAAGGTGAAGCATTGGCAACACTGGTAGTTAACACCATGCGTGGTATTGTCAAAGTAGCTGCGGTTAAAGCACCTGGCTTTGGTGACCGTCGTAAAGCCATGTTGCAAGATATTGCTGTACTAACTAAAGGTACTGTTATTGCTGAAGAGATTGGTCTAGAGCTTGAAAAAACTATTTTGAAAGATTTAGGTCAAGCAAAACGTGTCATTATCACTAAAGATAATACTACTATTATTGATGGCGCAGGTGATCCAGCTGCTATAGCTGACTGTGTTTGTTCTATCAAGAAACAGATTGAAGACGTCACATCCGATTACGACAGAGAAAAACTACAAGAGCGTGTGGCGAAACTTGCTGGTGGCGTAGCGGTGATTAAGGTAGGTGCTGCTACTGAAATAGAAATGAAAGAGAAAAAAGCGCGTGTGGAAGATGCGCTGCAAGCCACTCGTGCCGCAGTAGAGGAAGGTGTGGTTGCTGGTGGTGGGGTGGCCTTGATCCGTGCTGCTGCGTTGATCGGTAATCTGAAAGGTGATAACGAAGACCAAAATGTCGGTATTAAAGTTGCCTTACGCGCGATGGAAGCCCCATTACGTCAAATCGTGATCAATGCGGGTGAAGAAGCCTCTGTTATCGCTAATAATGTAAAAAGTGGTAAAGGTAACTACGGCTACAATGCACAGACTGAAGAGTACGGTGATATGGTAGAAATCGGCATTTTGGATCCAACCAAGGTGACACGTTCTGCATTGCAATATGCTGCATCTATTGCCGGCCTAATGATTACTACTGCTTGTATGATTGGTGATTTGCCGAATGATAAAAACAAAGGTGCTGATATGGGCGCTGCTGGTATGGGCGGAATGGGCGGAATGATGTAATCTCCGCTGCGTAGAAAGTTTCTACTTTCTACAAAGTCCACTATCTATAGTACAGCGAACAGATCATCTGTTCGCTGTTTTTTTATTGTCTATACCCTTCGCCTTTCAAGTCGCCGCGTTTTTGGCAGCGATCATTCATCCTCTGTCACGTACCACACCCCTGGGATTCGATTGATTGCCGCTTTGCCGTAACTCGAAATTTATTGGGTATATTACAACAAACGCACTTTATAATTTTTACCCTTTACTGAATAATAATCAGTAAAATTGATTGGTTTTGATTTAAAACAGATAAAATTTAACCGCTCGATTTTTGAGAAAAATTGATTTATTACTGGTTAAATAATAATAGGAGTGCGAGATAGAGATATCGATTAATAACAAAAAGGAAAAAATGCCAGAAAGCCAAATATATTTTTTCTATTTGGCCTTAAATTTATAATAAACCGTTCAGAAAAAATAAATAAAAATTATACGAAAACACTAATTTCCTACCGCCAAGAAATTAGTGCTATCACTATATATATTACGATTAAAATTATTATGACTCACTGTATTTTCATTATCACGTAATGAGGACATGACCTCTGATAATAATGATGCTCCTCCATCTAAAGTTCTATCTAATGTTTTATCTTTTGCATCCAGTATCTTTACCAGATCATCTGGGAGACCTGTCGACTTGATACTATTTTCAATCAATGCTTCATTTTTTGGAACAGATATCACTAGACCTCTTCGGAAACTATCATTTATCTAATTTCCATGTTATAAATTGCAGCAATCAGATTAAATCTTAATCCAAAACGTTTTCGCCTGTTTCGATAACGGTCTGATACAATTTTAAATCTTTTAATCATACCAATGACATGTTCGTTTAATACACGCTGGCTTGATAACGCACGATTGTTGCGTTTATCTTCTTTTGTTAAGGGATTTTTCTTTGTCTTTTTCTTAGGCAACGCCGAGTTTGAATGAATCTTGCCAAGCCCTTGGTAACCTGTATCGGTAACTGTTTTGATGTCAGGATGTATTCGCACACCAGACTCCTTAAACAACCTAAAATCATGGCGCCTCCCATTCGTAAAGCTTGTACAGATGACTGCTTTACTTTTTTTATCAACGAGCACTTGTGTTTTTAAGGTGTGTCGTTTCTTTTTTCCTGAGTAAAACGGCTTTTGTTTTTTTGGGGACGTTCAATCGGCGTTTCTGTGGCATCAATAAGAACCAGCTCATACTCCCTATCCCTTTTTAATACAGCTTTGCGTCCAGGTAGGGCAAAATCAGGATGCTTTATTAGCGTATTCTCTATCCATTTAATCGTTTCATAGCATGTGCTCTCACTCACGCCATAGCTTTGGCTGACATGAAAATAAGTGCGATATTCTCGTATATACTCCAGTGCCATTAATAAGCGCTCTTCTAAACCCCGCTTGGGTTTCCGACCTCCTTTCCCTTGCTTACTCTTATCTGCTTCATTCAATATCTTTATCATCTTTTCAAATGTACTGCGTTTAACACCCGTTAAGCGACGAAATTTTTCCTCTTCCAGTACTTTTATTACTTCATATTTCATGGCGGCTCCTTGTTCAGGAGTGTTTTACCAAAATTCCTCATGAATGCTAGTTTCCGAAGAGGTCTAATCTAAAATTGATTAATTAATGAGTTGGATCCCGCCCTGCCCTTCACCCGGACAAGACGAAAGTGGTCTACTGCAAGGATGGGTCGAGGAAAGGTCACTATCCAGTGATCCACTTCGATTTTCTGGGGTACAGATTCCAACCGCGATGTGCACAACGTCGTGATGGTACATTGTTCCTCAGTTTTCTGCCCGCAGTGAGCGTGAAATCTGCCAAAGCGATGCGCGAGAAGATTCGAAGTTGGAAAATACATCGATGGACACAGTTGACGATCAAGAAGCTGGCCGATAGCTTCAATCGCGTCCTACTGGGCTGGATGAACTATTACGGTAAGTTCTACAAGTCGAAATTAGCCTCGCTCTTTGACCAACTCGATTTTGCACTTGTGCGTTGGCCAAACGGAAATACAAACGGCTAGGTAATAGTGCCTCAAGGGCGACAGCGTGGCTTAAGCCTGTGGTCACGCTCTGGCCAAGACTCTTTGTCCATTGGTCGATTACCCGTGCTGGACGATAGGAGCCGGATGAATCGAGAGATTCACGTCCGGTTGCGTGAGAGCCTGAGGGTGAGATCCCCTTGGGCTACTCGACCCGTATTTGATTTTTTTACTGCCATACAAAAAATAATAATGGCATCCTACATTTTATCCTCACACTGAAAAGTATGAGGATAAAAGCGTATTATTTAGAGCGGTATTTCTCTACCAGTGCCAGGGCAATGGCTTCCGTTTCTACATCAGGCGTGCCACTAAAATCGGCGGGTCTGAAATGCATCTGAAAGGCGCTGATAACTCGCTTGGTTTCTTTATCTAATTCACCCGTTTGCGGGATAGTATAACCATATTTGGCCAATGCTTTTTGGATCTCACTGACTGAAGCTATCGCGTATTTATCTCTATGCGCGATGTATTTTTTGACCACATTTTCATCTGGCCATGCTCCCACCCCTATGCTAGCTAGGCCTTTCCATGGAAAAAGAGGGCCTGGATCGGATTTTCTGAGTGGTGCAATATCACTGTGAGCAATGACATTGGTTGGATCAAGCTTATAACGCTTCACAATATCTTTGGTTAAATGGGTAATCAGTTCGATCTGCTGCTGATTAAACGGATACCATTTTTTACCGAAAAACGTTTTGGTATAACCTAAATTAACAATTTCAATTCCGATAGAAGAGTCATTTAAATTACTACGGCCTCGCCAATTGCTGACACCTGCGTGCCAAGCTCTTGCCTTTTCATCAACCAATTGTAAAACGACAGGTTTACCTCGCTCTTTTTCAGGATGTTCAAGAACAAGATAGTGGGCACTGACTTGTCTTTGGGTGAGGACTTTTATTGATTTTTCGTCATTGAGCGCCGTGTAGTGTAGAACTAAAGAACTTACCCGATCATTTTGACCAACAGCAGGGAAACTTGTATCCGCTTTATAGTCACCTCGATCAACAAATCGATCAGAGCTACATCCAGCCATTAACAGTATGAGAAACAGAATTGACAATCTATTCATTAGACCTCTTCGGAAACTATCATTTATCTAATTTCCATATTATAAATTGCAGCAATCAGATTAAATCTTAATCCAAAACGTTTTCGCCTGTTTCGATAACGGTCTGATACAATTTTAAATCTTTTAATCATACCAATGACATGTTCGTTTAATACACGCTGGCTTGATAACGCACGATTGTTGCGTTTATCTTCTTTTGTTAAGGGATTTTTCTTTGTCTTTTTCTTAGGCAACGCCGAGTTTGAATGAATCTTGCCAAGCCCTTGGTAACCTGTATCGGTAACTGTTTTGATGTCAGGATGTATTCGCACACCAGACTCCTTAAACAACCTAAAATCATGGCGCCTCCCATTCGTAAAGCTTGTACAGATGACTGCTTTACTTTTTTTATCAACGAGCACTTGTGTTTTTAAGGTGTGTCGTTTCTTTTTTCCTGAGTAAAACGGCTTTTGTTTTTTTGGGGACGTTCAATCGGCGTTTCTGTGGCATCAATAAGAACCAGCTCATACTCCCTATCCCTTTTTAATACAGCTTTGCGTCCAGGTAGGGCAAAATCAGGATGCTTTATTAGTGTATTCTCTATCCATTTAATCGTTTCATAGCATGTGCTCTCACTCACGCCATAGCTTTGGCTGACATGAAAATAAGTGCGATATTCTCGTATATACTCCAGTGCCATTAATAAGCGCTCTTCTAAACCCCGCTTGGGTTTCCGACCTCCTTTCCCTTGCTTACTCTTATCTGCTTCATTCAATATCTTTATCATCTTTTCAAATGTACTGCGTTTAACACCCGTTAAGCGACGAAATTTTTCCTCTTCCAGTACTTTTATTACTTCATATTTCATGGCGGCTCCTTGTTCAGGAGTGTTTTACCAAAATTCTTATATGAATGCTAGTTTCCGAAGAGGTCTATTGTGTTATTTTCCCAGTGATATTCGTGATGTTTTATTTAAGCATACAATAGATTTCTTGCAGAACCGTCGCTAGTGGTGTGAAGGCAAGGTGCTCGGCGCACAGTAACCGTAGTGCTCATGCGAATACATGAGGATTGCGAGCACCGCGTAACGCAGAAATTCACATCACGCAGTAGCTTATAGTAGGGGTTATGAAAGAAGTCTTGACTAGTTTAGATATTGTCCTGAACGCAGTGCTTCTATACGTTTATCCAGTGGTGGATGCGACATGAAGAATTCGCTGAAAGATCGCGATTTACCATTGATGCAAAATGCCATCATACTACTGGCTTCTTCCGGTTCATGGCTGGTTTTTAATCGTTGTAGAGCGGCAATCATTTTTTCACGCCCGACCAATTTGGCCGAACCGGCATCCGCATGAAACTCACGATGACGTGAAAACCACATCGTAATCATACTAGCAAGAATACCGAAGACTAACTCTAATACCATAGAGATGACAAAATAGACGATGGGATTACCTGAGTTATTTTCCTCGCTTCCCTCTTCTCTATCGCCAGAAAGAAAACTACTAGCCGCTTGAGCAATGATGCGTGAGATAAAAATCACGAAGGTGTTTACAATGCCCTGGATCAGCGTCATGGTTACCATATCACCATTAGCAATGTGGCTGATTTCATGAGCAATAACCGCTTCTGCTTCATCACGACTCATGTTTTCTAATAACCCACTACTGACCGCCACTAAGGAAGCATTTCGGCGTGCTCCGGTAGCAAAAGCATTGATATCCGGGGCGGGGTAAACAGCGACTTGAGGCATCGCAATGCCCGCTTGCTTTGATTGTTGCTGAACGATATCGAGTAACCAGCGTTCAGTTTCGTTACGTGGTTGTTCTATGACTTCGCCTCCGACTGAACGTAATGCCATCCACTTAGAGAGTAGCAAAGAGACAATGGAACCACCAAAACCAAATAGTGCCGCCATAATCATCAGACCTGACATACTACTTGATTTGATTCCTGTTAAGCTAAGTACTAATCCGAAAACAAGCATTACCGCTAGGTTGGTAAGCAGAAAAAGCGCTATACGCATCATAAAAATTTATTCCCTATTTTTTGGCCACTGTTGTTTGCAGTATTAACTCAGCCAGTATATTGAATCATTGCACTTATCCTATGGCCATTTGGAAAATTTTCAAGTGTTATTGCAGCGTAATGATATCTAATGCTGTGTTTTTAATTTTTAATCTCGTTATTGTTAATTTTCGTGTTGCTGAAATAAGCCAAATCAAGTGCAATACGAACACTTTCATCCAAATAAGGATCCGGTGCTTGATAGTCTTTGGGCAGATCCGTCAATGATTTTAATGGTTTCTTACCTTGCCGTTTAAAATGTTCATTGAGACGGGTTAAACTAATTGCATCATCATTTTGATTCTCTTTGACACGTTGATCATAGTTAAGTGAAACGATGTTCTTTTTATCTTTTAATGCGTTATAGCGAGCAATGTCTTGTTTAATATTTTGGAATTCAGCATCAACTGCTATCCGTGCTGCATGTTCCTTGCTTAGAGCCGCAATTAAGGGGTGTAAATTATCTACTTTGGCATAAGTTGCCGCTGGAATACTGTCCCAGGGTAGCGCGTTATCTTCAAGGCTTTCACCCGTTTCTTCTGAATCGCTAATCGTTGGCATAACAATATCCGGTTTGACACCTTTACGCTGGGTGCTGCCCCCATTCACCCGATAAAATTTTTGGATGGTATATTGCACTGAACCCAGTATCGGCCATTCTGGCCGCAATAGTGGGTCATACATACGATTGAGTGAACGATATTGCTGCACTGTTCCCTTGCCAAAGGTAGGTTCACCTACGATCACTGCCCGCTGATAATCTTGTAGAGCGGCAGCAAAAATCTCTGAAGCAGAGGCGCTGTAACGGTCGATCAAGACCACCAATGGGCCGGTATAGTCAATACGGTCATTGGTATCACTGTCTTCACGTATCTTGCCGTTATTATCACGTATCTGAACAACAGGGCCACTGGGGATGAACAATCCGGAAAGCGACACCGCTTCACTCAGAGCACCACCGCCATTACCGCGTAGATCAATAACAATACTCTGGATATTTTTTGCGGCTAATTTTTGTAACTGGACTTTTACATCTTCAGTTAATCCAACATAAAAACCAGGAATATCAAATACTTCGACCTGCTTTTTATCGACCGTTTTTATTGACACTTTTACTGCCCGATCTTCTAAGCGAATGCGTTCTCTAATCAAGGTAACGGTTTTATGTTTGCTGCCTTTAGCTGCGGGTAAAATATCTAAATGCACCTTAGTGCCCTTGGGGCCTTTTATTAATGCCACCACATCGTCCAAACGCCAACCAACCACATCAACCATGGAGTTATTTTCCTGAGCAATACCCACGATACGATCCCCAATGACAATCGATTTGCTTTTTGCCGCCGGCCCCCCTGGAACGATGGAATTAATTAAGGTGTAATCATCCTCATCCATTTGTAACACTGCTCCAATGCCTTCCAAAGACAGACTCATCTCGGTATTAAATTGTTCTGTATTGCGTGGCGAGAGGTAACTGGTATGCGGATCAATCTCGCGGGCGAATGCATTGGCAATGAGTTGAAACACATCTTCACTATTACTTTGTACAATGCGTTTTAATACTGAATAATAACGCTTGTTCAGTGTGTCTTTAATCTCTTTGTCTGTTTTACCACTCAGTTTAAGATTGAGCTGTTCAAATTTAACTTTAGCATCCCAAAGTTTATTTAATTCAGCTTCGCTAGTTGGCCAGGGTGCTTTAGCACGATCAAGATCAATACTATCGTTAGTGGTAAAAACCATCGGCTTGTCGAGTAGAGAGAGCGCATATTGGTAGCGTTCAAAGCGTCGTTTTTGGGCGAGATTAAATAATGCGTAGGGCGTGTCTAATTGACCCGATTTTAATTCGTTACCTATTTCTGTCTTTTTAGCCGCGAAATGCGCTATATCAGATGCCAGTAAGACATTGTGACTGTAATCAAGCATATTGAGATAGCGATCAAAAATTTGACTAGAGAATGTGTCGTCTAGATCAAATTGACGATAATGGGAGTGAAGGAAGCGTGAAGTAATACGTTTACTGACGGTTTCGTGCTGAGGCTCTTGATGCAACTGTGGTAACTGATCAATACGGTGGATTTTATCCTGTGCACACCTGCCGCCCGTTGTTAAAAACAAACAAGCAACGACGGTGAGCTTGACTAATTTGTTCATGCTTAAATTCGCCTTGTATCAGAGCTGCAAATGCTCAGCGCGTACAATCATCGCCAGACCAGAAGAGAGCTGTACTCGTATGCCATTCTTAACAAATTCTAATACCGTTCCATTCATTGCTTTTTGCCCCGCTTTGACTTTAATTGTTTGACCAATTTTTAGTTCAGGCATCGTTGTCGAAGGCGTAGAAGAGGCGGGGATCGGCTTTACTATTTGATGCGCTGAATCTGGCAGCGGTGAATGCTTGGGTTGTTGCTGTGTGGGAATTTTAGCATTCGGTGCCGCGGGTTTCGGTTTTTTAATTTGTTGTTCTGCTTTTTTTAGCTGTAGATGTGCTTTGGCCTCTTCTAGTTGTTTTTTAGCATGATCAACGTGTTGTTGTTCCAATTTTCCACAGGGATTACCTTCTAGATCAACACGTTCAATGCCTATTTTTATTTCGTAAAGGTAGCGCCAACTTGAGGTATAACGTCGTAACGCGGCGCGTAATTTTGTTTTACTGACGTTATTGAGCTCTTCAATTCGTGCGACTAAGTCTTGAAAGATACGGATTTTTAATGGAAACGCTTTACCTTTTGTGGTGAAACATTGCGGAAAGCGTTCGGCTAAAAAAGCTATAATTTCTTTGTTGTTGTTCAACTTAGGTTGATTTTCCATGAAGTTTCCTGATTACAACGAGTTTGCCAATCAGCATCGGCGTCACAGTCGTCATTATAATGGCATGATTAACAATTACCACCTGATGTTACATAAGTTCGTAAAAATGGAATGGATAAGTATAAACTTATTGCAAAAATTACTGTGTAGCGTAAATAAGAACACCCATCCGTTATTAGACCTCTTTCGAAACCGTAGCGAATGATGCGGAGTCAAGGCGCCCGGCGCACAGCAGCCTTCATTGCCATAAGTACATGAGGATTGCGCGCACCGGGCAACGCAGGATCCGTGTCATGCAGTAGGTTTCGAAAGAGGTCTACACCCAATGAAGTTCGAGTTACGGCAAGGCGGCCAGGGCGACCGACCGATGAGCGTAGACATACTAAGTGATTCGGCGAACACCCGCAGCCAACGCCGTCGTAACTTGAAAGGCGAGGGGTATATTATAATTATGAAACCTACCCGATCAAAGGCGTATAAATGCCGCCCCTTCATCATGATCATGTGTTATCGAATGGATGTATTCAGCGCTGTATCCAGTGTGATCTGCTGTTTAATTTGCCTGTTCTACATAAAAAACAACGTGCTTATTGTCCTCGCTGCCGAGCAAAAATAGCCATGGGGCAGGATTGGTCACTTAATCGCCTGATGGTGATCGTGATCGCGATGCTGGTGTTAATGCCCTTTGCTTTTTGCTCGCCATTAATCAGTATTCGCTTGCTCGGTACTTGGATTGATGCCAGCTTGTTTAGCGGTATTTGGCAGATATCTCGTCAGGGTGATCCCTTCACCGCCAGTATGGTGGCTTTTTGTACGATAGGTGCGCCTTTAATCCTCAGTTTTTCTCTGCTTTATTTAACCCTCGGTAGTCGCATGGGGCTAAATTTACGTCCAGTCTTATTAATGCTGGAGCAGTTAAAAGAATGGGTCATGTTGGATATTTATCTTATCGGTATCATCGTCACTTGTATAAAAGTAAACGAATATGCCGAGATTAGTGCGGGAGTGGGTCTGATAGCCTATTTATTTTTAACATTATTGACGTTATTAATTTTAATACATTTGAATGTTGAGCAATTATGGCAACGATTTTATCCTCAGCCATCATTTTCACTCGGATGCTACGAAATGATGCAGAAACTGTTGGTGTGTCATCATTGCCATTACAGTGGCTATCCTGATCAGCGCCAGTGTTGCACACGCTGCCATCTGCATTTGCAGCGCCGTTGTCACCATTGTTTACAAAAAACCTGGGCGGCGTTGATTGCCGCGATGCTATTGTTATTACCTGCTAATCTATTGCCTATGTCAGTCGTTTATGCCAACGGGATGCGGATAGAAGATACCCTTTTTTCTGGCGTGGTTTCATTGGCCTCGGCAGGCCATTTTTCGATTGCGGCGATTGTTTTTATCGCTAGCGTGCTGGTTCCCTTAAGTAAGATTATTATCTTGCTGACGTTATTGCTTAGCATTCATCTAAAGACACAGCACAGCTTGAAAACCAGGATACGTTTGTTACGCATCATCACCTGGATCGGTCGTTGGTCAATGTTAGATTTATTTGTTATTGCATTAATGATGTCACTGATTAATCGAGATCAGATTATTGTGTTTACCATGGGCCCTGCTGCTTTTTATTTTGGAGCAGCAGTCATTTTGACTATTCTTGCTGTTGAATGGTTAGACAGCCGATTGATTTGGGATGAACATGCCACAGGAAACACCGACTACACCGATTGAAGCGCAAATTAAGCATAAATACCGAATTTCTCCTTTTTGGTTGCTGCCTTTTATTGCTTTGTTGATTGCTGGCAGTTTGGTTTATAACAATTGGCAACAGCGTGGGGTAGAAATTACTATTGATTTTCAATCTGCCGCTGGGATTGTCGCCGGTCGTACGCCTATTCGTTACCAAGGGGTAGATGTGGGAGGGGTGCAGTCGGTCAATTTAACGGACAACCTCAGCAAGATTGAAGTTAAAGCGAATATCAAAAATGAGTTGAAAGACCAGCTACTGAGCGGCACGCAATTCTGGCTGGTGACACCGAAAGCGTCTTTGGCCGGTGTCTCTGGGCTAGATGCGTTGGTAGGCGGGAATTATATTGGCATGATGCCGGGTAACGGTAAACCGAAAACGCATTTTATCGCCCTCGATACGCAGCCCAAATTTCATCAAAACACCGGTGAATTGATGATCCATCTGCAAGCCAATGATCTCGGTTCGCTCAATATCGGCTCACTGGTTTATTATCGTAAAATTCCGGTAGGCAAAGTTTATGATTATCGTCTTGCGGCGGAAAGTGGTTTGCAAAAAAACAGCGGTCAAGCCCATCGAGGGGTGATTATTGATGTCCTGATTGACCCTCGTTTTATTACCCTGGTTAAAGATGACAGCCGTTTCTGGAATGTATCTGGCTTTAAAGGCGCGTTCAGTCTTAATGGTGTTTCGATACAAATGGAAAACATCAGTGCGTTAGTGAATGGCGCGATTGCTTTTGATTCTCCTGCCGATAGCCTTCATGCCACCATGGATCAAACCTTCCCATTGTATGCGGATTTGGCTCATAGCCAACGCGGGGTTTCTATTACCTTAGATTTGCCTAATGGTAATAATTTGCAAGAAGGGCGCACGCCCTTAATCTACCAAGGATTACAAGTAGGAATACTGACGAAATTAATACTGCAAGCTGACAAAAAAGTGCGTGGTGAATTGGCTATCGATCCTTCGGTGATTGATTTAATGCGTACCGGCAGTCGTATTGAAATGAAAAGCCCGCGCGTGAGTCTGAATGACGTGAAATTAAGCGAACTGCTGACCGGCAATACCTTAGAGCTGTTTCCGGGCGAGGGGGCGCCAAAAAAACATTTTACCGTGCTTGATAGCAGCAGTAGTTTGCTACAACAGCCCAATGTCTTGTCATTACAATTGAGCGCGCCGCAAAGTTACGGTATTGACGTCGCGGCCAGCCTATTATGCTCAATGGCCCCCAGTGTCAGTCTAGTTGTCGCCTCTAATTTTCGTTAATGGGAACTAATAAAGAGGCGATATAATCATGGAAAAACCGACGTATTCGGAAGAGTTTAAAGAGCAGGCGCTGTGTAAGTGCATATTATCATCAAGAAGATCACTCAATAAAATGAAGGAGATCACTTATTCAGCGTCTCTGTAGAACGAGATTTAAGTTAGCCTGAGTGATCTCCTTGAGTCAATTTATTCATTAGACCTCTTTGGAAACCGTAGTTCGTTATGCGGAGTCAAGGCGCCCGGCGCACAGCAACCTTCGTTAACATAAAGTACATGAGGATTGCGCGCACCGGACAACGCAGGATCCGTATCACGCAGTAGGTTTCCGAAGAGGTCTATTGATTTTCTCATTGATTCGCCCTTTAGTTCTAGTTTGATAGCATTGTGCAGCAATCGGTCTAAAATGGCATCGGCATGAGTGGATTCGCCGATCATCTGGTACCAATTAGCAACAGGGAGCTGGCTGGTGATGAGTGTGGAAGTACGATCGTATCTGGCATCGATTAGCTCCAATAAATCTCCCCGCTGCTGAGAGTTAAGTGGCTCTAATCCCCAATCGTCGAGTAGCAAAAGCGAGCAATTGGCTAATGTATCCAGTAATTTTCGATAACTGCCCTGGGCTTGTGCCAGGTACATTTGTGCTAGCAGTTGCTTGAGCCTGAAGTAAAAGACGCTCATCCCTTGCTGGCAATAATGGTGACCGAGTGCACAGGCTAACCAAGTCTTGCCGCAACCGGTAGCGCCGGTAATCAGTATATTTTGATGGTGTTTCAACCATTCCCCTTGTGTCAGTGAGCGGATAGTGGCTTTATCGAGTTGGCGTGACGCTGAGTAGTCAACACGGGACGCTGTCCAGCGACCCTGTTGTTTATGGGCTTCAGGCATATGATTTTCTAGCGTGGAGTGACCGCCCACGTCGTGTGAGCGTGGATGTACCGCGACTAGCTCACCCCGATGAAACAGGTTGACAAGTTCTCCACTGACATGCGCTTCTAATTTTTGTTTCAGTAACGTATGCGGGACGGAGTAATAATGCTTATCCACTTCAACGTGGTAGTCCATCTGGACGCGGACTTGTGTCACCTGCGTATAGCGATAGGGTAAGCGTGGCAAGGGTTTTAACACCGGTTTATCTATCTGTTGAAACTGGCTTAAGCGGCTGCCCGGTCGCTTTTTCATCGGCTTGTTATTGAGTTCTATCAGCAACTCCTGTATCCGCTGATTTAACGCCTTCAAGCTGTAGAACGTCTCTCGCCTCAGTTTAGCCATTATCCAACGTTCAACAATTTGTACCGCCACTTCAACCTTGGCTTTATCTTTGGGTTTGTAAGGGCGCGCCGCTACCACGACGGTATCGTAATGGTAGGCAAGTTGTTGATAGGTCGGATTTAAATCAGGCTCGTAACGACACGCTTTATCGATGCCACTTTTTAAATTATCCGGCACTATAACTCAGGCACCCCCCCGAAAAAGTCAAAACAACGCGCATGGCTCATCACCCAATTTTCTAAGCATTGACTCCAGGTAGCTTCGGCATAGGTGTAATTTGACGCCCCGAGAACCGCCACAAACACCTGAGCTGTGCGCTGTTCACCCGTTTTGGGGTGAGTGACGTTGAGGGTGGGGCCACAATAATCGACGAACAGCTTTTCTCCCGCTTTGTGGGTTTGTCGCATCGACGGGGATTGCACTTGCTGCCAGCTTTTGTAGAGGCGGCAAAATGGGCATACCTGTAATGATTGGCTGGATTTTGCTGCTGATATTCCTCGTATAACAGCTGTAGCGTCATGATTTTATGCTTCAGTTCCTGACAAATCAGGCTCCAGTCAGGCAGCGAGCTTTTTTTCTTTTTTACCGGGGTTTGTTTGAACGCTGCCCGTAAATTTAGCTCATTCCACTCCGGAGAAAGCGGATAATCCCTGATACCAAGTTGTGCAGCCTGATTGAGGTAACGAGACACCACTGAGGGGGAGACGGATAAACTCTTTGCAATCTGACGATGGCTCAGTTGACAACGGTATTTTAGCCTGAGTATTTCTTTTAGTTTTCTCATCGATATACGGAATGCCGACATGGTTATCTGCTCGTCAATAAAACGGCAGGATAACGGTAAAAACACACCTACAGAGGACAAGCTGAACTAATAATATTCATGGAGATCGCTCAATAACATTTTGCCGAAAAAGTGATCTCCTTCAATGTTATTCAGTGATCGCCTTGAATAGACCTCTTCGGAAACTAGCATTCATATAAGAATTTTGGTAAAACACTCCTGAACAAGGAGCCGCCATGAAATATGAAGTAATAAAAGTACTGGAAGAGGAAAAATTTCGTCGCTTAACGGGTGTTAAACGCAGTACATTTGAAAAGATGATAAAGATATTGAATGAAGCAGATAAGAGTAAGCAAGGGAAAGGAGGTCGGAAACCCAAGCGGGGTTTAGAAGAGCGCTTATTAATGGCACTGGAGTATATACGAGAATATCGCACTTATTTTCATGTCAGCCAAAGCTATGGCGTGAGTGAGAGCACATGCTATGAAACGATTAAATGGATAGAGAATACGCTAATAAAGCATCCTGATTTTGCCCTACCTGGACGCAAAGCTGTATTAAAAAGGGATAGGGAGTATGAGCTGGTTCTTATTGATGCCACAGAAACGCCGATTGAACGTCCCCAAAAAAACAAAAGCCGTTTTACTCAGGAAAAAAGAAACGACACACCTTAAAAACACAAGTGCTCGTTGATAAAAAAAGTAAAGCAGTCATCTGTACAAGCT
>NZ_GL379589.1:326840-550272 GCF_000143625.1 Candidatus Regiella insecticola LSR1 | reverse complement strand
GCAATAAGGTATCACGTTCATTTTCAGGGATGATTTCTGAGAAGTTAAAAATGACGCGCCGACGAGACACACCGCCACTCCGATCACTGAAACTCATGGCGTTATTATTCACCGCCACTATCACCGCAGGGATACGTGTCGAATAAGGCTGTTTATGTTTGGGATCGACAGAAACTTCATCACCACCGGTAATCGCCTTGATCCCTGAGCCTTCGCCTACAAGGCGTGCCGCAACCTCTAATCGACCTGAATGTTCGACCACTTTTATCGGTGTTAATAAATCGCGTGTTTTGAGATCAGCAATATTACGATGGCCTAGTGAAGGGAATAAATGATCTACCAAGGTTTTTAAGACTCTAGTGCTATGAAAAGCTGACCATTTTTTGTTACTTTCATGCCAGGCTCTGGCTACGGTTTCAAAACTATTCGCTGCACTTTGTTGCTCGACTTTGACTGCCTTTTTGTATTCACTGGGATCGGCTCCTGCCGCGACTAATTTTCTGGCCTGGTCGCGTTTATGTCTGGCATCAGAAAGTGTGATTTCAGGGTAAACACCCAAAGCCAGCATCTTCTCTTTACCGCCAAAACGATAACGTAAGCGCCAATATTTTGAGCCATTAGGTATGAATCAAAAGAAACATGCCTTCACCGTCCGTGAGCTTATACGCTTTCTCTGCGGGTTTGGCTGAACGTACTTTCACATCAGTAAGCGCCATGATAGGGGTTCCTTTATATTCTTCTCCTTCAGTGTGCTTGAGGGTATATGATTTTATCGAACCCGTATATACCCGCATTTGTACCCTCATGAGTCTGTTGATGTGGGTCGAACTGAGTAGACGTTGGCAGACAGAAAAAGCGTGAAAAGCCTTGTAATAACTGGATTTTTGGCATAAAAAAAGACGTCGGTAGACGTCTGTTTACTATTGAATGGTGCCCGGGGCGGGACTTGAACCCGCACAGCCTTGAGGCCGAGGGATTTTAAATCCCTTGTGTCTACCGATTTCACCACCCGGGCTGAGAATTTTTTCAAAGTCTTTTATGTGATCTAATACGCTGGCAAGAGAGGCGAAGGGCAATTATTTACTTCATTTAGACAGCGCTTTTTGCCCGTTTTTTCTCGTTTTAGTGTCGCTAAGAAATAAAAAAGATCTTGAGAAAAGTTGGAGGCGCGTTCCGGGTCGAACCGGACTAGGCGGATTTGCAATCCGCTACATAACCGCTCTGTTAACGCGCCCGACATTCCGTGCTCTTTATTAGAGTTAACGATTTTTTAATAATTTGGAGCGGGAAACGAGACTCGAACTCGCGACCCCGACCTTGGCAAGGTCGTGCTCTACCAACTGAGCTATTCCCGCAATATTAGGCTGATTAAGTTAAAGGCATCAATCTTTGCCGTTCTTTAGCAATCTATTTCGTCCTTTATCGTGCCGTGCATTTTACTTACCTGGTGCATCTAGTCAATAAAATTATCCAACTTAAGTGTTTGTTTGCTGCTTTTTAAGACATTTATACCCTTCTCCCTTGAAGCCGCCGTGTTGTTAGCTGCGGGTGTTCGCTGAATCACGTAGTATATTTACGCTCATCGGTCGGTCGCCCTGGCCGCCGCCTAGCGGCAACTTCAAGGGCTGTAGGTATAGCTCAAGGCTCGGCTAAATTTTTCCGTACTATATTTAAATATTGGAACATCGACCAGAAAGTTAGCACCACAGCAATATAAAGTAAGACAATACTTATCATTTCAATCATGGGTATTGGACGCCACAGTAAACCAATGAGTGACAACATTTGTGCCGCTGTTTTTGTTTTCCCCATCCAGGAAACACTGACACAGCTACGTTCTCCAATTTCTGCCATCCATTCACGTAATGAAGATATGATAATTTCACGTGCAATCATTGTCGCTGCCGGTAATGTGATCCACCAAACGTGGTAGTATTCAGTAACCAGTATTAATGCAATGGTCACCATGATTTTATCCGCAACAGGATCAAGAAAGGCACCGAAACGTGTCGTTTGTCCCCACCGCCTTGCCAGAAAACCATCAAACCAGTCTGTCATTGCAGCAAAGATAAAAATAATAGCTGACACCATAGGTGCCCATTCTAAAGGTAGGTAGAATGCTAAAACGAAAAACGGGATAAGTATGATACGCAGTAAAGTAAGCCAAGTTGGTATATTTAATTGCATGATGCAGGCCAATCACCTAATTTGGTGTGAAATATGATAAGTATGGTGCAACATTAACTCCTGTGTTTCAATGTATTGAAAATTCTTTTTGCTAATGTTTGCGAGATACTGGGTATTTTTGCAATTTCTTCGATGCTGGCATTCAATAATGGTTGCAGTCCCCCCATGTGTTTTAATAACATCTGCCGGCGTTTAGTACCGATGCCTTCAATCATTTCTAACACACTGGCCATTTTTACTGTTGATCGGCGCTTCCTGTGTCCTGTTATCGCATGGTTATGTGCGTCATTACGGATATGCTGAATGAGGTGTAAGGCAGGCGAATCTGACGGCAATGAATCCCCTTTTCCTCGTGTAGATAAAAACAAAGTCTCTAATCCTTCCTTGCGATCGCTTCCTTTTGCAATACTTATCAGTAACGGTTTTTGTTTATTCCAGGAGACATTTAATGAAGAAAAAACGTTTACGGCCTGCGCTAATTGCCCTTTCCCTCCATCAATGAAAATAACATCAGGGATATTATTTTCATCAACAGCCTTGTCATAGCGTCGCATTAATACCTGTGATATAGCTGCATAGTCATCACCTGGTTTAATACCATTGATATGGTAACGTCTATATTCAGAACGTAGCGGGCCATTGCTGTCAAATACCACACAAGCCGCTACTGTCTGTTCGCCCATAAGATGACTAACATCAAAACACTCTAGCCGATTGATCGATGCAAGCTTTAGTACTTTAGCTAATTCTTTCATCCTTTGTTGTATGGTTGAACGTTGTGATAAACGTGTCTTTAGTGCTGCAGCAGCATTAGTCGCTGCCAATTTTAAATAGCGAGCACGCGCCCCACGAGGGCGGGTTTGTATTTGAATTTTACGTCCGTTAAGTTCACTCAACGAAGCTGAAAGTAACTCTTTTTCCGCCAAATGAAAAATCCAGTAAAACTCCTCCGGTAAGGTGCGTGATTGGTTGCCTTGCAGATAAAATTGACCGATGAATGTCTGTACTATTTCGTTTAGTTCAGTCCCGCTGGGGATGTGAGGGAAATAGCTACGACTGCCTAATATTTTACCCTGACGGATAAATAAAACGTGGATACAGGCTAAGCCGGTATTAAATGAGACGCCGATCACATCAAGATTTTCATCGTCTCCAGAAACAAATTGTTTTTCTGTTACCCTGCGAATGGCTTGAATTTGATCGCGAAGCTTGGCCGCTTCTTCAAAATGCAATAAGTGGCTGGCTTTTTCCATCCGAGAAATTAAATTTTTTAAAACTTGCTGATCTTTTCCAGATAAAAATAAGCGGACATAATTTATCTGCTGTTGATATTCTTCTTCGCTAACTAAACCCGTTACACAGGGGCCTAAACAACGTCCAATTTGGTATTGCAAACAGGGACGAGAACGGTTGCGATAAACGCTATTTTCACATTGCCGTATTGGAAAAAGTTTTTGTAGCAGTGCCAAGGTTTCTCGCACAGCATAAGAATCAGGAAATGGCCCGAAATACTCCCCCTTTTTCGTGCATGCTACCACGGTGTATCGCGAGACGCGGGTGAATATCGGCACTAAGAAAAAATAAAATGGATAGGATTTATCATCACGCAAGAGAACGTTATAGCGTGGTTGATGTAGTTTAATATAATTATGTTCGAGTAATAATGCTTCAGTCTCGGTATGTGTAATGGTGACATCAATCTGAACGATATTTTTAACCAAACTTTTTGTCTTAAGATTATTTTGTATACCAAAGTAGTGAGTTAAACGTTTCTTGAGATTTTTCGCTTTACCCACATAAATAACAGCACCCTCGGCATCATACATGCGATAAACACCTGATTGCGAGGTCACCGTTTTTAAAAACTCTTTCGCATCAAAACAATCAATCACTGTTTAATAGTAGACCTCTTTCCAAACCGTAGCGAGTGACATGAATCCTGCGTTGCCCGGTGCTCGCAATCCTCATGTACTGTATGGGAACGAAGGTTGCTGTGCGCCGGGCGCCTTGACTTCGCATCACTCGCTACGGTTTGGAAAGAAGTCTAGTTTCTCCTTATTAAAAAATCCATGACGAATAGCCAAGTGTGTTAATTCAACATCGCCGTTAATTTTCAGTTTTTCGAACATCCGGTAACGATAACTATTGACTGTTTTTGGGCTAAGGTGCAACTGTTCAGCGATCTCATTGACTTTTTTTCCTTTTGTGATCATGAGCATAATTTGTAATTCACGATCTGAAAGGCAATCAAATGGAGCCTCCGCTTGCGGTTGCAATTGGCTTAACGCCATTTGCTGTGCGATATCTGATGCGATATAGCGTTGACCCGCATGGACAGCTCTAATGGCATTGACCACCTCTTGCAGAGCAGCGCCTTTGCTAAGATAGCCGTGTGCGCCGGCTTGCATCACTTTTTTCGGCAGGGGATCCTCTGTATGTATGGTTAGCATAATAACCTTGGTGTCTGGTGAAAAGCGCACAACCTTTCGGGTTGCTTCCAATCCACCGATACCAGGCATATTCATATCCATTAAAACGATATCAACAGGATGATTTCTGCACCATTTTACCGCATCTTCACCACATTGAGTTTCTCCCTTAACTTTGATGCCTTTGATATCTTCAAGAATACGACGTATACCTGTACGCACCAATTCGTGGTCATCAACAAGCAGAACATTGATCAAAAAAGTTCTCCAAAAGTAGAGACGGCAGTATCTGCCTTTTTATCGCAATATAATATTTGATATATTTTTTCAATAATTGGCACATTCACACTATGACGTTGTGCCAAAGCTAATACCTCTTTGGTATTGTAATAACCCTCAACGACTTGGCCAATTTTTTCCTGTGCTTGTTGTACATTCAGCCCCTGACCCAGCAGGGTGCCAAATCTACGATTACGGGATTGATCATCAGTGCAAGTAAGCACTAAATCACCTAACCCTGCGATACCAATGAATGTGGCTGCTTCAGCGCCCAAAGCCTGACCTAAGCAACTCATTTCATTAAGACCCGCGCTAATCAGTGCAGCACGTGCATTAGCCCCCCGCCTTAACACCATCAGAAATACCTGCCGCAATGGCTATCACGTTTTTCATCGCTCCAGCGAGCTGTACTCCGATAATATAAGTACTTAAGTATACTCGAAGCGTTTCACTACGAAATAATTGTTGGAGATCTTGACGAAAATTGATATCAGTAGATGCCAAAATGATCGCCGTAGGTAGTCCTATCGCCAATTCTTTGGCAATAGGCTTTATCAACAGGATCAAGGTCAGAACCAACCACCTGCACAAACCGTTCTGAAAGGCATGCAATAGACGAGGTATCTTCGTTCAGGCGCACAAGTGCGAGAGCTGTCAACTTTTTCAGCGCTTGCTCAAGGATATCAATGTGTTGTGTTGATATATTCCGGTTTTTGAAGCGTATTTTAGCGTCTTGCCGAAATGTGGGAACCCAAATGGTAAATACAATATCCAGTTCCATCTTATCATGGAGGTGAGGATTATCCTGCAGTAGATCAAGATATACATTGGCCAAACGCAAGGCGACCTCTTCTGGTAACGACGCTGGAATGAATGAATTTATGGATGCGCGGCAATCCACATAAGGCTGAGAGCAAAAATTATGCACTAATGGCGCAGGTCGTACATCCCGATAACCATATTCTGCACGCTGCTTGGCCCATATATCCTCGGTAATGAGGTGGTTATACAAATTGATCGCCAGGGGATTAGGCCGATTGCCAATAATTTCCGCTGGGTTCCAATCGGTCATCCCGGAAAAAATCGTATAATCTCCTTTTAAAGTGCTGCCGAGCAGATTGTAAAAATAACCCTAGTTGCTTTTCATCAATCTGATGTGTGTCATGTTTTACAACAATCGGGCGAACCTGAAAGGTGTAAATTTGATCTTTTTTATCAATGGCGAATTCAATATCAAGCTTGTTATATCCTAATATTTGTTCAAGCTCTTTAGCTGCTTCAATTACACCTTCCAAGCGCGAATCAATTTTATGTACGGCGTCTATGTTTTGACGAAAAACAATGGCGGTTCTAAGCTCGCTTTTCTGACCAGAGGTGATGGAATCGGTTCGCCCTGAAACATCATCATAGTTTACGATGTAGTAAGATGATCCAGTAACCAGATCGCATGTGAATATCACACCCGACATGGCAACATTGCTTATAAATGGTTGAATCAGAACCTGAGCATGTTCGGAGGGGTTCCCGTAAGACAAAAACACACCTTCAATAGCTTTGCGCACGGCATGAGTGTCATCGCAATCGATGTCCAATACACTTTCAAAAACACCTGCATTTGCTGTTTCCCAACTATCTTCTTCAAAAGAGCTGGAGCGCACAATTAAACGCTGACCTTCGAATTGGGCTTGCGCCCCTTTGATGATACGCAAAGGATTATTTTTCCAGTCTTGCCATGTGCAGGTTATCTGGTCGCATATTTCACTTTTTTTAAGTTGCGGACGTATTCGGCGTAACGTTTCTGCTTTGTTACCGAGTATAAAGTGAACCAAATCGTTGGGCTCATTCATCTCGGCCCAAGAGCCGGTTACATCATAGGTAGCAATATTAAAACCAGCATCCTGGATATCATGGATCAAATCAATAAAATTGCTGGCGGAAGGGTAATTATCTCGATGACGTGATATCCAATCCATCACCTTGGGAGAGAATTTGACAAGACCGGTATATTCTACCTCTCCATAAGGGGGAATATTCAAAGTTTCAGCAATTGCGATATCTTCCTGAGAACGCCCCGAAAAACGCTGCTTCCAAACACTGTCTATTGCGACTACGGCATCCCCCTCCATGCTGATAAATTGCGTTAGGGTTTCAGGATGAAAGACAGTGTCCCCGTACATGACCAAAGCGGGACTTGAAAAATCCTGTATTACGCTGAGGAAAGATTGTAATGCACTACTTTTTTGCCAATCTAATACGTGAGAAAAATTAAGGTGCGGATGATTAGCGATGATTCTTTGATAATCATAGCCAACGATAATGTTGACCTCATTGCCAGGAAGCGCCTTTTCAAAAGCATGCGTTTGCCAGTCAAGAATACTTTTGCCATTACTGAATGACCATAAACTACAGGGCCTTTCGGCATGCTTATTATAACCGGCAGCCAGAAGAAATATTTTCGGCTTACACATTCAAAATATTCCCTATTTGCTGTCCCCACCTTTATCTTGAAGGTCACCATTGTTGATAGAGTCAGTTTTTTTATTTTTCGATAGCCCCAAAAACCCCTTTATTCTATACCAGAAAGTTTTCATTAGAACGCCTATGGCCACAAAAAAACCAATGATAACACTCATAATGGCACTGCCAGAGCCTGGATCAATATAAGCAAATGCTGGCTCTACCCCAATTGTGAATAGCGTAATGGCAAAAAATATCGATTTTTTCATATTTCACCTCTTTTTTCATAATTTTTGGATTTCTGCCTTAGAAAAGCACCAATTTGAACCAACGTTACAGATACAAGACTTGCTGTATTTATGCTGGCAATATCGCCTGGTTAAACCAGATTTATCCACCATCTTGCAAAGTCCACAAGCATTTATACCTTCGCCTTTCAAGTTACTGCGGCGTTGGCTGCTCGCTCTCATCCCAGTCATGTACTACTTGTACACTCCTGGGATTCGATTGTTTGCCGCCTTGCCGTAACTCGAAATTCATTGGGTATTAGTAGTAATGTATTCAAGTAGCTGGCAAAATCTTCGCCAACAACTGCTGCGTACTTTCTGCCCAAGTTAGCCACGGCATATGTTCTGAAGAAGGTGCGCGATGCTCTAAGTCAAGTTTTAGCCATTGTTGAATGGCTTGAGCCAAATCATTGGGTTCGAGGCCATTAAAATAATAGGCATGATCACCGGCTATTTCGCGGAAAATAGGAATGTCTCGGGCAATGATAGGTAGTTTGTGCTGTGCTGCTTCGAACAGTGGTAGACCAAAACCTTCGCCTTCACTGGCAGCGATCAGGCAGCTAGCGGCATCATAGAGTTTTTCTAGATATTCATCACTAACGCCTTCCAGCCAAAAAAGTTGTTTAGCAAGTTGAGGATGGTGACGTAATTTTTCAACCAGAGCTTCAACCATCCATCCTTGCTTGCCCACTATCACTAAATTGACTGCAATACCTTGTGCCCATAATTGTTCAAAAGCTTCGAGGGTTTGTGTATGGCTTTTGCGGGGTTCTAGGGTGCCGACCATCAAAAAATTTTTATTGAGAGCAAGCGCATTAAATACCTCGGTTGCGGTGTCTGGTATCCCTTTAGAAGGTAAAGAGTTCTTTATGTCAGCCCCAAGGTGTGTCCAATCGATTTTAAATGGACGTCGGTGTAAAGGTACTGCATTACTCTTAAGCCATTCAGTTAATGCATTGGCTATTGTTTGTGATATACAAATAGCACCATCAGCTGTTTCTGATAATACTTTTAACCAGTCGTGATATATTTTTTTTATCTCAGATTGTGTTGGCCAAGAATGGGAAGATTGAATAGGAAGCAAATCATATAATAAAAAATAAATTTGCACTCCGTAATTACGCATTTGCTGGTAAAACCATTGATGAGCCAGCACTGCATGGTAGTGTAAATCCAGCCCTAAAAATAGATCGCCATTATAAAAATCGATAACATCATCGTTGCCTAAATGGGAATCGGAGCAATTCAACATATTTAGAGTGTAATTACGGGCATAACGATAACCTTTTCCGTCGGATTCGGCATAGACCGGTTCAACCCGATATACCGCAGGCGAATTGCTTAACAATTCGTGCAGGATGCTACGTGTAACTCGTTGTATACCGCTGCCCACGTCCCGCTGAATTAATTCGGATATATCGACAAATAGCTGGCGTACTCTTAGCTTGGGTGGTATGGATTGCCCAATAGCATTAGCCAGAAGCAACCAAGCATTAGGATCAACGGGCGCAGGCTGAATCTCGGCCAGTGCGTTAGTTAAAGCAGGTACTCCAGCATGCATTGTGCGATACATGTTTTCAATTGATTGTGCATACTTATCCGCACAATGACGTGGAACGTGTTGAGTATGAATAATTTTTTGTGCTTGCTCACCCAGCCTTTGACGGCGGAAAGGGTCACGCCACAAAGTTTCTAGTGCTTCAATTAGCTGTGCATCGCTAAATTCATCTGGTAATTTCCATACGCCATCATCCGGCAGTGCAGCCATGCTGCCATTGGCATTGACGATGGTGGGTAAAGCGTAATTCATGCAATCCAATACAGTGCCTGAGGTTTCACCCCGAGAAAGGGATCGCAACTGTACTGCTATATCAGCAGCCGCTAGGTAGTGACAGAAAGTGCTTTTATTTGCCCAGCCAGTGATATGGATACGTTGTTTTAAGCCGCTGTTGGATATTGTTGTGATAAGGTCAGCTCCATAGTCTCCTCCATGATTTTCACCGACAAATACCAGCACGCAATGATTGCTTTTTGCCAAAGTCGAGGCTAGCCAGGCTGTCAGTAAACGATGATTCTGTTTGCTTGGTCCAAGCATACCAAAATGACATACCACAAAATCATTATCCGTCAATTCCAGCTGACGACGTGCTGTAACCCGATCAGCATTTAGGGCGGGAACACGTAAGTGTGGAATAACTGCCCAATCATCTGCCGCCCCTTTACCATACCATTGGTTTGCCAGTGAGTTCGAATATTCAGTATGCACAATAACACCATGAGCACTATCCAGCGCAGTAAGGTTGCATGGATAATGCCAAATTGCAGTATCTAATTGATAAAAACGTTGTTGCACGGCGGTATAACCATGACTTTGGTACAGTGCTTGCGTCCAGGCGTTTGGCTGATAGCTAACTTTTTCCATATGCGCTAATAAATTTCCTAGAAAAAAATCATGTAACACGACAATCCCAGGAATTTCTTTTATTAAGGAAAACATATGTTGATGGAAAGAGGAATTACCAAAGTGGTAGAGCACTCGATCGTAACGATCGGCATAAGTTCTAAACCACTCCAAACTGCGTATTTGACAATTAGCCTGGATCCATGGATCTGACATGGAAGGCTGTGCCGCAATCACGTCGATTGTGTAATGACGCGCTAGCTCTGGCAGCAGTTCAGCACTGTAATCGCTGATACCGCTTCGTTCAGGCGGTAAAGGAGAAACATAGGCTAATTTAGGTCGAGAAATAGGTGCGCTATAGGTCAATGATTGACCGGATTGCTTGATATGTAATGTTTCCATTGCCGTGATTGCCCGTTGTGCGGTGCTATCCCATGAAAACCGTTTTGCCTGCGCTAATCCATGCTGTTCCAGCGCTAATCGGAAACTATCATCAGTCAGTACCTGTACTAATTTTTCAGCAATCGCACTATCATTGAAGGGATCAAATAACGCCTCTTCTTTGCCAATCACTTCCGGCAAACTGGAGGTGTTAGCGCCTATTACTGCTCGCCCACAAGCCATGGCTTCCAACACCGGTAGACCGCAACCCTCGTACCATGAAGGAAAGATGAATGTTTTGCATAAATTGTAAAGCGTCAGCAAATCTTCTTCCGGCACAAAACCAGTCAGCACCAATTCTTTAGCATCCAGTCCCTGCTCCTTGGCTAATTTCTCCAGGATGGCTCGACTAGACGGCTGAATAGAACAGACTATCGCCAGTTGGTGGCTACTTCGTAGCAGTCTCGGTAACTTGGCATAAGCGCGGATAAGACCTTCAATATTTTTACGATAGTCAATACCACCTGTGTACATCACAAATTGCTGATATAAACCATAACGTTGCCGAATGTCTTTCTCTTGCTGACTATCGATATTTTGCGGCTGAAAATAGGGTTCGGCGGCAGCAGAAATGTTGATACATGCCGAGACCGGAAAACCAAGATGGTTGATGGCGTCTTGCTGAGAGGCTTCTGAAATAGCAAGTAACAGATCTGCTCGGCGTAAATGATCGAGTTTCCTTTGATACCAGGCTTCATTCTGAGGATTTATAAGATAATGCTGAGAATAAATCAGTGGGATTAAGTCATACAGAATTACTGCCGTGGGTACAGTACAATTTAGCGTGCCAATACTAATGATAGCATTGTCACCTAATCCCTCGAATAAGCTACAAATAAGCACAACATCGGGCTTTAAACTGGCGAGAAAGGCTTCACGAACCAATTCAGCGGAGCGACGGCGCCAAGTATTAGCTTCATCCAGCTGATGAACTGGCCCTGGTGATTGCCAAACACAGATATTTTCTTGCGGTAGTAGGCTGTCAAAGGCGGCACGTATCGGTTCAATGGTGTCTGGAAATAGCCCATTGAGGGCAAGGAAGATCTGGTGTTTTCCTCGATTTCTCACGATAGCTTGAGCTAAAGATAAAGTAAAGCGTCCGATGCCACGTTGTCGGCTATGAGTCTGCGCGCCTTGAAGGTCAATGACGATACGCATCAATATTTCCTTGCATTAACAGTTTTTTGTAGACCCGAATAAATACCGACAACACGGGGTGAAAAGTTTTTTATTAATTCTGGCATCTCCAGTGCTTCTGATGTTGGTGGTAAAGACACTGTGGGGGATGTGACTTCTCTGTTAATAAGAAGGGATGATCGTAGTGCGAGTTGGTGCAGCCGGTGTTTAACCTGAGGATATTGAGTCAAAACGATGAGTGCACGCCTTTTCAAAACAGCATTGGCAAGAGTTTGTTTTATTGCCCAAATCACCATCGGTTTGGCAAGACCTTTTATCCTTTGAATCGACCAGCGCGCTCCACGTCGTGGTAGCGATGCTACCCACTGACTGACTAGCCTTGCTTGACGCAATGATGGTCTGGTGATTTTCCAAAATTTACTGGTGTAAACGCTCTGTAGCTCTCGATTCAGCCCATCAGCCACCGTCCACCAATGATGTGAAGAATGATTCAGCTCATCTATTTTTGTTTTTGCCGCCGCGTAGTCGGTTTGCAGCGATGCACGTTTTTTTTCTGATGTGCTCAACCGTTGATTTGATAACAGTAATGCCTCGCATTTTTTTTGTAAAGAGCGCTCAAGTCGATCTGGCTTATGCTTTGTGGCCTCATTTTGGGATAGCAGCCCCACAAATCCAGCCTGCTGAATCTCATCGAATACATTGGGCGGAGCAGAAAATGCGTCAATAAGCTCGGCATGTTCTTTCGCTACATAGAAACGATTTAGCCCATCAAAGTAGACAAACAGATAGTCTGCAGCGATAAGGACAGGATCCCATTTGGCATAATCTAACTCTGGTTTATTCGGAGTGGTGGCTTCAATAACCATTATCCAAGGACGCAAAATTTGACTGTCCCATCCTTTAATAAACTTTTCCTCAAATCCTTCAACATCAATTTTAAGCCAGTGAACGTCTTTAAATTCAAGGGATTGTAAGGCCGTTTTTAATGTCATAGCAGGTACCTGTACTTGCTATGATGTATAACCTAGCTCCAGCTTATGCTGTTGTGCATAAGCATATGCCGCCGTACTTAGGCCAGAATCTGGAATCACATTGAGCGTCAATGCGCCTGCATCGGTATCGGTGAGGGCGACTTGTAGCACCGTTTCATCCGGTCTTTCTTTGCGCAAAAGCGCGGCATATTCAAATGCTGGCTCAATATGTATCCCTCTCCACCCCCGCTCATAAAAAGCTTGGCTAACAGAATCATTTACCGGATGTTGGGCGCCGACATCGATATAAAACCGATTTTGCACATGTTTAAGTGCGCGCCACAGCATGACATCTTCAAAATTTTGGGAATAGGAAATAAAACTCATTGGGCTATATATCCGTTACTATTGCGAGAAATAAGAAATTGAGCGTCAAGCCAACTGCTTCCGATAAAGGTATCCTGATCTGCATTTAACACCTCAAAAACCAGCAGATTATCCTGCCATTCATAGTTATTAATAAGATGTGTATCAGAACTGGTTAAAGCAGGGGATACCGAATAAGACCCCGATCCTAAAGTACAGGTAAAGGTCATGCTAAAAGTCAGGGTGTCGCCGGTTTTAACGTTTTCTTGGATTTGGCGAGTGTGCCAGGTGTTTGTGCCCCATACCACATGCCCTTGTTTATCGCGGATCATATAGCCCAGCACCAGGCGAGGTAGATCGGCATGAATGTCAGCTTCAAGTAGCAGTTCTACTGCTTGGCCGACTTTTGCTACTGCTAATTCATCGCCGGAAGCCGCATCTACTAATTTCAGAGTTCTGATACGTGCTTCACCGGTACCGCTTTTGGTCAGTAACCAGCCATTTTTTTCGCGCCGTTGCTCAATGGTAAGCTTGGCATTTTCTTTGGCAGCAATCAGCGCGTTATAGTGATCCACCACTTCATCAGGTAAACCATCTTTTAGCACTCGCCCTTGATCCAATAAGATGACACGGTCACAGAGAGTACGCACATCGCCCATATTGTGGGTCACTAACATAATGGAAACGCCTTTGGCTCTAAATTGACGGATCCGATCAAAACTTTTATGTTGAAAATAGCTATCCCCTACTGACAACGCCTCATCCACAATTAGCAGATCGGGTTGGAATGCCGTGGCAACGCTAAAAGCGACGCGCATTTGCATGCCGCTGGAGTAGGTGCGCATCGGCTGATCAAAGTACTCGCCTACTTCAGCAAAGGCTTCAATCTCCGGCATGACGCGCGCTATTTCATGGCTATAACCCATTAAACAGGCACTGTGATAAGCATTTTGCCTACCCGTTAGCTCGGGGTTAAATCCCATTCCTAATTCTAAAATAGCCGCTACACGGCTTTGTAATTGCACTTTTCCTTGCGTGGGTTGTACCGTGCCGGTGATCAGTTTGAGCAGGGTGCTTTTACCCGCCCCATTTTGGCCGACGATACCCACGGCTTCACCTGGCGCGATAGAAAAATTGATATCTTTTAGTACCCATTGCTCCTCGCGTGGCAAAACAGTAGGCGCAAACCAAGAGGCGATGCGCCGTAATTCGCTGCCGTATTGGCGGTAGGCTTTGCCTAAATTTTGTACCTGTAGTTGGCCGTTCATAATTGATCTACCATTTCCGGGCTGGCTTTACGGAACAGGACTAAGCTACCCAGCAGTAGCACTAAGGCTATTATCAATGTGTTTGTTAGATCTAACCACTGTGGTGCACGATTATACAATAAGATGTCTTGATAAGCGGTAACGATAGGGATCAGTGGATTGCATACTAACCAAGAGTGGTATTGTGCCGGGATAATGTTGGCCATATAGACGATGGGGGTTAACCAAAAAACAAATTGCATCACCACAGGTACTACTTGCCCAATATCCCGAATAAAAACATTGAGTATCCCTAAAGTCAAACCTATACCTAATGCTAATGCGACCATTATCGCCATGAGTATGGGGAGCCAGAGTAAGGCCATGCCAGGAGTGTGGCCGAGCAAACCAAAAATGGCCAAAATAGCGATAAACAGCAATAGATTATTAACCAATGCACTGCCCATCACGATAAGAGGTAAGGCAATTTTAGGAAAGGCTAATTTTTTAAGGATATTGCCGTTATCGATGAATAGTGTTAGGCAGCGGTTGACAATTTCTGCAAATAATGTCCAACCTAAGGTGCCTGCCATCAAATAAATAGCGTAAGCGTATTGATTGTTGATGCCCGGTAGTCGGGCGGAAAGGACGGCTGACAGGACAAAAGCAAAAATGATTACCTGAGCCAATGGATTTAATATCATCCATAGTCCACCTAAACGGCTGCGAATAAATTTAGTACGGAGCTCCGTTTTGATAGAAGAAAAAATGAAGAAGCGGTAGCGCCACGCACTCGATAGCATATTAAACATCAATTTTCCTGCTTACAGCGGCCATAATTATCTTTGAAACGCACGATATCATCTTCGCCTAAATAATCGCCACTTTGTACTTCAATCATCACTAATTTAATCAATCCAGGATTTGTCAAACGATGTTTGTGCATGGCGGGGATATAAGTAGATTCATTGGTCTTGACGTAAAATACCTGCTCACCATTGGTCACCTCGGCCGTCCCACTAACCACTATCCAGTGCTCGCTGCGGTGATGGTGCATTTGTAAGCTAAGGCTGGCACCCGGTTTGACCTCAATACGTTTTATCTTAAAGTTCTTGCCTTCTTCTAACACAGTGTAGGTACCCCATGGGCAGTGTACTGTGCAATGGAGTTTGTGAGAGGTATGATCTCTGGCTGCCAGTTCAGCATAAATATGTTTTACATCTTGTTCTCGCGATTTATCAACAACGAGAACCGCATCGGGTGTCTTAATAACGATCAGATTATCGACCCCGACAGTACTGATTAGACCGTCATTACTATAGATGGTGCAATTACGGGTAGTATGCAACAGCGCATCCCCCTGCACGTGGTTACCCTCTGCATCAGGCTCAGACAGCTTGCCGAAGCCACTCCAGGAGCCAATATCACTCCAACCTATGTCACATGGCACCACTGCCATTCGATTGGATTTTTCCATAACCGCATAATCGATAGAATTGTCTCTAACGTTTTTGAATTCATTAGCATCGAGTATTATCTGTGTAATACCTAGACCTTCTGTAGTGAGCGCCTGTTCAATGCAATTTTTTGTGGCCGCAAGAATGTCTGGGCAATGCTGTTCCAATTGTTGCTGCATTGTATCGGCCATGAAGCAAAACATACCTGAATTCCATAAAAATTGGTCTGAAGTAAAATATTCTTGTGCTTCTTTAAGTGGAGGTTTTTCCACAAAACGTAACACGTTATTGCCATCCGCTTCGATGTAGCCATAACCCGTTTCAGGAGATTTTGGCTTGATGCCTAAGGTCACTAATTTACCTGCTGTTGCCAGCTCAATCGCCTTGCTTATGGCGTCTTGAAAGGCGCCTTGATCGTCAATTAAATGATCAGCTGTGAGTACCAGCATGATGGCATCATGACCGTGTTTTGTCGTTACGTAGTGGGAGGCAGTAGCAATCGCGGCAGCCGTATTACGCCCGAAGGGCTCTAAGATAAAGGAAGTGGGGATCTTCGAGAGGTTGACTTCGCGAAATTCATCTTCAGTTTTGAAAAACAAATCTCGGTTGGTCACTGTCAGGATTTCGGTAAGCCCAGAAAGCTGAGCAGCACGTAAAAAAGCTTTTTGTAATAGGCTCTGCCCATCTTTTAGGCGAATAAAAGGTTTTGGGTGTAATGCCCGTGAAATAGGCCATAACCTGGAACCCACTCCACCACACAAAATGGTTGCAATTAGTTTCACTGATTTTTCCTGTTAGTAAAGAATGATCTCAACTTGGTTTTTTCGGTTTCATATAAATAATCCAAACACCTAGCAGGATGAACAGCGCCCCTAGTGTTTTAGTGACGGTGGCAGTTTCATTAAACCACGCTACCGCCAATAAGTAGACCAGCACGTAGCTGATACTAATTAGTGGATAAGCCTGATTGAGTGGTAAATAACGTAGCGCGCAGAGCCAACATAGCATCGACAAAGCGTAGCCTAATAAACCAAAAATAACAGTGCACAGTTGAATATAGTGATGCGTTAAAAAGACAAAATTGATATCACTGAGCGACATTAATGGGATACTTACCATTCCCCATTTCAATAGTAGTTGGGCTAGAGTAATTAATACGATGCTGCCGATGACCCAGCTATAGCCTCGGGTATTATGCTTATTTTCCATGCCAGTTCAACAAAAAAATGCCCAAGATAATAGTGGCAATACCGCACCAATGTCGTGAAGTGACGGGCTCATGAAAAAAATATTGGCCTGCCAAGGTGATGAAAATAAAATTAACGCTCAATAATGGATACGCTTGGCTGAGTGGCATCGATTGTAATAATCTGAGCCACAATAGCATCGCTAATCCTAGCAGTAATAATGCGAGAGATAACCAGCTCGCCGCCGTGCGTTTAGCGGAGGATTGCCACCCCTCTGTGGCTTTTTTTTGACACAATTGCCCGGCACAGGTGAGTAAACTGACCACCAGCACTAATAAATAGTCGATCATGGGCTTGTTGTGTTCATGGTGGGGGTGTCCGTTTTTGCCAACCAAGACAATAACAGTAACCGATTGAATTGTTCGATTTTATCGGCATGGGGTAAATCATCGATGGCTTTTTGATTATCTAATAATACCAATACTACATTCCCCTGTTGGCGTGCTTGCGTCAGCCATGTTGGAAAATCTAACTTATTAACATAGTGATCGCGGCTATCTGGGTAGTTCAGGCCATAAGACAGCTCACCTTTAGAATTGAACATCATCACATCATTGCGTTTGAGCTCCCAGGCTAAGCCGGTGGCAATACCGACCTCATTGGTGAGTAGATAACGGCTTTCCTGTAATAGCGCGCTGTTCTGACGGATAAAATGTTGCGGCTGTTTTACATCAATGATGTGCTGAGGGATGATATAACCGACCAGCGTCGCCAACAATAAGGGGCAGGCGGCCGCCACTTTCCAGTGGCGATGGTTGGCGCGCAGACTCCACCACCCCAGCACTGCCCAGGTGGCAAAGGCCAGCATGCCGAGCAGGATTTTGTTGTTTTCATCTTGATTTAATAGTATCCACTGCGGAAAGTAATCCATTCCCAGTATCAATACCGTCAGGGTGCAAAGGATCCCCAAGATCAGATTAATGATGCCGTTCATTTTAAAGGCATTCATCTGCTGGCTATTAACACAATCGGTAGCATAGGCAGTCATTAATAACGCCAGTGGTGCCATGCAAGGCAAAATGTAGGTCAATAATTTACCTTGAGCGATGCTGAAAAAAATCAGCGGCATCAATACCCAACTTAACAGAAAAAATAATTCGGGACGGTTCACACGCTCGCGCCACCCTTTTAGTAATGCGCCCGGTAATAATCCTAGCCAGGGTAAAACACCTAAACATAAAAGCGGCAAATAATACCAAAAGGGCTCTTTATGTTGCGCGTCTTCAGTCGCGAAGCGTTGAATATGTTCAATCCAAAAAAAATAATGCCAAAAGTCTGGCTCCCGCTGCGCTATGGTCAATGCCCAGGGCAGACAAGATAAAAGCGCGGCTAACACCGCTATCGGGCCAAAAAAGAGCAGTTCTTTTACCCGTTTTTGTAACAGAACAATGGGCACGATCGCGATGACAGGTACCACTAAAGCCAAAAATCCTTTCGTCATGACTCCCATGGCACAGGCGATACCGAGCAAAGCATAAGCACCGATTTTTTGCCAGGATGTTTTATACCCTTCGCCTTTGAAACTGCCGCGTTGTTGGCTGCGGGCGTTCGCCGAATCACGTAGTTGTCTACGCTCATCGGTCTCCCCCCCTGGCCGCCTAGCGGCAATTTCAAGGGCTGTGGGTATAGCCGATGAGGTGAGGTGAAAACTCACCATGGCGGCCATCAGCCAGAGCGAAATCATCGGATCGAGCACCGCATAAGAGCCGACACCAAACACCAGGAAAAAGGTGAGATAAATGAGCGTTGCTAATATTGCTGTGGAACGGTTATGCCATAATCGCGTGGCTAACCAAAAAACCAATAACGCAGTCAAGGCGATACTGAATGCGGATCCAAAGCGTACTGCGAAGTTATTTTCACCCCATAGCCATTGACTGAGGTTATTGATCCAATACCCTGCTACCGGTTTTTCAAAATAACGCACATCTAACAGACGCGGCACTATCCAATCACCCCGTTGTAGCATCTCACGGCTGATTTCGGCATAACGGGTTTCATCAGCCTGCCACAGTAGGCGCTGGTTGAGCGGAAGCAGATACAAAATGATAAAAAAAATGCTTAATAAGGCCAGTGCCTTGTTTTTAAAAAATTGACAGTTTTTAAATAATTTACGGTTTTTAAATAATTTTATCATCATGGATCATTCAACCTCAGCTTGGCAACCCAACCAGCCTTCTCGCCCCGGAAAAGGAGAGCGCACAATTTTGCCCAGTGGTAACTGTTGCTGATCCGTGGGTAACAGGGTACTGAGTGGACAAAAGCACAGACCTTGTTGTTGCGCTCGCTGTAACAATTGTTCAAACATCGCCGATTGCGACATTCCCTCAACTTCAGCATGAATGGTATAAACAGGGACACCACTATCACGCAGCATCGCGGCCAAAATATAATCATTAAAGTCTTGCTGTTGCACTTCACTACCCACCACCTCATCGTAAGTCGGCAAGGTCACAGGGATCTGCACCGTGCCAATACGGCCATCGGCAAACTGTGGACGAAAAGGATGGGTGCCGCGGCAATCACTATTATAGTTAAAAGCGAAGGATTGTTTAGCTGCTAGCACCCGTTCGTCTGCCCGCCACCCCGGAACGGCTGAGCAACTCACCTGTTGTCCAAGACTTTGCTGTAGTGTGTCAACTCCGCGTTTTATTTGTTCAGTCAATTGTTGATCCGACCACCGATCAACCTTGGCTTGCCAGCCTTGGTGATCCCAAGCATGAAGCCCCACTTCTTGTCCTTGCGCTAGCGTTTGTTTCATCAGTGCGCCGAGATCGTTGGCGATCAATTTCCCTGGCCAAGCGGTTCCCGCCAGAAGAATATCCCAGCCATACAGTGAGACCGCATTTGAGCGCAACATTTTCCATAAAAAACGGGGGCGCAGCAGACGCCATAAATGACGCCCCATATTATCGGGCCCGACGCTGAAGAAAAAACTGGCCTGAAGATCATATTTTTGCAGTAAATGAAGCAGTGTCGACACGCCTTGCTGGGTACCCTGATAGGTATCGACGTCAATTCTTAGGCCAATTTTTTTCACCGTATATACCCTTCGCCTTTGAAGCTGCCGCGTTGTTGGCTGCGAGCCCTCGCCCGAATCACGTAGTTTGTCTACGCTCATCGGGTCTCACGCCCTGGCCGCCTAGCGGCAACTTCAAGGGCTGTGGGTATAGCCTCGTCATTCTTAGCGATGTCACCGTGCGATAATGTGCTGCGTAAGAAAAAATCTAAGGTTTCTTTTATGGTTTCTTCCATGGAAATTTTTGGCTGCCAATTGAGCAAGCGGCGTGCATTTTTGATGCAGGGTGTGCGATGTACGACATCTTGATAGCCTTTGCCATAATAACTGCTGCTTTCTATTTTTTTATATCCGGCAAAAGGAGGGAAACGGTTGTATAACTCATGTTGTTTAAAATGTTTCACTAGCATTTCTGCTAATTCACGAATACTGGCTTCATCCGCGGGATTGCCGATGTTGATAATTTGACCATCACAGCGGTTATCATGATTTTCAATAATGCGGAATAACGCTTCGATACCATCTTTAATGTCAGTAAAACACCGTTTTTGTTCACCGCCATCGATGAGTTTTATCGGTGTACCCTCCACTAAATCGAGGATCAACTGTGTGATGGCGCGTGAGCTACCAATGCGCGCCGCATCAAGACTATCTAACCTTGGGCCCATCCAGTTAAAGGGACGGAATAGCGTGAATTTCAGTCCTTCTTTCGCCCCGTATGCCCAAATAACACGATCCAATAATTGCTTGGAAACCGAATAGATCCAACGTTGTTTATTAATCGGCCCAACAATCAAACGCGAACTATCTTCATTGAACTCTTTATCATCACACATCCCGTAGACTTCTGAGGTCGAGGGAAAAACAATGCGTTTTTTGTATTTAACACAATCGCGTACGATCTTTAGATTTTCTTCAAAATCTAATTCGAAGACACGTAGTGGATTACGTGTATATTCAATCGGCGTTGCAATCGCCACCAAAGGCAATACCACATCACATTTTTTAATGTGATATTCGATCCACTCGGAGTGAATGCTGATATCGCCTTCAACAAAATGAAAACGAGGATGACTCATAAAACAACTGATGGCGTCGGAACCAATATCCAGACCGTAGATCTCATAGTTATCTTCAGACAATAAACGCTTGGTTAAGTGATTACCGATAAAACCATTCACGCCGAGGATCAGCACCCGGGTCGGTTTTGTTTGCTGACTATTTGGCTTGATACCTAAACACCCTTTTTCCATCATCCCCATTTCTTGCGCCAACTGTTTACCCGACAAATATAATCCCGGATCACTTTGCGCGGCTATCACTTCTAATGCACCTTTACCACAAGCAATGATCAGCGGGTCGGTTTTTAACAGGGTACCCGGTTGTTCATCATGTTTAATGTCTAATGGGCGCGATTGCCAAATAATGAGTTTTTGCTCACCCAGATAACTAAAAGCACCCGGGTAGGGTTTAGTTACGGCGCGTACTAAATTATTAACGGTTACCGCCGATTGTTGCCAATCAATTTTTCCATCGGCGGCGGTGCGACGGCCGAAATAACTGGCCTCTTCTTCATTTTGCGGCACCAGCGTTATCGATCCTTGTTTAATTTGAGGTAACAGATCGCGTAATAACCGTTGAGCCGCCTGCGTTATTTTTTCGTGCAGGGTAAAAGCGGTGTCCTCCGGATCAATCATCACTTTGCGCTGACCCGCAATAGCGCCCTGATCCACTTTTTTAAGCATTTGATGTAATGTCACACCGGTTTCACTTTCTCCGTTAACCAATACCCAATTAACAGGGGCGCAACCACGGTAACGTGGCAACAATGAACCATGTAGATTAAATCCCCCCTTTGGCGCCAAGGATAAGATCTCAGGGCTTAATAAGTTACGATAGTAAAAAGAAAAAATAATATCCGGTTGTAATTGTTTGATGCGATCAACCCACAATGGATGATTGACATTTTCTGGCGCATAGACCGGCAGCCCCATTTCCGTTGCCTTAGCAGCAACAGAATTGAAAAAATTATTTTCTTGTGGATCATCAAGGTGGGTAAATACCGCTTGGATATCATAACCGGCGGTAGCTAATTCGGTTAAAGCGGCATGACCAATATTATGATAAGCAAATACAATGGTTTTCATTATTGTTCTTTTTCCTGACATGGTTGTTCTTTTTTATGAATAGTCTCTGCGGACTTTGCGCGGACGATTTTTTCTATAAAGTAACGCGGGCGGGCGCGTACATCGTGGTAAATACGCCCAATATATTCCCCCAGCAATCCCATGCCGATAAATTGCGCGCCAATAAACATAAAGAGTATGGCAAATAACGTGAAGACCCCGCCCCCCGCCCAGACGGATCCAAAAATTAAGCGCAAGATAACCAATAAGAAAGCTAACATAAAACCTGAAACAGCTATCATGCTACCGAGGGCACTCAGTAAACGCAGCGGCGTAGTGGTCAAACAGGTTACTAAATCATACATTAAGTTGATCAGTTTCATCAGGCTGTATTTTGAATCGCCAAAGCTGCGTTCGGCATGACGTACGGTAATTTCTTTAGTACGCCGAGCAAAGGTATTTGCTAGGATTGGAATGAAAGTACTGCGTTCGTGACAGCTTAACATCGCCTCGACAATATGCCGCCGATACGCTCGTAGCATGCAGCCATAATCGCCCATCGATTTTCCTGTAGCATGTTGGATCATCATATTCACTAAGCGAGAGCCGGTTTTACGAAACCAAGAATCTTGACGATTTTCGCGGATGGTACCCACTACGTCGTAACCTTCTTCTGCCACTTTAACCAAGCGGGGGATTTCTTCTGGGGGATTTTGTAGATCCGCGTCCAAGGTAATCACCAAATCACCGCTCACTTGATTAAAACCGGCCATAATCGCCGCATGTTGGCCATAATTACGGTTCAGTATCACGGCAATAATGGCGCTATCAGCAGCGTCCGCTGCTCGTGTCAATATGGCTGCTGAATCATCGGTGCTGCCATCATCGACTAAAATGATTTCGTAGGGTTGAGTCAATAATTGACAGGCCGCTGATGTCCTGGCGAGCAATATCGGCAAACTTTCCTGCTCGTTATAAACCGGGATAACAATCGAGACTTTTTGAATAGATTCAATTTGTGACACTGGCTGATCCTATAATCTGTTGTAGAGCATTGACAACCCGAGCGATGTCACCGTCCTGCATATCAGGAAAAAGAGGTAACGAACATAATTTATCGGAATTCCATTCCGTATGAGGAAGTCTCAACTCTGGGTAATACTTTTTATAATATTTTTGTGTATGTACTGCTCGAAAATGCAATCCACTGCCGATCTGATGCTTATCCTTTAACGCTTTCGTTAACGTATCACGATCAACCCCGCAACACTCTTTATCGACACGTACGATAAAAAGGTGCCAGGCATGTACATGCTCATAGTCAGGGATGCCAAGTGGTTGCAGTGAGCTGAGTGCGGGGAGTTTAAAAGCTTCTTGATACTGTTTTGCTAACGCTTGACGGCGCGCATTAATTTTATCTAGGCGATTTAGCTGAACCAAGGCGATAGCCGCATGAATGTCTGATAAGTTATATTTGTAGCCTGGTTCAATCACTTCAGCCTGTGGGCATCGCCCCTGTATTTGGCGATCAAAGGCATCGGCGCCCAAGCCATGAAATTTTAAGCGTCTCACACGTTCTGCTAATTTCGCATCGTCTGTTGCGATCATTCCGCCTTCAGCACAAGTGATATTTTTAATCGCATGAAAGGAAAAAATCGCGGTGCCTTGAGCACCAATGGCCTGCCCTTTGTAAGAGGTTCCTGCGGCATGGGCGGCATCTTCAATCAGCGCAATGCCTTTATCAATTGCTATTTTTCGGATGGCATCGATATCGCAGGGTGCGCCGGCATAATGCACAGGGATAATGGCTTTGGTTTGAGGCGTAATAGCCTCTTCAATGGCTGCGGCGTTGATCATTAAGGTTTCACGGTCAACATCAATCATGACCGGTTTAGCACCTAATAATGAGATTATGTTCAGAGTTGATACCCAAGTTTGAGAAGGGGTGATCACTTCATCCCCTGGGCCGATACCCAATGCCATTAAGGTAATATGCATGCCTGCGGTTGCTGAACAGACGCTGATGGCGTGTTGACAACCGATACGCTGACAAAATTTCTCTTCCAGTTGCTGATTTTTTGTTCCAGTCGTGATCCAGCCTGAATTGAGTACATCAACAACGGCAGCAATTTCTTCTTCGCCGATGGCCGGCCGTGAGAAAGGTAAAAAATTAGCCATAGAAATATTCCATACGGATTAGAGAAGCTTTAAGAGCCTATTCGAAATCTTCTTTGAGCTGCGCCTAGACGAGGAAAACAAGAGATTTCAAATAGGCTCTAAGGACACTCAAGAGTGTGCTCGGGCTCATGGTGGTTAATTGTTTTTAAGCGCTAGAGCTTAACCAAACATTCAGTAACATTCAATATACCCTTCGTCTTGAATCAAATCAGATTGCTTCGGCTATACCCTTCGCCTTTGAAGCCGCCGCGTTGTTGGCTGCAAGCTCTCGCCCTCATGGTATGTCTACGCTCATCGGGTTGCACGGCCTGGCCGCCTAGTGGCAACTTCAAAGGCGAAGGGTATATATCAGGCTGCGATGACGACAATAAAGTTATTTGACTGATTATGGTAATTCTTTATCCTTTACCGTAGGTTATTCGATACATATCTGCTATCTATTCATAAGTGTTCAAGACATTATAAAAATTTCCTTTTTATTTTTTCTATTCAAACAGAGGGTTATATTGTGATAAAGGATGTAGGAATCGTTAAGGCACGACATCCGCTAGATAAGCAGCACATCAAGTTAACTTATGTAACACATTTTTACTGCAATCAGGGAGATATGGACTCCGTTGAGTCTTTGTTGGCGGAATATGAATCTTATCCTAATGATATTAAGGATGCTGTCGAATTTGTTATCGTTGATGATTGCTCGCCTTTAGAGTATGACGTAAAAGATTATGATTTGAATTTTACTTGGTTAAGAATAACCACTGATATTCAGTGGAATCAGGCTGGTGCCCGTAATTTGGGGGTCACTTACGCTAAGTCTGACAAAATTATTATCACCGATTTAGATTGCTTGCTTCCTGAAGATACCCTTCGTTGTTTGGTCAATGCTCGTAATCCTGGGCGCTCTCTGTATCGTATCTACCGGACGGATGAAAAAACGGGGAAAGCATACCGAGGTCACCCAAATCTATTCTTCATGTCACGGGCTCGGTTTTTCCGGCTGTTTGGTTATGATGAAGAATTTGCGGGTCATTATGGCTGGGAAGATTATCGTTTTGTGAAGATGCATAAAGATCACGGTACCACGCCGCGTTATTTGCCTAAAAAATTCAGATGTATTGAACGGAATGTGGATCGGAAGAAAAGCTATCATTCTCTGGATCATAATTTGACACACAATACGCCCATTAATGATAGGAAGAAAAGTGAAATTGCGCTGTTTGGTTCAGAGTATAGTCACAGCAGAATATTCCTTAACTTTAAATGGGATCTTAAAAAGGTGCATTCACGTCCAGCGACCATTCCTGAGCGGAAGCCGTGGTGGCGGCCATTATGGTGGTTCCGTTATCTGTTCAGGTCACTTTCAGTATAAGGATGAATTTCGCAGCATGAAATATAAAAAATTTGTGATCTATCCCTATTTTTTGATAGCAAATTGTGTATTGATTTCAATGGTACTTTGCTTACTCGTCGGCAACCTAGCCCATGCTGAAAAAAAATTCAAAGTGATCACCACCTTTACTATTATTCAAGATATGGCAAAAAATATCGCCGGTGAGGCCGCGATCGTTGAATCCATTACTAAACCGGGCGCTGAGATTCATGGTTATCAACCGACCCCGGGTGATATCGTTAAAGCCCAATCGGCCGATTTGATTTTATGGAATGGCTTGCACTTAGAAAGCTGGTTTGAACGCTTTTTTGATAACATAAAAAAGAAGGTGCCGAAGGCGGTGGTGACCGAAGGCATTACCCCATTGCCAATCCGTGAGGCTCTGTACAAGGGTGCCGCGAACCCGCATGCTTGGATGTCGCCTTCTAATGCGTTAATTTATATTGATAATATTCTGCGAGCATTGGTAAAACATGATCCGATTCATGCCAAAATATATCAGCACAATGCCAAAATTTATGCGGCTAAGATCACGGCGTTAGATGGCTCACTGCGGGAGCGTTTAGCGCGTATTCCTGCTGATCAACGTTATCTGGTGACCAGTGAAGGCGCGTTCAGCTATCTGGCAAAAGATTATGATTTGAAAGAGCTGTATTTATGGCCAATTAATGCAGAGGAACAGGGTTCTGCTCGACAGATGCAAGCCGTTATTGATCAGGTTCGTCAGCATAAAATTCCGGTGGTGTTCAGTGAAAGTACTATTTCCGATAAATCAGCAAAACAAATCAGTAAAGAAACCGGTGCCCGATATGGCGGCGTGTTATATGTTGACTCGCTGTCGGATGCACAAGGTCCCGTCCCGACGTATATCGATTTACTGAATGTTACCGTTGATACCATCGCAAAAGGATTTAATCAATGAATCAGGCACCGTTTATCCGGCCAGAATTACTGGTAAAGGATGTTTCTGTTACTTATAACAACGGACATACCGCTATCCATAATGCTAATTTTTCTTTAGCTGGTGGTACGATTTGTGCTCTGGTTGGTATCAACGGTAGCGGTAAATCAACATTATTTAAAAGTATCATGGGATTGATTAAACCCACGGTGGGGCGGGTACGACTGAACAATAACCCGGTCAGTGATGCCCTTAAAAAAAATAGTATTGCCTATGTGCCACAAACAGAAGAAGTCGATTGGAATTTTCCGGTATTGGTAAAAGATGTCGTGATGATGGGTCGTTACGGTAAAATGAATTTTTTGCGAATTCCGCGTGCCAGTGATCATGCTATTGTTAATCAAGCCATTGAGCGGGTAGGTTTATCTGCATTATGTTCACGCCAAATCGGTGAGTTGTCTGGTGGGCAGAAAAAAAGGGTATTTCTTGCGCGTGCGTTGGCACAACAGGGTTCAGTGCTGTTATTGGACGAGCCTTTTACCGGGGTGGATGTAAAAACAGAGAATGCGATTATTGATTTACTGCGTGTATTGCGCGATGAAGGGCATTTGGTTTTAGTTTCTACGCATAATTTGGGCAGTGTGCCTGAATTTTGTGATCAGGTGATTTTAATTAATCAAACCGTGCTCGCGGCAGGGCCGATAGACACCACTTTCACCCAAAAGAATTTGGAAATGACATTTGGCGGAGTATTGCGTTATATCAATCTTTCTGGCGCTGCTCTGCATGATGATAATGATGCTCGCTCCGTCACGGTCATTACTGATGATGAACGCCCCGCGGTATTTTATGGCCATAGCAAAAATGATCCCCCCACCCAGATGCAAAAAAAGGAGACGCCTCGCTGATGCTGGAGTTTTTATTGCAGCCTTTTAATTATAATTACATGCTTAAAGCGATGTGGGTAAGCATGATAGTGGGTGCTGTTTGCGCTTTTCTTTCTGCTTATTTGATGTTGAAGGGATGGTCGTTGATGGGCGATGCGCTGTCTCACTCCGTCGTGCCTGGCGTCGCCGGGGCTTATGCCCTAGGTTTGCCTTATGCCGCCGGCGCTTTTTTTACCGGCATGTTAGCCGCCTTGGCAATGGCGTTGGTACGCCATATCACTCGCCTGCGTGAAGATGCGATCATTGGCTTTATTTTTTCTACCTTTTTTGCTGTTGGTTTGTTGATCGTCTCGCTTAATCCAACCTCGATCAATGTACAATCTATTATTTTTGGTAATGTTTTGGGTATTGCTGATGAAGATGTCATGCAAGTTGAAATTATTATTTTCTTTTCTTTCCTTATCCTCTGTTTAGTATGGAAAGATCTATTAGCGGTTTTCTTTGATGAAAGTCACGCGCTTTCAATTGGCTTATCACCCTTATATTTAAAATTATTATTTTTCACTCTGCTCAGTGCCTGTACCGTGGCGGCATTACAAATGGTAGGTGCTATCTTGGTGATTGCTATGGTGATAACGCCTGGCGCCACGGCTTATTTGCTGACGGATCGTTTTGGTCGTTTATTGATTATTGCCATTATTATCGGCGCATTGACGAGTGCATTTGGGGCTTATCTTAGTTTTTATTTTAATGGTGCTACTGGAAGTATTATTGTAACACTACAGACTACGGTATTTTTATTGGCTTTTTTCTTTGCGCCTAAACACGGTCTGCTGTCAACGCGTTATCGTACTCGCCAACAAGTGACTAGGAGATAACTGTATGTCTAGTTTGCTGAGTTTAATTAGCGAGCCGTTTTATTATCCTTTTATGCAGCGCGCGATTTTTACCGCTATAGCTACGGGTGTGGTATGCGCGATACTGTCTTGCTATTTGGTGTTGAAGGGGTGGTCACTCATGGGGGATGCCATTTCTCATGCCGTTTTACCGGGTATTGTGCTCGCTTTCGTATTAGGCCTCCCTTTGGTAATAGGCGCTTTTTTTTCTGGTATTTTCTGTGCGTTGTCTACCGGTTACTTAAAAGAAAACAGTCGCATCAAGGAAGATACAGTGATGGGGATTGTTTTTTCAGGTATGTTTGCTTTGGGTATTGTGCTTTTTTCACAAGTCGATACTGATCAACATCTTAGTCATATTTTATTTGGGAATATACTGGGTGTTACGCTGACTGAATTTAAACAAACCTTATGGATCACTACATTCACTTTATTGGTGGTGTTGTTAAAGCGTAAGGATTTAATGCTTTTTTGTTTTGATGCTAATCATGCTCAGGTGATTGGTTTACCGATTAAATGGCTTCACTATGGTTTACTTTGTTTACTTGCATTGACGATTGTTACTTCATTGCAGGCCGTTGGTGTGATACTAGTAATAGCCATGTTAATTGCACCGGGTATTATTGCATCTCTGGTTTGTCGCCGTTTCGACATCATGTTAATGATTGCTACGCTGGTGTCGGTGGTCTCCTGCGTTTTGGGCACCTTGATTAGTTTCCATATTGATGGTGCCACGGGTCCTTGTATCGTTATTGTGCAGGCACTGTTCTTTTTTATCGTGTTGATCATTAGTCCTAAGAATAAAAAGGGCGCTAAGCGAATAAATGTGCCTCGCAGACAGTCTGCCGAATAAGAGCGATTATACCCTTCGCCTTTCAAGTTACGGCGGTGTTGGCTGTCGGTGCTCGCCTCATCAGGTAGCATGTCTACACTCATCGCTCGAAATTCATTGGGTATATCAGGCATGGTAAACCGTTTCTGCTCGTTGGCTAAAGGCTTGCACCATATTTTCTGCTAACGCTTTAAACAAGTTACCGAACATGATTTCAACTAACTTATTAGTGAATTCAAAATCAAGATAGAGTTCAACTTTACAGGTATTATCGTCTAAAGGTGTAAATTGCCAATCGCCCAGCAGTTTACGGAACGGGCCATCTACCAATTCCATATTGATACTTTTGTTATTGATAAGCGTATTGCGGGTAGTAAAGGTTTTACTGATGCCCACTTTAGCAATGTCAACAGCGGCAATTATTACGCTTTCATTAGCACTGATCACCCGACCACCAATACAACCAGGCAAAAATTCTGGATAAGAGGAAATATCGTTAACCAGTTTATACATTTGCTCCACATTAAACCGTACGGATTTAGTGCGATGGATTTGTGGCATAATTATTCTCCATCCGTGATAAAGGAAACAGGCACTCTTGCCGATAATGCACACATTAATTCATAACTAATGGTGCCGGCGGCCATGGCAACATCATCAATAGGTAAATGGTTGCCCCATAATTCGACGATGCTACCCACCTGTGCGTGAGGGCAAGGTTTTAGATCTACCGCCAACATATCCATGGAAACCGCGCCGAGGGTTTTTGTTAACACCCCCTCGACGAGGATGGGTGTTCCGGTGGGCGCATTCCGAGGATAACCATCGGCATACCCACAAGCGACTATACCAATCCGTTGCGCTTCGTTAGCGCGATAATGGCTACCGTAGCCCACAGTGTCACCTGCTTTTAATGTTTGCACCGCCAGTAATTCAGAATGCAAACTCATCGCCGGGCGTAATCCTAGATCTTTGATAGCTTGCACTTGACCATTAGGTGAGGCTCCGTAGAGCATAATGCCAGGGCGTACCCAGTGACAAAAATGCGATAAGTTATTATTTGATAAATTATTAATCGGTGAGGTATAAACTGAAGGGTGCCATAGGATGACGGCAGAATTTGCCAAACTACTACAGTCAGCTGGAATAGACTGGCAATTTTGTTGAATGAACCTGTATTCATTGTCGATATTGCCATTATGAGCGGCGTTAGCAAAATGGCTCATCAAAGTGAGATGTTTAATATTGGCGATTTGCTTCGCTCGTTGCCAGATTTCATGTGCCTCTTCACAAGGGAATCCTAAACGATTCATCCCGCTATTGAACTTTAAATAAACCTCCACTGGCTTTTTGAGTTTGGCGTTTTCCAATGCCGCAAGTTGCCAATCACTATGCACCACTGTTGTCAGGTTATAGTGATCTATTAATGCTAAATCTTCTGTTTTAAAGAATCCTTCTAGTAATAAAATGGGTTTTTGCCAGCCCTGCTCCCGCAATAAAACCGCGTCGTTCAAATCCAATAATGCGAAACCATCCGTTTTTTCTAAGCACCGCCAAACACGTGCTAAACCATGTCCATACGCATTCGCTTTTACCACCGACCATATTTTGCTATTGGCGTAACTTACCCGGTCTCGAACAGCCACCAAATTGTGATGTAGAGCAGATAAATGCACAGTGGCCGATATTGGACGAGGCATGATAGTTCCTTAAATAATGTATTGATAGCCACTATACCCTTTGCCTTTCAAGTTACGGCGGCGTTGGCTGAGGGGGCTCGCCTTCATGGTATGTCTACGCTCATCTGTCTCACACCTTGGCTGCCTAGCGGCAACTTCAAAGGCGAAGGGTATAGCCACTAGGTAACTTATTTCTGAGCGTTAATGCCTCATTTTTGTAGAGAAATTTATCAGAAATTAATCAGCTTATCATACCAGATGAAAAATTTATGATATAGTCACTCAGCTAAGACAAATAGCGAAAAAATACAGAATCATAGATAATTTTTAATATCATTAATTATTTAATTTTAAACAAAATATAACCGTTATTAATAATGGTATACATCAAAAATAAGGGACTGTTTAGTAGGCGATACTTGTTTAGCTTGCTCATTTAAATCTATCTTTAATAGCCGAATCAGTTTAATTTGATTCAAGGCGGAGGAGCGCAGACAGTACAAATAGTACGGCAAGCGACGACAGCACAGAATCAAATTAAACTGATTTGGCTATATCTGTTGGTAACTGGTGGCAGGAATCTGTTCATTGGTATTGTTAGCACCATAATTTATCTTGTGGAATAAAGAATATGCTACATTTTTTAAATCGTTGTTCTAAACAACGTCAAGCTTGGTTTCTCATCGGATTTTCTGGATTAATTTTTGAGCTCATAGCGCTTTATTTTCAATATATTATGCTACTGCAACCTTGTGTACTCTGTATTTATGAGCGTTGTGCATTATTTGGTATCATTGCAGCGTCATTCGTTGGTGCCATTGCGCCTAACTCATCATTACGTTATATCGCCATTTTCTTGTGGATATACAGTGCGAGTAAAGGCATTCAATTAACTTGGCAACATACTATGCAATATTTGTATCCATCACCATTTAACACCTGCGATTTTTTCGTTGATTTTCCTACATTCTTACCATTAGATAAATGGTTACCAAGCGTATTTTCTGCTAGCGCTGATTGTTCACTGCAACAGTGGCAATTAATGTCTTTGGGGATGCCTCAATGGTTGTTAGGTATTTTTTCTCTCTATTTTATAATTAGCGTATTAGTATTGTTGAGTCAAGGTAGCGACCGATTTATAAAAAGAGCAATCTAATTGCAATGACATACATTGAACTTATTTAATCTTATGAGAGACTTTACAATGATAATTTAATATCTGTTTTTCATGTTTGGTCGCATCTGGCATCATTGAGATATTAATGGATGCTATTGAGGTAGTTTCATTTTTTTTATTTTCAAATAATAGCACTTCATCATCATTTTCTTCTTTTATTTTTATAAATTGATAAATATCATCATATAAGATGAGTTCGTGTTTTTTTCTATCTAAAAATGCGGCTAAATCAGTCTCATCGTCGGTTATACAATTAAAAGTAACTAACTCATTCTTATCTGTTTCTACTGAATTATTTTTAGCAAAAAAAATAATTAAACTCAATATTATTGATATGCTAAAAAAAATAACACCAATTTTTAAATTTCGCATTAGATTACTTTGCATCCACTGTAAAATGGTATCACATTATGGCATAACACAATTTTTAGGTAAAAGCAGTGGCATTAAAAAATAGAATAAATAATAAAAAGGGATAATTTTTCATCTTGATAAGATTAATCATACCAATATGAAATTCCATCAACAGAACCCAATTCTTTCTCTCCGTTTTTACGTTTCATCCTATCTATTTTTTCCTCTCGTTCTTTTTTTCGTTTTTTTTCTTCTCTTATTTTATTAGCCTCGGTCTCTGCTGCTATTCTTTTTTGTAATTGAGCCGATATCTGTAATTGCTCCAGAGCTTCTAATTTTTTTCTTTTTTCTAAATATTCTAATGAAGGTTGATTGTTTTCAGGTACAGCAGCATGATAAGAAAAATCGAATTCTGCAAGACACCAAGAAAAAGAGACAAAATTGCTAACCAGCAGCAAAAAAAGAAGTTTTTTTCTCATTATAGACCTTCTAGGCTGTATTTTTCTATTACCTATACCATACTTACTGTAGATCAGAATGTCATCGATATAGGGTTTGCTGTTCATTAGATTTCTGGGTATACCCTTCGCCTTTGAAGCCGTCGTGTTGTTGTCTGCGGTTGTAAGACCGAATCACGTAGTATTTCTGCGTTCATCGGCCTTACACCTTGGCCACTAGCGGCAACTTGAAGGACTGTGGGTATAACCTCTATTCGTACGCGAATTCTGTGTTACGCGGTGCTCACAATCCTTATGTATTTTGTTAACGAAGGTTGTTGTGCTCCGGGTGCCTTGACTTCACACCACGAATAGCGATTATGTAAAGTCTATTAACCTATCTGAAACTGAGTAAAAATAATAGATGTCATCATTGCCAAGTCAACCTATTAAATTAAAGGGGAGTAATTTTACCCTTTCGGTCTTGCATCTGTATGATCCACGACCAGAAGTCATTAGACAAGCATTAGAAAAAAAAATGCGTGAAGCCCCAGGTTTTTTAGAAAATGCGCCCATTGTGATTAATGTAGCGCTGCTACCTCAGAATACAAATTGGCTAGCGCTACGATGGGCAGTGCGTTCAGTAGGTTTGCGCATCATTGGTGTTAATGGTTATTGTGATGCACAAAGAATGAAACTGATACAAGCAGGTCTGCCGTTGTTCAGCGAAGGTCAACATAAAAAAGATGAAAAGAAAAGTGAAGCGGTGAATTTCCCCGCAGAGAGCACGACAAAAACACGTGTCATCAACGCTCCTGTTCGCTCTGGTCAACAAGTTTGTGCTCCTTGTGATCTGGTTGTTATCGGTAATGTCAGTGCTGGGGCGGAAGTTATCGCCGATGGTAACATTCATATTTATGGCAAATTGCGGGGGCGGGCACTGGCCGGCGCCTCCGGTAATATTCAAACTAATATTTTTTGTATGGTTTTAGACGCGGAGCTGGTTTCTATCGCGGGAACCTATTGGTTGAAAGAACATATAGATGAAAAATACATGGGTAAAGCGGTGCGCTTGCATTTATTGGGCGATGCGTTAAAGATAGAATTACTGAATCCAAACCTTTGACAAGGAATTTATTTCATGGAAGCCCTTATCATTGTTGTTACATCAGGTAAAGGCGGCGTTGGTAAAACGACATCCAGTGCTGCCATTGCGACTGGATTGGCGCAACATAACAAAAAAACCGTGGTGATCGATTTTGATATCGGCCTGCGTAATCTCGATTTAATTATGGGATGTGAACGGCGTGTTGTTTACGATTTTGTCAATGTGATCCAAGGGGAAGCTAGCTTAAATCAGGCATTAATCAAAGATAAGCGCAACCAAAATTTGTTTATTTTACCGGCCTCACAAACCCGCGATAAGGATGCACTGACCAAAGAAGGAGTTGAACAAGTTTTGAATGATCTAAACAAGATGGATTTTGAATTTATCGTTTGTGATTCTCCCGCGGGTATTGAAACAGGGGCGTTAATGGCGCTGTATTTCGCCGATGAGGCGATTATCACCACTAACCCTGAGGTTTCTTCGGTTCGTGATTCCGATCGTATTCTTGGTATTTTGTCATCTAAATCCCGCCGTGCTGAAAAAGGCGAAGATCCCATTAAAGAGCACTTATTGCTGACTCGTTATAACCCTGGCCGCGTTAGTCGTGGTGATATGTTAAGTATGGAAGATGTTCTTGACATACTTCGCATACCGCTCGTTGGTGTTATTCCGGAAGACCCGTCTGTTTTGAGTGCTTCAAATCAAGGCGAGCCGGTGATCCTAAATACTGAATCTGACGCGGGTAAGGCTTATGCCGACACGGTTGCGCGTTTATTAGGAGAAACACTTCCTTTTCGTTTCATCGAGGAAGATAAAAAAAGTTTTCTAAAACGGCTTTTTGGGGGGTGATGCTATGGCTTTATTAGATTTTTTTCTATCTGGGAAGAAACCAACGGCCAACGTAGCCAAAGAGCGGCTGCAAATTATTGTTGCCGAACGGCGTAGAGGGGAACATGAACCCCGTTATTTACCTGATTTAAAACGCGATGTTTTGGCGGTAATCTGTAAATATGTTCAGATCGATCCTGACATGTTGCAGGTACAGTTTGAGCAAAAAGAGGATGATATTTCAGTATTGGAGCTTAATGTCATTTTGCCAGACACCGAGGAAGCGCTAAAATAATAGGCTGATTTAATTTTAGGCTTAAACTTTAAACCTGATATAGAAGTTTTATAAAAAAATCATTGAAACAATAAATAGACTACTTGACCAACCTTCCACCAACAGATTAGCAGATAAAACGGCTCCGCTTGTTAACGATTGGCAAGGTTTGACTGATCCCAATTTTGATTTGTATCACAAAAAAATTTACGAACAATGGAATGGAAAATTGGATGAAGAGCAAACTGATAAAAGAAAACTTAGCTGAGTGATAGTCCGTTTTGCAAAAAGTCTAATATTGTTTGAGTATTTCTTGCAAGGGCGGTGCTAATAACTTACTACGCCATCCTGTCATTAATTCGGGTGTCTCGCTGGTTGTTGTTAGCTGCCAATGCCATTTTAATAATTGATTAATTTGGCGTCGGGAAGCTAATAGTTCATTGCTCAACCCGCTGCTGGTACTGATTTGCTGTATCACGGCCTTAATATCTTGGAATACCTTTTTATAAGCGGGTTGTTCGCTAAAGGGGGTAATGGTGTGGCTGATTGTGCATTGGTTTGCTTGACCAAAGCCAACAATATTTGACCGTAAAGCCTCTGCTCTCGTCCACTTAACCCTAGCGAACTTAGCTTGCTAAGAGAGGAAGGGCGGTGACGTGCAATTTGCCATAAGTGCTCTTCCCTGATCACAAAATTCACGGCTAAATCCTGTTTTCGTGCTTCAACCAAACGCCATTCGGCCAATTTTTGTAAACACACTAACTGATGGGGCAACAATTGCCCTGCATTAGCAATTTCACGGTAGGCGAGTTCTGGCGGCAAAATTTTACTACGGCGTTGACAGAGTAATGCACATTCGTCTTTAACGGCATCCAACCAACCTGCAGCGGCAGTGTTTTTGAGCAATTGTCTGGCTAATGGCAGCAGATAAAATACATCTGCCGCCGCGTAATGGCATTGCTTTTGGCTAAGTGGTCTTATCAACCAGTCGGTTCGCGTCTCACTTTTGCTGAGTTCAACATGACAATACTGTGCCACTAAGGTAGCAAAACCAGAGGACACCGGATGCCCAACAAAAGCCGCTAAAATTTGACTGTCGATCATAGGGGTAGGTAACTGATTAAAAGCATTTAAAAATACTTCAATATCTTCACTGGCTGCATGCAAAAATTTTACTGTATTTTGATTTTGTAACAATGCACAAAATGGTTGCCATTCTTTAATCTGTAATGGATCAATAAGAGAAAGGTTTTCGCCGTCGTACAGCTGGATAAGACCTAATTGCGGATAATAGGTTCTGGTTCTAATAAACTCGGTATCTAGCGCTACCTGTGTGTGAGTACAAGCTTGATCGCAGATGTTTTTCAAGGCGTGGTCAGTTGTGATCAAACGGTAGTTCAAAATAGTATTCTCCAATTTAATTTATACCCTTCGCCTTTGCAGCTGTTGGCTGCGAGCCGGTATGTCCACGCTCATCAGTCGGTCGCCCTGGCCGCGCGCCTAGCGCCACTCAAGAAGATTTCGAACAGGCTCTAAGATAGGAATCCTGCTAAAATTTATGCTTTATGGTACAATTCACCACTTTTAAATCCAGTAATTATTGTAGAGGGATAGCGGCTTAATGAGCGATCTTGCCAGAGAAATTACCCCAGTCAATATCGAAGCAGAGTTAAAAGGCTCTTATTTGGATTATGCCATGTCCGTGATTGTCGGGCGTGCGTTACCTGATGTTCGTGATGGATTAAAACCCGTACACCGTCGTGTACTATTTGCGATGAGTGTATTAGGTAATGATTGGAATAAAGCATATAAAAAATCAGCTCGTGTCGTTGGGGACGTAATCGGTAAATATCATCCACACGGCGACAGTGCAGTTTACGACACCATTGTACGTATGGCTCAACCGTTTTCACTACGCTATATGCTGATAGATGGGCAGGGTAATTTCGGATCAGTGGATGGTGATTCTCCCGCCGCCATGCGTTACACCGAAATTCGTATGGCAAAAATTGCCCACGAACTGCTGGCAGATTTAGATAAAGAAACGGTCGATTTTGTACCTAATTATGATGGTACTGAACAAATTCCAGCAGTAATGCCCACCCGGATCCCTAATTTATTGGTTAATGGCTCATCGGGTATTGCCGTGGGCATGGCAACGAATATTCCACCGCATAATCTTACTGAAGTCATTGAAGGGTGCTTGGCTTATATTGATGATGAAAATATAAGCGTTGAAGCACTGATGAGGCATATTCCAGGGCCCGATTTTCCTACCGGCGCTATTATTAACGGCGGTCGGGGGATTGCAGAAGCTTATCGTACTGGCCGCGGTAAAATTTATCTCAGGGCGCGTGCTGAGGTGGTAATCGATGCTAAAACTCAGCGTGAAACCATTATTGTTCATGAGATACCTTACCAGGTTAATAAGGCGAAACTGATTGAGAAAATTGCTGAGTTAGTAAAAGAGAAGCGTGTAGAAGGTATCAGTGCCTTGCGTGATGAATCCGATAAAGATGGGATGCGCGTGGTGATTGAAATTAAACGTGATGCGGTGGGTGAGGTTGTCTTGAACAATCTTTATTCACTGACACAGCTGCAAATCACTTTTGGTATCAATATGGTGGCCTTACATGCAGGGCAACCAAAAATACTCCCTCTGAAAGAAATTTTGCAGTCATTTGTCAGTCATCGCCGCGAAGTGGTGACAAGACGCACGATGTTTGAACTGCGCAAAGCACGTGATCGGGCGCACATTTTGGAAGCCTTGGTGGTTGCATTGGCACATATTGATACGATTATTGAGCTTATTCGCCATGCCCCCACTGCCGCTGATGCCAAAAATGGTTTGATGGAAAATGCATGGCCGCTGAGCGATGTGGATGAAATGTTAAAACGTTCTTCCGGTGATCAAATCACTATCGGTCGTAATGAAGACGCTCGCCCTGAATGGTTGGAAAAAGAATTTGGTATTCACGATGAAAGCTACCATCTCACCGAGCAACAAGCTCAGGCCATTTTGGATCTACGTCTGCAAAAATTGACCGGCATGGAACATGACAAATTGCTTGATGAATATAAGGATTTGTTAATAAAAATTGTCGAATTAATCTCTATCTTAAAAACGCCTGAACGCTTGATGGAAATCATTAAGGATGAGTTGAACGCAATTAAAGAGCAATATAAAGATCCACGTCGTACCAATATTATTGTTAATAATTTAGAAATTAATAATGAAGATTTGATTAATCAGGAAGATGTGGTAGTGACGCTATCTCACCAAGGTTATGTTAAATATCAGCCATTGACGGATTATGAAGCTCAGCGGCGGGGAGGTAAGGGTAAATCCGCTGCCCGTATAAAAGGAGAAGACTTCATTGATCAACTCTTGGTTGCCAACACACACGACACTATCTTGTGTTTCTCCAGTAAAGGTAGTCTCTATTGGATGAAAGTTTATCAATTACCCGAGGCCAGCCGCGGTGCACGCGGACGTCCCATCATCAATTTATTGCCGTTGAAAGAAAATGAGCGCATTACCGCCATTTTACCGGTGCGTGAATATGACGCCGGGCATCACGTTTTTATGGCGACGGCCTGCGGTATAGTGAAAAAAACAGCATTGGATTGTTTTAGTCGTCCACGTAAAGATGGCATTATCGCGATTAATTTGAATGAAGGTGATGAGTTAATCGGTGTTGCTTTAACTGATGGCAGTAATGAGGTGATGCTTTTTTCTACCGATGGAAAGGCGGTACGTTTTTCAGAAAGTAAGGTGCGATCAGTCGGACGTAAGGCAGCCGGGATGCGTGGTATTAAGCTTAATGATGATGATCGCCTGGTGTCACTCATCATTCCACAGAAAGAGGGCGAAATATTAACGATAACCAAGAACGGCTACGGCAAGCGTACCTTGGCAGAAGAATATCCGACAAAAGGTCGTGCGACTAAAGGTGTACTCTCAATCAAAACCAGTGAACGTAATGGTAACGTTGTCGCTGCGATTCAGGTGATGACCAGCGACCAAATTATGATCATTACTGATGCAGGCACCTTGGTGCGTACTCGCGTATCAGAAATCAATGTTCAAGGGCGTAATACTCAAGGTGTTAGATTGATTCGTACGGCAAAAAATGAGCATGTGGTTGGTTTGCAACGTGTAGCCGAACAAGACGATGATATCGTGAATGAAGAAAATGTCGTGAACGATCAACCAGAATGATCGTTGATTCCTGTGAGCGATAAACAGATCGGCCAAGAGATGTTTCCTGGCCGATTTTATTTCAATGTGATTTTTGTCCACCCACCTGACGATTTAACTGCCACCACAATAGATCGGTAAAAGTACTCCAGCGGTTGCACTGTTTTTCCTGCTCTGGGGTCATGTCTTTTGGGTCGCCAAGAAACAGCCCTTTCTGGTTTGCCCATGGACGGAATTCTTTGTGCACTGTGAGGATACAAGGCCCTTCTGCTGTGATAGCGACTTCAGGGTTATAACCTTGACACCAGGTGTTATCTTGCGTTTTCGACAGTAAATTGCATCCGGTTCGATAATATGTCGTCTCTGACAGGCTGAGCTGATAGAGCGTTGGCAAAATATCTTTATGGCTTCCCACCCGAGAAGAATCAAAATAACTGTTTTGACGATAGTCCTGAGGAACATAAAGGTAAAACGGCACGGCATGACCTAAAACCAATTCATGCGTATCAGGATAACCAATACCACGTATATTATGATCTCCTGTAGCAGCGATAATGGTGTGAGTCCCCAGGGCTTGCGATTTAACCCAACTGATGAACAGACCTAACTGATCATTGGCGTACGCTAAGGTATTCAGCACGGTTTTCAATTCATCGTCGGTTGCTAAATTACGCAAACGTTGTTTTTCTGTTTCAGTCAGCTCAACATCGGTTTTGCGATAACCCGTCGGTGTCTTGTAAGGAGGGTGATGTGTGGTGGACATAGACATCATGAAAATAGGTTCGCCTTTTTTGTCTGCTTCCGCCAAACGCTCTTTCATATAACGAAACATATATTCATCAGGAACACCCCATGTTCCGATAGAAGCATCAGGATAGCGTTTTTTTAAACCATTTTGCTCCATAAATTCACTGACACCTAAGCGTGGAAGAAATTGGTTGAGATTCTGCCATGCGCCGTTACCTGAAGTGACGAAGATAATTTTATATCCGTTAGTCAAATAAGGTGTAAACATATTACTGATAAAGGCAGCCGTTTGAGTGCTAGATTGGCTAATACTGCTCATTGGACTACGGACAAAGAAGCGATTTAGGCTATCAATGGTGCCATCCCCTTCAGAAATAAAACGCTCAAAATGCCAGTCGGTTAACCAGTGTTGCCGGAGTGCTCCAAGTAGATCACGCTGATGGTGATCTAAACTTTGCAAGTGGTAACCCATGCTTTCCATAACAGCCAACACCACATTCGGCGGATTTTTTTTCGCCACTCGGTTTGTATCTGTCTTAGCGATAAACGGCGTCAAGCTGGCTTGCGTAGGTCGCTCTAGAAAACGGCTTAATAACTCCGTGCCTTTTTCATTGGTAGCGGTGACAAATTGGTTATTTTTTTGGTGGGCATTGACCGCCCAGTACATCGCTATCAAACCGTTTGGCGTTAGCATATTCAGCATTTTTATCGTTGAAACCTGTACATCATGCTGACGTAGGGGAAAAGTGCCGACAGAGCCACGCATACCAAGAAAGCAGATGAACAGAATAACCACGGTAATGATAATAGATATCGGTAAGCTTATTTTATATTTCGGTTTAGTGCCGAGCCAACGTTGCCAGCGGCGATAAAACCAGAAAACAATAATGGAAAATAGTCCGAGGCAAAATAAAACACCAATAACCGGATAGGATTGCCACACCGTGCTTAGTACGGCAACGGTATCATCTTCAATTAAGCCGAATACAAAAACATCAATGAAGCGTTCGTAGGTTGCGTAATAGAAAACGTTCACTACCGTCATAATAAGGACTATTACGCTTAAAATAGCCGCCACCCAGGGCCAAAAACGCTGCCAAATAAGAAAAATGCGGTTGCTGACCGCAAGACAGCCAGCCATCAATAAGCAAGGAACAAAAAGCAAACTGGCGATACGTATATCAAACAGGCCGCCAATCCAAAACATTCGTGTTACATCCAGAGAAAAATCCGCGAGTGTTTTAGATGCTCCGTGAGTGAACAACAGATAAGCCCTGCCCGCAGATTGCGTAAAAACAGCCAATAACCAAGGAAATAATAATGCAAGACATGCTTGCCTGAATCGGTAAAACCACATGATACCTGCTTTTAGTAAAGTAAATTCTCTTAGGGCAATCCGCTAGGGAAACATAGCGCGATCATCCTGCCTATTCCTTTTTTAATAAAAATGACCTTTTTTCAAAAATAGGTCAATATTTTTTCTATATTTAATTAAAAGGATTTAAAAGTTTTTAATAAAAATAGTTTGGTTTATGACTACCACTATTTTTACGATACAGTGAGGAAATGTATATGATGATATCTAATAATGTATCACACAACTCATTACATTTTAATCATCACAATGTTCTTTCTCTATGTACTGGCGTCTATCGTGAAGATTTTAAACCTGATTTAACGGTTCGTGATGCATTCGTTAATTTTTTCAAAAAAATATTTTTACTAGAAGATAAAGAAAAACGACTGATTAAATTGTATAAACGTATACATTCTAATTGTTTAGATGACCAACTGAATGCATTAATTGAATTAAAAAATAATACGTGTCCTGCATTAAAAAATAACTATAAAGTCACTGTTATTTACGGTGAAGATTATGTTGAAACTAATATAAAAAGTATTGAAGTGAGCTATGATGGTTTTTTATTAAAAAAAATAGAATTACCGGCCAGTGTGATAGAGTTACATGAAAATAAAATTGACGATGTTAGACAAAATAAATTTGAAGAATTTATAGAATACGGTGGATTTAAAATAGAAGAAAAGTTTAATGGTACCTATTTTTTTACTGCTCTCAATCTTGGTTTGAAAAAATTACTTGTTGATATTAATGATATGAGAAAGATCGTTAAAGACTATCAAAAAATTAATAACTTTTCCGCTGATAAAGACAAGAATCAAATCTGTAGTTATGTGCAAATAACGATGACAACAAGTATCATGAAAATTTTGACAGACATAGCGAAAAAAATCCCCTGTTATTTGGTGACTATTAGCAAAATGTTTGAATTGGATTCTGAACACAGTGTTTTATCGGCTGCGAGTAAACAAGCATTTATCGCTCAACTAAAAAACAACATTATTTCATCAGAAATGTTATCCGATGTTATAAAAGGAACAAGCGGGCTATTGTATCAAGACAAATTAGGTGTTGAATTAAATATGCTGAGTAAAAAAGTTTGCGAAGTTACCATGTTGTTTTATGAGAGCCATATTGAAAAGTCCTGTGCTACTTTCTGTGATCAAGATCCTAATTAGCTAATAACCTATTTTCAATCTCTTATGCTCGCTGATATAGCCGAATCCGTTTAATTTTATTCAAGGCAGAGGAGCACAGACAGTACAAATAGTACGGCAAGCGACGACAACACGGAATAAAATTAAACTGAACTTCGTCAAAAAAGATTTCGAATAGGCTCTAAGGACATTAACAATAATCAACACCATAAAATGCTTTGGATTAATTGATACTGATCAGTAAATTAAAAATGATTAATAATAAGAATGCTCACCCCGTTGATGCTCGGTTGAATCTTTTACGCCTTTTAATTCAGGGAAGGTTTGTAATAGTTCTTTTTCAATACCATTTTTTAAAGTGACATCAACCATAGAACAACCGTTACAACCTCCACCAAACTGTAAAACAGCAAAGGCATCGTCGGTAATTTCCATTAGCGTTACTCGCCCGCCGTGACTGGCCAATTGTGGGTTGATTTTTGATTGTAAAACGTACTCTACCCGTTCCATCAAGGGCGCATCATCGGCCACTTTACGCATTTTTGCATTAGGTGCCTTCAACGTGAGTTGAGAGCCTAGCTGGTCAGTAATAAAATCAATTTCTGCGTCAACCAAAAAAGGTGCACTCAATTGATCAACAAAGACAGAAAAAGGATCAAATTTCAGCTCAGTATCGCTGGCTTCGATGGCATCTGGCGGGCAATAAGACACGCCGCATTCCGCCGTGGGGGTGCCTGGGTTGATAACAAATACTCGAATTTGAGTGCCTGTCTCTTGATTGGCCAATAATTTGCTAAAGTGGTTTTGCGCCTGCTCTGTTATTTTAATCATAGATTAACTCGCTAATTAATTTCCTGCTATGCTGGTTATACCCACAGTTCTTCAAGCGGTAATTGTCAATGTAGTTGTCGCCCAGGATGTAAAATCCTAGGCTGCTTTTTTGGCGTCTGGTTTCACCTTTTTTTCTCTGGATTTTTGTGGATTTAAATGGACTTCTTTCACATACGGCCACTGACGGATTTGACCTGCCCAGCGTGTAGGGTTTGCAGCGCGTGCCTTTTCATACACTGTGTTACGCTGAGCTAATAGGGCTTTATCAAGGCCTGCATGTCTTTGTGCAGGTGTGACAAATTCAATGGCACTGTGGCGATGTTCTTGATTATACCAGTGCACCACGTGTTCGACCCATGCGCGGGCGTCTTGAAGGTTGTCAAAAGGGTTAACCGGGTACTCAGGGCGATATTTTAGCGTCTTGAAGGCCGATTCAGAATAGGGATTGTCGTTGCTCAGGGAGGGTCGACTCAACGAAGTCGCTATTCCCAATGTTTCGAGCGTAAACAACAGGATAGCGCCTTTCATCGGGCTGCCGTTGTCGGAGTGTAGGGTGACTTGACCGGGCAAAATCCCCTCACGCTGACAAATATCTTTGATCATATCACTGGCATGTTGGGCACTTTCTTCAGCATATACCTGCCAACCGACAATCTTACGGCTAAAAATATCGAGGAAAAGGTAGAGGTAAAAATACTGGCCTTTAATACGGCTGGGGAGATAAGTGATATCCCAACTGTAGAGCTGGTTGGGCGCGGTGGCACAGAGTGCCCGAGGCTTAAAACGTGGTTTTGCCGGGCGTTCTGCTCGTCGATGCTTCAGTTGCCTGGCGTCCCGCAATACGCGATAAAAAGTGGATTCGGAGGCGAAATAGAGCCCTTCATCAGCCAACATCGGCACAATTTGACTCGGGGGTAAATGAGCAAATTTGGCCGAAGAGGTTATTTCCAGTAGCTTAGCCCGCTCACAGGGTGAGAGTTTGTGGGGCGGCGGCGCTGTTCGGCGCGTTCGGCCATCCACTTGCTCGATAGCTTTCTGCCAGCGCTGTAGGGTTCGCGTGCTTAGCCCAATCAGGAGACAAGCCTGTTGTTGCCGCGCTCCGGCCTGCGTTGATTCAGTAATCCACATCATAATAGACTGGCGCTGTTCGGGAATAATCATTTTTCCTCTTACTGCGTTGTGTTCGCTTCGGGTCACAAAAATCCGCGCGCCATTGCTTCAGGTGATGAACAAAAATACCCTGCCCCCTGCACCAAGAGGCGAGTTCACTTTCTGCTAAACAACTTCTTAGCTTCCTCGGCGGCACGTTAAGTTCATCCGCAATGGCTTTCATTGTACGCCCATTCCGATGATAAACCTTACACAGCGCCTGCTCTTTAAACTCTTCCGAATACGTCGGTTTTTCCATGATTATATCGCCTCTTTATTAGTTCCCATTAACGAAAATTAGAGGCGACAACTAGACTGACACTGGGGGCACCCATCCGTGGCGCCCGCTCGTGCTGAGACGCGTCAGGGTAGGTTTCCACATCCAGAATCAACGCCGCTCTGTTTATTTTGGTAGCGGGTTTATTACGCGTCAAACAAGGCTCCAGGCGTTTCGCCCATCGCATCAAACTGGCACTTCCTACACCAAAACGGTCGGCGGTTTCAGCATAAGTGAGGGCTTCTTTCTTTTTGAAAGCCAATACATGTTGACGAAATTTTAAGGGATAAGTCATTTTGGTATTTATAGGTCAATAAATCATTTCGATATTGTACGTCAATTTATAACACCTAAGCTATAGATACTCAAAATTATTTTTTTCGATCCGACACGCAAAATCTGTGAATCTTTTCTTTGTTGCAGCAACAAAAAATAAACTAATGATCGATAGGATCAATATCCAACGCCCATTTAACCTTTCTAGCTAATGGTAATTTATTGATCAGTGGCTTGGCATGGGTAATTAACCGTTGTAATAATGAACGAGAAGGATGTTGTAATAATAGTTGCCAACGAAAGCGTCCACTGCGCTTTGCTTGTAAAGCAGGTACTGGTCCCATGATCCACAATGCTTCGTCTTTCCAAGGACTAGATTCCAGTAAACTTTTTAATTGTCGTAAAAATAATGCTGATTGTTGGTTATCGTGATCTTCGCAACGCACGACGATATGGCTGCTATAAGGGGGTAAAGATACGCTTTTGCGCTCTATTAATGCCTGTTCAGCAAAGGCGTTATAGCCTTGTTGCAATAAAATTTGCAGTAAGGGATGTTCCGGATGATGTGTTTGTAGAAAAACTTCTCCTGGCTTACCCGCTCGGCCAGCGCGGCCAGAAACTTGAATATAAAGCTGAGCAAAATTTTCCGCCGAACGAAAATCAGAAGAAAAAAGTGCACCATCGACATCCAATAGTGCCACCAAAGTAACATCTGGAAAATGATGCCCTTTAGCCAACATTTGAGTACCAATCAAAATACGGGCTCCACCTTGGTGAATCTCTGCCAAATATTTTTCCAATGCTCCTTTGCGGCTAGTAGTATCACGATCAATACGTGTAATTGGAATATCAGGGAAGCACGGCAATAAATGATTTTCCAATTGTTCAGTGCCTACACCGACGGTAATCAAATGAGTAGAACCACAATTGAGACATTGTTTTAAGACAGGCCGCTGACTATCACAATGGTGGCAACGTAGCTGACGCAAATTTTGATGCAAAGTATAATAATGATCACAACGCTGACATTCTGCAATCCAACCACATTCATGGCAAAGCAACACGGGAGCATAGCCCCTACGGTTTAGAAATAACATTACCTGATTATTAGCCTGAAGATGAGTTCTGATCCGTGCTAACAGAGGTTGTGAAAGCCCTACAGTCAATGCCAAGCCTTTCAAATCAATTAAGTGTTGGACTTCAGGTTTAGCATTGCCGGCGCGTTTTAATAACTTTAGCTGCCGATATTTTGCTATCTGCACATTGTGTAACGTTTCCAAAGAAGGGGTCGCCGATCCCATGATGATCGGAATATCCTCTTCCTTCGCGCGACATACTGCAAGATCACGCGCATGATAACGCCAGCCTTCATGCTGTTTATACGAATTGTCATGTTCTTCATCAATAATAATCACACCCAATCGTAAAAAAGGGGTGAACAATGCAGAGCGAGTACCTATAACAACAGCAGCCTCGCCGCTACGCGCCCGTAACCATATCGATAATCGTTCACTGTCATTTAATGCTGAATGCAGCGTTACAACAGGCACATTAAAGCGTTGCCGAAAGCGAACAATAGTTTGAGGGGTTAGCGCAATTTCAGGCACTAAAATAAGCGCCTGTTTCCCTTGAGCCAAGATATTTTCTAATATACTGAGATAAACTTCGGTTTTACCCGAGCCTGTTACGCCCGCCAATAACCAAGCCACAAAATGGTGAGCTTCATTACTAATCGCAGTTACCGCAGCGGATTGCTCAGTGTTAAGCGGTAAAGGTTCACCTACTACTAAAGATTGGTGACGCCAATCATTAAAAACAGGTTTCTGCTCACGCAGTGTAATTAATTCCTTACTGTGTAACGTATGTAATGCCCTTGTAGCTAAAGCCATTTTTTGCGCTTCATCACAGTAAAGCGATTGTTTTAACAATATTGCCAACACTTGTTGTTGTTTCGGTGCTCTTTTCAAACTATCTAAAGGAGTCATCCTGCCTTTTTCAGTAACAATCCACTCGTATTTTGGAGGAAGTTGAGTCGGTTTACCTTGGCGTAATAAAACAGGTAATGAATGGAACAGAACTTCGCCGATAGGACAATGATAATAATCAGATGCCCATAAAAGAATACGCCAAAGAGCGGTAGGAAATAGGCTTTGCTTATCTAAAATGGCATCAATCGTCTTAAGTTTTTCAGCGGGTAGTTCACTCGTTGTGCTTATCGCTGTCACTATACCAATCGCTGTGCGTTTTCCGAAAGGAACTCTAACCCGCACTCCTACCGTTGGAGACACCATGGTATTGCCTAACTGATAATCGAAAGTACGAGCCAGCGGTACAGGTAATGCAATTTGAAAAACGAGCATGGGATCTCATCCATCTTGGTAAAAATAAAAATGAGTGGTGCTTACATTAGACCTCTTCGGAAACCTACTGCGTGATACGGATCCTGTGTTGTCCGGTGCGCGCAATCCTCATGTACTTTATGTTAACGAAGGTTGCTGTGCGCCGGGCGCCTTGACTCCGCATAACGAACTACGGTTTTCAAAGAGGTCTATTGTTAATAACAACATATGCCCTTCGCCTTTGAAGCCGCCGCGTTGTTGACTGCCAGCTCTCGCCTTCATGGTATGTCCACGCTCATCGGTCGGTCGCCCTGGGCGCTTAGCGGCAACTTCAAAGGCGAAGGGCATATATGGCCAGATTGCGTCGAAGGTTAACATCTTGTATGATCCGCGACTATTGATAACTACGTGTGGTGTCTGGCGGGATAAAGGCCCGATAGCGACACGGTCTTAAAGAGAGCTTTGCTATGAAAGATAATACCCACCCGCAATACCATTCAATTACTGCATCTTGCTCTTGTGGTAATGTCATAAATATCTGTTCTACCCTTAATCACGACCTAAAATTAGATGTTTGTGGTAAATGTCACCCTTTTTATACCGGTAAACAGCGTGAGGTAGCTACTGGTGGTCGCGTTGATCGCTTTAACAAACGTTTTACTATGCCTAGCATCTCTCGATAACCTCTTCAATCTACACACAAAGAAAGGCGCCTAAGGCGTCTTTTGCATGATAACAGAACATTAAATAAAAAATTCAACATCCTATACTACCAAGATTATATCTCTGGTTGTGTATATACCCTTCGCCTTTAAACCCGCCGCGTTGTTGGCTGCGAGCCCTCGCCCTCATCAGGTAGTAGGTCTACGCTCATCGGGTCTCACGCCCTGGCAGCCGAAGGCAACTTCTAAAGACAAAGGGTATAAGTATTTTTTCCGTATCAGGAATTATCATTAGTGGCACGTCGTGGCCTACTGAAGCCTAAGCCAAAAATGATTTTCAATGTTACCAACAATGCAAAACTGAGCCACGCCAACAATTGAAATCTGAGCCACTTGTTTTCAGCATGGTGCCTTTTCGGAGGTACTTTGATTTCAAAAGAAGAACTCATGAAAATTCAGATTTTGTATAAACAGGGGCTGTCGCAAAGAGCTATCGCCAGACAACTGGGCATCTCGCGTAATACCGTCAAGCAGTATTTGCACAGCAAGATGAATGAGCCGGTTTATAAATCACGTGATCAGTCGCCTTCATTGCTTGACCCATTTAAGTCGTTTCTGCACTCCCGTATTGCACAAGCGAAACCGGTGCATCTCTCCGGTGTCGTGTTATTTAGGGAGCTTAAAGAATTAGGCTATACCGGTAGCTTGTCGTTATTACGTCAGTATTTGTATCTGTACCGTGGCAAACCTACGCCAGAGCCCATCGTGCGTTTTGAAACCGAAGCCGGCAAGCAAATGCAAGTCGACTGGGGTCAAATGCGGGGAGGTAAATCTCCCCTTCATGCCTTTATCGCTGTCTTGGGGTATAGCCGAGCGGATGATGGTGATATTCACTGATAACATGCGATACGACACACTTGAGCACTGTCATCGACTCACCTTTGATTACTTCCAGGGCGTGCCCCGTGAAGTCTGGTACGACAATAGACCTCTTTGGAAACCGTAGTTCGTTATGCGGAGTCAAGGCGCCCGGCGCACAGCAACCTTCGTTAACATAAAGTACATGAGGATTGCGCGCACCGGACAACGCAGGATCCGTATCACGCAGTAGGTTTCCGAAGAGGTCTAATATGAAAACGGGGGGGAGAGCGTGATGCTTATGGTGAAGGCAAGCATAAGCTTAATCAGGCGTTTTACCCGTTTGCAAAAAGTAGGGGGTTTATCCCGAAGCTTTGCCATACCTATCGGCCACAAACCAAAGGCAAGGTTGAACGAATGGTACGCTATGTCCGGGATAATTTCTTTCGTCTGCTCAATACCAGGTTATTGGCGTTGGGTCTGACACTGGATACAGACACTGCCAATGAGCACGTCACGCTATGGCTGGAAACGGTGGCACACCAGCGGATCCATGATACCACCAGAGAAAAACCGGCACTGCGGCTTATCGATGAACGTAAAGCACTACAGGTATTACCTCCGAAAAATAGTACCGATAACGCCTTCGCTGGCCAACAAGAGCTCATTAGCTTCTCTCAATGGGTTGAGTCAGCAACCACTACATCATGCTCTGAGCGTGTATGACCAACTGATGGAGACGATATACCGTTCGCCTTTGAAGCCGCCGCGTTGTTGGCTGCGGGTGCTCGCCGAATCACGTAGTCTATCTACGCTCATCGGTCTCACACCCTGGCCGCCTAGCGGCAACTTCAAAGGCGAACGGTATATGAACCTGCAATTATCCCGTATTGGAGAACTTACCTCAGAGCTGCAACTGCCGGGGATTGATGCAAATGCCTGCGATTTAGCCCAGCAAGCGGCGCAACAAGAGTGGGATTACCTGACTTTCCTGGAGCAGGCTCTGCAGTGTGAGAAGCGTTCACGCCATCAACGTAAACAGCATATGTTCACCCGAATGGCTGGATTCCCCAGCCTGAAAACGCTGGAGGACTTTGATTTTACCTTCGCCGCTGGCGTGCCAAAAAAACAGGTCATTGAGTTAGCATCGTTGTCATTTATTGAACGTCAGGAGAATGTGGTGATGTTGGCGCCATCAGGAGTGGGCAAGACCCATATCGCAATAGCTCTGGGTTACAAAGCGGTACAGGCAGGAATCAAAACCCGTTTTATCAGTGCATCTGACTTAATTCTGCAACTGGCTACAGCGCAGCGACAAGACAACTATAAACAGGTCATGCAGCGCTCTGTACAGGCTCCCCGGTTGCTAATTATTGATGAAATCGGCTATCTGCCTTTTACTGTACAAAAAGCTTCTGTGATATTAACAAGCAACTTGCCGTTTGGTCAGTGGGGACAGGTGTTTGCAAACGACACTGCACTCACCTCGGCCATGTTAGACCGGGTACTACACCACTCACATATCTTGCAAATCAAAGGAGAAAGCTATCGTATTAAAGAAAAGAAAAAAGCCGGACTAATGGATAAATCCAAACAGTAGTGGATCACTTTTAGATTGTTACTGTGGATCAATTTTAGGCTGTTGTTGACACCTCCTGATTGGGCTAAGCACGCGAACCCTACAGCGCTGGCAGAAAGCTATCGAGCAAGTGGATGGCCGAACGTGCCGAACAGCGCCGCCGCCCCACAAACTCTCACCCTGTGAGCGGGCTAAGCTACTGGAAATAACCTCTTCGGCCAAATTTGCTCATTTACCCCCGAGTCAAATTGTGCCGATGTTGGCTGATGAAGGGCTCTATTTCGCCTCCGAATCCACTTTTTATCGCGTATTGCGGGACGCCAGGCAACTGAAGCATCGACGAGCAGAACGCCCGGCAAAACCACGTTTTAAGCCTCGGGCACTCTGTGCCACCGCGCCCAACCAGCTCTACAGTTGGGATATCACTTATCTCCCCAGCCGTATTAAAGGCCAGTATTTTTACCTCTACCTTTTCCTCGATATTTTTAGCCGTAAGATTGTCGGTTGGCAGGTATATGCTGAAGAAAGTGCCCAACATGCCAGTGATATGATCAAAGATATTTGTCAGCGTGAGGGGATTTTGCCCGGTCAAGTCACCCTACACTCCGACAACGGCAGCCCGATGAAAGGCGCTATCCTGTTGTTTACGCTCGAAACATTGGGAATAGCGACTTCGTTGAGTCGACCCTCCCTGAGCAACGACAATCCCTATTCTGAATCGGCCTTCAAGACGCTAAAATATCGCCCTGAGTACCCGGTTAACCCTTTTGACAACCTGCAAGATAGCCCAATCAGGAGACAAGCCTGTTGTTGCCGCGCTCCGGCCTGCGTTGATTCAGTAATCCACATCATAATAGACTGGCGCTGTTCGGGAATAATCATTTTTCCTCTTACTGCGTTGTGTTCGCTTCGGGTCACAAAAATCCGCGCGCCATTGCTTCAGGTGATGAACAAAAATACCCTGCCCCCTGCACCAAGAGGCGAGTTCACTTTCTGCTAAACAACTTCTTAGCTTCCTCGGCGGCACGTTAAGTTCATCCGCAATGGCTTTCATTGTACGCCCATTCCGATGATAAACCTTACACAGCGCCTGCTCTTTAAACTCTTCCGAATACGTCGGTTTTTCCATGATTATATCGCCTCTTTATTAGTTCCCATTAACGAAAATTAGAGGCGACAACTAGACTGACACTGGGGGCCACTGAAGGGAACGATCACATTGTCGTGCGGCATGAAACCATGCTAATCGGCAATAAATTAGCGCTGGGGGGCAGGCAGAGATGTGTTTCTCGATACCAGTGATGTCGGCTATCAGATCAGCGGCGGTAAAGATGACGACAACTTACAAGGGGGCAGGGGTGATGATCGGTATCAATATGCCTTAGGTGATGGCCATGACATCCTGTGTGATAGAGGGGGTCAAGACCGCTTGGAATTTAGCAGCATTAATAAGGAGCAATTATGGTTACAAAAAAGCGGCGAGGATTTAAAGGTGTTGATTCAGGGCACCCCTGAAGCAGGTAGCGTGATTATCAAAAATTATTACACCGATGATACGGCATCAAAAATAGAAACCTTGAGCGTCAGCGGTTATCAGCTGGTGGGGAGCAATATTGATGCCCTGGCGCAGGCAATGACAGGGTTTTCTTCCCCTGAAAGCAGCGGTGCATTGCCTGTAGCGCGTTTTAACTCGCAATTAAGTTCGCTATGGTTAGCGATGCCGGCATAGCATATACCCAATGAATTTGGCGTTGTACGGTGCGCGCAATCCTCATGTACTTATGGAAATGAAGATTGCTGCGCGCCGGGCGTCTTGGTTTCGTATAACGAACTAGGGTTTCGAAAGAGATCTTTTGTCAAAAACGCGCTCAAAATGTCTCATATTGCTTAGGTTGGATTAACAAAACCAATCGCGCTGTACACTTTTTTGAGGGTTTCTTGTGCCCGAATTTGTGCTTTGGCAGCGCCTGCGCGCATTATTTTTTGCAGCTCAGCCTCATCACTACGGTAGCTTTTATAACGCTGTTGTAAATCGCCTAACTTGGAACAAAGCTCTTCTGCCAAGCTCTTTTTCAGCTCACCATAATTTTTTTTGGTAAATTCTGCGACCAATTGATCAATGGATTTATCGCTTATTGTCGATAAAATAGTCAGCAAGTTAGCAACGCCTGGTTTTTTTACTCTATCGTAGTGGATTTGGGCAGGATTATCGGAATCGGTTATTGCTCCCATAATTTTTTTTGTCACTGATTTTGCATCTTCTAATAGCCCAATCCTACTCTTAGGATCCTCGTCTGACTTAGACATTTTTTTGGCTGGATCCTGTAGTGACATGACACATGCTCCTCCATCCTTAGGGATCCAGGGCTGCGGAACAGTAAAAATATTGCCATACAAAGTATTAAAGCGTTGAGCGATATCCCGGCTTAATTCTAGATGCTGCTTTTGATCTTTACCGACCGGAACCTGATCGGTTTGATAGAGTAAAATATCTGCTGCCATTAACGCCGGATAACTGAATAATCCGGCGTTAATGTTTTCATTATGACGGGCTGATTTGTCTTTAAATTGCGTCATTCGACTCAGTTCACCAAAATAGGTATAGCAGTTTAGTATCCAGTTTAATTGTGTATGTTCTGGGACATGTGATTGCACAAAAATCGTGCTTTTTTGCGGATCAATACCACAAGCCAAATACAGCGCCAGGGTATCTAAGGTGTTTTCTCTCAACTTATTGGCATCTTGGCGCACCGTAATCGCATGCAAATCAACAATACAATAAAAACAATCATAATCATTTTGCATCGTTTTCCATTGACGCAAGGCGCCGATATAGTTGCCAATGGTCAGTGAGCCTGAGGGTTGAGCACCACTAAATACAATTTTTTTTTCTTTCATTTCACTCATTTTTGTTCCCTAAATTTTTTAATTATTAGCGACCTTGGCTAATTCACAGCGCATCGTCTGAATCACGGCTTTATAATCTGACTGAGCAAAAATAGCAGAGCCTGCAATAAACATATCTGCCCCTGCTGTTGCTACCGTATAGATGTTTTCTGTGTTAATACCGCCGTCTACGGCTAACCGAATTTCAGCATAACCCCTTTTATCTATTAGCTCGCGAGCCTGGCGCAATTTATTAAGCGTTGCCGGGATAAAAGACTGGCCACCAAACCCCGGATTAACTGACATCAGTAAGATCACATCCAGTTTATCCATCACATAATCTAGATAATGCAATGGCGTCGCGGGATTAAAGGCTAAGCCCGCTTTACAACCCCCGTCTTTAATCAGTTGCAGGGAGCGATCGATATGTTCGCTAGCTTCTGGATGAAAAGAAATAGAGCTCGCTCCTGCTTTAATAAAAGCGGCGATTAGATCATCAACCGGTTTAACCATTAAATGCACATCAATGGGTGCTGTAATGCCATAATTTCGCAGAGACTGACAAACCATTGAACCAAACGTTAAATTGGGAACGTAATGGTTGTCCATCACATCAAAATGAATAACATCGGCTCCGGCGGCCAGCACTGTGGCCGTCTCTTCACCTAAACGTGCAAAATTTGCGGCTAAAATGGAGGGGGCAATTAAAAATGGCGTCATTATGTTGCTCCAAAATTTTGCGGTGATCATATACCCTTCGCCTAGCGGCAACTTCAAAGACGAAGGGTATAGCCAAATCAGTTTAATTTGATTTAAGTGTTGTCGTCGCTTGCCTTACTATCTGTACTGTCTGCGCTCCTCCGCCTTGAATCAAATTAAACTGATTCGGCTATTATATAGAGGAAAAGCTATTTAACTGTAGAGGGCTAAAAGTTCATTGACTTTATGGCGCCCAAGAATATTGCTGCTAATAGTCCGGCTAGCTTTAACCTGGTGTAGTGTCGCTTGATAATACCAAGCGCGTGTGAGTTCGGTATCATGGTTAGAAATAAGCACTGGGATCTTGTTTTGGTTGAAAAGCTGGTAAGCAAGGTGTGCCAGATTTTTTTGATCTGCGGTAGTAAAACTCTTGCTGTGGTAAGAGGTGAAATTGGCTGTTACTGATAATGGAGCATAAGGGGGATCGCAATATATAACCGCACCACGCTGTGCTTTTAGCAGTGTTTGCTGATAGTGTTCACAAACAAAGGTGGCACATTGTGCTTTTTCTGCAAACCAGTACAACTCCGCTTCAGGAAAATAAGGTTTTTTGTAACGACCGAAGGGCACATTGAACTCACCTTTCAGGTTATAGCGACATAGACCATTGTAACCATGGCGATTCAGGTAAAGAAACAGAAGTGTTCGGCGATAAACATCTTTACTGGTATTAAATTCTTGACGAAGCGTATAAAACTGTTCAGCGCAATTATATTCATCATGAAAAAGTGCACGGGCATCACGCACAAAATCATTTGTACGTAATTTCACCGTATTGTAAAGATTAATCAGATCACTGTTGATATCGGCCAAAACGTAAGATTTGTACTCTGTATTTAAAAATACTGAGCCGGCACCGACAAAGGGTTCAATTAAACATTCTCCTGCCGGTAAATGTTGTCGTACATCATCAACTAGCTGATATTTTCCACCTGCCCATTTTAAAAAAGCACGCTTTTTTTTCATTTTACGAAGTTATCACCGATTTTTTTCTGAGTGATCATACCCTTCGCCTTTGAAGTTGCCTTCGGTTGCCAGGGTGTGAGACCGATTACGAGATTCGGCGAGCACCAGCCGCCAACAGCGCGGCGGCTTCAAAGGCGAAGGGTATAGCGGGCGTTGCCCGCGTTAGCAAACTCGCCTCAATTTTTTAAATCTTGCTGTAATTGATGTATAGGTTTGATCCAGGGATTTTTTATTTTAATAGCGTCAGGTAATTGAGCAAGCGCACTTTTAGCTTCAGTTAAGGTCGCATAGTTACCGCTGACTAAGATATACCAAGGCTGAGTATTACGTTTAGTTTCATATATTTGATAGTGAGTTAATTTTTGCTGTTTAGCATAAGTATTTAATGTTTCTGGCTGTGATGCGCTGCTTAATTGTAAGGTAAAGTGATGTCCTGGCGCTAGCCTTAAAGCGTCATTGGCTTGGATCGATTCAAGTTTAGTACTGCTAGCCTTTGTTGCTGTTTTAGTATTTTTATTGTTAATGATCACTTTAGCATCATTAGTATCGCTATTATTGCTTGATTTAGGCAGTGTTTGCGGTGTAACTGTGGTCGCTGGCGAGTGAGTGTCTTTAGGCGGTGAGGGGAGGGGCGTTTGCGGCAGCGCTTCATTAGATGCTGCAAACGTCTGCGGTATTTTTTCCTCTTGTAGCGGCCTGTTATTTTCACTTTCTTCAACATTTAGCAGCACAGGGGGGTGAGGTGTCACTGAAAGGTTGTCAGACAGATTAACCTCTTTTGTTACTATATCTTCATGTCTTTGTTTAATTTTATGCGGTGGGGGTGCTTCAAAAGCAGAAAGAATAGCGATGATAATCAGCAGCAATACTAAAATACCCATGCCAATCATAATACGCTGATGTGAAACAGCAAATCGTGATCCGTTTAAAGATTTAGTGCGCAAAGGTGTTGGGCGATGATCATTACTGTCTGGTTTTAGACCGTCTATCGGTTTCAAATCGTCCATTAAATTCCCTCCAATTTAAGATAAAGCTTTTTAAAACAGAAAATTAGCTGATTTGACTATGTTTAATTGCCTTGATCACGATATGGCTGGGTATTCCACTACGGATTTCTGATTGACCAATGCCAGTAGGTAGTATTAGCCGAAGCTCGCCTGCTAACACTTTTTTATCCCGTTGCATATAAGGCAAATAGCACTCCGCAGTCATTGTATCAGGGCCATGGGTTGGAAGACCTGCACGCAGTAATAATACTTTAATACGTTCAATATCTGCGGTAGCAAATTGTCCAAGAAGTTTAGCTGTTTCTGCCGCCATTACCATCCCCGCTGCGACGGCTTGACCATGTAACCATGTGCCATATCCCATTGCAACTTCAATAGCATGACCGTAAGTATGACCTAGATTGAGCAATGCACGCTGCCCATTTTCTTCACGTTCATCGATAGCAACAATACCTGCTTTTAGTTCACAGCAACGGCGGATACAGTAGCGTAATGCTGTCGTGTCTCGTGCCAATAAATCCTCAATATTATTTTCTAGCCAAACAAAAAAATCAGAATCGAGCGCAATAGCGTATTTGATCACTTCTGCTAAGCCAGAGATAAACTCAGATTTTGGTAGGGTTTGCAAAAAATCAAGGTCAATGACAACAGAGATAGGTTGATGGAATGCCCCTATCATATTTTTACTCATAGCATGATTGATCGCTGTTTTGCCGCCGATAGCCGCATCGACCTGCGCCAACAGCGTGGTAGGCACTTGAATGAAGCGGACACCCCGCTGATAACAGGCTGCCGCAAAACCGGTTAAGTCGCCTATTACCCCCCCTCCTAAGGCAATAAGCGTGGTACCACGTCCGTGAAATTTTTCTGACAGTGAGGCAAATATCTGTTCAAGTCCAGTTAGCGATTTATATTGTTCACCATCAGGTAAAACGACGTGATCAACTTTAATTCCGTTGCCTTCCAATGTTATTAGGAGTGATTTAAGGTAGAGAGGTGCTAGTGTTTGGTTTGTCACCAGCATGACTTGGTCATTGGCCTTTAATGGTAAAAAAGAAGCTAGATTATGAATCAATCCAGTCTCTATGGTGATCGGATAGCTATATCTTTCCGTTTTAACAATAATTTTAGCCATATTTATTTTTATCCTATATGCCGTAAAACTTCGGCCTGTAGGGCGGGGTAAGCCTGTGGAGAGTCGGCACAGCTAGGCCACTCGATGAAACAGGAAACCACTGAGGCGAGTCAGGTTTCGGTCTGAACGTGGTAGGAGGCGGGGAGGATGTCAAAATAACCTTGCTGCTAATTTAATCTGGGTACATTGATCATCTATGTTAAATCCTTTCGGGTATCGTTGATATGGCCAAATCAGTTTAATTTGATTTAAGTGTTGTCGTCGCTTGCCGTACTATACCCTTCGCTTTTGAAGCCGCCGCGTTGTTGGCTGCGGGTGCTCGCCGAATCACGTAGTATATCTACGCTCATCGGTCTCACCCCCTGGCAGCCGAAGGCAACTTAAAAGACGAAGGGTATATACTTTGCCAAAAATAGCTTGATTTTTATCCGCTTTGTATTCGCAAATTGCAGCGCTGGTTATTTTGGAGCGCAGTATTAGATGTTGTACGTTCCGTTCTTCGAGCCTGTTCTAAATCTTTTGGTTTGTCTGAGCGTCGCTCAAGAAGATTTGGAACAGGCTCGGAGAAAGCGGGGAATAGGGTGGTTGGATCAATGCTAAAATCAGATTTTTTCTAACAAATTAATGATCTGGCTGGCCACTAATTTTGCACTTTGATCGTCAGTACGAATGGTCACATCGGCAATTTTTTGGTACAGCGGTTCACGTTCTGCTGCTAGTGTTTCAAGTATATGGCGGGCAGACTCATCAGCTTGCTGTAATAGAGGACGTTTTTTGTCACGTTGTGTGCGAGCTAACTGTTTTTCGATAGTAGTTTCCAAATACACGACCACTCCCCGTGCGGACAAGCGGTTACAGGTTTCTCTCGATTTTACAGATCCACCACCGGTCGCTAAAACAATGCCTTGTTTTTCTGTCAGTTCATTAATGATTTTTTCCTCACGATCACGGAAGCCATCTTCGCCTTCTACGTCGAACACCCAGGCCACGTCAGCCCCAGTGCGTTGCTCAATTTGTTGGTCGGAGTCGAAAAATTCCATATTGAGTTGCTGGGCCAACTGACGACCGATAGTGCTTTTGCCAGCACCCATAGGTCCAACCAGAAAGATATTGCGTTTCTCTGCCATGTTTTTGGTATTATTAATATTGTTCGTTGATGACAACCCGCCCCGCCAATTGCATTAGCGGCGGGATCTAAGACTAGATCTGTTTCTAAATTGATTACCTTTTGTGAATTCTGTATACGCTATTTGTTGTCCTTATTTTTTATATCCTAATGTTGCCGACTGCCCTTAAGGTTAAGGATTTTTATTAAAAGTCAGTCTAGTGTCTTTGGTAAGGAAATCCTAGCTAAGTTTTCCATTCAGAGCCTATTGGAAATCTCTTGTACTCGCTGATACCCCTCGCCTTTCAAGTTACGGCGGCGTTGGCTGCGGGTGCTCGCCGAATCACGTAGTATGTCTACGCTCATCGGTCTCACACCCTTGCCGCCTTGCCGTAACTCGAAATTCATTGGGTATACCCCTCGCTACGGCTTTGCAAGCAGTCTTTTGTCAAAACAAACTCAAAATGCTCATTTACACTCTTCATTAAATATAAAAGGCAACTGCGCGTTTTTGCTTATCTTTTCTTCGTTAAAGAAGATTTCGAATAGGCTCTTAGAGTTTACCTCATTTTTTATCTTCAGCCTTTAAATTTGAAGATTGTCATATCAATTGTGATTTATATACCCTTCGCTTTTGAAGCTGCCATGTTGTCGGTTGCGGGGAGTTCGCCGAATCACGTACTACGCTCATCGGTCTCACGCCCTGGCCGCCTAGCGGCAGCTTTAAAGGCGAAGGGTATATAGCCAAATCAGTTTAGTTTGATTTAAGTGTTGTCGTCGCTTGCCGTACTATTTGTACTGTCTGCGCTCCTCCGCCTTGAATCAAATTAAACTGATTCAGCTCTACATCTCAATTTGGTAACACTTGTAAGCTAAATCAGTCGCAGCGTCAAATTTAGCAGCCTTAAAACCGTAAAAAGTTGCAAATAGATGCCAAAACCCTATTTTTTAAGAATATCCCCTTCGTCTTTGACGTGACGGCGGTGTTGGCTGCGGGTGCTCGCCTTCATGGTAATACCCTTCGCCTTTGAAGCTGCCGTGTTGTTGGCTGCGAGTGTTCGCCGAATCACGTAGTCTATCTACGCTCATCGCTCTCACAACCTGGCTGCCTTGCCGTAACTCGAAATTCATTGGGTATAGATGAGTTTTGGTGTGATAAAAATAACGAGTTCTCGCCGATCTTTTTGGTTAGTATCTTGTTTAAAAAATCGCCCCAATAGAGGAATATTAGCTAATCCTGGTACTTTATAGGCTCTTTGATTATTTTTTTGTTGAAAGATACCACCAAGAATAATGGTTTCACCCTGTTTTACTGTAATTTGTGTTTTTATCTCTTGTTTATCGATAGCGAATGTTTCTTCTTCACCCCGTTTCATTGCCATTCCAGGCATATTTTGACTGATTTTTAGTTTAAGTGTAATGAGGCCGTTACGTAATATTTTGGGCGTCACACTGCTTCTTTAAATTCGACAGTAGTCGCCCCTTTTGTGCCGCTTGCTACAGGATAGGGGATATCAGTACCTTGTTTAATACTCGCTGTTTGTTGGTGAGAAGTGATTAAACGTGGGCTAGCGATGATATCTACTTGTTTTTCCTGTTCAAGCGCGCTGAGTTCAAGATCCAGTAAACGGCTATTAATCCGCGCAACTTGAAAACCAGCTACCAGTGCGGGATTTTGTAACGGTATATTAACGTTAAAATTATTTAATCGAAGAGGGTTCATTCCCTCTTCGTTTTTAAATCCCCAGCGTACGCCTAACTCATGCAAATCTTGGCTGCTTATCGTTACGATGTGAGCGGCCAGATGCACTTGCTGTAAGGGAAAATCCATTTCTTTTAACCAGGTTTTTAATGTTTTCAGCGACTCTGGGATATCACGAATTAACAAACTATTGGTTCGTTTATCGGCTATTATACTGCCTTTATCAGAAATTAACGAACCATGGCTGGTGCTTAGATTTTCTGCGAGTTCTTCTGCATTAGCATGCTGTAGTGTCAATATTAGATTTTCTAATTTTGGTTTTTGTTCATCGCGTATTTTTGCACTTTGTTGCTCTTTGTCTCTGATTTCTCGCTCAGAAAATACCATCATCACATTCCCTTCATGTTCAACTTTCAATTTAGCCATTCGTACAATAATGGTTAATGCTTGTGTCCAAGGAATCTCGATTAATCTAAGGTTTAGATTACCTTTGACTTCTGTGGTTGTGATCAGATTCAGTTGCTTATAATCCGCCAGAGCCTGTAGTACCACAGATACTGGGGTGTCTTGAAATTCCATATTAATGAGATTATTTTTTTGCTCCGCGAGGCAGATTACGTTATTGGTGACTAATAAAAGTAATCCGAAAAAAAAATAGATTAGATTTTTTGTACAATTTTTTTTCGGTAGAAAGGCAGCGTTGTGGCTATTCCAGATTATGGGATCTGGCTGATGATTTTTATTTATTTTTTATATTGAGTGAGTTGTACTTTGCACGCGCCCTTATAAAATTCATTTGAATATCTAGACCTACCTGCCATAGTTGTGAGTACATCCGTGTAGTAATCCCTGCCCCATTACTAAGAGCTAGCATGAAAAATGTATACCCAATCAATTTCGAGTTACGGCAAGGCGGCCAGGGCGACCGACCGATGAGCGTAGATAGACTACGTGATTCGGCGAGCACCCGCCGCCAACGCCGCCGTAACTTGAAAGGCGAAGGGTATATGATGGATAGGTTTGTATTTATACTACAGTAGGTGTGTTTATAAACTGCCTGGATGACATTGAATGGGAAATCTTGGGTGAAGCTCGTAAAATATTTTTTGATTTTTGTGATTTGTTGCATTTTATTGGGAGCAGTTTCAATATTTTGCTTATACAAATATATTGATCAGCAGCTACCTGACGTTGCTGTGCTGAAAGATATTCGATTACAAACACCGATGCTGGTGTACAGTGCTGAGGGTGAACTGATTGCACAATACGGTGAAAAGCGACGTATTCCATTGTCTTTAGGTCAGATACCACAGCAGTTGATCCAGGCTGTTATTGCTACCGAAGATAGTCGTTTTTATAAACATCACGGTATTGATCCCATTGGTATTTTACGCGCCATTTTCGTTGTATTATCTTCTGGGTATGCTTCTCAGGGCGCGAGTACTATTACTCAACAATTAGCCAGGAATTTTTTCTTAAATCGAGAGCGGAGTATCATTCGAAAAATTAAAGAAATATTTTTGGCGCTTCGTATTGAGCGATTTTTGACTAAAGATGAAATTCTCGAGTTGTATTTGAATAAAATTTATTTCGGTTATCGTGCTTATGGTGTTGGCGCAGCAGCAGAAGTTTATTTTGGTAAAAAAATTAGCCAACTCACTTTGGCTGAAATGGCAGTGATCGCCGGATTGCCTAAAGCACCTTCTATTTTTAATCCATTGTATTCCTATCATCGTGCTATGAGCCGTCGCAATGTAGTGCTAACGAGGATGTTAGAGGTCAATTACATTACTCAAAAACAATATAAACAGGCACGTGATGAGCCCATAATCGCTAACTACCATGCCGCACAAGTTGAATTTTCAGCCCCTTATCTGAGTGAAATGGTACGCCAAGAAATGATAAAACGCTTTGGTGAGAATGCTTACACTGATGGTTATCAAGTCTACACGACCATTACTAAAAAATTACAATTGGCGGCAACTAAAGCACTAAGAGCCAATGTGCTAGCTTATGATATGCGACACGGTTATCGTGGCGCATCTGATGTGCTATGGAAAGCAGGGGAAGTCGCATGGGGTTATGAACAAATCATGGATTGGTTAGGCACCTTGCCTGTTTATGGCTCATTGTTACCGGCTGTAGTGACTCAAGTGAATGAAAAAAATGCCACCGTCTTACTCTCTGATGGTAACTATGTCATTTTATCAATGGAGGGAGTTCGCTGGGCTCGTCCTTTTAAATCTGACACTCTTCAAGGAAAAATACCTAAACAGGTGAATGATGTGGTTCATCTTGGTCAGCAGATTTGGGTAAGAAAAGTCAATAATAGTTGGTGGTTAGCACAAGTGCCCGCTGTCAATTCTGCGTTAGTTTCTATCAATCCTAATGACGGTTCGATTAGCGCATTAGTCGGTGGTTTTGATTTTAATCATAGCAAATTTAATCGCGTGACCCAGTCATTACGTCAGGTAGGGTCGAATATTAAACCTTTTTTGTATGCGGCTATATTGGATAAAGGGTTTACATTATCCAGTATTTTTAATGATTTGCCGATTTCTCGTTGGGATGCTGGGGCGGGTGTTGAGTGGCGCCCTAAAAATTCTCCACCGACTTATAGCGGTGCTATCCGTTTGCGTCAGGGCTTAGGGCAATCGAAAAACGTCGTTATGGTTAGAATAATACGTTCTATAGGGGTTGATTATGCAGCTGATTATTTGCAACGTTTTGGTTTTCCAGCCCAAAATATTGTTCGGACAGAGTCATTGGCTTTGGGATCGCCCTCATTCACGCCGTTACAGCTGGTGCGCGGTTACTCGGTCTTAGTTAATGGCGGTTATTTGGTTGACCCCTATTTTATCAGTAAAATCAGCGATAATACGGGTAATCTGTTGTTTGTAGCACAACCTAAAATAGCTGGTGAGTGTTTTAATCCGCCTGTTATTGAGGAAAAGATTAAATCCTCGGCAGTAATTTTTAACGAAAATAGAACGAATTCAGAAATTAATCAGATCAATCACCTACCTGCACGGGGAGCAGCAACGATAGAATTATTGGCCACTAAAGGAAATAAAAAAGAGAAAAAGCAAAAATATGCGCCTCAAGTGATCAGTAGGCAGTTATCTTTCTTGATGCGTGATGTACTGAACAGCAATATTTTTGGAGAATCAGGCTGGATGGGCACAGGTTGGCGAGCGATAGGTGATCTAAAGCGTAATGATATTGGTGGAAAAACAGGGACGACGAATAATTCAAAAGATGCTTGGTTTTCTGGCTATGGACCAGACATAGTGACCTCTGTGTGGATTGGTTTTGACGATCACAGCCGGAGTTTAGGCAGCAGTAGTGTTGCTGGTGTAATAGAAAATCAAATCTCTGGTGTTGAAGGGGGAGCCAAGAGCGCGCAGGGAGCTTGGAATGATTTTATGAAAGTGGCTTTAGCGGGAATACCGGAGAAAAAAACCATTCTTCCTGAAGGTATTGTTAGTGTGATGATTGATAAACAGACCGGTAAATTATCAAAAGGCGGTTCTGGAAGTCGTGTAGAATATTTTATTGAAGGAACACAGCCTACGGTGTACGCGGCACGGGAGGTAGCAACTAAGGTGGAAACTAAATTAGCAATGGATGATGATCAGGTTGAAGAGTTATTCTAAGAGCCTGTTCGAAATCTCCTGTGCTCGCTGATACTTCGTCAAAAACGGGCTCAAAATGCTCATTTTCTATCTTCATTAAATATAAAAAGGAACTGCGCTTTTTCGCTTATTTTTTCCTCAATTGAGCGTCGCTCAAGAAGATTTGGAACAGGCTCTTAGAGCCTATTCAAAAAATTAAATAATATGTTAAAAAATCATCAGCCTAAAAGGGTGACTCATTCAATACAAGATGCATCTATCCACGAAAACGACGATAAATGCATTAAGTTAAAAAATATTCGGAAAGAAACACCGGAGGAGCGTGCTTTACGTCATCCTGGCGGTGAGAAACACGCCATCATGCTTTGTATCGCTTTATCACTTTCATTCTTTAGTCTAATTAGTCCTGCTTTAATATCATTTTGGTTGATGTTTATTGCTTTAATCATCATTGCGTGGTTATGTTGGCGATTATTTCATCCGTTTTCCCCCTCAGACTTACAGGAGATATATTGCTTAAATGGCACACCAAAACGTTGGGGGCTATTTGGTGAATCACATCAAAATCAAATGGATAATATTTCTTTGGGTGTTATCGATTTGATTTATCCACTCCATTGGAGACCTTACATCGTTAATGATTTAGATAAAAAAACAGATATAGATATCTATGCTAATCGGCGAGTGATACGTCAAGGGCGCTATTTGTCGCTTCATGTGGAAGCAAAATATTTTCCTTTACACGGCTGGAGAAAAAACCTCATTTTAGTAATGGGTTCATTACTGATTTTAATTATGTTGCTATTGTATGCTCCTTTGAGCTTACCACTGAAATTGAGTATCAATTGGATTCAAGGTGTTCAACGTCATAAAGTAACAGATATCGAGGCACTAGCAAAAATCCCACTGCGTGTCGGTGATATGTTGCAAATTCAAGGCCGGGGGATGTGCTATGTTCCTCCTAGCAGTAAACAGAGCCATAATTTTGTTTTTACGCCTTTTGATTGCTCGAGTATCTATTGGAATAAAGGGTTATGGCTTATGCGGTATAAATTGATTTAAAATAAAGGGTCAGAAAACAAGGTATCGATATCACATAGTCGCTTTCTGCGAAGGGCTTTAGCTTGAGCCCATTTGTGCTCAATGGGATTCATGTCAGGAGAATACGTGGGGAGATATTCGAGAATAAAGCCAGCTTTCTGTATAGCAGTCTGGATGTCTTGGCGTTTATGGAAGCGCACATTATCCATCACAAGGACTGCCCCTGGAGGGGATTTTGGCAGTAAATCTTGGGTGACCCAGGCATAAAAAATATCGCTGTTGATATGGCAGTCGAAGGTACAAACCGTAGTTAATTTTCCGTTAAGCTGTGCACCAATGACATTAGTACGTGCTTTGGCATGGCAATCGTGTTGGCCGTAACAGCGCTTCCCTTTCACTGAATAACCATAAAGACGCGGCATATCATGAGCAAAACCGCTTTCATCCACGTTAGCCCTGGAGCTTAGTCTGAAAATCTTTTCGAGCTTGGACGTCGGCTTTGGGGGGATAAAATGTTTTTTTTATAGCTAAAACCCGCCCGCTTTAAGGCATCACAGATACCCCTGGCACTCACACCCATCCGTGGCGCCCGCTCGTGCTGAGACGCGTCAGGGTAGGTTTCCACATCCAGAATCAACGCCGCTCTGTTTATTTTGGTAGCGGGTTTATTACGCGTCAAACAAGGCTCCAGGCGTTTCGCCCATCGCATCAAACTGGCACTTCCTACACCAAAACGGTCGGCGGTTTCAGCATAAGTGAGGGCTTCTTTCTTTTTGAAAGCCAATACATGTTGACGAAATTTTAAGGGATAAGTCATTTTGGTATTTATAGGTCAATAAATCATTTCGATATTGTACGTCAATTTATAACACCTAAGCCATACCTTTACCACAACCTGAATCGGCAGTCATTGAAAAAGCTGCCGCGTTAATGAGTGCGGTTAAACAACAATTGCACCCACCCATGCCCTCTCTACAAACCAGGAGTGATACTAATACAACACTGCCATCAGCGGTAACGGTTGAAAAACCGGAAATGGCACTGCTAAAAAATTTTGCGGATATCGTTTTAAAAACGGGGACATTATGTGAAAAAACATCAGATTGTATTCGATTAAAAAATGCGCTAGTTAACTTATGTAATACTAACGACTGGGCCTCGTTAGTCATCAGCACACGTTCAGGTGCCCTGAGTGGCGTGAATGTGTTATTGCGCCCTGTCAGCGCAAATGCATTGAAAAAACTGATTAATATAGTAATTTCATCGTTTGTTTATCGTGAAACCCACAAAGCCACTGAGATTTTGAGTAACCTTGTCCCAGGTGGCTTTTTAATTATCAGCGATGAAGGAAAACAATGGGTGGATCACCCTGCTCCTTCGGTATCACTATTTGAATATAGTGCTTTGGAGCAATGGCGAGAGCTACAACGTCTTTCTAATCAGTTACTCAATACCCCGTTCAAAGCCGAAGGTATTGTCAGCCATATTTTCTTAGATACAAATGGCACTTGCCATATTACTCTACACAACGAGCCAGGCATGATCACCTTAATCCGTTATCTAGGTACTAGCTTGTTATTGTTTGTGTTGATTATTTTTTTGCTGACAAATAGCTGGCTTTGTATCAGCCGTGCTCGAAAGAATCGTCATCGAATGAAGGATATTCAACATTATTACGCCGCTGTACAGAGTGAAAAGTTTGTGACATGTTCCCCTCCTACTAGCCACAGCCCTTCAAGTTGCTGCTAGGCGGCGGCCAAGGTACGTGATTCCGGGCGAACGCTTGCAGCCAACAGCAAAGGTGAAGGGTATATAGAGCAGAATCAGTCTAATTTGATTCAAGGCGGAGGAGCACAGGCAGTACAAAATAGAATCAAGTTAAAATGATTTGGCTATAGAAATTCATTGGGTATACATGAAAAATTGATGATCGAGGAGTTGGTATGAAGTTTGAACAGCAATTCGCCGTTTATGGTATCAAAAATGTCAGCGAGGTTATTTATAACCCAAGTTATGAGTGCTTATTTAAAGAAGAAACCAAGCCAGAGTTAGAGCGCTATGAGCGTGGTATCGTCACCGAGTTAGGCGCAATTGCTGTTGACACAGGTATTTTTACCGGGCGTTCACCTAAAGATAAATATATTGTACGTGATGAAACGACAAGTGATGTTTTATGGTGGTCTGATCAAAATAAAGGTAAAAATGATAATAGGCCGTTGACTCAGGAAACATGGAGCCAGTTAAAACAATTGGTCACTCGGCAACTTTCAAATAAACGTCTATTTGTCATTGATGCTTTTTGTGGCGCAAATAAAAATAGTCGTCTGAAAGTTCGTTTTATTACTGAGGTTGCTTGGCAGGCTCATTTCGTCAAAAACATGTTTATCCGTCCGTCTAATGAAGAATTGGAGCAGTTCGAGCCTGATTTTATTGTGATGAATGGTGCCAAATGTACCAATCCACAATGGCAACAACAGGGATTGAATTCAGAAAATTTTGTCGCCTTTAACCTGACCGAGCGTATGCAACTGATTGGCGGTACTTGGTATGGTGGTGAGATGAAAAAAGGGATGTTTTCAATCATGAATTACCTATTGCCATTGAAGGGCATCGCTTCGATGCATTGCTCTTCCAATGTGGGGGATCGAGGCGACGTTGCTATTTTCTTTGGTTTGTCTGGTACGGGGAAAACGACGTTGTCTACTGATCCTAAACGTCAACTTATCGGGGATGATGAACATGGTTGGGATGATGAGGGGGTATTTAATTTTGAAGGCGGCTGTTATGCCAAAACCATTAATTTATCCGCCGCGGCAGAGCCTGATATCTACCATGCTATTAAACCTAATGCACTACTGGAAAATGTCGTAGTGTTGGCGGATGGCACTGTTGATTTCAATGATAATTCGAAGACTGAAAATACACGCGTTTCCTATCCTATTGATCATATAAAAAATATTGTTAAGCCTATCTCTAAAGCTGGGCATGCTAAAAAGGTGATTTTTTTAACCGCCGATGCTTTTGGTGTATTGCCCCCAGTGTCTTGCTTGAATGCTGATCAAACGCAATATCATTTTCTGTCAGGTTTTACTGCCAAGCTAGCGGGTACTGAATGTGGTATAACCGAACCGACACCGACTTTTTCAGCCTGTTTTGGTGCTGCCTTTTTACTGCTACATCCGACAAAATACGCGGAGGTTTTGGTAAAGCGAATGCAAGCGGTAGGGGCTCAAGCGTATTTAGTGAACACCGGCTGGAATGGTACTGGTGAGCGTATTTCTATCAAAAACACTCGTGCTATTATTGATGCCGTTCTTAATGGGGAAATCGATAAGGCGACTACTTTTAATACCTTGCCGATATTTAACTTGAAGTTTCCAACCACATTACCAGGCGTGGATGCTAGCATCCTCGATCCTAGAAATACTTATAGCAGTTTTAATCAATGGCAACAAAAAGCTGAAACCTTGGCACAGCGTTTTATCACTAATTTTGATCAATATACTGATACACCAGCAGGTAAAGCTTTGATCAGCGCCGAGCCAAAAATTTAATGAGGTAAAAATTTTTGAGCAGTTGCACCCTTGTTTATTTCATGGGTGCAGTAGCGTACTGGTAGTGATGTCATGCGGTAAAATCTTCGAAATCGGCTTGTTGTATTTATCAAAACCGTTCTTAATGCAAAATGCTTTAAAATCATCTAGACAACAGACATTGGCTTTTTTATACATACTCTGTAATTTATTTTCTATGGTTCTACAAGAAAGGCCTAATATTTCGGCGATTAATTTACATTTTATTGATTGCATTAGAAAAAATATTACCTCAAGCTCTTTATCAGTGAAGAAATTTTTTTTCTTCTGTATTTTGATATTTTGATCAACCCCTGCGTTAAGTGATGCTTTATTTAGGTATTGTATGGCTGAAAAAACTTGCAGTTTTTTGGTATGTAAGATAATACCCATACAATTCCCTTTCTCATCATAGAAAGGGGCTTTTTTACAAATATAGGGTTGAATTATTTCTTTACTGCCAAAAGGATAAATATTAAGTGAAAAGACATTTTTTTCTGATGCTTGAACTTCACGGTCATATTTATGGAAATAAGAAGCAGATTTTGAGCTAGGGTGAGGAATGTCACTGTCTAATTGATTTGTAATATTAAACTCTGTCGGTAAGTTTAATAATTCTATATATTCAGCATTGGCATATAAATACCGTGATTCATAATTTTTAATTGCCCAAGGCTCACTGCTATTGTCACATAATGAGATGATCTGTCGTGAAAGCTGAGTAGAAATACATTGAGTGCCATGTACTGGAGAAGGTTGCTTTATTTCAGCCATTTCAGATCCCTATTAAATGTCAGGGTAAAAATTACTTTAGTCATATTAGAATTAAAAACGCCAGTTCGCTTTAATCATTAATTTAAATGATGATTTTTTACTCTTTAATGACGCGATGGAAATATACCTCCTCATTCGAGATCTTTTTTAACCGTCCGAAAAGATTTCGAATAGGTTTCCCACGAGGAGGTATATATATTTAACAGATACGAAACGATAATAAAATCCCTGGTGTTAGCATTTTTTTATTATTTACACTGATAAACTCTTATCGCTTATTCAATTAGAATTATTATAATAGCGACTTATTTTTTTATTTTATCAGTTAGATTCTGTACCTGATGACTGCATGATAACAATGATGACAGGTAATAAAAGAGTGCATAATACTCCTATTGAGTATTATTTTAGATTAAATAGTGTTCAGGATCTCCGCTGGCTGGGGTTAATAATTTGATTCAAATTTAGGATAAGACTATGTTATGGTTAAATAATTTAATGATTTATCGCTTGAGTAAGAATACTTTACCGTCCGCAGAAAAAATAGAAGAAAAATTAAGTCAGTTCATTTTTTCTCCCTGTCCTCGTCAAAATATTTCGACAATGGGTTGGGTTTCACCTATGGGATCACAGAGTGATGCGTTAATACATAATATTAATAATCAAATTATTCTTTGTATTCGTAAAGAAGAAAAAATTTTACCGACAGCGGTAATTAAACAAGAGTTACAAACTCAAGTTGATCGTTTAGAACGTGAGCAGCATCGTAAACTTAAAAACACCGACAAAAAAGCACTTAAAGACGACATTGTAGCTAGCTTAGCTACACGTGCTTTTAGTCGCTTTAGTCAAACGTTGTTATGGATTGATCATATTAATAATTTTATTATGATTGATGTTGCTAGCGCTAAACAGGCAGAGGATGCTTTGGCATTATTACGTAAAAGTTTAGGTTCTTTACCCGTTGTACCGCTAAGGCTAGAAACGCCGATTGAATTTACTTTGACACAGTGGATAAAATCTGGCGACTTACCCAATGATTTTACGCTCATGAACGAAGCAGAATTAAAAGCAGTTCAAGAAGACGAAGGGGTTATCCGCTGTAAGCAACAAGATTTAGTCAGTGATGAAATTGCTTCACATATCGAAGCGGGCAAACAAGTCACTAAATTGGCACTAGATTGGCGAGGGAGTCTACAGTTTGTTCTAAACAACGACGCTTCATTAAAACGTTTAAAATTTGCCGACACACTACGTAAACAAAATGATAATATCGACCGCGAAGATTTTGCCCAACGTTTTGACGCCGATTTTATTCTAATGACTGGCGAACTGAGCTGTTTGATTAGCAAAATTATTGACGATTTGGGCGGCGAAGCACATTCGATAAAAAGCTGATAGATAGCATAATCAAATGAAAAATAATAAAGAAAATGACACGATAGTCGCTCAAGCTACTCCGCCTGGGCGTGGAGGTGTCGGGATATTACGCATTTCTGGCGCGTTGGCGAGCGCCGTAGCACAAGCCATACTAAATAAATTACCCCCCCCCCGTTACGCGCATTATCTGAAATTTTATGATGAAGATAGCAATAGTATCTTGGATCAAGGTATTGCCCTTTACTTTCAGGGACCCCATTCCTTTACTGGCGAAGATATTCTTGAATTGCAAGGCCATGGCGGTCCCATTGTTTTAGATTTACTACTAAAGCGTATTTTGGCGCTGCCATTACCCGGATTACGTATCGCACGCCCCGGCGAATTTTTAGAACGTGCCTTTCTAAACAACAAAATCGATTTGACACAGGCCGAGGCGGTTGCTGATTTAATTAATGCCAATTCAGAGCAAGCCGCTCGCTCCGCAGTCAATTCACTCCAAGGCGTTTTTTCTGATCGTATTAAGGCATTCAGTCAAAATTTAATTGATTTGCGCGCTTATGTTGAAGCGGCCATGGATTTTTCAGAAGAAGAAATCAATTTCTTGTCGGATGGTAAAATTGAAGGCCAACTTAATAACATCATTAATGAATTGAAAAAAGTACAAGCCGCTGCCCATCAAGGTAGTTTATTACGTGAAGGGATGAAAGTGGTTATCGCTGGCCGTCCCAATGCAGGTAAATCGAGTTTACTTAATGCATTAGCGGGCAAAGAGAGCGCGATAGTGACTGCTGTTGCCGGTACTACTCGCGATGTATTACGAGAATATATTCATATTGATGGTATGCCGCTACATATTATCGATACTGCTGGGTTGCGTGAAACCAGCGAAATAATAGAAAAAATCGGCATCGAGCGAGCTTGGCATGAGATAGAAAACGCCGATAGCTTGCTGTTTATTGTTGATAGTAGCAGCACAGAAGCAACGTTACCGGATCCAGAATTGATTGCACGCCTGCCGACTACGCTGCCTATCATTGTAGTGCGCAATAAAATAGATATGACGGATGAACAATGTGGCTTAACTGAAGTTAAAGGGTATCCCGTTATTCGTTTATCCGCCAAGACAGGTCAAGGTATAGAAAATTTGCAGCAGTATCTTAAAAAAAGCATGGGGTTTACTCAGCATCCTGAAGGTCATTTTTTGGCGCGTCGCCGTCATTTGGATGCGTTAGAAAAGGCACTTAAACATCTCAACAACGGCCACGAACAATTGGTAATTATGCAGGCGGGTGAATTATTAGCAGAAGAATTACGTTTAGCGCAATCTGCATTAGAAGAGATAACGGGGGAATTCAGCTCTGATGATTTACTCGGGGAAATTTTCTCCAATTTTTGTATTGGGAAGTAAGCTTTTTCGCGATAATCGCTCCATAGTGCGATGAATACTGGAAAAACAGAAAGGAGTAGATTTTAATATTTACGCGAAGCTTGGTAAAAATTTCTACTCAATTCGTAGATTAAAGTGACTAAGATTGGTGTAGACTAAGCATCAGTCTATTTGTCAGTATGCAGTAGGTGAAGATGGCTCACCTCATTGATAAGACCCGCCGCGCTATACCTTATTTTTACAGGAGGCTTAATGGAGCGAATGAATAATCAATTAAGTTGTCTCCTGTGAACATAAACATCGTACATTTATTAAATGGCAATTATATTTTGTTGCTATTCGTTCTCCTAGCGCTCGGACTGTGCCTTGGTAAAGTCCGATTCGGCTCTATCCAGCTCGGTAGCTCGATCGGGGTTTTAGTGGTATCGCTGTTGCTGGGGCAGCAGCATTTCACTATGAATACTGAAGCGTTCAATCTTGGCTTTATGCTATTTATTTTTTGTGTTGGTGTTGAAGCCGGCCCCAATTTCTTTTCTATTTTTTTTCGTGATGGAAAAAATTATCTGATACTGGCTACAGTGATGGTCAGTAGCGCCATGATATTAGCCTTAGGTTTAGGTAAATTATTCGATTGGGGTATCGGTTTGACGGCGGGTATCCTTGCCGGATCAATGACATCTACCCCTATTTTTGTTGGTGCCGGTGATGCATTACACCATAGTATTAGTAGTGTCTCATTGCTGCAACACGCGCAGGATAATTTGAGCCTCGGTTATGCGGTAACTTATTTAATAGGTTTAGTTAGCCTCATTTTCGGCGCGCGTTATCTTCCTAAATTACAACATCAGGATCTCTCCACCAGCGCTCAGCAAATTGCTAGAGAGCGCGGGTTGGATACTGATAGTCAGCGTAAAGTGTATCTACCTGTTATCCGTGCTTACCGAGTGGGCTCTGAGCTCGTTGCTTGGGCTGATGGAAAAAATTTACGTGAATTAGGTATTTATCGTCAAACGGGTTGTTATATAGAACGGATTAGGCGCAACGGAATATTAGCTAATCCAGATGGTGACGCCATTTTACAGTTGGGCGATGAAATATCCTTGGTGGGCTACCCTGATGCTCACTCCTGTTTGGATCCCAGTTTTCGCAATGGTAAAGAAGTTTTTGATCGCGATTTGCTGGATCTGCGGATCGTCACCGAAGAGATAGTAGTAAAAAACAGTAATACCGTTGGAAAACGACTGGGTCATTTGAAGCTGACTGACCATGGCTGTTTTCTTAATCGTGTGATTCGTAGTCAAATTGAAATGCCAATCGATGATAATATCGTATTGAATAAAGGCGATATTCTTCAGGTGAGTGGTGATGCGCGGCGAGTAAAAAGCATTGCCGAGAAAATAGGGTTTATCGCTATTCATAGCCAAATTACTGATTTGCTCGCATTCTGTGTTTTCTTTATTCTGGGGTTAATGATTGGACTGATTACTTTCCAGTTTAGTAGCTTTAATTTTGGCATTGGTAATGCCGCTGGATTATTGTTATCAGGGATTATGTTAGGGTTCTTACGCGCTAATCATCCTACTTTTGGCTATATTCCTCAGGGCGCTTTAAACATGGTGAAAGAGTTTGGTTTGATGGTGTTTATGGCAGGTGTAGGACTCAGTGCTGGAGGGGGGATAAGCAGTAATTTTGGTACTATCGGTATTCAGATATTGTTCTCTGCTTTAATAGTGAGTCTGGTGCCCGTCGTTATTTGTTTTTTGTTTGGTGCGTATATTTTACGTATGAATCGCGCCTTGTTGTTTGGTGCTATTATGGGAGCGCGTACTTGTGCGCCTGCTATGGATATTATTAGTGATACCGCCCGCAGTAATATTCCGGCGTTAGGTTATGCGGGTACTTATGCCATCGCTAATGTGTTACTTACACTAGCGGGTTCCATGATAGTGATCCTTTGGCCTTGCTTGGCTGGGATTATCGCTTAGCGCCTATCCCCTTCGCCTTTGAAGCCGCCGCGTTGTTGGCTGCGGGACATGCGCCCGAATCACGTAGTAGGTCTACGCGCTCATCGGGTCACATGCCCTGGCCGCCTAGCGGCAACTTCAAAGGCAAACGGTATACACTTCGGAGATTCGATTGATTGCTGCCTTGCCGTAACTCGGAATTCATTGGGTATATTCGGAATCTTTTGTGCTCGCTAATACTTCGTCAAAGAAGATTTCGCACAGGCTCTTAAACTTTATAGATTTTGTGAACAGTTTAACAATGGAACAACTTAATCATTTCTTTTTTACTATTATTAACGCTACTCCGAGCTCTTCTGTTGTCATGATTATGTTCGCTAGTATGGTGGCTAAGTATGTTATTTTTATTATTCCGCTGCTGCTAGTGGGTTTGTGGTTATGGGGGCCTTCTGATCGTATTGTATTATTGCGTCAATTGCTGGTTAAAACTGCTATTGCATTGATATTTGCGCTCTGTGTTGCTTATCTGATAGGACATCTATTCCCCTCCGATCGGCCTTTTGTTGAAAATTTTGGTTATACCTTTTTGTTTCACGCTCCTAATAATGCTTTTCCGAGTAATCACGGTAGCGCTATATTCACTTTTGCATTGGCTTTTTTATTCTGGCATAGGCTTTGGTCTGGTATCAGCTTAATGATAGTTGCCTTGACGATTGCTTGGTCACGCATTTATTTAGGTCTCCATTGGCCATTGGATATGCTAGGCGCTTTTTTCGTTGGTTTGATCAGTTGTTTTCTGTCACAACATGGCTGGTGTCTGTGGGGAAATAGTATCATGAGAAAATTATTGAGGTTTTACCGTTATTGCTTTGCGTCGCTGATTCGTAAAGGTTGGGTAAACAATTAATTTTATGGTCGTGGGATTTTATATATCAACATAACTAATATATTATTATTCATATATAGATAAAATTAACATAAGTTATTTAAAATTAAATCTGTAAAGTAAATGATACTTAAACAGCCGTTGTAAAATTAATTTATTTTATATTGTATTTCCCCGCAAAATTAATCGAAATTTTCAGTGCAATTGGCATATTGTAATCATTATTGATTAAAATTATTTAATAATTATTGTAAGAAAATAATTAAAATATTTAAATAATTTTTCATTTCTGCGTTTATTCTATATTTGAGAGCATGATCACGGTAGTATTTGGTAATGAGAGTTATCTTTTTATTATTAAGAGTGATTGTGAGCTCGTTTTATTTGCTCAAGGAGGTCTGTGCCCACAGTCTCTTTCAAGTTTGCCGCTAGGCGGCCAGGGAGAGAGCGCGATGAGCGTAGATAAACTACGTGATTCGGGCGAACATCCGCAGCCAACAGGCTTCAAAGGCGAAGGGTATATAGCCAAATCATTTTAACTTGATTCTACGTTGTCGTCGCTTGCCGTACTATTTGTACCGTCTGTGCTCCTTCGTCTTGAATCAAATTAGACTGATTCGGTTATATATAAAAATTAAAAATTTTAGAGTATTGAATACTTATTTTTTAAGTAGGCAGTGTTGTCAAAAAAATAGGGGGCTATAACTTAGTGGACGATAGAAATAGGATTACCCATTCGGCTAATTTAAATTTAACATTTTGTCGTATAATACTGAAAAAATACCATCGATAAAAAAATATAATCACATTATTTTTACTGATTTTTTACTCAATTTGATTACAGGAACCAATAACCTGTTGACCAGGTATCTACTTGTCAAATCTTAATCTTAATTTTAATTTACGGTGTTTAAATCGGAGATATTTTATGGGCACGACTCAATCTGGCGTCATTGCTTCTGCAAAAGCAAATTCTGCTAGCAGATGGCAGACGAGTGATACCATGTGGGTGTTAAGTTTGTATGGTACGGCTATTGGCGCTGGTGTTCTTTTTTTACCAATTAATGCGGGCGTAGGTGGTGTACTACCACTGATCATTATGGCAATCATTGCTTTCCCAATGACTTTTTTTGCCCATCGTGGTTTGTGTCGTTTCGTTCTATCTGGTAAAAATCCGGGTGAAGATATTACTGAGGTTGTTGAAGAACATTTTGGTATTGGGGTTGGTAAGCTGATTACCTTACTTTATTTTTTTGCTATCTATCCCATTTTGTTGGTTTATGGTGTGGCTATGACGAATACGGTCGATAGTTTTATCGTACATCAAATGGGGTTGCCATCGCCTCCACGTGCCCTTTTGTCACTACTTTTAATTATAGGGATGATAGGTATTGTTCGGTTTGGTGAGGGCTTTATTCTTAAAGCGATGAGTGCTTTAGTCTTTCCTTTCATTGCCATATTGATGTTACTTGCACTCTATTTAATTCCAAATTGGTCAGGGGCGATTTTTCAACATACCTCGATGCCTGAAAGTGGTAGCGGTATATTAATGACTTTATGGTTGGCGCTTCCTGTCATGGTGTTTGCTTTTAACCATTCTCCTATTATTTCTGCTTTCGCTGTGGCAAAACGTACGGAATGTGGTCATGATGCGGAGAAAAAATGTTCACGTATTTTGGCCTATAGCCATGTCATGATGGTTTTGACGGTTATGTTTTTTGTTTTTAGCTGTGTGTTGAGTTTGTCTCCGGCTGAGCTCATGGAAGCGAAATTACAAAACATCACTATCCTTTCTTACTTGGCTAATCATCTTAACACTCCCATCATTGCTTACGTGGCTCCCATTATTGCTTTTGTAGCGATAAGCACGTCTTTTTTTGGTCACTATTTAGGCGCTCGTGAAAGTTTTAATGGTATTATCATCAAATCGTTGCGCAGTAAGGGGAAAAGGATTAACGCTGATAAATTAAACCGTATCACTGCATTGTTCATACTGATTACCTGTTGGGCAGTGGCAACGCTCAATCCAAGTATTTTAGGGATGATTGAAAATTTGGGAGGGCCTATTATTGCGATGCTACTCTTTATTATGCCAATGTATGCTATCCATAAAGTGCCTGCCATGCGTAAATACAGCGGTCATATTAGTAACCTGTTTGTCGTTATTATCGGATTGACGGCTATTTCGGCGATCCTTTATAGTTTATGGACGGCTATTTCGAGTTTATTGGGGTAATCATTATTATTGGCTGACAATATTATGTCAGCCAATAGAGGGTTTTTAATTTATCGTCGATCTCAGTAGGCTATCAATTTCGTTGCCGTTGCTTTTGCAAAAAATGTACGCCTTTATCTGGAAAGTCAGTAAAGACACCGTCTGCATTCACTTTGTCATAAATAATTTCATATAATTTATCGACATCGGTGACATATTTAGGCAGAGCGTCAGCACGAATAGTATAAGGATATACTAGCAAGTTATTATCATGGGCTTCTTTAGTCATGCCTGTTAATAAAATTTTTTCTGGGGTGGATTTATCATCGATTAGCATATGGTAATCCGGGCCGATACCATCAGCGTATTCTTTGATTTTTTTCATTGCGCCTGGTTGTATAACATCCAGTCATAGTTGTAATTCGTCCATTGACCATTGGGCTGCTGCTCGAAAGTTTCTTTATCATTAGTGTAAGCTATCAATTGGAGCAATTTTAGATCCATTCCCATTTTGGGATCCAATTCATGTTTAATTCGTTTTAATTCATTAGCATCAAAGCATTGCAGATAAACTTTGTCTTTTTTACTGGTATAGCCGTATTGTTTAAGTATCGCTAATACTTTAGTCGAAATATCTTTTCCTTCCTGGCGATGGAACCAGGGTGCTTTAATTTCAGGATAGATACCGATATTTTTGCCCGTTGAATGGTTTAGCCCTTGAACAAACTCAATCTCTTCTTGGAAGGTATGTATCCGAAAATCAGATTTGCCCATTGGAAAGCGTTTGGGATAGCGTTGTATTTTTTTACCGTTTTCCATATCGAAGACTTCACTGGCTTTTAATGACTTAATTTCAGCCAAGGTAAAATCAATCGCGTAGTAACGCCCATCTTTACGTGCTAGATTGGGGAATTGTTCAGCGACGTTGGTTACGCCATCGAGATAATGATCATGCAATATAACCAGGTGATCATCTTTGGTCATCACTAAATCTTGTTCTAAATAGTCAGCTCCCTGCGCATAGGCCATCGCTTTAGCGGGTAATGTATGTTCCGGCAAATAGCCACTGGCTCCACGGTGAGCGATAACGAGTTTTTCGCTGGAAGGGGTCAGAGCGTAAACATTATTTATTATTAATAATGCAAACATCATACTTGCCATTAGAGTCTTCATGTGAATTAGCATAGGCTACTATTTCCTTTTTTTTGCGATAAAAAAGCCGTGGTAGTTAAAGATGACACTACGGCTCGAAATTGCTAAATAGACCTCTTCGGAAACCTACTGCGTGATACGGATCCTGCGTTGTCCGGTGCGCGCAATCCTCATGTACTTCATGTTAACGAAGTTTGCTGTGCGCCGGGCGCCTTGACTCCGCATCACTCGCTACGGTTTCCAAAGAGGTCTAATATATAAAAAGTAACTAGATGTTTTTACTGATCAATGCTTCGTGATGTTTTTTCTCGCTTAACATAACCATGATTAACAGCATAACCGCGATAATGCTACCTGCAATCATCACCATAAATCCGCCATCCCAACCAAAAAAATCAACGGTATACCCTACTAAGGCACTGGCCGCCACAGAGCCGCCCAAATAACCAAAGAGACCAGTAAAACCGGCTGCGGTTCCGGCAGCTTTCTTTGGTGCTAATTCTAATGCATGCAGACCAATCAACATGACCGGGCCATAGATTAAAAAGCCAATAGTAATCATACAGATCATATCAATAATGGGATAACCAACGGGGTTGAGCCAGTAAACTAGGGTAGCAAGGGTGACTAGGAGCATAAAAAATACGCCGGTTGCGCCCCTATTGCCGTTAAAAACTTTATCTGACATCCAACCACACAATAATGTGCCGGGAATACCGGCATATTCATATAAGAAATAAGCCCATGATGATTTGTCCAAAGTAAAATGTTTTACTTCTTTCAAATAGGTGGGAGACCAGTCAAGAATGCCGTAGCGTAATAAATAAACAAAAACATTCGCAACGGCGATGTACCATAATAATTTGTTAGGCAAAACATACTGCATGAAAATTTGTTTTGCGGTTAATTCTTCTTCTGCTTTTTCATTAGACCTCTTCGGAAACTATCATTTATCTAATTTCCATATTATAAATTGCAGCAATCAGATTAAATCTTAATCCAAAACGTTTTCGCCTGTTTCGATAACGGTCTGATACAATTTTAAATCTTTTAATCATACCAATGACATGTTCGTTTAATACACGCTGGCTTGATAACGCACGATTGTTGCGTTTATCTTCTTTTGTTAAGGGATTTTTCTTTGTCTTTTTCTTAGGCAACGCCGAGTTTGAATGAATCTTGCCAAGCCCTTGGTAACCTGTATCGGTAACTGTTTTGATGTCAGGATGTATTCGCACACCAGACTCCTTAAACAACCTAAAATCATGGCGCCTCCCATTCGTAAAGCTTGTACAGATGACTGCTTTACTTTTTTTATCAACGAGCACTTGTGTTTTTAAGGTGTGTCGTTTCTTTTTTCCTGAGTAAAACGGCTTTTGTTTTTTTGGGGACGTTCAATCGGCGTTTCTGTGGCATCAATAAGAACCAGCTCATACTCCCTATCCCTTTTTAATACAGCTTTGCGTCCAGGTAGGGCAAAATCAGGATGCTTTATTAGCGTATTCTCTATCCATTTAATCGTTTCATAGCATGTGCTCTCACTCACGCCATAGCTTTGGCTGACATGAAAATAAGTGCGATATTCTCGTATATACTCCAGTGCCATTAATAAGCGCTCTTCTAAACCCCGCTTGGGTTTCCGACCTCCTTTCCCTTGCTTACTCTTATCTGCTTCATTCAATATCTTTATCATCTTTTCAAATGTACTGCGTTTAACACCCGTTAAGCGACGAAATTTTTCCTCTTCCAGTACTTTTATTACTTCATATTTCATGGCGGCTCCTTGTTCAGGAGTGTTTTACCAAAATTCCTCATGAATGCTAGTTTCCGAAGAGGTCTATTGTAATCATCTGGGTAATCATTTTTATATTCTTCAATGGGGGGCAAACCACAGGATTGGGGAGTATCGCGCATCAGAGCAAAGGTAATGAGTGCTACCAACATGGCGCTAAGCGCTGGCATGTATAATGCCGCCTTCCAATCATTAAACCAAGCCATCCCCAACAGAAACAATAATGGCGGTAATCCCCCGCCAACGTTATGAGCACAATTCCAAATAGAAACAATGGTGCCGCGTTCTTTTTTTGACCACCAATGCACCATGGTGCGACCACAGGGCGGCCAGCCTATCCCTTGAAACCACCCGCAAAAAAATAATAGTACAAACATCACCGTGATGCTTGATGTTGCCCAGGGAACAAAGCCCATAAATAGCATCACGGCAGCAGATAGAATCAGTCCAGCAGAGAGAAAAACACGTGGATTAGAGCGGTCAGAAATTGATCCCATAATAAATTTTGATAAGCCGTAAGCGATAGAAATTCCAGACAGAGCAACCCCTAAATCACCGCGTGAGAAACCGAGTTCGATTAGATACGGCACATTGCCAGCGTAAAATTTTTACGTACCAGATAGTAAGCCGCATAACCTAAAAATATCCCCATAAAAATTTGCCAACGTAAACGGCGATAGGTGGGATCGACCTGTTCTATGGGTAACTTACTTTTGTGGGATGCAGGCTTAAAAATACTCAACATAAGTGTCTCCGGTAGTGGGGTTTTGCAATAGACTTCTTTCGAAATCTACTGCGTGACGCGGATCCTGCGTTGCCTGGTGCGCGCAATCCTCATGTACTTACATACCCTTGGCCTTTGAAGCCGCCGCGTTGTTGGCTCGGGTGTTCGCCCTCATGGTATGTCTACGCTCATCGCCCGCCCTGGCAGCCGAAGGCAACTTCAAAGGCGAAGGGTATACTCTCTTATTTGGCTCCTTCTTTAAACAATTAATGATGATTAATTTTATGGCTAATAAATATCATAGTTTTGTTCTGCTAAAAATCGAGAGGTGAGCTCTGCTCGCCGCTAAAGATAACTGATGGTCAGTTTGACCGGAAAAATATTTCAGTAAAACAGTTAACATTGCGCCATAAATCGGTAAGAAAAATAATAAGCAGACAAATAATTTGAAACTATAATCTACAAGCGCTATTTCAATCCAATGCGTCGCCATGAAAAGATCGCTACTCTTATAAAAAGCGATAAAGAAAAAGGTAAAAGTATCACTAATATTGCCAAAGAACATTGCTGCTGTTGGTGCAATCCACCAGGTACGATACTGACGTAGACGGTTAAATACCTGAACATCGAGGAACTGTCCTAAAATATAGGCCATAAAACTGGCGATAGCGATACGAGCGGCGATAAGATTAAAGTTATTGAGTGCGGATAATCCTTGCCAGTTTCCTTGATAGAATAAAACCGCCAGCATATATGAAATCAACAGGGCGGGCAGCATGGCTAATAAAATGATCTTCCGCGCTAATCGAGCGCCAAAAATGCGTACGGTTAAATCAGTGGCTAAGAAAATAAACGGGAAAGTAAATGCGCCCCAAGTGGTGTGAAAACCGAAAATGGAAAGCGGCAATCGCACGAGATAATTACTGGAAGTAATGATGACAATATGGAATAGTACCAGCCACAGTAAAGCCGACATTTGTTGTTGGTAAGTTAATGAATACATATAATGCGCCTTTATAATACAGAGAACAAATATGAGAGCCCCTTTTGCTAACCCTGACATAACCATCAATGTTTCGGGTATGCGTTGTCCAGAACCCGTCATGATGGTACGTAAGGCGGTGCGTCATATGGATAAGGGACAAACGTTATTGATTATTGCCGATGATCCCACCACGGCCCGTGATATCCCTGCTTTTTGCCGTTTTATGGATCATCAATTATTAGCACAGAATGTTAAACAGACACCATATCAGTATTTAATTCGCAAGGGGATGGATATCGATTAACGGGTTCTGTTAGAGCTTGTTCCAAATCTTCTTGAGCGATGCTCATTTTTGACGAAGTATCAGCGAGCACAAGAGATTTCGAATAGGCTCTTAGCAGATCATTTCATATTCAGTCATCTTATACACCCTCAATTTCATAAAAAATTAGTCAATATTAATGAGAAAAATAGAGAATTTTCACCTGTTAGTGATACTAATTATGCTCATTGCGGTAGGGCAGATGGCGCAGACTATTTATGTTCCGGTGATCGCAGAGATTGCTCATGACTTTGCTGTGCCTACGGGTAGTGTACAACGAGTCATGTCTGCCTATCTGCTCACTTATGGTGGTTCTCAATTGATTTATGGTCCTTTATCTGATCGGATTGGGCGTCGGCCGGTCATCTTGACCGGGTTGCTTATTTTTATTTTTGGCGCATTAAGTGCTCTGTTGGCCGATAGCCTGACCCTGTTGGTGCTAGCGAGTGCGTTACAAGGAACGGGAACCGGCGTGGTTGGAGTAATGGCGCGTACCATGCCACGTGATCTGTATTCTGGTACGGCATTGCGTTATGCAAATAGTTTACTGAATATGGGAATTTTGGTTAGCCCGCTACTCGCTCCATTGATAGGTGGTATGCTTGGCAGCTATTTTGGATGGCGTGCTTGCCACGCTTTTTTACTGTTGCTCTGTAGCCTCGTTACCTATTGTATATTTCGCTATTTACCAGAAACTCGCCCAGAGCAAACCGAATCACAACCTATGTTCGCGAGTTTTTATCACTTGTTATCCAATACGTTATTTAGCCGTTATCTCATTATGTTGATTGGTGCATTAGCAGGCATCGCCGTTTTTGAAGCCAGTGTCGGTGTATTAATGCGGGACGTATTAAAATTAAACAGTCTCACCGTAAGTATTCTATTTATTTTACCTATTCCCGCCGCGTTTTTAGGTGCATGGTATGCCGGACGTGATAATCAACCTTTTTATAACTTGATGTGGTATGCGGTGATGAGTTGTTTACTCGCTGGGTTGATGATGTGGATCCCGAGTTGGTTTGGTTTTATGAATGTTTGGACACTCTTACTGCCTGCCGCCTTGTTCTTTTTTGGTGCTGGCATGCTGTTTCCACTGGCGACGACTGGGGCGATGGAGCCTTTTCCATACTTGGCGGGTGCCAGCGGGGCTTTGGTTGGCGGATTACAAAATATGGGATCAGGGTTAGCCACTGGATTATCAGCAATATTGCCACAGACTGGGCAATTTAGTCTTGGATTATTAATGTTCACTATGGCAACACTGATCTTTTTGTGTTGGTGGTCTTTGTCTAAGAGCCTGTTTAAAATTTCTAATTGAAAGTCGCTCAAGAAGATTTGGAACAGGCTCTAAAGGCATTAAAGCGTGTGGAATTAAAAGCTAGTCGTGTTCCTCCCACGCCTGTGCGCGTGCAACTGCTTTTTTCCAGCCGTCGTAAAGACGATCACGCTCTGTTTGCTCCATATAGGGTATAAATGTTTTTGGCGGGGTAGCATTTTCAGTTGTTGTATCCTTTCCTTTTAAATCTTTTACATCCTTCCAGAATCCAGTCGCTAGGCCAGCTAGAAAAGCGGCACCCAAGGCGGAGCTTTCATTTATCGTTGGGCGTTGAACGTTAATATTTAAAATATTAGCCTGGAACTGCATTAAAAAATTATTGGTTACGGCGCCTCCATCCACCCGCAGTGATTCTAGGGAGATCCCAGAATCATTTTGCATAGCCTCTAAAATATCACGTGTTTGATAAGCAATCGCTTCCAACGATGCACGGGTAATATGATTTCTGTTAATTTCACGGGTAATACCGAAAATTGCGCCACGCGCATAGGGATCCCAATAAGGGGCTCCTAAGCCAGTGAACGCAGGAACCACATAAACTCCATTGCTATCACTAATTTTACTGGTTAAATATTCTGAGTCAGAGGAATCACTAAAAAATCTCAGTTCATCACGGAGCCATTGAATACATGCGCCACCAATAAATACTGAGCCTTCGAGCGCATAATTTACTTCTCCTTTAGGACTACAGGCGATGGTAGTGAGCAAATTGTGTTTGGATTCTATTGCTTTGTCACCGGTGTGCATGAGTAAAAAACAGCCTGTCCCGTAGGTATTTTTTGCCATCCCTGATTTTACACAGTGTTGCCCGAAGAGTGCTGCTTGCTGATCGCCAGCGATCCCGGCGATAGAAATGCGTATTTTGCCTTCGCCGCCGATATTGGTTTTACCATAGATTTGAGAAGAAGATTTTACTTCAGGTAGCATTGTTTCGGGGACATCAAATATTTTTAGTAATTCAGGATCCCATGCTTTTTTATGGATATCGAACAACATAGTACGTGAGGCATTGGTATAATCGGTGACGTGGACTTGGCGATTGGTCATTTTCCAAATCAGCCAAGTGTCAACGGTGCCAAATAATAATTCACCTTTTTTAGCGCGTTCGCGCGCCCCGTCCACATTATCAAGTATCCATTGTAGTTTAGTGCCAGAGAAATAGGGATCGACCATTAGCCCTGTTTTTTGACGGATAAATTCTTCTTTCCCGTCTTTTTTTATTTTTTCACAGCTGTCTGCTGTACGGCGACATTGCCACACAATTGCATTGTAAATGGGTCTTCCGGTGTTTTTATCCCAAACAATAGTGGTTTCCCGCTGATTGGTAATGCCAATGCCAGCGACGTCATTATAATTGATATCGGCTTTCGCCAACACTTCGATTAAGGTAGAACTTTGTGCTGCCCAAATATCCATTGGATCATGTTCGACCCAGCCTGGTTTTGGATAAATCTGCTTAATAGCATGTTGGGCAATGGCGATAATATTAGCGTGCTTATCTAGCACTATCGCCCTTGAACTGGTCGTGCCCTGATCCAGAGCGACAATGTATTTTTTTTCACTGGCTGTTGTTGTGGTCATAATCATCCCCTACCTATTGGTTATTACGTTTTTTTGATATGAAAAATATCAGCCATACGGCGACCAATTAACATACGATAGCTAAATGCGCCTAATAGAGCACCTATGATAGGAGCAAAAATAGGAATAATGAAATAGGGGATATCACGTCCACCGGTGAAGGCGATAGTTCCCCATCCCGCCAGATAAGCGAAAATTTTAGCACCAAAATCTCGGGCAGGATTTAAAGCAAAACCGGTAAGCGGTCCAATAGATGCGCCAATGACTGCAATCAAAATACCAATGAGTAATGGCGCGAGTGGCCCGCGAGGAATACCATGGCCATCATCGGTCAACGCTAAGATTAAACACATCAAAATAGCGGTAATCACGGTTTCTACGATAAAAGCTTGGTAAACAGAGATATTCTGATGAGGATAGGTAGAGAAGACACCCGCTAACTCGAGGCTATTTGCAGCCCCTCGTGTCATATGATGGTTTTGTTCAAAATCGATAAACAAATTGTGATATAAGCCATAAATTAAAGCCGCCCCACAAAATGCGCCGAGCATTTGCGCCAAAATATAGGGCATGACTTTGCGGATATTAAAAGAAGAAAATAACCAAAATGTGATAGTCACTGCGGGATTGAGGTGTGCGCCAGAAATAGCTGCGGTTAAATAGACCGCCATAGCAACCCCCATGCCCCAGATAAGACTTATTTCCCACTGACCGAAGCCAGCTCCAGTTAATTTCAACGCCGCGACACAGCCAACGCCAAAAAACATGAGTAAACCGGTGCCAATAAATTCAGCAATACATTGATCTTTCAAAGTGTAATGATTTAGCGGTGGTTTTTTTTGCGGCGGGTGAGTGATTTTTTTCATTGTAATATCCCAACAATCCTAATGATAGAATGTAAATTATAGTGAATGAGTGTAACAATGAGACATTTACTGTAATCAGCTAACTGTTCTTATCGTATTGTTGTCCTTTTAAGGCTAATGATTTTAATGTCATATTTTTTCAGCGCGAATATAGCCTTCGCCTTTCAAGTTACGGCGGCGTTGGCAGCTCGCACTCAACCCAGTCATGTACTACTTGTACACTCCTAGGATTCGCTTGATTGCCGCCTTGCCGTAACTCGAAATTCATTGAATATAGGTGTTTACCCTGCTAATCGACATACATAGTCCAGCAAGGATTTTAATAAGGATGATTTTTCTTCATTATTTTGATACTGATAGCAAAGTTGGTTTAATTGCAGAATGTACTCTTTGATCTTCTCAGGGCTCAGTACCTCTTTCCGGTATTCCAACAAACGTCGTTGTTCAGTGTCATCTAAGGTATTGTGATAATTTCTAGCACGGAAACGAAAAAGTAAAGTTTCCAAGCGTGGATCCTGAAAGCAAAAATTCAGTGCGGGCAAATTTTGTGGGGATGTTTGCTGAATTTTTTTTATCGTGTTGTGATCAGTATCATTAAAAAATCCGCAATAAAGTTGTGCATCGACATTATTAACCTTTGGGCGAGCTGTCATCTGCTTAAACAATGCGTTCACTTTTTCTTTTATTTGTGGATTTTGGCGGAGTGACTCTAGCTGATTCAAACAGTATTGGAGGTCTATCTTTAACCGCTTTGTTTCTTTTTCTCGCCAAGTATTTACCGGGGCTAATATCGGGCATTTATTAATATGCACTAATTTAAGCGGGATTGTTATTTGTTGTGGATTTAATGGATCTTTAGGCGTGTAAAGGTGCTCCCGCAATGTATTAACATCTAAACTTAATGGTGATATATCCGCCGCTAAGTCACATACAATCACCGCGTTTTTGTTTTCTGGATGCCACGCCAGGGGGGCAACTAAGCTAATATTACTTCGACGAACACCAAACATACCAGAAACATGGACTAAGGGTGTCATGTTTTCAATATCAATCAATGCTTTGATTTTGTGTTTGCTACGATGGTGGTAAAAATACTTAAACAGACGCGGCTGTGCTTGCTTGACTAATTTCGCTAGCTCGATAGTGGCATAGACATCAGACATCGCATCATGTGCTTTTAAATGCTGTATACCGTTAGCTTTAGCTAAGTGCTCTAACTTAAAACTCGGTAATCCATCGGCGTTTTTTGGCCAATTAATACCTTCGGGTCTTAATGCGTAGCAGGCGCGCACCACATCGAGCAAATCCCAGCGTGAATTACCATTTTGCCAATTATAGGCGTAGGGATCATAAAAGTTACGATAGAAAATATTGCGGCTGACTTCATCATCAAAACGAATATTGTTGTAACCGAGAGTACAGGTACCGGCAACACTGAACTGTTGATGAATTTTTTGGCAAAATTCTGCTTCATTCACCCCGTGCTTCAAAGCATATTGAGGGGTAATACCCGTTATCAACACCGCTTCTGGCTGAGGAAGATAGTCATTAGCTGGAGCGCAATAAATTACTAAAGGGTCGTCGATAATATTAAAATCGTCATCAGTACGTACTCCAGCAAATTGTACGGGTCTATCCAGCGCCGGATTTTGGCCAAAGGTTTCGTAATCATGGACGTAAAATGTCGATTTTTTGCATTGCTCTAACATAGTGTTTGCTGGCTCGTCTGGATCTTAATGTTATGATTATACCTCTCGCCTTTGAAGCCGCCGCGGCGTTGGCGGCAGGTGCTCGCCTCATCAGGTAATATTTCTACGCTCATCGGTCGGTCGCACTGGCAGCCGAAGGCAACTTCAAGGACTGTGGGTATATTACGTTAACTTTATACTTAAAAATTACTGAATTGAAGCACAGGATTTTAATTAAAAGCCAATGAAAAGGATAAGGTAACTCACTTGGCAAAAAAATATGAGACGGTTTATGTCAATCAGATTTGATGAGGTGAATACGATTTCATTGCAGGCTCGGAACGCTAAGGTTGATCAGCGCTTTCGGCCTACAGTGCTGATTTTTGATTCCGGAGTGGGGGGGCTATCGATATATCAGGAGATCCGGCAATTACTGCCAAATATTCATTATATTTACGCTTTTGATAATCAGGCTTTCCCCTATGGTGAAAAAACAGAAGCTTTCATTGTGGAGCGTGTGCTAAAAATTGTCACTAGAGTACAACAACAGCATCCTTTAACGCTGGTAGTTATCGCCTGTAATACGGCGAGTACCGTTTCTTTGCCGACCCTACGTAAATATTTTTTTTTCCCAATTGTCGGCGTCGTGCCTGCTATTAAACCCGCTGTTCAACTCACTCGTAACAAACGTATCGGTTTGCTTGCAACCCGTGCAACGATACACTGTACTTATATCCAAGATCTGATTGAATGCTTTGCCGCCGATTGCCAAATTGAAAGACTGTGGTCCTCTGAGCTAGTTACATTAGCAGAGAAAAAACTGCACGGTGGATCGGTTTCTGTTGAGGCATTAAGAAAAATTTTAACGCCATGGCTAAATATGGATTCTCCTCCCGATACGGTGGTACTGGGCTGTACACATTTTCCTCTGCTAGCAGAAGAGTTGGCAAAAATTTTACCTTATAACACGCAGATGGTGGATTCCGGCGCTGCAATAGCGCATCGGGTTGTTTGGCTGCTGTCACTACAACAGAAAGCGGTATCTACAACGGCAAGAAATATTGCTTATTGCACGCAAAAAAATGCTAATACGGCTTTGCTGCTACCTGTTCTACAACAATATGGTTTTTCAACCATGGAAGAGCTGGCCATAATATAAGCGGTATCCGCTTAACTTAAAAAGGGGGCAGCGTTGGTTAGCATATGAATGATCTCGAGATTTGCTAACGGAAATTCTGATGCTTGTAATTCATGCTGACACACCCAGCGCATCGGTTGTCCTTCACGACCAAATGGCTTCCCTTGCCATTGTTCTACTAAATAAAAATGTAAGGTTACAATACGATCAGAAAAACGATGCTCCAATACTTTAAATAAGGACATTTGTTCAATAATGATCCCTATTTCCTCTAATAATTCGCGTTTTAGCGCAGATTGAGGCGTTTCTCCAGGCTCTATTTTCCCTCCAGGAAACTCCCAAAAGCCTGCCATATGTGAATCAACCGCGCGTTGAGTAATCAGTATTTTGTGTTGTGCATTACGAATAATGCCGACGGAAACTTGTAGAGATTGCAATTTTTTTCTCCAGCAGACCTGTCAGCGCCCATTATATAAGCGCCCGTGACACTGTTTATATTTTTTATTGGAGCCACATGGGCATGGATCATTGCGACTCACTTTATTTTCGGTATTAATTGAACTGGGTACTTCTGTGGTTTTTTGTAACAAGCTCTTGTCATTTTGAAAATTATTTTTATAGCTGAATTTTTGCTGTATTTCCAAACGGGCTGCTTCTTCACGACGTTGTAATTCTAGCGCTTCAATTTCTTTTGGCTGCTGTACTTGTAATTTGCTTAGTATCGTCATCACTTCATATTTTAGTAATTCCAGCATAGAGGAAAACATCGCAAAAGATTCATGCTTGTATTCTTGTTTTGGATCTTTTTGCGCATAGCCTCGCAGATGAATACCTTGACGGAGATAATCCATCTCCGCTAAATGTTCTTTCCAGAGCGAGTCAAGTGTTTGTAACATGATGCTTTTTTCTATGTTTCGCATCATTTCTTTGCCAATAATGTCTTCTTTGTGCTGATAAACTTTAATCGCTTGTTGCAGAATATTTTGACGTATTGTTTCTTCATCGAATGGTGCTGTTTTTGCTTGCTTTTCATCTGGTAACCACTGTGAAATCGAAATATCTAAATCGAAATCATTTTTTAATCTTTGCTCTAGCCCTTTAACATCCCACATTTCTTCTAGTGATTGAGGTGGAATAAAGTTATCAATGGTTCGTTTGAATACGTCTTCACGAATGCTATTAATGGTTTCACTCACGTCTGGAACGTTTAATAATTCGTTACGTTGATTATAAATAGCCCGCCGCTGATCATTAGCAACGTCGTCGTATTCTAATAATTGTTTACGCATATCAAAATTACGACTTTCTACTTTACGTTGCGCATTGGCAATTGCTTTTGTAACCCACGGATGTTCAATGGCTTCATCGGGTTTCATCCCCAATTTACGCATCATGCCAGATACACGATCAGAAGCAAAAATCCGCATTAAGGAATCTTCCATCGAGAGGTAAAAACGTGATGAGCCCGCATCTCCCTGACGTCCTGCCCGTCCACGCAACTGGTTATCAATACGTCGCGATTCGTGGCGCTCAGTACCTATAATATGTAAACCACCGGATTTTAGTACCGCATCATGACGGATCTGCCAGGCGGTTTTAATGGCGTCAATTTGATCTTGTGACGGATTGTCCAGTAGAGCAATTTCACTTTGCCAACTACCACCCAGTACAATATCCGTTCCTCGTCCGGCCATATTAGTGGCAATAGTGACCGCTCCTGGTCGCCCTGCGTGTGCGATGATTTCAGCTTCTTTGGCATGAAATTTGGCATTCAATACTTGGTGGGCGATACCTGCTTTCTTTAAATGGTCAGAGATGATTTCAGATTTTTCAATAGAGATGGTGCCTACTAATATTGGCTGCTGATTAGCAGTACGTTCGCGAATATCCTCAATAATTGCGTTTATTTTCTCCTGTTCAGACATATAGATTAAATCAGGCAGATCTTTGCGTACCATGAGTCGGTTGGTCGGCACCACAATGGTATCTAATTTATATATTGATTGAAATTCAAACGCTTCGGTATCGGCAGTACCGGTCATTCCCGCTAGTTTTTCATAAAGCCGAAAATAATTTTGGAAGGTGATAGCCGCCAGTGTTTGATTTTCGTTTTGGATCTCAACCCCTTCTTTGGCCTCAATAGCCTGATGCAATCCATCCGACCAGCGCCGCCCTGGCATAGTACGGCCTGTATGTTCATCAACGATGTTCACTTCTCCTTTATCCACTACATAATCAACATTACGAACAAATAATACATGAGCCCGTAGCGCCGCAGTGACATGATGCATTAGCATGATATTGCTAGAAGAATAGAGAGATTCACCTTCTTGCATGATGTTGGCTTCGATTAACATTTGTTCAATTAACATTAATCCCCGTTCTGTTAAATGGACTTGACGTGCTTTTTCATCAACGGAAAAATGCCCTTCGCCTTGGAAGGTTTCGGAATCCTCTTTTTCCTGACGGATCAGTTTTGGGATCAGGGTATTAATTTTAAGATACATATCCGAGCTATCTTCTGCCGGACCGGAGATGATGAGCGGTGTGCGTGCTTCATCAATTAAAATGGAGTCGACCTCATCGATAAGCGCATAATGTAATTCACGTTGTACACGCTCTTCTCGGCTGAAAGCCATATTGTCACGCAGATAGTCGAAACCGTATTCGTTGTTAGTACCATAAGTAATATCTGCCGCGTAGGCTGCGCGTTTAGAGGCCGCGTCCATGCCTGACATGTTAACGCCTACGCTCATTCCAAGAAATTCAAACAAAGGACGATTATTTTCAGCGTCACGTTGTGCCAGATAATCATTGACAGTAACAATATGAACACCCCGACCGCTCAGCGCGTTAAGATAAGCGGGAAGAGTTGCAGTTAGTGTTTTACCTTCACCTGTGCGCATCTCTGCGATACAACGTTTGTTGAGTACCATGCCACCAATTAACTGGACATCAAAGTGGCGCATACCAAACACCCTTTTACTCGCTTCACGAACGACGGCAAAGGCTTCACATATTAGATTTTCTAATGTTTCATTTTGTGCTAACTGATCACGAAATTTATCGGTTTTAGCACGTAATTGACTGTCTGATAATTTTTCAATTTCTGACTCCATTTGATTGATCAAAAATACTTTTTTGCGCATATGGCTTAAAGTACGATCATTACGGCAGCCAAATATTTTAGTGAGTAATTTAGTGAGCATAATTATTCATGTCTCTTACAATGCCGCTAAATGGGCAATCAAAAGTTATATACCCTTCGCCTCTAAAGCCGCCGCGTTGTTGGCTGTGGGGGTTCGCCCGAATTATGTCTATACCCTTGGTCTTTGAAGCCGCCGTGTTGTTGGCAGCGATCACTCATTTCAGTCATGTACCGATTCGATTGATTGCCGCCTTGCCGTAACTCGAAATTCATTGGGTATACGCTCATCGGTCTCACGCCCTGGCCGCTTAACGGTAACGTGAAGGACAGTGGGTATATTTAATGTGGAAAAAATCTCCCAAGCATTTTTATGAAAGCTACTGTGTTGCTTGGCACTTGGCACTTGGCACTTGGCACTTGGCACTTGGCACTTGGCACTTGTGCTTGCTGATACGCTGCCAAAAAAGCGAAAAAAATAGCCTCTGTTAAATTGTTGCCAATAACTTAAAATATTCATCACATTTAAAAAACGCAGGAGTCTTATCAATGCGAAGAAGCTGTCCTCAATTATTAAATATTTTGCTCGATGATGCTATGACAGCAAGGAAAGAATTATCGTATAATTTTCAACATGAAAATTCAGGATCCTATTTTCTTCACATAGATAACGTGCAACAACATGCGATTGCATTGCTAAAACTCAACCAACAAGTGAAAGAATTACTTCCATCACAATTACAACCTTGGTGCCGTATTGCTAATTATCGACGAAATATTCTAGTGCTAGAAATAGCTAATGCTAACTGGATGATGGCATTACGCTATGAGCAATCTAATCTGCTCTCCGCACTTCGAAAGAAAATTCTACCATCATTGGCATCAATCGACATTAGAATTAATCCGGGGTTAATGGCTCGAGGTGATGAGATTGTGAGAGAGTCCGCAAAATTTGCAGCAAGTACGGAAAAATCGGTGCCATTACGTCGATTAAGTATTAAAAGCGCTGAAGAATTAAAAAGATTGGCAAAATGTTGCCCAAAAAAACTACGATCGGCTCTTGAACGCTTGGCTGCACTAGCAAAAAATTGACATGTTACTTGATAGTGATCACGCATGATTTTTTACTATACCCTTCGCCTTTCAAGTTACGGCGGCGTTGGCTACTCGCACTCATCCCAGTCATGTACTACCTGTACACTCCCGGGATTCGATTGATTGCCGCCCTGCCGTAACTCGAAATTCATTGGGTATATACAATAAACTCTCTTTTGGGCGCTTATTTTAAATCTCTTTTCTGTTAGTGAAGATTTTGTCAAAAAAGCGCCAAAACATTCAATTGTGTTATGTGGAATACATTCTTTTATTTTTTATTATCGCGTTAACTCTGTTACAGAAGCTTTCGAAAGGCTCTCTGAATCAACGGCTATTTTAGCAAGCCAATAGTGTTGATGGCATTTCAAATGCTAATGGCAATTCAGCCTTATCTTGAAAGGTGACGTACTCGTAAGCTTGTTGTTTGGCTAATACAGCCTGTAATAGTTTATTGTTTAATGCGTGGCCAGATTTAAACGCGGTAAAAGCACCGATGATATTGTGACCACACATAAATAGGTCGCCAATAGCATCCAGCATTTTGTGTCTTACAAATTCATCACCAAAGCGTAAACCGTCCTCATTGAGGACACGGTAATCATCTACCACGATGGCACAATCGAAGCTTCCGCCGAGGCATAAACCGCGGGACTGGAGATGCTCTATATTACGCATAAATCCAAAAGTACGGGCTCTGCTGATCTGTTGTACAAAAGAGTCTGCCGAAAAATCTAGCGTATAGCTTTGTGTGCTAGCGTCGATAGCCGGATGATTAAAATCAATGGTGAAATCTAGGTGGAAACCATTAAAGGGGGATAGTTCTGCCCATTTATCGCCTTCTTCTACACGCACAGTTTCTTTTAAACGCAAGAATTTTTTTGCTGTATTTAGTTCTTTGATACCTGAGTCTAATAGTAAAAACACAAAAGGACTGGCACTGCCATCCATGATAGGCACTTCGGGAGCATCAACTTCGATGATAATGTTATCAATCCCTAAACCTGCTAAGGCGGCGTTAAGATGTTCAACAGTAGAAATGCGTACGTTGTGTTCGTTAACTAAACAAGTACAGAGTAAAGTATCACGCACAGACCTTGCGTCTGCTTGAAAATCGACTGCTGGAGTTAAATCAGTACGACGATAAATAATACCCGTATTAGCCGCTGCGGGCCTCATCGTCAAAGTCACTTTTTTTCCCGTATGCAAACCAACACCGGTGGTCTGAACAATACGTTTTAATGTCCTTTGTTTTATCATCGTTTCATCCTGCAGTATTATTTGTTTAACCGATTTAAGATACAGAAAAACCTACAATAGAGTCTAACACAAATAATAGGGATGCCAAATTCGGTCATGATTGCAAAACGTTATTAATGATATTTTCGATAATTAAGTAGCGTTGCTTTTTATTGCTAATATTAAAAAAGTAGCGCTCACTCATTATCATAGATAAGCATCTCAATTAATGTGGATATCTTAAACAGAGACAAGATTACTTCACAAGTTGGGGGGTAATGGCCTCAATTTTCCCATTCTTCTTCCTTGTGGAGTGTATTCCGATGTTTGGTACTGCGCAGGAGAAGGAAGGATTTGTTGTTCATCGCTATTTTTTTTAGTGCATGTTTCTATCAGAAACAACCTTCCCCATTGGAATTGACATATTTGTTCGTTTTTCTGATAAGCAAGTGTAGAACAGGAAAATAATAAAATGGGAAATAAATAAGAAGGATGATTCTTTAAAAAAATATTTATTTTTTTCATATTGCTCACCTTGATTTTCCTATCATCTATATAAACAGGGTTACCATTAAAGCACGTTGGTTAGTAAATCACCACTATAGCCAAATCAGTTTAATTTGATTTAAGTGTTGTCGTCGCTTGCTGACTATTGCTACTGTCTGTGCTCCTTTGCCTTGAATCTAATTAAACTGATTCGGCTATACCCTTCGCCTTTGAAGTTACGGCAGCGTTGGCTGCGGGTGATTGCTGAATCACCTAGTATGTCTACGCTCATCGATCTCACACCCAGCCGCTAAGAGTCTGTTCGAAATTTCTTATGCTCGCTGATACTTCGTCAAAAACACGCTCAAGAAGATTTCGAATAGTCTCTAAGACCTTAGCACCATTGCCGTCTGGCTTTTTTGTGGTTTTCACCCTAGAGCGAGACTAAGACTAGCAAAGTTCCGCTGTGTGAACATTTTTTCTTTAAAAATATATAACTAATGAAATAAATAATAAACAAAATAATATAAATTAACATGTTTATTTCTATCTCTAATCTGTATTATTAACAAGGTCTAATTTTCACATGTTGCCATTATGTTTTCGGGCGGGGCGAATAACCATGGATTGGTCTATACACAAGAATACTGTGTTATGTCTTTTGTGGGGCGGATGGGCTATTGGTCTGGTAGGTTATACATTAGACCTCTTCGGAAACTAGCATTCATATAAGAATTTTGGTAAAACACTCCTGAACAAGGAGCCGCCATGAAATATGAAGTAATAAAAGTACTGGAAGAGGAAAAATTTCGTCGCTTAACGGGTGTTAAACGCAGTACATTTGAAAAGATGATAAAGATATTGAATGAAGCAGATAAGAGTAAGCAAGGGAAAGGAGGTCGGAAACCCAAGCGGGGTTTAGAAGAGCGCTTATTAATGGCACTGGAGTATATACGAGAATATCGCACTTATTTTCATGTCAGCCAAAGCTATGGCGTGAGTGAGAGCACATGCTATGAAACGATTAAATGGATAGAGAATACGCTAATAAAGCATCCTGATTTTGCCCTACCTGGACGCAAAGCTGTATTAAAAAGGGATAGGGAGTATGAGCTGGTTCTTATTGATGCCACAGAAACGCCGATTGAACGTCCCCAAAAAAACAAAAGCCGTTTTACTCAGGAAAAAAGAAACGACACACCTTAAAAACACAAGTGCTCGTTGATAAAAAAAGTAAAGCAGTCATCTGTACAAGCTTTACGAATGGGAGGCGCCATGATTTTAGGTTGTTTAAGGAGTCTGGTGTGCGAATACATCCTGACATCAAAACAGTTACCGATACAGGTTACCAAGGGCTTGGCAAGATTCATTCAAACTCGGCGTTGCCTAAGAAAAAGACAAAGAAAAATCCCTTAACAAAAGAAGATAAACGCAACAATCGTGCGTTATCAAGCCAGCGTGTATTAAACGAACATGTCATTGGTATGATTAAAAGATTTAAAATTGTATCAGACCGTTATCGAAACAGGCGAAAACGTTTTGGATTAAGATTTAATCTGATTGCTGCAATTTATAATATGGAAATTAGATAAATGATAGTTTCCGAAGAGGTCTAATGTTATTTTTCCGCAAAATTAAATGTGTTCCTAATATGGCTTTATTGAAACTTATACGGTGAATTTTAATTAAAAAACAATAAATATACTATATTAGTTGTTATTGCAATAATATATTTTTTAATAATTAAAATAGAGCGGAGATAAAATAGAATTAAATTTTAGTAAAGCTAAGTAAAAATTACCCTATATAAAATATCTACAAGAGGTAATTTATATAGGTAGAGTTATTCTATACTTTATATAAGTCTAATGAACGGAGGTAACTATCATGGTCACTACTGATTTGTCTGGCGGGGTGTCTAACGTGTTAACCGTGGCGTTAGATAAATTTCCAGAACCGTACGGCATCAAAGATCTTGAATCTCGGATTGTTTATGCTAATCCAGCGCTGATTGCTTTGTTTGGCGTGAAATCTGTCTCTGATGTTGTAGGTAAATTTGATCATGAGATTAAATCAAAATTAGTGCAATTTGATAATGCGGCTGAAGAATTTCAGAAGCAAGATAAGCAGGTTATTGATACTAAATGTAGTTTGGTTACATTAGAAATTCACCCTAAGGCGATTGATCATCCGTTCATTGTTAGGAAAGTTCCTTTGTTGAATAACGAAGGGGAGTGTATTGGTATTATTGGTCATAATAGAGATCTCGAAATTTGTACTCTCAATGACTATGTAAGAGGGTCGATGCCAGGTTCATTGCTGTTGAATCGGCCTGATGATACTTTTTCAGAGCGTGAATGCGAAATAATATTTTTCAGATTACAAGGGCTAAAAAGTAGAGTTATAGGAAATATAATGTACCTTTCCTGCCGAACGATAGAGAATAGCTTGCAAAGGATGTACAACAAAGCGGGAGTTAATCACATTGATGATTTTAGAGCTTTTTGCGAAGAGAAAAATTATCATCGTTACCTTCCACGTAGATTTATAAATAGAGTATGTTGTAAATTTTAGAAAAATAAAATCATTAAATAAATATTTTTTAATAAATATCAAAAAATAAATATCCCACATTAATATTTTGTTGTATATTTAATTATAGTGATTATATTTAAAATAAAACGAAACTATATCTCTGTGAAAGATTTAAACTGTGCACTGAAAAATATTTTTTACAGCTTTTGTAGCTTAAAATCGTCTTTTATATATTACGCTTTTTAAGCGCTAAATAGATAGCGAAAAAAATTAGATCATTTTTATAGAATAATAGAAAATTATTTGCAAGTGATATACGAAAAATCGGAGGTTAATTCATTACGGGAGTTTAAAAAATCCTGTCATAAAATCGGATTTTATCGCTATATCCCACAAAAGTTTATTCTGCTTGGAATATAGTTTATTGAAAACAGGAGAGCATCATTATGAGTAACCGACAAAGTAGAGCGAGAAACCGAGAATTAAGATATAAAATATTAGATCAAAAGAAAAATGAAAAGAAAAAATTATTTTATAAATTAACAAATTGGCTAAAGAAAAAAAGAAAGCCAGAAAACTGTTATTTTCTCAGTATAAAATAAAATGCCTTTCCTAGAGGTAGAATAAATTATTTACTGTTCGCGATGAATAGAGAAAAGGGAAAAAAATAAATAAGCACTCAGTTTTATTAAATGAAGACACTTTTATTATTTATTAGCGTTTAACGCAGGGCTTTGTATTGCCTGTATTTAGAAAAAATGCCCCTTCCAATAGAGAAAAAAAGTTGGCACAGATTGGATAGCTGGGCTTGGGGTGAGGACAGGATGTTCACCCTGAATCCACTCACGTGGGCGTAGGACTGATTTTTCTTAGCAAAGCAGGCAGGCGCAATCAATTTGTTTGGATACAAGGGAGGAACCCTCATGAAAACGACCTTGACTCTGGAAAAAAGGGGCTTATGCGCCATGAGTCTTCGTGATTTAGAGCACAAATTAGTATGCTATTTTAATACGTTGCCTTTGCATCAGTATGCCGGTATTGATCATGCTTTTTGTGAGGAAGCGCTTGAGGTGCTATTGAATCTGTTGGATCAGGTTGAAGCAACCTTGCCTGAGCCTCTCATGATTGAAAATGCAGGCTGTCAATTTAGTCAGCCACAAAATAATGATGACATAGCCTGTTTCCGTAGTACTTTGTTTTGCTAACCCCTTTCTCTTCTTTGATAAGGGTCATGGGTAAATAGAAAACCAATAGACCCCTGATAATTTCAAATTAAAAACAAGCTAAATTGATTGTTATTTTTCCGCGCCTTGGTATCCGCTATGCCGTGCCACAGCTATTAAAAGAAACGTCACGAAATTAACTGGACTTAATTCCAATGAAATTCTATTTTTCTTTAAAATTTCAACCCGTGTTATACATAAAATTCAGTCTTAAACGGTATTATAAGCACTCCTTTCTTTAGCTATAAGATATCCACACACCTCGCAAGATTCTATTTTGCGTGATTATATTTTATTTTCAACATGTTAAATTTGAAATTTTTATGCATTTTTGTTTTTCACTTTAAAATAGACTCTATGTATGTTTTTTATTGTACAACAATGAGTTATATAGATTACTATTTTGGATAGATTCTATAATAGATTCTGATTTTTCTGGCATTTTAGTTCTATGGAGTCTACAATAGAATCTATTTTTTAGCTTTTAACAGAGATTAACCATGCCAAAAATTCAGGTTTTTGTTAGTAAGGCTATTTTAGAAAATATAAACACTATTGTTATTGATAAACGTAACGATGGAGCAAAAGAACATGAAGCTAATACATCTAATACAGCATCCATGCTAATTGAGTTGGGTTTAAAGGTCTATGAATTGCAGCAGAAAAAAACAGACAGTAATTTTAATCAAACAGAATTTAACAAGGTCATATTGGAGAACGTGGTAAAAACCAGTTTTATTTGTCAGAAATTATTAGGTATTAATTCATTTATGTCTGAAATACAAGATAATGAAAAATTAGATTACAAATTGATGGCTTATGCAGTCCGTAATGATACAGCAGAAGTGATAAATGAATTCTTCCCAAAAAATGAAGAAAACACTTAATATTAGTCTTGTTGGGGTTATTAGGCGTCAACCCAATCCCATTAAGTAAGCAATTGAGGCAGGTGGCTCATTGGATTGTTATTTTGATCAAATAAGCCACCTGACGATCATTTCGATGTTTTTTCTGGGGATTGGGCTTACCGCTCTTCCCCTTTGTGGCTTTTTATGTAGAGCTTGTTGTCGCTTCGCTCGCACGTGGCGGATTATCCGATATCTGCGTATCCCCTTCTATAACTTTAGCTGTGGTGTCTATTATTTGTACAGCGCCAAAAACTCGCGCATTACCGCGCACTGTCGTATTACTCATTACTCGTGCATTACCGTATATTTTAGCATTCTCATATATATCTATTCGATCATATCCTCGCGACTTTGTGCGACCCACACACGCGCTACCGTACACTCGTGCATTATGGCTTAGGTGTTATAAATTGACGTACAATATCGAAATGATTTATTGACCTATAAATACCAAAATGACTTATCCCTTAAAATTTCGTCAACATGTATTGGCTTTCAAAAAGAAAGAAGCCCTCACTTATGCTGAAACCGCCGACCGTTTTGGTGTAGGAAGTGCCAGTTTGATGCGATGGGCGAAACGCCTGGAGCCTTGTTTGACGCGTAATAAACCCGCTACCAAAATAAACAGAGCGGCGTTGATTCTGGATGTGGAAACCTACCCTGACGCGTCTCAGCACGAGCGGGCGCCACGGATGGGTGTGAGTGCCAGGGGTATCTGTGATGCCTTAAAGCGGGCGGGTTTTAGCTATAAAAAAAACATTTTATCCCCCCAAAGCCGACGTCCAAGCTCGAAAAGATTTTCAGACTAAGCTCCAGGGCTAACGTGGATGAAAGCGGTTTTGCTCATGATATGCCGCGTCTTTATGGTTATTCAGTGAAAGGGAAGCGCTGTTACGGCCAACACGATTGCCATGCCAAAGCACGTACTAATGTCATTGGTGCACAGCTTAACGGAAAATTAACTACGGTTTGTACCTTCGACTGCCATATCAACAGCGATATTTTTTATGCCTGGGTCACCCAAGATTTACTGCCAAAATCCCCTCCAGGGGCAGTCCTTGTGATGGATAATGTGCGCTTCCATAAACGCCAAGACATCCAGACTGCTATACAGAAAGCTGGCTTTATTCTCGAATATCTCCCCACGTATTCTCCTGACATGAATCCCATTGAGCACAAATGGGCTCAAGCTAAAGCCCTTCGCAGAAAGCGACTATGTGATATCGATACCTTGTTTTCTGACCCTTTTTTCTGACCCTTTATTTTAAATCAATTTATACCGCATAAGCCATAGATTACTGATCACCACCGGTGACTGCGGATTATATTGATAACTGACCCCCATCAGCGCAATGTGCCCCGTGCAGCTGGCGATCGACTGTAGAGTTGGTTGACTTTCTTTTTTCTCGTCTTCAAAAAAGGCGATTAAATCTTTGGCGGTTTTTTCGGCGGAGAGTAAAGAGACGACCGTTGCAGAGAAATTAGAGATAATGCCCGATATTCTACCGGAGACAATGACCGAAGAAACAATCGCCCCGGTGGTGACACTGCCATTAATCACCATAAAAAAAGCGATCACCATGATGCTGATATGAGAAACCGAAGATAAGCTTGCTAATAGCGATTGATAAAAGAGCGTAAATTTGCGAATTTTTAAATTAAGATAAGATTGTTCATTAGAGCTGTTAACCCAATCTAATAATAAATTTTTATTATTTAATGTGTGGATCATTTTAATCGAGTAAAAAATTTCAGTCATAAATACGTTTCTGTTTTTTTGCCCTTCTTTTTGTTTGTTCATTAATGAATAGGTGTAGTGATAATTAATCAAGGCCATGGCAAGAGAAAAGAAAAACATAAAAATAGGGATCACCACCACCCATCCCAGGTTGACATAAATCACCACAATAAAGATAAAAAATAATGGAATATCGGCTAGCCGTTGAAAGATGGTATTCAGTAATGCCGGTTTTATTTTTTGAAATTCATTCCACAACACGAAGGCGGAAGACATAGAACGGCCGTTTTTTTTCTTATTATAGATAACCGCCTCTAAAAATGAGATATCAATATCCACATCGTCTTTTATTGAGGTGATCGATTGATAAATATCTTTTGATGATCGCAAAATAAATTCAAAAATAATAAATAAGGCAGCGATAAAGACAATACCAAACAGTGATGAGGTCGAGGCGCTGGGCACCAATTTATCGTAATAAAGATTACTAAATATCGGGATAGTTAACGCAAACAGCGCCATGAAAAATGAAGAGAAAAAATATTTGGTATAAAAAATTTTGTTGGCCGATAAGGCTTGCTTTAAAATATTGGCGACGCGAATGCCATCCACCACTTTTTGCAACGGTTGTAATCTAAAAGCCGACAGCAGCGCGAGACTTTCCGCGGACATCTCAACTTCGCAAAAATGTCCCTCGGCAGTAATCAATTTAAGTTTATTGCCTCCCCCTACACACACCATCCAGTGCATTTCTGCGGTTAATAGTATTATCGGCAGCGCTTCATTGAGTAAATCTTCTGAGCTATGAAAATGGACTTCTTGCAGCACCAAACCCAATGATAAAAAGAAATTTTTCATTTTTATCGTATCGTTGAGGTTATTTCTATCGTATTGCTTAAAGAGTGAATCAATCTCATTTTTATTGATATCAATGTTAATGTTGATGCTTTTGGCTACAAAGGAAAGCGCCTCATCTGCTGAGAGATAATAGGATTCGTGTTTTGTTTCCATTTCATGTTCACCGCTCATAGTCATTATCATCAATAGGCTGAATCATGCTATCTACAAAAAAATTATCGACGGTGGCATCAGCATGCTGTCCGCTCGGCGGGGCAGTGTTCGTATCTGGTAGTAGGGTTTTACTTTCATCCAGGGTATTCACAATGTCACTGGATGAACTATCGATGTTGAAGTTTTTTTCTTCGAGTGAAAAACCGCCTTGGTGATCAAAAAATTTCACCGCCAAGGTATAAGAGCCTTCCTCTAAAGATATTGGCAAAGTATAGCTGATAGATTGTTCGTTGAGCTTTTCAGTCTCTACCTCCAGTTCATCTCCATCTAAGAACAGTTTCATCGCTGTGGAGTCTTCCGGCGGCGTTATCATAAAAATGGGTCGTGGTGAGTTGGTATGTTGATCATCAAAAGAATTTTCTAGCTGAATCGAATTATTATCCGTTGCCGAAATGCTCTCCTCTGTAAGGTTACTTTCTTTTGTATCCTCCGCTTCTGTGACAGCGCTTGTTTCCTCTTCTTGCGTATCGGAAAGTTCAGGATTTTTGGTAGCAATAGGCGTTAACGGATCAGCTGTATCGCCTTTTCCCTCTACCTTTTCTATTTCTTTTACGTCTGTTTCAGTTTCTTCGCCTTCTGTATTTTTTGCACCTTTTACCCCTTTTTTGTTTTCTTCGTTTTCTGTATCTTCTTCAATTTTTACGCCTTCTGCATTGTCTTCACCTTCTTCATTTTCTTCTTCTTCTGCACTGTTTTCATTGCCCTCACCTTCTCCTATAATTTTTCCATCCTCTCCACCTTCTTTACCTTCATCACCTCCTACCTTTTCTTTATCGCCTTCACCATTTTCTTCAGGCAGTACAACGGGAGGGGTGATTTTCTGTGTCAATTTTTCGCTGAAATTGCACATTTTGTCTTTAACCACAACGGTAAAGTATCCGTCAGTGGGATAGCCTATCATTGTGCCCCATTCTCCATTCTCTCCTACAACCAGGGTACGGAGTGGATTGCCATGTTGATCTGCGATAATCACCGTCGCACCCACTTCTGCGCGTCCGTCAACGCCGATTTTTTCACCACCCGGAAAAATAATGGGCTCATTTACATGAGGCACTTCTGGCGGCTGACTATCGATCAAAATGGTTTTGTCAATTTTTTGTTCATTGCCCGCTAAATCTTTAATGATAAATTGTAGCTTTGAGAGATCCTCAGGCAGATCGCTCAGCGTAATCTGCCAATTTTTGTCTTCCTGTATCTTCTGCGAGATCCATTCCTGACCACCAAGCATAATAGACACAGTGGCGCCGACATCCCCTGTTCCTTTAAAGGTCACTTCTCTTTTGTTGCTCCACAACTCACTACTCTTTTCTGATAAATTATCTTCCATCGTCACGGTGAATTCATTTATTTGGGTTTTAACCCAAAAAGAAGTTTTGGTCTCCTCGCTGGCATTGTTAGCTGCATCGTGCGATTTGATCGACACTTTCATCTCACCCTCTCCGGATAGAAGAGCCTTTTTAATAAATATTTTCCACTCGCCGTTATTGCCCAGGGCGGGATTCCACTTTGTATTTTTTGTCATCAATAAGATCAATATTTAAGCATTTCGCAGGCGAAATTTTCTCATATGTTTAATTAATATACACAAATTGTGTGTTTTATAATCTAAAATTGATTAATTAATGAGTTGGATCCCGCCCTGAGTTATTGCCAACCTTTTCTCCAGGGTTCTGAGTAACCGTAAAGCCGTTAATTTGCATTGTTATGTAACTATTGCGTTCGGCGGTACCTGTTAGCATCACACCCTTTTCAATATCACTAACATATTTTTTGCCTTCCGTTTCAATCGCCCCTTCAACCGTTGTCAGCTCCACTGGCGTGTTATTCACGGTATCAAAGGTGAATTTCAATGCAGATGTCGCTGTATTTCCTGCGAGATCCTCGATTTCATAACGGAGAGTATAGGTGCCATCTTTTAGCGGTTTTGGGAGTTTATAAACTTTATCTCGCTTATCGAGCACCACAGTGCCTAATAACTCCTTACCAAGATATATTTTTACCTTTTGATGGAGTTCGCCTCTTAAGTAAAAAGAGGGATGGTTATGTTGAATGATTTTATCAGTATGCCACTTGCCATCATCGTTAGTGAGCTTTGGTGCCTCAATAAAAGTTTCATTATCAATCTTCACCCTTAAATACATCGATGTTGCGGTATTCTTAGCTTTATCTTCTGACGTCACAACAAAAGAGTATTGATCATCACGAAGCGCATCGGGGTAGTTATATTCCCACTTACCCGCTGTATCTGCATAAATAACGGCAAACGGCTCACCCTTCATGTTATCGTCATCTTTGTATAAACTCACTTTGGAGCCTGCTTCCGCTGTACCGACCAATCTAGGTTTTCTGGTTTGTGTCGTTGGATTTTTAATCAATTCAGGATGTTGATCTTGATTTTTAAGACCCGTATTGCTACCGCTATCCAGCGCTATGGTTGGCACCTCAATTACGGAATCGAGGATCAGTGTATTTTTAAAATCAATGGTTTTTTCGTGACCGGCTACATTCGTTACCTTAATGCTCAAATTATATTCGCCATCTTTACCGAGTTTAGGTAGCTTAATCTGCCATCCCCCGTTTTCCGAAATAGTAATTTCATCGCCCACCTGCTGGTTATTGATAAAAACTTTTACCTTGGCATCAACTTCACCTGTTCCAAAGATATTAGGTGTGGCGGTATTGATATAGCCCCCTTCTTGCCAGGGCGGGATCTAACTCATTAATTAATCAATTTTAGATTATAAAACACACAATTTGTGTATATTAATTAAACATATGAGAAAATTTCGTCTGCGAAATGCTTAAATATTGATCTTATTGATAACAAAAAATACAAAGTGGAATCCCGCCCTGCCCTTCTTGCAGGTCTTCTATTTGTATCTCCCACTGTTTTGTATCGACACCAGTACTAACCACTAAGGTTTTGTCTTCAGCGAACAACGATTTGTTGTCCAGCGATTGATGATTGAAACCTCAACGGGGAATTTATGTGTAAACTGACCTCCTTCTAAATCGAGATTATCGAGGGTTAATGTGGCCTTGCCTTCATTATCGGTTTTGACGTTTTCATAATTTTTATTCCCGACTTTCACGGTAACGTCGGTATTCGGTGACGCGGTAATCACCAATACGGGTTTGGTTTCCTTGGTAATAAAATCACCTTTCGCGCCACTGTCTGAACTGGCATCCAGCTCAACAGTAGGAGGGAAAACCTCGAGAACGGGGATAGTAAGCTGGAATGTTTCCTCGGCTGCACTTTTGTTTTTATCACGGGTATTACCGGCTTTATCGATCACTTTCACAATAAGCGAGACGGTACTATCGTTCTTAAAAGGCACCTGCGGTTGCCATTCCCTGTTCCCTGAATCAGGGACGGCTTTAATAAAATCAATTTCCTGACCGCCCGCCCAAAAAGTGACTTTCGCCCCCGGCTCTGCCGTCCCTTTAAATTTAGGTTTGAGACTTTTAGCGGTGTTATTGCCATGGTCAGGGTGAGGCTCTACCAGCTCAATGGTAGGCTTTTTCGTATAGGTATCAATCTCAAAGCTCAGGGTGATCGGCTTTTTATCGCCCGATTGATCGCCGGTCTTATTCCCTGCCTTATCTACGGCATCCAGCTTGATGGTATATTTACCGTCTAATAAATCCTGATCAGGGGAGAAGGGCAATTCGCCATTTTTTAAGCGTTCCTTGATAACTTTCGGCGTCCCCACTGGCTGGCCATTACTATCAATGATACTGATAGTGAGCTCCACCAAGTCCTTATCAAACTTCAGGTTAAATTTGGGTTTTGGATTGTTTGTCAGGCGGTCAGTATTGGATATACCGGTATCGTTCTCTTTCGCCGTATCCATCTCTACTTTGAGGGTTAATATGGTATCTATCTCTACCTTAACCTTTGAGTTCTCATTCTTATCACTTTTACTTTTGTTACCGACTTTATCCAGTGCCACCACGGTAAGCTGGTAGGTTCCATCCTCCCAGTTTTGTTTCGGTTGGAAAGTCCATTGACCCTTATTATTTTTTGTTGCATTAACCGTAGATATTTTCGGTGTGTTTCCACCAGGGATTGTGTGTGATATGTGTACCTCGACGGCAACCACATCACTATTATCGATATTACTTAACGTAAAGGTGGGGCGCTGGTTTTTAGTGAGGCGATCATCTGCACTTACCCCAGTGTCATTTTCAGACGTACTGTCCATCTTAATGGTTGGAGGAGCCGGGGGGGGTTAGGTCAAGGGTAAAGCTCAGTTCCGCTGAATCATTGACATTACCTGCTTTATCTTTCACTCTGACTTTTAGCTTATGTGTTCTTTCAGCCAGTTCAGGGGTGATATAGGTTAAACTACTCGTTTTATTTTGTTTTTCGAGGGTGATCCAGCTCTTACCACCATCCAAACTGACTTCCACACTATCGACATCGTTCGCAACATTAATGGTGAAGGAGGGTGTTTTTTGACGGGTAAGATTTTCGTTCTTATAGCCCTCCAATCCATCATTGCTATCCAGTACGATAGTCGCCGCGTCAGGGGCAACAGTGTCGACCTGCATTTTCAGATCTTGAGCATTGGCTGAGTTATTTGCCTTATCCCACACTTCCACCTTGACGGTATAATTGTCATCAGCCCACCCCTTCTTTGGGGTGAAAGTCAAATTACCCTGTTCATCTTTTGTAAAAGCGTCGTTGGATAAAACCCACTGCCCCTGAGCATCTTTATTTATTGTTACATTCGCTACATTATCCCCCTTTTTGTTAAAAACAGTCAGTGTCAGGCGCTCTACCTCCCCATCAACACATATCAGATTGAACCGGGGTTGTTGTTTTTTCGTGGCATTATCATCGTTGACACCATTGCTGTAACTTTCGCCATCCATTTCAATCTTCGGAATGGGCGGGGGCTGGATGTCAACTTCTATCGTCAGTGTGTCTGACGAGTCGCTTTTATTACCGGCTCTATCACGTGCTTCTACCGTGATCTCGTGATTGCCATGACTCAATGCTTGTCCTGGGGTTAAAATCCAATCGCCTGTATTATGTTGATCTTTTATTAATGATGCCTTTGACGGGTCAAGAACCCACGAGGCATTCGACCCCTTTCTGCTTGCATTAATTGTGCTATCACCCATCTTAATCAGGATACGGGTCACATCTTCAGCAATATCCTTTAGTCTAAACTGAGGCGGCTTGGCGTTAGTGATATTCTGTTGCTTAAAATGCCCGAGCCCAGTGTGACTATCTTCATGCAATGCAATACTCGGTGCCTTGGGGGGCTGGGTATCAACTTCAACCTCGAGTAAGTCAGAGGTTTTTTCGTTAGCAGCCAGATCTTTGACCATGACGCTGAAGGTATATTCTCCATCGAGCAGCGGGTTATCTTTCGTGGTAAAAATCCAGAGACCGTTTTCATATTTAATAGGAAGATCAACATTTTTTATTACTGATCCATTTGATAATACCTCCCAGACTGTTCCCGTTTTTCTTACCTCGATCGTTTTTTCGCCACTACCCCTATTATTTTTGATAGTAATACCAATATAGGTCACATCCTTATCAATATTATTCAACGTAAAGGTAACAGGCCTCTTATTAGTAAGATGATTCTGAACGTCTGGCTCAGTGTCTGGGGAATGAACCAGTGTGATCTTTGGTTTGGCTAGCTCGGTGTCTATCTGCAACTTGATAGCTTGCGTTATTTCACTTTTGTTACCGGCGCGATCTTTAGCTTGAGCCGTGATATCGTATTCTCCATGCCCGAGGGCGTCCTCTTCTGCCATCCTCCATTCCCATTTGCCATTTTCTCCCGCCGTGGTCTCTCCTTTTCTTTCTCCGTCGATAAAAATCGCTACTATGGCATTTTTTTCTGCAATACCAGTGAAGGTAAGTATCGTTTCTTTGGTGACGGTAATTGTCAATGTAGTTGTCGCCCAGGATGTAAAATCCTAGGCTGCTTTTTTGGCGTCTGGTTTCACCTTTTTTTCTCTGGATTTTTGTGGATTTAAATGGACTTCTTTCACATACGGCCACTGACGGATTTGACCTGCCCAGCGTGTAGGGTTTGCAGCGCGTGCCTTTTCATACACTAGACCTCTTCGGAAACTATCATTTATCTAATTTCCATATTATAAATTGCAGCAATCAGATTAAATCTTAATCCAAAACGTTTTCGCCTGTTTCGATAACGGTCTGATACAATTTTAAATCTTTTAATCATACCAATGACATGTTCGTTTAATACACGCTGGCTTGATAACGCACGATTGTTGCGTTTATCTTCTTTTGTTAAGGGATTTTTCTTTGTCTTTTTCTTAGGCAACGCCGAGTTTGAATGAATCTTGCCAAGCCCTTGGTAACCTGTATCGGTAACTGTTTTGATGTCAGGATGTATTCGCACACCAGACTCCTTAAACAACCTAAAATCATGGCGCCTCCCATTCGTAAAGCTTGTACAGATGACTGCTTTACTTTTTTTATCAACGAGCACTTGTGTTTTTAAGGTGTGTCGTTTCTTTTTTCCTGAGTAAAACGGCTTTTGTTTTTTTGGGGACGTTCAATCGGCGTTTCTGTGGCATCAATAAGAACCAGCTCATACTCCCTATCCCTTTTTAATACAGCTTTGCGTCCAGGTAGGGCAAAATCAGGATGCTTTATTAGCGTATTCTCTATCCATTTAATCGTTTCATAGCATGTGCTCTCACTCACGCCATAGCTTTGGCTGACATGAAAATAAGTGCGATATTCTCGTATATACTCCAGTGCCATTAATAAGCGCTCTTCTAAACCCCGCTTGGGTTTCCGACCTCCTTTCCCTTGCTTACTCTTATCTGCTTCATTCAATATCTTTATCATCTTTTCAAATGTACTGCGTTTAACACCCGTTAAGCGACGAAATTTTTCCTCTTCCAGTACTTTTATTACTTCATATTTCATGGCGGCTCCTTGTTCAGGAGTGTTTTACCAAAATTCCTCATGAATGCTAGTTTCCGAAGAGGTCTAATGTTTTGCGCGACTGCCCCGTACCTTGCGGGTAATGTGCTCGACGCTATCCCCCAAGAGAGACCCGTGCTTTACTGCATGATTAATACGGCTCACGCGATCCGTTGCCAGATGGCTGACCCAATCATGCAGTAAACGCCCTTGAAAGGGCTGTGCCATTGCCGCGGCGTAAACCTGTTCTGGCGTGATAATCGCTAACGGATAGCGTGCCAGCACCACATCCGGTAGCAGGGAATCAAAAAGGCGGTAGTGATAACCGGTTTCGTGCTCGGCAAAGGCCAATAATTCCTCACTGAGTGAGACAAACATCGCCGTCATCGCCTGCTGATTCACCGCCTGGACGCTGGCTAATAAGTGGGCTAACTGTTTTACTTCAATATAATGTGGATTGACTTTATCCAGTGCAACCCGCAGTCGGGCGATTAATTCAGCATCACTTTTGTTGAGTATGGCGACTATTTTTCTGGCAACACCGCGGGCATAGCGCGATTGAAACAGACTGTGCGCCAGGGCTTCATCACGCAGACGTTGGTTGACTGTGGACATGGTAACCCCTTAATAGAAAAACCGGTTTGATGGAATGAAGATAACGGGGTGTTTCTATACAGCCTGCGAGTAACCTCACGATTACACGAGAACGTTACAGTAAATCCAGTGGCAAATTGTTAAGTTCATCACACACCCTGTCCGGATTGGCATCGGCATCGATAATATTCAACGACTGTAAAGCGCGTATCGCATCCACCTGACGAATATCACCCCCTTGCCGCAGGGCTTTTGTATCGCTAAGGCGGCCGGGGCATTGACGCTTTGCTGAGCGGTTTCAAGTTCGGTACGAATATCCACCTTGCCGCCGTCTTTTTCACCGACCCAGTCGGCCATCAATTGCAAAATGTTATCTAAGGCATCTTCCAGTGAATTCGATAAGGTATAGAGCGGCGAGTGCGCTTGCAGGCGTTCTTCACTCACCTGGTCAATCGTTTTAGTACTGCTATTTTGACAACGCAGCAGTTTGCCCCCGGCTTGCCGCATCTGCTCGACCAAATCGCTCAAGGCGGCTTTTCCTGCGCCCACCGCTGCGCCCGAATGTTCGGTGTAAGCGTTGCCCTGCCGGGTACGGTCAGTGAAATGCAGGGCACTGGCGGCGCCAATGGCCAAGGTTTCGCCTTCCTCAAGACCAAACACATTGAGAATGGGCACCCGCGCAACATGTAAAATATTGTCTTGCTCACTCTGACTTTGCCAATGTTTGATATTGAGTAACGCCAGATTGAGTAGCGGCGGGGCACCGCACATAAACCCGGTGCGTTTGCTGTACAACGTGACCAGCGGGATAACCGGGCAGGAGGTAACCCAGCTATCATGCAGCCTCCAGCGTTCCACGCCGTCTGCCTGTGTCATTTTACGGTAGAGTTCAACCCGCCCGGGGGTCAATTTGCGAATTTGTTCGATTTTCTGCGGGTGATAGGGGGCAGTCTCGACCACAATTTGTTCTTTGATGCGCAGTTCCGTCAATTGACACTGTCCCCCTGAATGGCGCGATTGCCAGCCAATCACCTGACGCGGATTAATCAACACCGCATACGGGCGAGCCCCGCAGGCTTTTTCCTCAGCACGGGTTTTCAACGCCTCCACGCGGGGATAATCAACCAACGCATGCGCCACGCCGTATTGCAGCGCCAGGCTAAAATACGCCTGTGCCCACACATCCAGCCGGTTGCCCTGCAAATCCATATTATGGCAGTAATCGACTATCACCGCGGGCGTAGTCTCACTTAATTGTGTCGGCTCAGAAAACACCCGCCCCAGGTTATTTTTCAGCGTTTCCTCGTAAGCCGGCAGGAGAGTGGCGACGGAGAGACGTTGTTGGTAGCGGTGTTTATCTTCATGAGGCCAACGCGGTAAATAGCGCTCACCCTGTTGCCGCAGAAATAAGGTGCCTCCCATCAGGGCATCGTTAATGTCCCAGGCTTCAGTCAGCTTGCTATAGTCGAGATGGGGGGTGGAAATATCTGGCATGATAATGCTCCGAGAGAAGTCAATCACCCTTGACGTCGTGATGGTAATCTGTACACTGTGTTTAATGTACAACAATGACGTATAAACGATGATTTTTATTGAAACCGCTATTTTTACGGAAGATTGTCGTGCCTTACTGAGCGACGATGAATATCGGGCATTACAGCAGGCGCTTGCGGATAACCCAGAGGTCGCCGATGTCATTGCACAAACAGGCGGATTGCGTAAAGTACGCTGGGCAGCAAAAGGTAAAGGTAAGCGCAGTGGTGTCAGAATTATTTACTATCATAAGGCCGCTGTGTCTCATATCAGGTTGTTGCTGATTTACAAAAAAGGGATCAAAGACGACTTAAGTGCGGATGAAAAAAAAGTATTACGTATGCTGAATGAAAGGTGGTAATGATGGATAAGAAACTTTTTTCTCGATTGACCGACAGCATGAAACAGATGAACGATATCATCGATGGGGATGCCTCCCCGTCTCGTGAAACGATTGTCAGTAATGTTAAAGTGAAGACTATTAGGCAAACCACCGGTTTGACGCAAATTGGGTTCGCTCGGTTGCTGGCGGTTAATGTGGGCACGTTACGTAATTGGGAGCAGGGACGCCGTGAACCGACAGGCCCGGCGAAAGCGTTATTACGGGCTATTAATAACGATCCGACCCATGTACTCAAAGCACTGTCAGCTTGATGATACGCTCCTCTAGATGAGTAATGACCTGACTTTACCGCGGCGTAGACGGCAATTCTGTTTGGCGACAGCAAAATAGCGAAAAGCATCGGCGGCATGGGAGCTGGCATCGTGCAAGGGCTTGTCTTTCCAGCAGCCATGCTGGTTATCCCACGCCTTGCGGTAACGCTCCAGGTGACTTAGCCCCTGCTCACAAGTAACGCTATCAAAGGCACAGCGCGGCAGGATTTCCCGTACCGATTCAATGCCTTCATCGATACGCAGTCGCGGCACCACTTTAAAATTGAGGCGGTAAATGTCACCGTCGAGCACATAGCCTTCATAAGCCCGTTGCCGACGGGTTTTGCCGTCGCCGGAAAACTCGCGGTGCTCAATATCGTGCGGTGCCCAGTGTTCGCCATACGGATACGCCCGTGCTTTTAGCACTTGCAGGTAATGCCGCAAGCCTTCACCGCTGTTTTGGTAATAGTCAATCAGGTGAAAATTCACTGCCGACCTCCCGCACAAACCAAATCACCGTGGCATCACCTACGCCTAAATCCCAAAAGGTGTGCACCGGCAGGTGCGGGTTAGCCGGTAAGGTACCAATGCGCTGATGTTCATAGAGATAACGAAACTGATGCGCATAATAGGCGCCTTCAATCGATTGCTGAAAAGCTTCCGCAGGGATTGATGGGTATTCGCGCATCATGTCCTCGCCCAGGGTCGATGCTTTGGCGTGATACCAGGCTTGTTGTTCCTCTGTCAGGGTAATCCTGTTCTTGGCCTGCACATCGCGAAAATAAGTTTGCAAACGTCGCGGCAGCGGACGACTCAACGGCAAGGCATACTGCGGGTTTTTCCACCAGGGGAAAAAGAAGAATTTCCAATCCAATTGCCCTAAGGGGCGGTTGCTAAGTAAGGTTTTTTCTGCCGTTTGACAGTAATCGAAAAAATACCCTGTCCGCCCCTCGGCAGTCGATTCAATGGTGACAACCCCTTTGGTCGCCACCGCTTCAAAGGCGCCGGTGACAATTTCACGGGCTTTTTCGGGAAACGCGGCGCAAATCTTACCGAATTCAGAAATATGCAAATAACGCAAGGTGCCGCCGCGAAAAGAGGTGCTGATGTACAGTGAGCCGCCGTTGCTAAACACCGGTAATTGTCAATGTAGTTGTCGCCCAGGATGTAAAATCCTAGGCTGCTTTTTTGGCGTCTGGTTTCACCTTTTTTTCTCTGGATTTTTGTGGATTTAAATGGACTTCTTTCACATACGGCCACTGACGGATTTGACCTGCCCAGCGTGTAGGGTTCGCGTGCTTAGCCCAATCAGGAGACAAGCCTGTTGTTGCCGCGCTCCGGCCTGCGTTGCTTCAGTAATCCACATCATAATAGACTGGCGCTGTTCGGGAATAATCATTTTTCCTCTTCCTCCCACAGCGCCGCGTACTTTTTTTGTAAAATCAGCAAGGCTGCCGCCTCCGCCAGCGCTTTTTCTTTTCGGCTGAGCTCCCTGGCTAATCTTTTATTTTCTAGCGTTAATTCACGTATTTCAGCGCCGGCAGGACTGCGTTGTGTTCGCTTCGGGTCACAAAAATCCGCGCGCCATTGCTTCAGGTGATGAACAAAAATACCCTGCCCCCTGCACCAAGAGGCGAGTTCACTTTCTGCTAAACAACTTCTTAGCTTCCTCGGCGGCACGTTAAGTTCATCCGCAATGGCTTTCATTGTACGCCCATTCCGATGATAAACCTTACACAGCGCCTGCTCTTTAAACTCTTCCGAATACGTCGGTTTTTCCATGATTATATCGCCTCTTTATTAGTTCCCATTAACGAAAATTAGAGGCGACAACTAGACTGACACTGGGGGGCTCATCAGAATAAAAATAAATCGATTAAACATCCCTCCCCCAACAGGTCAGCTCACTTTCCTGCGCGCGTCTTATCACTTGACCGGCACAATTATTGGCACGGAGGCGACAATCTTTACCGCCATCGAAAATCCAGCGCTTGATTTCTGCACAGGCGCCTTGATAGTCACCGGCATTGAGTTTTTGATAAAAGGTGGAAGCAATGCATTTTGTGGCGCCAATATTGTACGGACAAAACGAAGCAATCCCCGCTTTCTGTGCCTCGGTTAACGGCACTTTGATATGGCGCTCTACCCAAGCAATCGCCTTATCCATTTCAAATTGGTTAACTTGCTCACATTGCTCGCGACTGAGTATCATGCCGGGCTTCACCGGCTCTGGCCATCGACTCGTGTCGCCCCGCGGCAAATCGTCCAAACATGTGCGCCATCGCGATAAGCCGTTAGCCGATTGCCTTCTTTTTCCTGCAAAAATTGCGTCAGGATGGCGGTTGTTGTTGCTCCTGCTAAAATCAGTCCCAGCAGGGGTTTGCTTAGCGTGCTCATTTTCCTGCCCTGCTCTTACGCCGGTCTTCTTTAATCTTGAAATACAAATTCGTCAGATAGGTTAGTACCGCCAGCAAGACGCCCGCCAGCACGCCAATGGCATTCCATTGTGCCGAGCTGTCGCTGCTCAGCAAACCATTAAAAATACTCCCTGCGCATGCCGCATAGGCTGCGCCTGTCGTCAGTTTGTCCATGCTCTGTCTCGTCTCTTAAGTGAGAAAGGGAAGATGAAAAATAGCGCCATGCCCCGTTTACCCTCTCGTGGATAAAAGAATTGAACACTGATGGGCAAGGGGAGGCGCTAAAAGGTGAAAAGACCGCGCGATGCGCAGTCTTTGAAATAAAAGACTGTCAATAACGTTAAATAATAAACAGGTAATAAAAATTGAAAGGGAAAATTGCTTTTCTGGTGACTATGCTAATAACAGATTAAAAATCAGTATCGATTAAACGAAACTAACCGGAAAACAGGAGGTGGGCAGATGAAAAAAATAAGAACCTGCTTGAATAGTTTATTCGTTATATTATTAGCATTACTCACACCGGCTTGGGCTTCTGCTATTTGTAACGCCACTACGTGGGAGATGACTTTTGTGGGGCCCATCCCCGTGTGTAAGCAACAAAAAATTATTGAACAGCAAGCAACCTCCTTCCATGGAGAAAACCCATCTTCTTCTATGCAAAAACACGAAGAGGAATTCAAAGCAAAAATGCGGAAGGTGTGGCCATGGTGGTAATCACTATTCAGACAATAAAAATTTTCTTCAGAATATTACCGGTTATATTATTACCGGTGCCTGTTTTAGCCTCTCCTGATTGGGGGCTTTCTTCTGATTGGCTCCCTAATGGTTGTACAGCGCGTATGGTACCTCAACCTTTGAAGTTCTCCCAAATACTCGTAGTAAGATGTCCTGAAAAAGATACGGCAGCACAGCAAACAACAATTCGTACAGAAAATCAAAATGGGTCTCCTACTTCTTCTGCCCGAAGGAAAGAGGAATTGCAGCGATTGAGGAAGATGACGCTTTTTCTGTAGCAGTACAATAGCGGTAAACTACCGCTATTTTCTACTCCATTAACCGGTGAGTGGAGTGGCGTCACCTGTATAAAATTTCATAAAAAAGGCCAGTAGAGGCCATCTTTTGACACCGTAAAAATGGGTGACAAAGAAAAATTTCCCCGCCAATAGCGTCTTTTTTGTTCGTAAAATAAGCGTTTCTTGCAAGCACATTAGGAAGTAATTCGGTATAACGTCCCTTAAATACGTCATGACGATATCGTTTAACGTAAAAATGAGTTAACGATGTATTCCTATCGTCTGATGGTTATTTCATACCTTTAATTATCATTGCGTTAATCAATGCCATTATATTTTTAATCTAATGGCACGAAATACTATGGCTTATTTAATTATAAAAGAGAAAAGTAAAATGCCACTTTCATCACCTTCATCACCACCAATTTCATCTCAATATAATATACCTATATGCCCCCCTCCTTCTTCGGAGGGACAATCTAGTAGCCAGCTCCTAGCAGGACTTCAGCACGTAGATAATATTCCCTCTGACCTTACCAGCATTAGCTTAGCACCTTCTAATATGTCTAGAGAAATCCCATCAAAAATTATTCAAATTGACAGTACTCAAACTTACTCTCAGCACTGTACTGTCGTAGCTTCAACAGCTCATTATCGGCGGCTTCCAGATTTGGGAAAGGATGTGCTTGATTTTCTCAATAATGGGGATAAAGAGCCTCTGGATCTAAGTGACTTATATTATGATTTCTCTCAACAAGAGGAGCCACAGACACCCCCCCCCATTTTGTTTTCAAGACTTGCTTGAGCCTGGTAATGCTCTTAACAATACTCCAGTCGCTTTGCCCTCTGCGTCTGCGGCAGGAAGCAGTAGTCAGAGCTCTCTACAAAACACGTCAGCCAGAGAATCTGATTCCTCGTCGGAAAAACATAAAGAGTCAGGGGAGACTTTAGATAAATATTTAGAGCTCAATCTACGGGATACTATAGAACTTCCAGAACACGTAAAAAAATCAGTAGATTCACTACCTGCTTCAGATTTATTAAAAAAATTACCACATCTACAAAAGAAGCGTGAGCCAAGTCAGTCGCATACTAGGATATTTAAATACATTGTCTCCTCTCTCATCCACCTACAGAGACCGGATGCGGTAAGTGATCTTTATTTAAGGTTGGAACATAACATTGGCGCTAACTTTATCGCTAAATGTAAAAAAGAGTGTCCGTGGCACACATTCGAGCCATTGGCGCATCCAATCACACCAAAACTAAAAGATAACTACCACCCATTAATACCGATTTTAGCGGATATGTTAAGTAAAGTAACGCCGAAATTCGAAGAGGAAGTTAAAAAATTAACACTTGATCAGCTAAAAGATGCTATCAAGTATTTTAACGAATATTCTAAAAAGCATTTTGCTAAACGCAGTAACAAGGATAGATATCCTAGTAGAATGAAGTATCTCGTCGGGTATACCATGGTGCGTCATAATATTACTGCTTGCAAACTACAGAGTAGTGTTGAAATTCAGTACAGTACCTTGAATGGATGGCGTACAATGTTTTTAAAACAAAAGGATAAAAACGTTAGCTCTGAACCGCACGTTATGGGTAATCAGTTATCAACATTGATGGGAGTGGATAACCCCTCAGCTAGCTCCAATCTGGAGCCTAAAACATCTAGCTCGGAGCTTTATCAAGATCTTCGGGGTATCGGTTCTTCCGACGCTTCTTCATTACCAGTTCAAATTCAATCTAAGGAGCAAGTGATTCCTCATGGGAAAAAACGTCTTGTACCTCCAGAGTTCGGGACAGGGGCCTCAGAAATAAATCATAGAAGCACTCCTTGCACTTTTACTCTCTCCTCTTCACAGGAAGAGGCAGATGGGATTCTTCATCAACAAAATGTACAAAGTTCTTCGGCAAGGAAGTTGCGGCGACTAGAACCCCGCCCCTCTTTTTCTCAAGGATTACTCCCTACTGGTAATCAGTATCTCCAAGCTACATTATCTTTGCCAACAACGCAAAAAATAATCAATATAAAAAAGAATTTACAGCTAAGTACTGCACACATAACCGAGGTAAATAATCCGCCGACGACACCAAAAAATGGTCCTCTCTCAAATAAACAGATCGAAAATTATGTAAAATATTTAGATGAAAAATTCCCTTCATCAGCTCATCATGTTGATGATGATATGAGGGAAGAAGTAATAATATTCAAACAACATTGTGCCATAACACAGGAAAATACTGTTAAAAAATGGGCTGAACGTATTATCGAACATGAAAAAATATCAAGACTATTTGGTTTTTTTATCCGTAGTCTAGTAGGATCAGATAACGAGGCAATTAGCAAGAAAATTAATGAGTTAGGTATCTGATTTAAATCAAGTTGATCTGTCATAAAAAACCATCGAAACAGAAAAAATTCCAGTCTATCACACTGAATTTTTCTACTGAATAAACACTACAGCATCGGGCGGCACTGACTTCAGACTCGCTTAAGCAGTGCGTTTTTCTGGCGACCTCAGTTATACTCTTTCAATAAAATTATACCCAATGAATTTCGAGTTACGGCAAGGCGGCCAGGGCGACCGAACGATGAGCGTAGACATACTACCTGATTCGGCGAGCACCCGCAGACAACAAAGCCTTAACTTGAAAGGCAAAGGGTATAGAGTCTGAAAAGAAACATTAATAAATTAGTTAAATCAGGAGATAGACATGTCAGAAAATAAAAACAATATCGCTCATTATGATCTAGAGTTATGGAAGGCGATGCAAAGTGAAGTAACACGTCAAGAAGAGCATATTGAGCTGATTGCTTCTGAAAACTACACTAGCCAGCGCGTTATGCAGGCTCAAGGCTCGCAATTAACCAATAAATATGCTGAGGGTTATCCAGGCAAACGTTACTATGGCGGCTGTGAGCATGTCGATGTTATTGAAGAACTTGCCATTAAGAGAGCGAAAGCATTATTCGGCGCTGACTATGCTAATGTGCAACCTCATTCCGGTTCACAAGCGAATGCGGCCGTTTATATGGCGTTACTGCAACCGGGTGATACTGTACTCGGCATGGATCTTAATCACGGGGGGCATTTAACGCATGGTTCACCGGTCAACTTTTCTGGCAGATTATATAATATCGTCTCTTATGGTGTTGATGCAGCAGGCAAGATCGATTACGACGCATTAGCAGAATTAGCTAAATCGGATAAACCTAAGATGATTATCGGCGGTTTTTCTGCCTATTCTGGCGTAGTTGATTGGGCGAGAATGCGTGAAATCGCTGACAGTATTGGCGCTTATCTGTTTGTTGATATGGCGCATGTCGCGGGTTTAGTGGCCGCAAAGGTTTATCCTGATCCCCTGCCTCACGCGCATGTGGTAACCACCACCACCCATAAAACATTAGCAGGCCCTCGTGGGGGATTAATCCTGGCTAAAAATGGCGACGAAGCCTTCTATAAAAAACTCAATTCAGCCGTCTTCCCCGGTTCACAAGGCGGCCCATTGATGCATGTCATCGCTGCTAAGGCAGTAGCCTTTAAAGAAGCGCTGGAGCCTGAATTTGAAACTTATCAGCAGCAAGTAGTGAAGAATGCGAAGGCAATGGTTAAGGTCTTTTTAGATCGAGGCTATAAAGTGGTTTCAGGCGGGACTGAAAACCACCTTTTTTTACTCAATTTAGTGAATAAAAATTTAACAGGTAAAGACGCCGATGCTGCTTTAGGACGCGCTAATATCACCGTTAACAAAAATAGCATTCCTAACGATCCTAAAAAACCGTTTGTTACTTCTGGCATCAGAATAGGCACCCCAGCGATAACGCGCCGAGGTTTTAAAGAAGCAGAGTCTGAGCAACTCGCGGGTTGGATTTGTGATATTTTGGATAACATTAACGATGAAAACCTGATCCAAAAAACTAAAAATCAAGTTGTGGAAATCTGTCAGCGTTTTCCTGTTTATTCAAATACTACAAAACTTTAAGAGCAACAATCAGCGGTATTTCTGAATAGACCTCTTTGGAAACCGTAGCGAGTGATGCGGAATCAAGGCGTCCGGCGCACAGCAACCTTCATTGCCATAAGTACATGAGGATTGCGCGCACCGGGCAACGCAGGATCCGCGTCACGCAGTAGATTTCCGAAGAGATCTAGTGTTAAAAGCGAGTGTAGCTCTTCGCACGAGCCACGCCCTTGAAAGTTAGAGACCTCACAATAACTGGAAACTGTCACTATAAATTTCAATTAATACGGAGTTTATTATGCTTTTGGAGCGTTTTACCCAAAAATTTCAGGAAGCCTTAGGTGGTGCTCATTCTTTAGCGCTCAGTCGTGATCATCAATTTATTGAACCACTTCACCTCATGAGTACTTTTCTGTGTCAAGAGGGAGGAACCGTTTTTCCCTTACTCACTTCCAGCGGCATTGATGCTCAAGATTTAAAGAATAAAATCGATCAAGCCTTAGAACGACTTGCACGTGTGGAAGGTACCGCTGATGTTCAGGTATCAAAAAAGTTAGAAAGAACACTTAACTTGTGTGAAAAATTAGCACAAAAAAGAGGTGATAAATTTATTGCCTCAGAACTATTTCTATTAGCAGCACTTGAAGAGAGCAGCACCTTAACGGATTTATTAAAAGCAGCAGGAGCCTCAACAGATAAAATCACTAAAGCGATTGAAGAGCTACGAAGTGGTAATACCATAAAAAGCGCCAGTGAAGAAAATCAACGGCAAGCGTTAAAACAATTCACTATCGATCTAACCGAACGCGCAGCGCAAGGCAAACTCGACCCTGTTATCGGTCGAGATGAAGAAATTCGCCGTACCATGCAAATGTTACAACGCCGCACTAAAAATAATCCCGTGCTCATTGGTGAGCCCGGTGTAGGCAAAACCGCGATTGTTGAGGGTCTAGCACTACGTATTATCAATGGTGAAGTGCCGGAAGGTTTAAAAGGTAAGCGTGTATTGTCATTAGATATCGGCGCATTGCTAGCCGGAGCCAAATTCCGTGGTGAGTTTGAAGAACGCCTGAAAGCATTACTTAATGAATTAGAAAAACAAAAAGGCAACGTGATTTTATTCATTGACGAACTGCATACACTGGTCGTCGGTGCAGGGAAAAGTGACGGCGCAATGGATGCCGGTAACATGCTAAAACCCGCCTTAGCCCGTGGTGAACTACATTGTGTTGGGGCAACTACTCTGAATGAATACCGCCAATATATCGAAAAAGATGCTGCTTTAGAACGTCGTTTTCAAACAGTGTATGTTGCAGAACCAAACGTAGAAGATGCCATTGCCATTCTACGCGGTTTAAAAGAGCGCTATGAACTCCACCACCATGTCCAAATCACAGATCCGGCAATTGTAGAAGCGGTGACCTTATCACACCGTTATATTTCAGATCGCCGATTACCCGATAAAGCCATCGATCTGATCGATGAAGCAGGCTCTAGCATCCGGATGCAGATCGATTCAAAACCCGAACTACTTGATCGCCTATATCGTCGAATTATCCAATTAAAATTAGAACAACAAGCATTAAACAAAGAATCGGATGATGCCAGCAAAAAACGCTTGCAAGAACTCAATAGTGAATTAGAACAAAAAGAACGGGAATATTCGACCCTAGAAGAAAAATGGAAAGCCGAAAAGGCTGCATTGAAAGGCATCCAAAAGATTAAGACAGAATTAGAACAGGCTAAAATTACCTTAGAGCAAGCGCGACGTGTCGGTGATCTAACAAAAATGTCTGAGCTACAATACGGCAAAATTCCAGAACTAGAAAAAGAACTCGATACAGCCAATCAACTCGAAAACGAAACAATGAAACTGCTGCCTAATCGAGTCACTGAGGAAGAAATTGCTAAAGTGGTAGCACGCTGGACAGGGATCCCCGTATCCAAAATGTTGGAAGGTGAACGAAGTAAACTATTACGCATCGAACAAGAGCTGCATAATCGTGTGATTGGGCAAGATGAAGCCATAGAGGCAGTGTCTAATGCAATCCGACGGAGCCGTGCTGGGCTTGCTGATGATAATCGCCCGACTGGATCCTTTTTATTTCTCGGTCCTACGGGAGTAGGTAAAACAGAATTATGTAAAGCCCTGGCGGTTTTTTTATTCAACACTGACAAAGCAATGATACGAATCGATATGTCTGAATTTATGGAGAAACATGCTGTATCACGCTTAATTGGAGCACCTCCTGGTTATGTTGGTTACGAAGAAGGAGGTTACCTAACAGAAATAGTACGTCGTCGTCCCTACTCTGTTATCTTATTTGATGAAGTGGAGAAAGCACATCCCGATGTGTTCAATATTTTATTACAAGTCTTGGATGAGGGACGTTTAACGGATGGGCAAGGGAGAACTGTCGATTTTCGTAACACTGTAGTCATTATGACGTCTAATTTGGGTTCTGAGTTAATTCTAGAGCATTCCACTGAGACTGATTTCTCTAAAATCAAAAATAAGGTAATGGAAAATGTCAGTAATCATTTTCGCCCTGAGTTTATTAACCGTATAGATGAGATCATTGTTTTCCATCGATTAGAACAACACCATCTCATCTCCATTGCAAAAATTCAGTTGCAGCGATTACAGCAACGCCTGGCAGGGCGAAATTATCAAATTAATGCGACTGAAGCTGTATTAGAATTATTAAGCCAACGAGGCTTTGACCCTGTGTATGGTGCACGACCATTAAAACGAGTTATCCAAAAGGAAATCGAAGACCCGATGGCTCAACAAATTCTTGCTAATAAATTAAAAACGAATATGCCTATTGTCATAGACACTAAAGATGGGAGTATCGTTATTAAGCAATAAAAAAGGATCCTACTTTATAGGATCCTTTTTCATAGTCAGCGGTATCTACAACCGATGCTAAGGAGTTTCATTTCTGATATTGATGTACTTGACGTAGGACTACACCATTACCTAGAGATTCTTCACCAAGCTTTATTCGCCCATAGGAGCTTTAATCTGTCTGGTGCTGATACCCAGATTTGAACTGGGGACCTCACCCTTACCAAGAGTGTGCTCTACCGACTGAGCCATATCAGCACTAAATTGGTAGCCTGGCGGTGACCGACTCTCGCATGGGGAGACCCCACACTACCATAGGCGCAACGGTGTTTCACTGCTGAGTTCGGAATGGGGTCAGGTGGTGCCACCGCGCTATAGCCGCCAGGCAAATTCTGTATGCTGCGTACACAGCTAATCTGTTAACAAGCGCGTAAACCAAAACACTTTCGGTGTTGTGAAGTTAAGCCTATCGGGTCCATTAGTACTGGTCAGCTCAATGTGTCACCACACTTACACACCCAGCCTATCAACGTCTTAGTCTTAAACGTCCCTCAAGGGAAGACTCATCTCGGGGCAAGTTTCCCGCTTAGATGCTTTCAGCGGTTATCTCTTCCGCATGTAGCTACCGGGCAATGCCATTGGCATGACAACCCAAACACCAGTGATGCGTCCACTCCGGTCCTCTCGTACTAGGAGCAGCCCCCCTCAATCTTCCTACGCCCACGGCAGATAGGGACCGAACTGTCTCACGACGTTCTAAACCCAGCTCGCGTACCACTTTAAATGGCGAACAGCCATACCCTTGGGACCTACTTCAGCCCCAGGATGTGATGAGCCGACATCGAGGTGCCAAACACCGCCGTCGATATGAACTCTTGGGCGGTATCAGCCTGTTATCCCCGGAGTACCTTTTATCCGTTGAGCGATGGCCCTTCCATTCAGAACCACCGGATCACTAAGACCTACTTTCGTACCTGCTCGAGCCGTCACTCTCGCAGTCAAGCTAGCTTATGCCTTTGCACTAACCTCACGATGTCCGACCGTGATTAGCTAACCTTCGTGCTCCTCCGTTACGCTTTAGGAGGAGACCGCCCCAGTCAAACTACCCACCAGACACTGTCCTCGCACCGGATTACGGCGCTGAGTTAGAAAACCAAAACTCACAGGGTGGTATTTCAACGGCGACTCCACAACAACTGGCGTCATCGCTTCTACGTCTCCCACCTATCCTACACAGTCAGTTTCAACTCCCAGTGTCAAGCTATAGTAAAGGTTCACGGGGTCTTTCCGTCTTGCCGCGGGTACACTGCATCTTCACAGCCATTTCAATTTCACTGAGTCTCGGGTGGAGACAGCCTGGCCATCATTACGCCATTCGTGCAGGTCGGAACTTACCCGACAAGGAATTTCGCTACCTTAGGACCGTTATAGTTACGGCCGCCGTTTACCGGGGCTTCGATCAAGAGCTTCGTATTGCTACTTACCCCATCAATTAACCTTCCGGCACCGGGCAGGCGTCACACCGTATACCTCCACTTACGTGTTTGCACAGTGCTGTGTTTTTAATAAACAGTTGCAGCCAGCTGGTCTCTGCGACTGACTTCAGCTACAGGGAGCAAGTCCCCTCACCTAATGCCAGCGTGCCTTCTCCCGAAGTTACGGCACCATTTTGCCTAGTTCCTTCACCCGAGTTCTCTCAAGCGCCTTAGTATGCTCTACCTGACCACCTGTGTCGGTTTCGGGTACGATTGTTTGTAACCTAAGCTTAGAGGCTTTTCCTGGAAGCCGGGCATCAACTACTTCTGCACCTAAGTGCCTCGTCATCACGCCTCAGTGTTTATGGAAAAGCGGATTTGCCTACTCTCCCTACCTACACGCTTGAACCGGGATTACCGTCACCCGGATAGTCTAGCCTTCTCCGTCCCCCCTTCGCAGTCACAAACAGTACGGGAATATTAACCCGTTTCCCATCGACTACGCTTTTCAGCCTCGCCTTAGGGGTCGACTCACCCTGCCTCGATTAACGTGGGACAGGAACCCTTGGTCTTTCGGCGAGCGGGCTTTTCACCCGCTTTATCGTTACTTATGTCAGCATTCGCACTTCTGATACCTCCAGCTCGCCTCTCAGCTCACCTTCTACGGCTTACAGAACGCTCCCCTACCCAATAACGTCGTCTCCAACGCTACTGCCGCAGCTTCGGTGGAGGGTTTAGCCCCGTTACATCTTCCGCGCAGGCCGACTCGACCAGTGAGCTATTACGCTTTCTTTAAATGATGGCTGCTTCTAAGCCAACATCCTGGCTGTTTTCGCCTTCCCACTTCGTTTCCCACTTAACCCTCACTTCGGGACCTTAGCTGGCGGTCTGGGTTGTTTCCCTTTCCACGACGGACGTTAGCACCCGCCGTGTGTCTCCCGTGGTCTCATTCTTCGGTATTCGCAGTTTGCATCGGGGTGGTAAGCCGGGATGGCCCCCTAGCCGAAACAGTGCTCTACCCCCAAAGATTAACCCACGAGGCGCTACCTAAATAGCTTTCGGGGAGAACCAGCTATCTCCCGGTTTGATTGGCCTTTCACCCCCAGCCACACGTCATCCGCTACTTTTTCAACAGGAGTCGGTTCGGCCCTCCAGTTAGTTTTACCCAACCTTCAGCCTGCGCATGGCTAGATCACCGGGTTTCGGGTCTATACCCTGCAACTAATCGCCCAGTTAAGACTCGGTTTCCCTACGGCTCCCCTACTCGGTTAACCTCGCTACAGAATATAAGTCGCTGACCCATTATACAAAAGGTACGCAGTCACCCCCTCTTCACACTCGCGCATGAAGCAGGCTCCCACTGCTTGTACGTACAGGGTTTCAGGGTCTATTTCACTCCCCTAACCGGGGTTCTTTTCGCCTTTCCCTCACGGTACTGGTTAACTATCGGTCAGTCAGGAGTATTTAGCCTTGGAGGATGGGCCCCCCTTCTTCAAACAGGATTTGTCGTGTCCCGTCCTACTCTTCGAGCTCACACTACTGCTATCTTCGAGTACGGGGCTATCACCCTCTTTCGCAGGCCTTTCCAGACCTTTCCTCTGATAACAATAACGATGCACACTCTGGGCTGCTTCCCTTTCGCTCGCCGCTACTCGGGAAATCTCGGTTGATTTCTTTTCCTCGGGGTACTTAGATGTTTCACTTCTCCCGGTTCGCCTCGTTAAACTAGTTTATTCATCTAACGATAGTGCAACTGCTTGCACTGGGTTTCCCCATTCGGGTATCAACGGCTAATCACGCTTCCTATCAGCTCACCGTCGCTTTTCGCAGATTTGCACGCCCTTCTTCGCCTCTGACTGCCTAGGCATCCGCCCTGTACGCTTCATTACTTAACTTCACAACCCGAAAGTGTCTTTCAACTCCATCAGGTTACTCATTACTCGCTTGTTCCAGATTGTTAAAGAGCATGTTCAATACAATAAATTTGACCCATTCACTATGGTGGAGCTAAGCGGGATCGAACCGCTGACCTCCTGCGTGCAAGGCAGGCGCTCTCCCAGCTGAGCTATAGCCCCATAAGGGAAAATTAACTTGACCCATCGTCGCAACAAACACTGGCAGAAACACCTTAACTCAAGGCAATTTCATCACCCTGTCATGCCGCGTTGGTGGGTCTGAGTGGACTTGAACCACCGACCTCACCCTTATCAGGGGTGCGCTCTAACCACCTGAGCTACAGACCCAACAAGGTTCGATTGCTAAACCTAACCCGCTCTCTCCATAAAAACCACTCGCTACTTTCATCAGACAATCTGTGTGAGCACTCAGCGTAGCCGCCATCTTTTGGTAAGGAGGTGATCCAACCGCAGGTTCCCCTACGGTTACCTTGTTACGACTTCACCCCAGTCATGAACCACAAAGTGGTAAGCGCCCCCCCGAAGGTTAAGCTACCTACTTCTTTTGCCGCCCACTCCCATGGTGTGACGGGCGGTGTGTACAAGGCCCGGGAACGTATTCACCGTAGCATTCTGATCCACGATTACTAGCGATTCCGACTTCATGGAGTCGAGTTGCAGACTCCAATCCGGACTACGACGCACTTTATGAGGTTCGCTTACGTTCGCACGCTCGCCGCTCTTTGTATGCGCCATTGTAGCACGTGTGTAGCCCTACTCGTAAGGGCCATGATGACTTGACGTCATCCCCACCTTCCTCCGGTTTATCACCGGCAGTCTCCTTTGAGTTCCCGCCATCACGCGCTGGCAACAAAGGACAAGGGTTGCGCTCGTTGCGGGACTTAACCCAACATTTCACAACACGAGCTGACGACAGCCATGCAGCACCTGTCTCACGGCTCCCGAAGGCACTTAAGCATCTCTGCTCAATTCCGTGGATGTCAAGAGTAGGTAAGGTTCTTCGCGTTGCATCGAATTAAACCACATGCTCCACCGCTTGTGCGGGCCCCCGTCAATTCATTTGAGTTTTAACCTTGCGGCCGTACTCCCCAGGCGGTCGATTTATCGCGTTAGCTTCGGACGCCATAACACTAGGCCACAACCTCCAAATCGACATCGTTTACAGCGTGGACTACCAGGGTATCTAATCCTGTTTGCTACCCACGCTTTCGCACCTCAGCGTCAGTCCTTGTCCAGGGGGCCGCCTTCGCCACCGGTATTCCTCCAGATCTCTACGCATTTCACCGCTACACCTGGAATTCTACCCCCCTCTACAAAACTCTAGCCCGCCAGTCTCAAATGCCGTTCCCAAGTTAAGCTCGGGGATTTCACATCTGACTTAACTTACCGCCTACATGCCCTTTACGCCCAGTTATTCCGATTAACGCTCGCACCCTCCGTATTACCGCGGCTGCTGGCACGGAGTTAGCCGGTGCTTCTTTTGCGGGTAACGTCAATCGATAAGCATATTACTCTTACCGCCTTCCTCCCCGCTGAAAGTGCTTTACAACCCTAAGGCCTTCTTCACACACGCGGCATGGCTGCATCAGGCTTCCGCCCATTGTGCAATATTCCCCACTGCTGCCTCCCGTAGGAGTCTGGACCGTTTCTCAGTTCCAGTGTGGCTGGTCATCCTCTCAGACCAGCTAGAGATCGTCGCCTAGGTACGCCATTACCGCACCTACTAGCTAATCTCATCTGGGTTCATCTTATGGCGTGAGGCCCTAAAGTCCCCCACTTTGGTCTTGCGACATCATGCGGTATTAGCCACCGTTTCCAATGGTTACCCCCCTCCATAAGCCAGATCCCCAGACTTTACTCACCCGTCCGCCGCTCGCCGGCAGAGTAGCAAGCTACTCCCCGCTGCCGCTCGACTTGCATGTGTTAGGCCTGCCGCCAGCGTTCAATCTGAGCCATGATCAAACTCTTCAATTTATTACTTTTTTAACAACTTCACAGACCCTGCTTTCTATTATGTTTCCATAAAAAAAACAAGTTCCAATCCGCTGTCAGCTTTTATACTGCTTTTACTGCACTCAATATTACAGAGCAGCACAACAGCGCACTCGCCAGTGCCCACACAGATTGTCTGATAAATTGTTAAAGAGATTCTCGTCTAGCCTTACAACGAGAGGGCGCATTCTACCCTTTCTTCTCACAGAGTCAAGGCCTTCTTTTACTAAGCTCCCCTTCTTCTGTGGGGTCGCATTATAGCCCCTTTATTAACGCCCGCAACCTTTAATTTAAGAAAAAAAATTAGATGTCTATTTATCGTTCAAAAGATTTAATTATAGTAAAAAATCAACACGTAGAGGATTATGATCCGAAGCGCGTGTTACCAATACAGATGCTTCAGCCACATATAAATCGCGGAAAAAAATAAAGTCCAGTGGAAACCCAAATACTCGACTACGATTATCAATAAAAAATTCTACCTCCTGTAATTCCATACTTCGAGTAAACAAACGTAAGGCATTCACTCGCTGACGATTCCAAGCATTAAAATCTCCTGCGAGTATTAGTGGCCCACGATGCAACGCGATTTTTGCGCCGATCGAGCTAAATTGCCTACTATAAACATTTACCCCTAAACTGAAATTTACCGCATGAATATTAACCACCATCAGCGATCGTCCATCCTGAATGGGATAAACAGTAACTAAAGCTGATTTGGACAAACGTAACAATGGCTCTCGTTCACGCAGCGGGCAACAATAAATAGGATGAGCAGCAGCTAACGTCATTACGCCAGAAGGATGATGAGGCAAAGTAAAAGCAGGCACTTGATCTGTTGTCAAATAGTGAGAGGTAGCAAAGCGCACCATTTCAGGCGTCGTTCGCGCTTCTTGCAACAACATCAATTGAGAATCTTTACCAAATTTCTTTAGTACAGCCAACCAACTGACCCGCTGTTGCTTAAAAATATTCCACACCACAACCCGTAAAAATTTTGATGCTTGTAACGGTTTACACAAAGGCAAACCCTGCCGAGGAAAATAGGCAGAGCTTGAAAAGATCTGTTCAACTGGTTTACCAGCCACATATCTCATTGCATGTGTTCGTTTCGGCACGCTAATTGTCTATTCCATCGCTCATATCTATTCTATCCTTCGCCTTTCAAGTTAAGACGGCGTTGGCAACGATCACTTATCCTCCTCTGTCATGTACTATTTGTACACTCCTGGGATTCGATTGATGGCCTCCTTGCCGTAACTCGAAATTCATTGGGTATATTATCTTCTCCTACCTGCCTGCTGCCTGTTTTTAAAGTTTGGCCAACTTTCAAAAAATCTGACGTAGTTAAGTTATTCCAATTTTGCAAATCATATGGATCGATATTAAAACGCTTGGCTATCGTAGATAAAGTGTCCCCTTGGCGTACTTTATATTGTAAAACTGACTCTGCATTAGGATTATTTTTCACCAATCGCGCAGGCTGAGGCACCATAAATTTAGCCTCGGCGAGTGAATTTTTAAAATGCCTAGCATTATCTTCAGGCAGCACGATGTAATGAGGGCCGTTAGGCGCTGTTACATCTAATTTATAGCCAGCATTATAAAATTTCAACTGAGCTAACGACAAACCAGACATCTCAGCAACTCGACTGAGTTTCATCTGGCGCCCAATATCCACACGGGCTAACCCATGTCTTTTATCGGTATTAGGTAATTTAAAGTTATGCTGTTTGTGATTTTTGATAATATGACTCAAAGCGAGCATTTTTGGCACGTAAATAGAGGTTTCACGTGGCAAAGATAATTCCCAAAAATTCGTTGATTTACCTTGTCGTCTATTAGCGCTTATCGCTTTATTAACTCGCCCTGCACCACTATTGTACGCCGCGAGCGTCAACAACCAATCACCATCAAACCTGCGATTTAAATTCTCCATTAAGTCAAGCGCTGCTTTAGTAGACGCCACAATATCCAGGCGACCGTCATACCATCGATTTTGTTTTAAGCCATAATGCAAGCCAGTACTAGGCACGAACTGCCACAACCCGGCGGCACCGGCTCCAGAAGTTGCACTGGGGTCAAAAGCACTCTCCACTATGGGCACCAGTATCAATTCCATCGGCATACTACGCCTTTGGATCTCAGATACAATCAGGTACATGTACGGGTTAGCTCGTGCTATAACATGGTGGAGATCACTCTTATTTTTTAAATATTTTATTTTTTGTTCACGGATCAGGCTGTTATCCTGAAACTTCATCTTCAGCTCGCTACTAACAAAGTGCCACAGATTAGGTTGCGAGAGGCTATCTTTACCTTTCGTTAACCGTCCCAATTTCTCTTGATTGCTATCTATGTATTTTCTTGCTTCGTTTTCTACACTTGCCGAAGACAAACTCTGTGCATGCTGTATGGGGAGCTGTGTACCTAATTTTGATGTTTGACAGCCCACCAGCAAGACCGAGGCGAGAAATATCGCTTTAGTCTTCATCTATTATATATCTCTGTTACTCTCATCTTTCCTGGTTAAAAGATGAGCGATAATACTTTGATCTGACAAATAAAACAACTAAAAGCTTTAAAAACGATCTTTCATCATCCGTAAAGCAGAGAAAACTAAAGAAAGAGAAGTTAAGGATTTTCCCCCCAGAACTCTTTTTTGTAGCTCAATCTCATCACAACGTAAAAAAATATTGATCTCACGTTCCCATTGCAAAGTTGTCGGTAGGCTAGGTTGTTTTTCTGCCCGTAATTGCATTACTTTTTTTTGATAGGCTTCAATTTTTTTATCTTCCGCTAAAATTGAACGAGCAAAGGCTAAATTGGAGAGCGTATATTCGTGGCCACCACAAATTAAGGTATCGTCAGGCAATTGCATAATTTTTTGCAATGATCTATACATTTGATCGCCGGTACCTTCAAATAACCGGCCACAACCGGCAGAAAATAGCGTGTCTCCACAAAAAAGATAAGGCGCATTGTAGTATGCAATATGACCCAATGTATGCCCCGGAACAGCGATAACCGAAAAATTTTGACGACCAATAATCAAATCATCGCCCTCTTCTATTAGCTTGGTTGCACCTTTTTTTTCTGTTTCTCGCGGCCCGTAAACAGGTATCTGTGGAAAATGTTTTAGCAATTCAGGAACACCATCGAGATGATCCTGATGATGATGAGTTAATAAAATGGCATCCACAATGAGATGTCGTTTATTTAAGATGGCTAAAACGGGAGACGCTTCTCCAGGATCGACAATAATGCAATGATCTTGTTCGTCTATTAATAACCAAATGTAATTATCTTGTAATGCTGGAATACTGATCAGATTCATCCGATACCTATGCTCAACCATTCAAATATGAAGATAATAAAACATGAAACCTGCGCAATTATACCTGAAGACTCATGCGCCCACATCTTGGAGCGAACTCCCTTGGGGAGAGTATTATCGGGCTGCTATTGAAGAGGCAATGCAGCCCTGGTGGTCAAAATTTTTTGGTTTTCATTTACTCAAGATAGGTCATCTCAGTGCTGAAATCGCCAGTGATCAGTGTAGCATCAGTCACCAAGTGAGTGCTGTTGAACAAGGTTACAATACACAAGTGCTCGCTAGCCCTTATCAACTCCCTTTTGCCGAAAAATCAGTGGATGTTTGTCTACTTTTACATACTTTAGCCTACGGGACGGATCCTCATCGTATTTTACGTGAAGTTGATCGAATATTAACCGACGACGGCTGGTTAGTCACCACTCACTTCAATCCGCTAAGTTTATTAGGAGTGGGAAAATTATTACCGCTATTACGCCATCGTGAACCTTATGTCAGCAGAATGTTTACCCGAATACGTATACTTGATTGGCTTAATTTGCTCGATTACCAGGTGATGCATCAATCTCATTTTCACGTATTACCCTGGCATAAGAGAGGCGGCGGAAGTGCTATGAATACTCATCTTACCGCGCTGGGTTGTATTAGCCTGACCATTGCACGTAAACGTACGTTGCCATTAACGTTGATGCCAATCAAATTTGCCACAAGAAAGCCCTGCTTTAACCGTGCCGTGGGTGTGACCAAGAACTATAGCTGAATCAGCACACTTTGATTCAGCTTATATCGTCAGGCGCCTTGGTCTGACAGGGATGAAGCCTCATAACCGACGTCCTTTTGGCTTGGGTTGTTGGCAGCTATTCGTGCTAATTGATCACAGCGTTCATTTTCAAGATGACCTGCATGACCTTTCACCCATAGCCAGGTCACTTGATGGTTTTGGATCACGCCATCTAAACGCTGCCATAAATCGGCATTTTTTACCGGCGTGCGTTGAGTGGTTTTCCAGCCACGTTTTTTCCAGTTATGGATCCACTCACTAATCCCTTGACGAACATATTGACTGTCACTACTGAGCCTGACTTGACAAGGTGATGTCAGCGCTTCGAGCGCAATAATCGCCGCCATAAGTTCCATACGGTTATTAGTGGTTAAATAATAGCCATCACTGAGGATTTTTTCATGCTGTTTATAGCGCAAAATAGCACCATATCCTCCCGGTCCGGGATTACCCAAACATGAGCCATCAGTGAAAATTTCTACCTGTTTATGCATTCTGATAGACTCTTCATTAAAATCCCAATTCTGACATAAGCGAACACAATGAACACGGCAACAAGACGACAAATTGTTTTGGATACTGAAACCACAGGGCTCAACAAAGTAGGGGCTCACTATCAAGGCCACCGGGTTATTGAAATCGGGGCGGTTGAGATGGTGAATCGGCGTTTAACCGGTAATCATTTTCATGTCTATTTGAAACCCGATCGACTGGTTGATCCCGAAGCCTATGCGATTCATGGTATTAGTGACGAATTTTTAGCAGATAAACCCACCTTTGCCGATACAGCCAAAACATTCCTCGATTTTATTCGGGGAGCGGATTTAATCATCCATAATGCCTCCTTTGATATTGGCTTCTTAGATTATGAATTTCGTTTACTAGAGCAAAATAGCGCTAAGATTGAAACCTTTTGCACGATCACCGATAGTTTATTGTTGGCGCGACAGTTGTTCCCCGGCAAACGTAATAATTTAAATGCGTTATGTGATCGTTATCATATCGATAACAGTAAACGGACGTTGCACGGCGCGTTACTCGATGCCGAGATTTTAGCGGAAGTTTATCTGGCAATGACAGGGGGGCAAACTTCGCTCTCTTTTTCGATGGAAACCGATCAGCAGCAGCAAAATAATAAAGAAGAAATTAAACCCATTGTGCGCCCGACCTCAGCGCTAAAAATTATTTATGCCAATGCCGATGAATTAGCAACGCACCAGGCGCTGCTAGAGGGGATGGTGAAAAAGGGAAAGTGCTTGTGGCAAGCATAACAATAAAAAAGCGCCTTGGTGATGGTTTTTATTTTCCAAGGCGCTGAGGTTATTTTTAGTACAGATTTTAACTACCGGTTTTTAGTGTACTCTGGGAGTGGCCATGTAGTGATTCTCTACAAAGCTAGCAACAACTTCTCCTTTAATGGGACGAGCATCTGGTATGGTTTCATAATACGGTCCTTCATGTGGGCTTTTAGTTAAACCACCTAAACCATTGCTAAATCCTCTGCGTGACATTACTTTTTGATCACCTGGCTTTCCATCCTCATCTTCAGAGCCTGGGAATGACTCATAAAGTGAATTGCTAGCTGAACTAGCGCTAGAGCTTTGGCCTGGCTCTCCATCCCCGTATTCAGAGCCTCGGAATGACTCATAAATTGAATTGTCATAATGGCTAGATACTCCACGTAACATTAGCTCTTGAAGACTTGGCATAGATGCTACAAGTCTTTGAGACACTACAGAGCCTTGAAGTGGTATGGGATTAAGTTCAAGCGGTTCTGATTTTTTCTTTTTATCTTTAGATGCCTTCTCTGCATCCCCGACAACAACATCTAAAACATTAGGGTTTCCAATATATTCTCTCATTCCTTCCCCCCCAATGAACAATTCAGCCAGGCGACGGAGCGTAAATTTGTTTTTCGTTACCGCTTTATTCCCCCCTGTGACCAGTGTTCCATTCCTGAATTTTCCCACTACCAGGGTCTGCCATTAAAAGCCCACGAATATCTGAGTCTTCCTCTCCGGGTTGAAGATTCATATATTCTTTAGCTCGCCATTCAGCTATTCTCGAAACAGCGAAAGCCGTTCTATCTTTACCACTTTTACAGTTCACGCAAGGAGGAGCTAAGCCAATTTCTTGCGACAGGATAGCAATAAGCGCTGGGATTCTATAAGGGTCTCCGTTAGATTGATGATATTCTTTATTCCGTAGTGCCATTTTAAGTTCAATCGCCAATTTTATTACTTTTTCACGGTTAGTTATCTTTGACCCTTCTAAATATTCTTCAACCCAACCACCAATACCAGGGTGTTCAAGTTTACCCAGCAATTTGAGAGCAGCCTTTTCATTACATTGATCAGAAAAATTCTGTCCAAGCTTTGGCCAACCTCGTGCAAGAGGATTTACACCTACGCTAAATGCTGCAATATCTGCGTCAACTCTAACGTCTTGCGACTGCCCGTTGGCATCAACAATGGTTAATGTAATCTCAGGCTCAGAAGACAAATATTCCCAAACAGCATTTTGCTCCTCGAGTAGAATTCGTTCACGACTCTTAAATCCAGGCACCTTCACATTGGCAGGTGTCATTAAACTGGTTGAAGTAATTCGTAATTTTGCAACCTTACCACTACGTGCTATTTCTAATTTTTTTGGATCAGCCAATAACATCGCAGTAAGGAGTTCTTTACCCCGCGCTATATTCGCTTCTTCTCTTTCTTTACTGCCTAATTTCAAGCCGGATGCACTCAAAGCGCCATGGCGGAACAATCTAGAAAGCACTTTACCAGCTACAGAAAATTCAGAAAGCCAGGCATTAGTGACATGTTTGCTTTTTGTTGCTGTACTGCCAACATTTTGACCAAAAGTATTATCAGTAGGTTCAGTAGGTGATAATCTTAATGCTTGTACTGGAATGTGTTTACTAATAAAAGTATTCAATTTATGAACGAAAGGGGAAATTATTGTTTCCCAATTTTTACCATTATTCGTTCTATTTAATTTATCCGTCTTAATTTTATTAAATGCGCTTTCATAGATATCCTTTGCTTTTTCTAAGTTTGCATTTACAACAGCAAGGGGTCCTTGTGTAGGTTTAGTTTTAATTTCTTCTTTAGAAAAAATATCCATTGAAATAAAATCAATAATATTGTTTTTAAAGTTAATCAGACTCTCAATATCTTCGTCTGAGCCAACCAAATTTGGAGCCTTAGGCATACTCTCTAAAGAAAAACCACGTTCTGCTGATACTAATTCTGCGACAGCCAACAAATCCTCTCTGAGTTGTTTTATTGTGTTACCTACTTGACACTTATTTTTACGCTCATAAATCCTATCCAAAACTGCTTCATTTTTATTACAATAAACTTCAAATTTCGTATCTAGTTTGTCTATTTCTACATTAAACGTTTCTATTTTTTTCCGATCAGAATCTATTGATTTTTTTAGCTTGTTAAACAAAAATGAGCTAGCCTTACTGCTATTATTATAATTATTTTTTAAATTAACTATTTCTTTTTCTTTAATATTTTCTTCAAGATTGGCGATATTTTCTCTTAAAAATGCTCTTAGTTCTTGCATATCACCAACAGTGTCCATTATGTCGTGTTCAGATTGAGAACACGGAAGTGACACTGGTGTTTTTTCTAAATCCTGACCAGCTTGTTTTGATAATCTAGGAGGCTTAGTCGGTTTAGTTATACGCATTAATTCTTTAGTAATATTTTCTTTAAATTTTTCAACTTCTCTTATTATGTCAATATGCTTATTATGCTTCTCAATATCATTATCAAAATTAAAATTAATTTTTTCATTACTTATATCTATAAATTTATCCAAAGCATGAATCCTAGGAAGAAGGTTATATCTCAACATACACAATTCATGTTTCTGTGCAGGTGTAAAATGCAAACCAGAATTTTTAGCTCCCATCAGAAGACCAAATCTATTAATATGATTCGCTATGGGTTTCATTTCTCTATAAACATTGATTCTGTTACTTACTCCTAACCCGACTTTTATATAATTTATAAAACTCCTTAAAATATTCATAATACTCTCTCTGTCATATTTTCAATATGTATTACTAGAGAATATTAAAGATTATCTGATCTTATAAATATCAAAAACCGCTCATTCAATGAAAATTATCATTTAAAATCAAGCGAAAATATAAATAAAAAATGTAGATTTACGTTAATTTTAAAACAACAATAAATAAAATGATTTATCGATATAACATCCTATTTATTGGCTTTAAATTAAAAATCTTCGCCGAAAAAATTAAATTCATATTTAAAATAAAAATAACGGCAGCCCGATGAAAGGCGCTATCCTGTTGTTTACGCTCGAAACATTGGGAATAGCGACTTCGTTGAGTCGACCCTCCCTGAGCAACGACAATCCCTATTCTGAATCGGCCTTCAAGACGCTAAAATATCGCCCTGAGTACCCGGTTAACCCTTTTGACAACCTGCAAGACGCCCGCGCATGGGTCGAACACGTGGTGCACTGGTATAATCAAGAACATCGCCACAGTGCCATTGAATTTGTCACACCTGCACAAAGACATGCAGGCCTTGATAAAGCCCTATTAGCTCAGCGTAACACAGTGTATGAAAAGGCACGCGCTGCAAACCCTACACGCTGGGCAGGTCAAATCCGTCAGTGGCCGTATGTGAAAGAAGTCCATTTAAATCCACAAAAATCCAGAGAAAAAAAGGTGAAACCAGACGCCAAAAAAGCAGCCTAGGATTTTACATCCTGGGCGACAACTACATTGACAATTACCGGTATATATAACTGCTGGCAAACCATCACAGCATCGGCTGGGCAAATTGAATTAATGACATTAACGGTTGGGGATAAATACCAAAGAACAGCACTAATAGCGTGCAAATTAACACCACCATACCGGCGGCAGTGAGGGCCCAATGACGAGGGATGTGGCGGGGGAATTTTTGCGAGGGACTGAGAAACAAGCTGACGGTGACACGTAGGTAATAATATAAGCCTATGGCGCTCCCTAATACCACCGCACCAGTTAGCCACCCTAGCTGTGCGCTGACACCTAAGGTGATCAGCAAAAATTTACCAATAAAACCTAAGGTAAGTGGGATGCCGGCGAGTGATAGCATCATCACCGTCATCACCGCAGCCAGGATCGGTTTGTGCCAAAATAAACCACGGTAGACAAATAATGATTCGGCATCCGCCCCTTGGTATGGACTAGACATCAGGCTGATGACACCAAATGCACCTAGGCTACTCAGTAAGTACCCTGTCAGGTAAATGCCAACGATACTCGATGAAGGTTCGGGGTTCACCAGCATTAATGTGATCAGCAGGTATCCTAAATGGGCGATTGAAGAATAACCCAGTAGCCGTTTGATATTGCTTTGCGTGAGCGCCATCAAATTACCAAATAAAATCGAACCCATCGCCATAATCGATAACAAAATATCCATCACTTCATCATGCGTGGCGGAAGAATAAAGAAATAAACGCATGACGACCGCAAAGAGGGCAATTTTACTCGCCGTCGCTAAAAACACGACTACCGGTGCAGGCGCGCCCTGATAAATATCTGGTGTCCAAAGCTGAAAGGGAACCAACGATAATTTAAAACATAAACCCACCAGCATCATGCCCAATCCCGCCAAGATCAGCGGTCGATGCACAGTACTCTCATTTAGGCTATTGCCCAATTCGCTAAAAGATAAGCTGCCCGATTCGGCGTATAACAGCGCCATACCAAATAACAGAAACGACGACGCAACCGCCGATAGCAACATATATTTGATGCTTGCTTCTAATGCGCGAGGTTGGCGATAAGCGTAACCAATGAGACCAAACAGCGGCAAAGAAATCAGTTCAATTCCCAAAAATAACGAAGCCAAATGATGTGCGCTGACCAGCAATATACCGCCCAAGGTGGCAATCAATAGTAGTACATAAAATTCTTCACGATTATCCGGGTACCCCACTAGCCAAGGATAAGCAAAAATAGTGGTAGCAAGACTCGCTATGAGCACCAGTCCGGTATAAAACATCGAATAACCATCGAAACGTACTAATGCCGTCACATCCTGTGGCAGGTATTGCAAAATCTCCATTTGCCAAGCAAAGCAGAGCGACATCAGCGCAGCAGCCAGCCCTATCACGGTTAGCGTAGCGTTAATAAAATGATGACGGCGCCAGGCAATAGAGAGCATGATCACCACCGTCATTAAACCAATAATTAACAGCGGTAACATTGAGATCAGCGATAGTGTTACGGTCGATAGCTCAAAAGTGGTTGTCATGGCATCACAGCCCTGTGGTTAAAATGGATGAGGCAGCAAACCGTTGTTGGATTTTTGTCATCACAGCATCAGAGGTATCGAGGATCGGCTGTGGATAAATTCCGAGCAATATTAACAGCGTAACCAATAATAAGATGATTGATAATTCTCGCATCGTCATGCTCGGCAAGGCGTGCGGTGATTTCGCCTCGCCATAATAGGCGCGCTGGATCATCACCAGAGAATAAACACTGGCAAATACCAAGCCAAAAGTGGCTATCACCGTGATCAAGGGCGCTACTTGGAAACTGCCGCATAAAATCATAAATTCACCAACAAAGTTACCCGTCCCCGGTATACCGAGGGTTGCCATGGCAAAAAACAGTGATAAGGCCGGTAGATATTGGATACGCGACCATAATCCGCCCATTTGACGTATATCACGTGTATGCAAACGCTCATACAATTGACCGCAAAGGATAAACAGCCCCGCCGCCGATAAACCATGCGCAATCATTTGGATCACAGCCCCTTGGTATGCCAATTGACTGCCGCTATAAATGGCAATTAAGACAAACCCCATATGCGACACACTGGTGTAGGCAATAAGGCGTTTAATATCTGTTTGACAAAATGCCAGCCAAGCGCCGTAAAAAATACCGATGACACCGAATCCCATCGCTATGGGGGAAAAATCATGAGAAGCCTGCGGGAATAAGGGTAGACCGAAGCGCAATAAACCATAAGCCGCCGTTTTGAGTAAGATCCCCGCCAAATCGACAGAGCCTGCTGTCGGTGCCTGGCTGTGTGCATCCGGCAACCAACCGTGTAACGGTACCACTGGCATTTTTACCGCAAAAGCGATAAAAAATCCTAACATCAGTAGGTATTCAATCTGCGGCGACATCGGTGTTTGTAGTAACAGGTTGTAATTAAACGTCCACACCTCAGTGGTTTGGTAATGCACCAGCACCAAACCAATAATGGCAATCAGCATGATCAAGCCGCTGGCTTGGGTATAAATAAAAAATTTCGTCGCGGTGGTGATCCTGCTCTGGCCACTCGATGCTTTATGCCCCCATAACGCGATCAGGAAATACATCGGCACCAACATCATTTCCCAAAAAAGAAAAAACAAGAAGAGATCCATCGCCAGAAAGACACCGATAACAGCGCCCAGGATCCACAATAGATTGAGATGAAAAAAACCGAGATTGCGCTGAATTTCACACCAAGAGCAAAGGATAGCTAACAAACCCAGCAAACCCGTTAGCATCACCATTAACCATGACAGGCCATCAAGCGCTAAATGAAACTCAATGCCAAAACTCGGGATCCAGGGCAGGGTAAATTCTGCTTGCCATTGAGGTATGTCTGCTGTATCAGTCAGCCCCTCAGTGAAGACTGATATTGCCGTAGGCTGTAAAAATAAATAGACCGTCAGTGCTAATGTCAGCCCCATAGCGAACAACGCTATCCAGCGCGGCACGTTAGTCCCGAAGCGTTCACACTGCCAGCAGAGCAGACCGCCAATAAAGGGAATAAGAATTAGCCAAGGTAGTAACATAGCACTTTGTGTCCCTTATATGGTTTTATACCCTTCGCCTTTGAAGCCGCCTTACCGTAACTCGAAATTCATTGGGTATACAGGATATCGGTTAAACAAATAGCAGTACCAACAATACAGTGACTGCCCCCAACCCCATCGATGCCGCATACCAACGCACACTGCCATTTTCACTGATAGACAAAGCACGATTGGCAAAAAGCGCCAGCAACACAGGAAAATTCATCAATGAATTGAGCGGATCACTTTGTAAAACTTTAGCAATCCACAGATAAGGCTTAACAAAGAGTCTATCGTACAGCCAATCGAATCCCCACGCATGGAGCCACCATGAGGTAAAAAATTTTCCTATTCTGCTAGATGCCACCCTATTCACAAGCTGCCTTTTACCCAAATACAGCGCTGCGGCCAATAAAACACCCATAATCACCAATGTTCCAGAGAATATCTCTAACAAGGTTTTATCTGTTTTAAAAAAATGAGAAAAGTACCCTTCTGGCCATACACCGAAAAAAGTAGAAAAAATCATTAACATCACTAAAGGTAAACTGTGGCTGATACCCGTTACCCGTTTTGGCTGAGTGTTAATATCACCATGAAAAACAATAAAAATCATTCTGAAGGTATAAAGTGCAGTGAGAAATGCCCCCAGTAGCCCCATGATCACCAAGGTGATATGCCCTCGCTCCCACGCATGCCACAAAATATCATCTTTACTGTGAAAACCGGGAGTAAAGGGCAATGCCGCCAGTGAAGCCCCTCCGATTAAAAAACAGAGATACACCAGCGGAATTTTTTTACCTAATCCGCCCATTTTGAACATATTTTGCTGATGATGACAGGCCTGGATCACCGATCCCGCCGCCAAAAACAGCAAGGCTTTAAAAAAGGCATGGATAACCAGATGATGTATTGCTGCATCCCAAGCTTGGATCCCCAATGCGAGGAACATATAACCGATCTGACTCATGGTAGAGTAGGCCAGTACCCGTTTGATATCGGTTTGTACCAAGGCGGCAAAACCCGCCAGCAGCAAAGTGATAGCCCCAACCATTCCCACCAGCTGTAACACTTCCGGCGCCATGAGAAATAAGCCCTGAGTACGAACAATCAGATAGACCCCGGCAGTGACCATGGTTGCGGCATGAATTAATGCAGAAACCGGGGTTGGACCCGCCATCGCATCCGCCAGCCAGGTTTGTAACGGCAATTGTGCCGATTTACCCACCGCGCCAACCAGCAGCAACAGCGTCACCCAGCTGATGACGTTCGAACCTATTGCCCATTTTTCGGGCGCTAACCGCATTAATTCATCAATATTCAAGGTACCCAATGCTTGATATAGGATGAATAACGCCACCGCCAAAAACACATCACCAATACGGGTAACGATAAAGGCTTTCATTGCCGCAGCGCCGTTAGCCGAATGGCGGTAATAGAAACCAATTAATAAATAGCTGCATAACCCTACACCTTCCCAACCGAGGTAAAGTAATAATAAATTATCCGCCAACACTAAAATGACCATGCTGGCGATAAACAGGTTGGTATAAGCGAAAAAGCGCGAATAACCTTCTTCCGTGCGCATATACCAAGAGGCGTATAAATGGATAAAAAATCCCACGACGGTGACGACAAGTAGCATGGCTAAGGATAATTTATCTAATGTTAGCGTCACTGGAATACTGAAATCACCGACCGATATCCAATGCCATAATGTTTGATGAAAGACGGGGAACGCCTTTTCTGGTTGGCTAAGTGGTTGGTTCAAGAAATCGACGGCAACATAAAGCGTGACCAACGCGGTTAAACCTATCATTCCCACACCAATAAGCGCGGAGATCTTTTCCGAAAAACGTCCGGCAGAAAATGACAATAATAAAAAGCTAAGCAAAGGGAGAAGAACAATTAAAAATAAAAGATTCATCCACGCATCTCACTGAGAGAATCGATATTTAGAGTATGATGACGACGGTAAAGCTGTAGCAATAATGCCAGGCCAATACTGGCTTCCGCCGCCGCCAGACTGATAGCTAAAATATACATCACTTGACCGTCTGCTTGCTGCCAATAGCTGCCCGCTACCACAAACGCCAAAGCCGCGGCATTGATCACTATTTCCAAACTGATAAGCATAAATAAAAGGTTACGGCGTATGAGCAAACCGGTTAGTCCGAGCACAAACAATATCGCCGCCAAAATCAAGCCGTGTTGTAATGGGATCATGGTTGTTTTTCCATCGTTATACCCTTCGCCTTTGAAGCCGCCGTGTTGCTGGCTGCGGGTATACAGCAATTATTTTTACCCCCGCGATCTTCACGGCCAAGATGAAAGGCTACTACCAGACCTGCCAATAACAACATGGACGCTAATTCCACAGCCAATACATAAGGGCCGAACAAACTGATCCCTACCTGTTTGGCATCAACCATAGTACCCCTTATCTCAGCTGTGACACTGCCGAGCGCCATCATCAGCACCACAAGCAACGTCAATGACAATAAACCAGGGCCGATCCACACACTGGGTTTTAGCCATGCCTTTTCTTGCTGCTGGATGCTATCACCCAAATTCAGCATCATCACTACAAAAACAAACAGCACCATAATCGCCCCGGCGTAAACAATAATTTCCAACGCCCCGGCGAAATAAGCACCGAGTGAAAAAAATACCGCGGCGATCGCTAACAGAGAAACCACTAAATACAGCAAAGCATGAATGGGATTGTGGTGAGAGATCACCCGCAGTGTTGCCAATACCGCGATCACCGCGGCAGTATAGAAGACAAATTCCATCAAAAATATCCTTAAGGCATCAGACTTTTAATATCAATCGGCTTGGCTTCATGCTCGGCCTCTCCTTTTTGCTTCCCTTCAATTGACATCCCTGCCATGCGGTAAAAATTGTATTCTGGATATTTACCTGATCCTGAGATCAACAAATCTTCTTTTTCATAAACTAAATCTTGGCGTTTAAATTCCCCCATTTCAAAATCCGGAGTCAACTGGATAGCTAGCGTCGGGCAGGCTTCTTCACACAAACCGCAAAAAATGCAACGAGAGAAATTAATACGAAAAAATTCTGGGTACCAACGACCGTCTTTGGTTTCCGCTTTTTGCAACGAGATACAGTCCACCGGACAGACCGCCGCGCATAAATTACAGGCAACGCAACGTTCCTGGCCATCAGGATCCCGTGTTAATACAATTCGACCGCGATACCTCGGCGGCAGATAAACCGGCTCTTCTGGGTACATTTTCGTTTCACGCGGATGAAAAGCATGCAACGCCATTAGCCACAGGCTACGTATCTGAGTGCCAAAACCGATTATTAATTCTTTTAATGTCATGGTGATCACTCTTTATTTAAGTGTTACACAAAATAACCGCAGCGGTGGCCAGCAAATTGAGTAAAGTCAATGGCAAGCAAACTTTCCAGCCGAATGACATCATCTGATCATAACGTGGGCGTGGTAGCGCGGCGCGGATCAGAATAAACATCACCATAAAAAAAGCGGTTTTCAGGGCAAACCAGACAAAAGGCGGTAAAAATGCGCCTTGCCAGCCGCCAAAAAATAACGTCACGATCAACGCCGAAACCGTCACAATAGCAATATATTCACCGACAAAAAATAAACCAAATTTCATCCCCGAATATTCAATGTGATAGCCATCAGCCAGTTCTTGCTCTGCTTCCGGTTGATCAAAGGGATGACGATGACAAACCGCTACCCCAGCAATGGCAAAAGTGATAAAACCAAAAAATTGCGGGATGATGTTCCAAACCTGCTGCTGTTGATTGACAATATCTTGCATATTAAAAGAGCCGGTTTGTGCCACCACGCCCATTAATGATAAGCCGATAAATACTTCATAGCTCAGCATTTGTGCGCAAGCACGCATCGCACCCAATAAAGAATATTTGTTATTACTCGCCCAACCCGCAAACAGTACGGCATACAACGCCAAACCGGCCATCATCAAAAAAAATAAAATGCCAATATTCAGATCCGCCACCACCCAAGTTGGGCTAATGGGGACAATAGCAAACGCCAACAGTAACGAAGTAAAGGCGATCATCGGTGCCAGGGTAAAAAAGAATCGATCAGCGAAATGGGGCACCCAGTCTTCTTTAAAAAACATTTTGATCATGTCAGCCAGCAGCTGTAAGGATCCGCCCCACCCCACCCGATTTGGCCCATAACGATTTTGAAACAGCGCTAACAAGCGACGCTCGCCAAAGCTCATAAAAGCACCGCAGATCACAATCACCAATAAGATCACCCATGCTTTTAAGATAGAGCATAAAATTTCACTCAAGTCAGGAGAGAGCCAACTCATTATGGCGTCTCCTGCAAATGATAAATGCGTTCGCCAAGCAAAATCGGCGGGATCCCCGGTAGACCCAGCGGCAAACCCACTTGCCCAGGCGCTAAGGTTGCACTGCAACGCAGCGGCAGACGTAGCCTTTGGCCGGCACAGATAAATTCAATCACCGCGCCTAGGGTTAACCCCAGTTGCGTTGCATCGTCAGTATTGAGTATTAAATAAGGCATCGGCATGCGTTGCTGGATCACCTCTGCCCGTTGTGACATTTCTTCACTGCCGAATAGATGATAATAAGGCGCGATAATCCAATGATGGCTTTCCGAGTGAAAAGCAGCAGGCACCTGATCAAAATAAGCCAAGTTGCTTACGGCAGCGTCGATCAAACGCACGCCCGGATCACCAAAACGCAATGCGCCCCCCACTTCGGCTTGAAATTTATTCCAGGCTTGAGGTGAGTTCCAACCCGGCGCCCAAGCGAAGGGAATTTGCTGCCGATCGGCATAGGGGCTGTTATTGCCTTCCATGGAAAAAGCAAAGGGGCTATCGAGATCCTGTGGCTGACGCGGCTCATGCACGTTGATATCGGCACGCATTGCGGTGCGACCACTGTAACGCTGTGGAGAACGCGCTAATTTTTGTCCGTCAATGCGGAAAGTCGCATCAGGGGCAGCAGCAAGGATACCTTGCAATGATGGCAAAGCGGTGGCGCAAGCTTGAATGACATCATCAAGTTGTATCCAGTGAATCGGATGGCAGTGATAGCTCGCGGCTAATGAATGCAGCCAACGCCAACTGGCTTGCATGAACCTTTTATTATCTGCGGTATCATAATAAGTCGGATCATAAACTTGAAAAAAGCGCTGCGCCCGCACTTCCTGATTGACTAAAGTACCGTCACTTTCGGCAAAACTCGTCGCGGGGAGGATCACATCAGCGCGATCCATAATGGCAGTGTGTTGGTGATCTAACACCACCACATTTTTTACTGCTGCTAAAGCCGTATCCACTTTATCGGCCACAGCATGACGATACAGATCATTTTCCAACACGATCAGGGTATCTACCCTCTCGGCGTTTAACTGATCTAACGCCTGATCCAAGCAGCCGCCGCCCATCATGGCTAAACCCAAGCTGTTCGCGGCCGAGGCAACAAAACTGATGCCCACTTCACTCCCGCGACTTTGCAATGCCTTGGCGACGTTAGCCGCCGCGGCAATGATCGCTTCACTGCCGGCGCTACTGCCGCTAATGATCAGCGGTTTTTGCGCGCCCGCCAGGGCTTGCACGATGATATCCACTTTAATTTGTAAATTATCGGCAAGATCACTGACTGCCGGGGCTAAGGGATCTAATCCCTGTGCGATGGCAAAACCTAAGCGCGCCTGTTCACACACCGGCGCGCGGTAATTCCAGGCGGCAATATCATCCAAACGAGTATCATCAACGTTAGTGATAAATAAAGGATGTTTAGCATGCTGGCCAATGTTTAATACCGCGGCAATTTGCCAATCGGCTACTTTTTGTGCCGCAGCCATCTCACGGGCTTTGCCTTTCACCGCTTGACGAACCGCCAACGCAATACGGGCAGCGGTTTGCGTCAGATCTTCACCCAATACCAGTACCGCATCGTAACTTTCCATTTCACGCAATGAGGGCGTGTGGATCCCCCCTTCACGCAGTACTTTCAACATCAGTTGCAAACAGTTTTGCTCACCCTGCGCTATGCCGCTATAGAAATTTTCCGCGCCCACCAATTCACGTAACGCGAAGTTATTTTCTAAACTCGCCCGGGCAGAGCCGATGCCAATTATTTTTTTCGCCTGGCGCAGCAGATCGGCGGTTTGTTGTATGGCTTGATCAGTATCCAGCTTGATCCAATCATTCCCCTGCCTTTGTTGCGGCTGACGTGGGCGATTTTTTAAATTGACGTAACCGTAGCCAAAACGCCCCCGATCACAGATAAAGTAATGGTTGATGCTGCCGTTGTAGCGGTTTTCAATGCGGCGCAACTCGCCATAACGTTCACCAGGGCTGATATTACAACCAACACTGCATTGCTGGCAGATACTCGGCGCAAATTGCATATCCCATTTACGGTTATAACGTTCGGAATGCGTTTTATCCGTAAAAACACCGGTGGGGCAGATTTCGACTAAATTGCCGGAGAATTCGCTTTCCAAAGTACCGCTTTCAGGGCGACCGAAATAGACATTATCATGAGTGCCATACACCCCAAAATCAGTACCATCGGCATAATCGTTGTAATAACGTACACAGCGATAGCAGGCAATACAGCGGTTCATTTCATGGGCGATAAAAGGACCCAGCTGCTGGTTTTCATGGGTGCGTTTGGTAAAGCGGTATCGCCTCGCGTTGTGTCCGGTCATCACTGTCATATCTTGCAGATGGCAATTCCCCCCTTCTTCACATACGGGACAGTCGTGTGGATGATTGGTCATTAACCATTCCACCACGCTAGCGCGAAATTCTTTGGCTTCATCGTCATCGATAGAAATAAAGCTGCCGTCACTCGCCGGCGTCATGCAAGACATCACCAAACGCCCGCGCGTATCTTCTGCATTTTGATACTGTTTCACCGCACATTGACGGCAAGCACCCACGCTGCCTAGCGCCGGATGCCAGCAAAAATACGGAATATCTAGCCCAAGAGAAAGGCAAGCCTGCAACAGGTTGTTAGCCCCGTTGACATGATATTTTTTTCCGTCTACATGTATCGTCGCCATATCTATTTTCTTACTCTACCAGCGCTCATTCAACAAATTGGCCTGAATACCCTTTATCGATGCAGCATTCCCCCTATTAATAATGTCAAAGTGCCCCTGATATTTTGGCGCTATGCCAGCGGCAAATTCATCACGAAAATATTTAATCGCACTTTGCAGCGGTTCAACTGCCCCAGGGGCATGCGCGCAAAAGGTTTTTCCTGGCCCGAGTAAACGACACAATTGCTCTAAAGTTTCGATATCACCCGGCTGCCCTTCGCCACGCTCCAACGCTTGCAAGATCTTAACGCTCCACGGCAAACCATCACGACAGGGAGTGCACCAGCCGCAAGATTCACGCGCAAAAAATTCTTCTAGATTACGTGTCAAGGAAACCATATTGATTTGATGATCCACTGCCATCGCCAACGCCGTACCTAAACGGCTACCGGCTTTGCCAATATGTTCAAAATCCATCGGCAGATCGAGATGATCGGCGGTCAAAAAATCCGTCCCCGCCCCACCCGGTTGCCAGGCTTTCAATTTCAACCCATCACACATCCCGCCCGCATAATCTTCCAAAATTTCACGGGCGGTGATGCCAAAAGGCAATTCCCATACGCCCGGATTTTTCACCCGACCAGAGAACCCCATCAGTTTCGTCCCCGCATCATTACTTTTTCCTGCGGTGATCCCCTGATACCAGTCAACACCCTGTTCAAGGATAGCAGGTACGTTACAAAGCGTTTCTACGTTATTGACGCAAGTCGGCCTGCCCCACACCCCTGAAGACGCCGGAAAGGGTGGTTTAGCACGTGGGTTGGCGCGACGGCCTTCTAACGAGTTAATCAGCGCGGTTTCTTCACCACAGATATAACGCCCCGCACCGGTATGCACAAACAGCTCAAAATCAAAACCACTGCCAAGAATATTTTTACCCAATAATCCCGCGCCCTTGGCTTCACTAATCGCTTGACGCAAGCGTACCGCGGCTTCAATGTATTCGCCGCGCAGGAAGATATAACCACGATAAGCTTTGAGGGCAAACGCACCGATTAACATACCTTCTATCAGTAAATGAGGCAGTTGCTCCATTAATAAGCGGTCTTTGTAAGTGCCCGGCTCCATTTCATCGGCATTACACAGCAGGTAGCGAATGTTGATGCTGTCATCTTTAGGCATCAAGCTCCATTTTAAACCGGTAGGGAATCCTGCGCCGCCACGCCCTTTTAAACCGGCATTTTTCACCACATCAACCACCTCTGACGGTGCCATGCTGGTTAAAGCAATTTTAGCGCCTTGATAACCATTTTTATTACGGTATTCCTCTAACCACAGCGGTTGTTTGTCGGCACGCAAACGCCAGGTTAACGGATGAGTGGCCGCGGTTAAATGAGGATTCATGGATATCGCTCCAATAACGGTTCGATGTCTTCAGGTTTGAGATAACTGTGCGTATCTTCATCAATCATCATCGTCGGCCCTTTGTCACAATTACCTAAACAGCAAGTGGGCAACAGAGTGAATCTGCCATCGGTCGTCGTTTGACCGGGCTTAATGCTGAGTTTTTTTTCAAGCACCGTTTGGATCTCCTGATAACCGGTGATATAGCACACTACGCTGTCGCAATAACGGATCACATGACGACCAACGGGACGGCGGAAAATCTGACTGTAAAAAGTCGCGACCCCTTCCACATCACTAGCCGGAATAGCCAATATTTCAGCAATGGCATAGATAGCCCCATCCGGCACCCACCCACGTTTTTTTTGCACGATTTTTAACGCTTCGATGGTGGCCGCGCGCGCATCCTCATAATGCTGTTTTTCTTGCTCAATAGCGGCCTGTTCTTCTGCACTCAGCACAAAATCGGATGGGGTAATAGCCATCCCCTCGAGATGATTTTTTTGATCATTCATCATTAAACCTTTTTTGAAACCGTAGCGAGTGATTAGCGATCCACATCAGACATAACAAAATCAATACTGCCCAAATAAACAATCAGATCAGAAACCAAGCTGCCACGGATCACCGAAGGGATCTGCTGCAAATGAGCAAAACTCGGCGTACGAACCCGCGTGCGATAGCTCATGGTGCCGCCATCACTGGTTAAGTAGTAACTATTAATTCCCTTGGTCGCTTCAATCATTTGAAAAGATTCGTTAGCCGGCATCACTGGGCCCCAAGAAACCTGTAAAAAGTGAGTAATCAGCGTTTCAATATGTTGTAACGTACGCTCTTTCGGCGGCGGCGTGGTCAGCGGGTGATCGGCCTTAAAGGAACCTTCTGGCATATTTTTATAACATTGTTGCAAAATACGCAGACTTTGGCGGATCTCTTCAACTTTGAGCATCACTCGAGTATAGCAGTCACTATTGCCATCGCCGATCGGGACATCAAAATCAAAGTTTTCATAACCCGAATAGGGGCGCCATTTACGTACATCAAATGCAATACCCGTCGCTCGCAGAGCCGCGCCAGTCACTCCCCATTCCAAAGCCGCCGAGGCATCATAAGAAGCCACACCGATAGAACGCCCTTTTAGAATGCTATTTTTCAGGGCGATTTTTACATAGGAATCAAGGCGTTTTGGCATCCAATGAAGAAAATCATGCAGTAAATGCTGCCAACCGCGCGGCAAGTCATGGGCGACACCGCCAATGCGAAACCACGCCGGATGCATACGAAAACCGGTGATCGCCTCAACCAAATCATAGATTTTTTGTCGATCAGTAAAAGCCAAAAATACTGGACTCATCGCCCCCACATCTTGAATAAAGGTGCTGATATACAATAAATGGCTGTTGATGCGGAACAGCTCCGATAACATCACGCGAATAACCTTCACACGATCCGGCACCACAATCCCGGCCAATTTTTCAACAGCCAGCACGTAAGGCATTTCGTTAACACAACCCCCTAAATATTCAATGCGGTCTGTGTAAGGAATATAGCTATGCCAAGACTGGCGTTCGCCCATTTTTTCGGCACCACGATGATGGTAGCCAATATCCGGTACACAATCGATAATCTCCTCTCCATCCAGTTGTAAAATAATGCGAAAAGCGCCATGAGACGAAGGATGATTGGGCCCCAGATTGAGAAACATAAAATCTTCATTTTCGCGCCCTCGTTTCATGCCCCAGTCTTCCGGTTTAAAAGTCAGCGACTCCATCTCCAGATCTTGTTTTTGTTTGGTGAGGATAAAGGGATCGAACTCAGTGGCGCGCGCAGGATAGTCTTTACGCAGGGGGTGCCCCTGCCAACTCTGCGGCATCATGATACGTGTTAAATGAGGATGGCCTTCAAAGGTAATACCAAACATTTCCCAGGTTTCACGTTCATACCAGTTAGCATTAGGAAAAATTTGCTGAACGCTAGGGAGTTGTAATGCTTTTTCAGATAATGCCACTTTCAGCATGATATCGCGATTACGTTCAATCGAGAGCAAATGGTAAAAAACTGAAAAATCCGCCGCAGGCAAATCCTGACGATAAGTACGTTGACGTTCATCAACACCATGTAAATCAAACAACATCACATAGGGTTGCGGTTGTTTTTTTAACCACAACATCACATCAAGTAATTTTTCTTTTTTTATCCACAATACTGGCATGCCAGTACGTGTTGCCTGCAACACAAAAGCTTCAGCGCCGAAAAAAAGTGATAAAAGTTCAATGATCGGATCATCGCTATGATCAGAGGTAGGATATGTTGGTTGGGCACTGCCGGACGCCGTCGGCTCTGTCATCATGGCTAAACTCTAAATGTCATCAGGCGTACGCAAATGCGTCACCGCAATACGTTCGGCTCGTTTACGCTCTCTTTCTGACGGCATGTTGGCGCGATAGACCCCTTGATCGCCAACAGTCCAAGAGAGCGGACGGCGTTCTTTATCAATAGATTTTTGTAACAATAGCAAGGCTTGCATATAGGCTTCTGGACGGGGAGGACAACCTGGAATATAAACATCAACCGGCAGGAATTTATCCACCCCTTGCACTACTGAATAAATGTCATACATGCCCCCCGAGTTGGCACAGGCTCCCATTGAAATCACCCATTTCGGCTCAAGCATCTGTTCATATAAGCGCTGAATAACCGGTGCCATTTTGGTAAAACAGGTTCCTGCTACCACCATAAAATCAGCTTGGCGCGGCGAGGCACGCAGCACTTCAGCGCCGAAGCGCGCCACATCATGCACCGCAGTGAAAGAGGTCACCATTTCAACATAACAACAAGAAAGGCCAAAATTATACGGCCACAGAGAATTTTTTCGCCCCCAATTCACCATATCATGCAACGCATTTTCCAGTTTCCCCATATAAACACTACGGTGAACATGCTGTTCAAGCGGATCACCACTGACCGTTTCCTGCGATTGCAGAGGATAACGGTCATTTTCACCGCTCGGCTCTGCCCGTGTAAGCGTATAGTCCATATTAATACCTCACTACTGTTTCTGTTTCGAATAGGCTCCAGTGATCACACTCGGTTTTACTTGACGATCAGATCGCGGCGGCGTCCAATTTAAAGCGCCAATACGGACTAAATAAACCAACCCCGCCAACAACACGAAAATAAAAATACTGGCTTCGATAAAACCCAGCCAGCCATTTTCACGAATAGAAACAGACCATGCGTATAAATATAGTGCTTCAACATCAAAGATAACAAAAAACATCGCGACTAAATAAAATTTAGCCGACAATCTCATCTGTGCCGAGCCAACAGAATCAATACCTGACTCGTAAGGAATATGCTTAGCACGGGCGCGTGCTTTGCCACCGAGAAAAAAAGCCGCCAATAGCATAAAACCACACAGACCTATCGCACTAATAATAAAAACAGCAAATGCCCAATGGTGGGCGATTACTTCCGTTGTTGTCGACATAGTTTCACATGACTCAATCTGCTTATACCCTTCGCCTTTCAAGTTACGGCTTTGTTGTCTGCGGGTGCTCGCCGAATCACGTAGTCTATCTACGCTCATCGGTCGGTCGCCCTGGCCGCCTTGCCGTAACTCGAAATTCATTGGGTATATACCCACCGCCCTTGAAGTTGCCGCTAGGCGGTCAAAAAGTGAGACCGATGAGCGTAGACATACCATGAGGGCGAAGGGTATAAAACGCGCCGCCAGGAGAGGCTCCAAGAAACTAACATGATAGCCCATTAGATGATTTTTACCAGGAAGGTAAGTTTGCAAAGGTTGTACTCTTACCCATGTTATAGCCAAATCAGCGAACATAAGAGATTTGGAACAGACCAAGACTTACGCAAATAGCATATCTTGATATAGATGAAGAATATTAACTCGCCATAAGTAATTCACTTATTTTTGGCACAAATTGTCTGTTATGAAAATTGCATAATTCTCTGTACAGTGCAGTTGAAGACAGATGATCAATACCGATAAAATCCATTGATATTATCCCCGGATTAAAATTATTTTCTTTTACTAGTTTAGAAAATGCAGTGGCCACTTTTGCATGAAGGCTTTTCGCTAATGCTTCCAGTCCCATTAATGCCTTAGGGTTTGAAAAAATAGCCGCTGAAGGGGGTAAAAATGCGGGAAGATTTGTTTGTGATACCAGAATTTCTTCTTTATCACTTTTTAAGCTTTTTTCTAAATGCTTCACTAATTGTTCGGCTCTGGGCATTTTACCCCAACCCCCTCGGGTAGTTGCTTTATAATCCCAAATTTCTTCATTATTCTGAGGCACTGTACCGGCATGATTTGCTAGTATTGCAATATTATTTTTTTCCTTAAGCGTCTGATCTAGAGTCAGATCCCCTAACCTATCATTCTCATTGGTTTTTTTGATCAAGCGAGCCCTATAATCAGATGATACTTCATCGATAAAGTTCTTAACCGTGGTTTCATTGTCAGGCGCGAATCGTCCCTCTGTATCAAAATGAAATTTAAATATAAACATATTTTCGGAATGCGCAGCAGCATATTGAAAAAGGGCTTTCACTTCCGGTATAGCCTCATTGGAGCTATTAAATCCTCCGAATGCCGCTCCTCTTTCTCCATGATAAAATTTCCAAACCCCCTCATCGTTTCTTCTCACTCGCAGATCGAAATATTGAGCGCCTTGCTCTGCCTGTTGGATTAAATTAATTTTTTGGCATCTACTGATTCCTGTTAAATTTTCCATTGCATAAGTTCCCGAATCATGCGTACCCAACATGGCAATGTTATTTATTGGTGTTGTTCCACACATTTGAGCATTAGTAATAGCTTCAATTCTATTTGCTTTTAGTTCTTTTCCGCTCAGCATCGTTTCTGGTGTGTTGTCACAGTGAGTCAAATGATTGACGAAACCTGGTTTGGAAAAATTTCCTTCAGGTTGATTTAAAATATTTTGAGTAAGAATACTTTTTCTTGAAGAATCATTAACTAAATTAAAACCCGTCATATTATAAATTCTTTTGAGAACCCTCTAGTCTGGAGCTGTTTAAAAAGAAAATTTTTTACAGCGATAAATGAAGAGAGGGATATTAGCTAAAAAAGAATAGAATAATCCTGATGAAAATATGATGAATAATAGTGATATAGCCAAATCAGTTTAATTTGATTCAGCTATATCACTCAACAAGTGTGATAATAATGTTTTTCAATATCAGCAAACCATTTTTATCATTACTGTCATTTATCAAAAATAACAGTAATTGACCAAATTAACGCTTAGGCATTATCAGTGTAAATACTACCAAGGAGATAATTTCGTCGATTTACAACTAACAATTTTTTGCGCGATGCCAAGACTGGTGCAATGATTAAAAATCAGAGTTTGACAAGCTTCATCATTAAAATCTAAAATTTTTCTGGCATAACGAAGCAACTGAAAGCCGTATTCGGTCAGCAGTTTATTACAGCCATGACGAATAAATAATTCTTTACCAACCAATTGTTCTAAACGTTGCATTTGTTGACTTACCGCAGACTGAGTTCGACAAATTGTCTCAGCAGCAGCAGAAAAAGTTTTTCTATCCGCCACAGCGACAAAAGTTCTAAGTAGCTCAAGATCGAGATTTATTATGGGGCGATTTGAATTTATCATAACCTATTTTTTCACTTTATAATTTTATTTAAAGGTTATCTTAGCCTTCAGCTAAAATATAATGACATGGTGCGCATCTAAAAAAAGACACTTTGTATCATGTTATTCATTCTGTTCTTATAAAGAATGATTATTATCTATTTTTACTTATAAAAACAAGAGAATATAAAAACTTTTAATGGTTAAAAATAAATAATTACCCGTTATTGTAACTTGTTGTCCTAATATTTTATTTATAATGCACATTGAAAAACTTAACTATTAAATATAAAAAATGTTTTTCCTTCTTGGTAATAAAATGACAGATACTTATAAATAAAACTAATAACATAAATAAGTAAAATAAATGAAGCAATTATTTAATATCGCTCAAACGCATTATCCCCTTCATCTTTGAAGTTGCCGCCTTGCCGTAACTCGAAATTCATTGGGTATATTTGTGAAAAATCTCGCATCTTTTGTTCAAATTACGGCAGAACGAACAAAGAGTGTTATTATCAAGCACACAAAAAGCAATTTTAATCCATCCTTCTAACGAGGTAAAAATGGTCACTACTGATGAAAACAAAAAAAAGGCGTTAGCAGCAGCACTCACACAAATTGAAAAACAATTTGGTAAAGGCTCCATCATGCGTTTGGGTGAAGATCGCTCGATGGATGTTGAAACTATCTCCACCGGATCATTGTCACTGGATATCGCATTAGGGGCGGGTGGTTTGCCGATGGGGCGTATTGTTGAGATCTACGGCCCAGAGTCATCAGGTAAAACGACACTCACCTTGCAAGTTATCGCCTCAGCTCAACGTGAAGGTAAAACCTGTGCATTTATTGATGCCGAGCATGCACTCGATCCGATCTACGCAAAAAAATTAGGCGTAGACATTGATAATTTACTCTGTTCTCAGCCAGACAACGGTGAACAAGCGTTAGAAATTTGTGATGCACTGACCCGCTCGGGGGCGGTAGATGTCATCATTGTTGATTCGGTTGCCGCCTTAACACCGAAAGCAGAAATCGAAGGCGAAATGGGTGATGCTCATATGGGTCTGGCCGCGCGCATGATGAGTAAGGCAATGCGTAAATTCGCCGGAAACTTGAATAACGCCAATACATTGCTGATTTTTATCAACCAGATCAGGATGAAAATTGGGGTGATGTTTGGCAATCCCGAAACAACGACGGGAGGAAATGCGCTAAAATTTTATGCGTCGGTACGTTTGGATATCCGGCGAATTGGCTCGATAAAAAACGGTGAGGAAGTTATCGGTAGTGACACGCGCGTCAAGGTGGTGAAAAATAAAATCGCGGCACCCTTTAAACAAGCTGAATTTCAAATTCATTACGGTGAAGGGATTAACCTTAATGGTGAATTAATTGAGCTGGGCGTAAAACATAAACTCATCGAAAAAGCCGGGGCTTGGTACAGTTATAAAGGCAATAAAATTGGCCAAGGTAAAGCTAATGCAAGTCAATATTTAAAAGAAAATGAAGCAATCAAATCTGAATTAGATAAAACATTACGTGACATGTTGCTAGGGGGTGGATCTAATGCAACCGATGCTGATACAGCACATCCAGCGGTAACAGAAAGCTTCATCGCAGAAAAAAACAATGAAACCAGTGAAGAGTTTTAACCTCATCTTAAGTGAAAATACCACTAATATACCCTTCATCTTTAGGGTATACCCAATGAATTTCAAGTTACGGCAAGGCGGCAATCAATCGAATCGGTAAATGACGGAGGGTAAGTGATCGCTGCCAACGCCGCCGTAACTTGAAAGGCGAAGGGTATATATCACGCCGAGATGTAAACCATTCTCTCATAGCATAGATAGGTATTGAATTTGCCTAAACAGTGTTTTTATCGCTTTATTCCAGGAAAATTATGAGTAAGAGTACCGCTGAGATCCGTCAAATGTTTCTCGATTTCTTCGATAGTAAGGGGCACCGAATTGTAGCAAGCAGCTCGTTGGTTCCTCACAATGATCCCACCCTGTTATTTACCAACGCAGGGATGAATCAATTTAAAAATGTTTTTTTGGGCTTAGAACAAAGTGACTCTGTCCGCGCCACCAGCTCTCAGCGTTGTATCCGTGCCGGAGGTAAACATAATGATCTCGAAAATGTAGGTTATACCGCGCGTCATCACACCTTTTTCGAAATGCTAGGTAACTTCAGTTTTGGTGATTATTTTAAACGTGAAGCCATTCATTTTGCTTGGGAACTATTAACCAGTGAACAGTGGTTCCATTTACCCAAAGATAAACTTTGGATAACCGTATATCAAACTGATGAGGAAACTTATCGTATCTGGGCTGACGAAGTGGGTATCCCCGCCGAAAGAATTATTCGGATTGGGGATAACAAAGGAGGGGCATTTGCCTCAGATAACTTTTGGCAAATGGGAGACACCGGCCCTTGCGGTCCTTGCACTGAAATTTTCTACGATCATGGTGATCACCTTTGGGGAGGCCCTCCCGGCAGCCCTGAAGAAGAGGGTGACCGCTATATCGAAATTTGGAATATCGTGTTTATGCAATTTAATCGTCAGCTCGACGGGACGATGCTAGCGTTACCCCAGCCCTCAGTAGATACCGGTATGGGGCTAGAACGTATTGCGGCGGTATTGCAACAGGTTAACTCCAACTATGAAATTGATTTATTCCGTGATTTGATTAAAGCCATCGCCGAAATTACCGCTGTTAGCGATTTATCCAACCAATCTTTACGGGTGATTGCGGATCATATTCGTTCCTGTGCTTTTTTAATTGCTGATGGGGTGATGCCGTCAAACGAAAATCGGGGCTATGTTTTACGACGCATCATCCGTAGAGCCATTCGCCATGGCCATATGTTGGGCATAAAACGCGTTTTTTTCTACAAACTGGTGGCGCCATTAATTTCCGTGATGGGATCAGCGGCAGAAGCATTGAAACAGCAGCAATCATTGATTGAACAATGGCTAAAAACCGAAGAAGAGCAGTTCACTCGCACTTTAGAGCGTGGTCTGGCCTTATTAGATGAAGAACTCAGCAAAATAACTGGGGATACGCTGGCGGGTGAAACGGCTTTCAGTTTATATGACACCTATGGTTTTCCGCTCGATCTTACCGCAGATGTCTGTCGTGAGCGTCACCTAAAGGTTGATGAAGCGGGTTTTGAACGGGCGATGGCAGCACAACGTCTTCGCGCACGGGATTCGAACGTTTTTGCCACTGATTATAATAATTTGATAAAAGTAGAGGGGAAAAGCGAATTTTCTGGCTATGAACACCAACATCTACAGCAGCAGGCTCTCATCATTGCGCTAATTCATAATGGCAAAGCAGTGGATGAAATTCATTTCAGTGACAAAGCTGCTCCTGACGAAGAAATTTTAGTGATTTTGGATAAAACCCCCTTTTATGCTGAATCCGGCGGACAAGTGGGTGACAGCGGTAAATTAGTGAATGATAGCGCGCATTTTACCGTGCGAGATACGCAAAAACATGGCGCCACTATCGCCCATGTAGGGCAGCTCACGACAGGCTGTTTACGAATCGGAGAGAGCATTAATGCCGCTGTTGATGCTGAGCGACGTCATCGTATTCGCTTAAATCATTCCGCAACACATTTGTTGCATGCCGCCTTGCGTCAAACCTTGGGTCAGCATGTTGCTCAAAAAGGCTCTCTAGTCAATGACCACTACTTGCGCTTCGATTTTTCTCATTCTCAGGCGATGACGAAAGCGCAAATTCAGCAAGTTGAAAATCAAGTGAATGCTGAGATTCGCGCTAATCTGCCTATCGAAACAAAAATTATGGCGTTAGAAGAGGCTAAAAAAACAGGGGCGATGGCATTTTTCGGTGAAAAATACAGCGATAAAGTGCGGGTGCTCACCATAGGCACTTTTTCTATTGAGCTTTGTGGGGGAACGCATACTAACCGTACCGGTGATATCGGTTTATTCCGTATTACTGCTGAATCAGCGACGGCGGCAGGCATTCGTCGTATTGAAGCGGTAACCGGTGAAGCGGCAATGACATTGTTACATCAGGAAAGTCATTTATTACATAAGATCTCGTATCAACTAAAAGGCGATAGCAGTAATCTGCTTGATAAAATTAGTAAAATACAGGAACACAATAAAAATTTAGAGCAGGAATTACAACAGCTTAAAGCGCAGCAAGCTAAGCAGAAAAGTATCTCTTTATCCGATAGTGCACAACAGATAAAAGGAGGCAAACTCCTGGTAAAACAGGTGGATAATATTGCGCCAGAAATGCTGAAAACCCTTATCGATTCACTAAAACAAGAATTAAAGTCGGCCATTATTGTTTTGGCGACGAAGCAAGATAATAAGGTCAATGTGATCGTCGGAGTGACTAAAAATCTCACCGATAAAATCAAGGCGGGTGAATTGGTCGCTGATCTTGCCAAGCAAGTGGGGGGTAAAGGCGGTGGACGAGCAGAAATGGCGATGGGCGGTGGAACGAATGTAGCGACGCTCCCAGCGGCATTAGCCAGCGTGCGAGCGTGGGTGGATGCGCGATTATAGATGTTGCCCCCTTCGCCTTTCAAGCCACCGCGTTGTTAGCTGCGGGTGTTCGCCTAGCGGCAACTTGAAAGGCGAAGGGTATAATGCAGAATTCATGCCACACAGTAGGTATTAGTGAGCAGTAAGGAATTTGACAATGAAGCGACAAAAAAATAACGATAATAATGATGATGATGAAATTATTTTGGTAAGTAAAAGCGAAATAAAACGCGATGCCGAAATACTGAAAGAGCTCGGTAGTGAACTCGTTAACCTCAGTAAAAATGTATTGGAACGTATTCCATTAGATGAAACTCTACTTAGCGCTATTCAATTAGCCCAAAAAATTAATAAAGGCGCGCACCGACGCCAAATTCAACTTATCGGTAAATTATTACGGTCGCGCGAGATAGAGCCCATTCAGACCGCGTTGGATAAAATAAAAAATCGCCACAATCAACAAGTTTTTCTGTTCCATAAACTAGAAACACTACGTGACGATTTAATTAATAAAGGAGACGAAGCTATGCCTAGCGTATTAGCGCTTTATCCTGAAATTGATCGTCAACAATTACGCAACCTCATCCGCAATGCACAAAAAGAAAAGACAACCAACAAACCAGCAAAAGCATCCCAACACATTTTTCGATACCTACGTGAGCAAGCAGAGAAAAATCAATAGACTCTTAGCACAAGGACTACCCAAATTAGCCGTCACTAATGTTAAAAACAGCCAGATGACAGTACTACTCTGGGATGATAGAGCCAAATCAGTTTAATTTGATTCCAGGCGGAGGAGCACAGACAGTACAAATATACCCACAGCCCTTGAAGTTGCCTTCGGCTGCCAGGGCGGGCGACCGATGAGCGTAGATAGACTACGTGATTCGGCGAACACCCGCAGCCAACAATGCGGCGGCTTCAAAGACGAAGGGTATATAGGAGTTCTGTCTGTACTCGATGCATAATTCCTCATAGGGGGCATACGCTATCTCCCAATTCCCCTCAAACCCGCATTGGCACCGCCCCTTTTTTCGCCTTCTATTGTACCGTTTCCTTGGGTTTGACAGGCTTGCTAGAGGCTTCTACTACAGCATGATTCATCACCGATGAAAAACTGTTGCTGCCTCCCGATCCGCTATTAGCATTCGAGGGGGCATTGTTCTCACTTGTGGCCATGCTCCCGCTTGGGGTCATTTGTTGTTGTGCTGAGTGAAACGCCGCTTGTAATGAAGAAGCACCACCACTAAGCATATTGGAAGCACCCGCCAAGGCCATAGAGCCACCCGTTGTTGCCCCCAGTGTCAGTCTAGTTGTCGCCTCTAATTTTCGTTAATGGGAACTAATAAAGAGGCGATATAATCATGGAAAAACCGACGTATTCGGAAGAGTTTAAAGAGCAGGCGCTGTGTAAGGTTTATCATCGGAATGGGCGTACAATGAAAGCCATTGCGGATGAACTTAACGTGCCGCCGAGGAAGCTAAGAAGTTGTTTAGCAGAAAGTGAACTCGCCTCTTGGTGCAGGGGGCAGGGTATTTTTGTTCATCACCTGAAGCAATGGCGCGCGGATTTTTGTGACCCGAAGCGAACACAACGCAGTAAGAGGAAAAATGATTATTCCCGAACAGCGCCAGTCTATTATGATGTGGATTACTGAATCAACGCAGGCCGAACGCGCCGAACAGCGCCGCCGCCCCACAAACTCTCACCCTGTGAGCGGGCTAAGCTACTGGAAATAACCTCTTCGGCCAAATTTGCTCATTTACCCCCGAGTCAAATTGTGCCGATGTTGGCTGATGAAGGGCTCTATTTCGCCTCCGAATCCACTTTTTATCGCGTATTGCGGGACGCCAGGCAACTGAAGCATCGACGAGCAGAACGCCCGGCAAAACCACGTTTTAAGCCTCGGGCACTCTGTGCCACCGCGCCCAACCAGCTCTACAGTTGGGATATCACTTATCTCCCCAGCCGTATTAAAGGCCAGTATTTTTACCTCTACCTTTTCCTCGATATTTTTAGCCGTAAGATTGTCGGTTGGCAGGTATATGCTGAAGAAAGTGCCCAGCATGCCAGTGATATGATCAAAGATATTTGTCAGCGTGAGGGGATTTTGCCCGGTCAAGTCACCCTACACTCCGACAACGGCAGCCCGATGAAAGGCGCTATCCTGTTGTTTACGCTCGAAACATTGGGAATAGCGACTTCGTTGAGTCGACCCTCCCTGAGCAACGACAATCCCTATTCTGAATCGGCCTTCAAGACGCTAAAATATCGCCCTGAGTACCCGGTTAACCCTTTTGACAACCTTCAAGACGCCCGCGCATGGGTCGAACACGTGGTGCACTGGTATAATCAAGAACATCGCCACAGTGCCATTGAATTTGTCACACCTGCACAAAGACATGCAGGCCTTGATAAAGCCCTATTAGCTCAGCGTAACACAGTGTATGAAAAGGCACGCGCTGCAAACCCTACACGCTGGGCAGGTCAAATCCGTCAGTGGCCGTATGTGAAAGAAGTCCATTTAAATCCACAAAAATCCAGAGAAAAAAAGGTGAAACCAGACGCCAAAAAAGCAGCCTAGGATTTTACATCCTGGGCGACAACTACATTGACAATTACCGGGGATAGTGGCGGTGTCGAGCCAGGCCAAGCGTCCAAAGAAAGCATGAGCGACTTCTGAATTGACCGCATTAGGCGAGCAGCCAAGCACCTTGGCGATCAATGCTTTCGTCGGGTCACTGTGATACAGGGTGAGCAGCTTATTTTCCTGTGTCGTTGACGCGCTGTTCAGTTCGGCTATCTCGGTAGGCGCTGGAAAACTGATATCACTGCCGAGCAAATAGGTCAGCAGCCGCCAAGCGGTGACAATTTGTTGCTCCTTGCGATCATACTGAGTGTAAACTTCATTGGTTTGAATATCGTATTTTTCTACGAGGTCTTCAGTGGATATTTCAGCGGGAATGGCGGTGTTAATCGTCACCAGCAGGGGCTGATCATACATCTGCGCTAGCCTGGCCAGCGGCGTTATAGTGGAAGTAGCAGGACTGATAGTGCTATTGGAAATCGTGGGAAAGGTGACGGGCATTCTTTCTAGGGTATTACTTAAGGAATTATTTATCATGGACATAATGGCGACTCCAAATGAAAAGGGTGCTGAATGTATTAGCCAATGGATCTACGGATCTGTATACCCTTCGTCTTTGATGTTGGCTGCGGGTGCTCGCCTCATGGTATGTCTACGTTCATCGGTCGGTCGCCCTGGCCGCCGAAGGCAACTTCAAAGATGAAGGGTATATTCCCGACAAATTAAAAAATGGGATGGCGCATTATTAGCCTGTTTATGATCTAATGTAAACCTAAATAAATATAAATAGTTAACATTCTTCTCATAAGAAGGTCAATAAATGATGATGAGGCTTAGCGCCTGTTCCAAATCTTCTTGACTAAAATTTCGTAAAAAATTTATACAAAGTGCTGGAGGCAATTGATGAGGCTCTGTATAATCCCACGGCAATATTTTGTCCTTTTTTACCACATCCACTCTGGTGAGATATTGCCCATGCCCCGTATTATAAAAGAAGCCCTAACCTTCGATGATGTCCTCTTGATTCCAGCTCATTCTGAAGTTCTGCCTAACACTGCAAAACTCAATACTCAACTCACCGCCACTATCCAATTAAATATCCCGGTATTATCGGCCGCAATGGATACGGTAACCGAAGCTCGTCTGGCCATTGCCTTGGCACAAGAGGGGGGTATAGGCTTTATCCATAAAAATATGTCGATTAAAGAACAGGCCGATGCCGTCCTCCGCGTGAAAAGACATGAAAGTGGCGTTGTTTCTGATCCTCAAACCGTGACCCCAAACACCACTTTACGCGAAGTAAAAGAGCTGACTGCGCGTAATGGCTTTGCCGGTTATCCGGTGGTCACTGAAGATCGCGAGTTGGTGGGCATTATCACCGGGAGGGATGTTCGTTTTGTCACTGATTTAGATCAGCCTGTCTCCGCCGTCATGACAGCCAAAAAACACCTAGTCACGGTAAAAGAAGGTGAAGCCCCTGAAGTGGTTCTGCAAAAAATGCATGAAAAACGGATAGAAAAGGCCTTGGTTGTCAGTGACGATTTCCATCTGCAAGGGCTTATCACCGTTAAAGATTTTCAAAAGGCAGAACGTAAACCAAATGCTTGTAAAGATCAGCAGGGGCGCTTACGTGTGGGTGCAGCCGTGGGAGCAGGCGGTAATAACGACCAACGAATTGATGCGTTGGTTGCCGCCGGTATCGATGTTCTACTGATCGACTCATCACACGGCCATTCAGAAGGGGTGCTACGGCGTATTCGTGATACACGTGCCAAATACCCTGATTTGCAAATTATTGGCGGAAATGTTGCAACAGGTAAGGGTGCCATGGCGCTGGTTAATGCCGGCGTTAATGCAGTGAAAGTGGGGATTGGCCCGGGCTCAATTTGTACCACACGTATCGTAACCGGTGTTGGCGTACCACAATTGACTGCAATTTTCGATACAGTAGAGGCACTTAAGGGCACCAATATACCGATTATCGCCGATGGAGGCATTCGTTTTTCAGGTGATATCGCCAAAGCCATTGCAGCGGGGGCTTCCTGTGTGATGGTGGGGTCTATGCTGGCTGGCACTGAAGAATCGCCCGGTGAAATCGAATTCTATCAAGGGCGTTCATTCAAATCATACCGAGGGATGGGATCACTCGATGCCATGTCTAGAGGCTCTTCAGATCGTTATTTTCAAACCGATAATGCGGCAGATAAGCTGGTACCGGAAGGTATTGAAGGCCGTGTTGCCTACAAGGGATTATTGAAAGAAATTGTTCATCAACAAATGGGCGGCTTACGTTCATGCATGGGATTAACCGGTTGTTCAACCATTGATGAGTTACGTACTAACACTGAATTTGTTCGTATTAGTGGAGCCGGTATTAAAGAAAGCCACGTGCATGATGTGATTATTACCAAAGAATCCCCTAACTATCGGATGGGATGAAAAACGGTTTATATACCCTTCGCCTTTCAAGTTACGGCGGCGTTGGCTGCTCGCTCTCATCCTCTGTCATGTACTATCTGTACACTCCTGGGATTCGGTTGATTGCCGCCTGGCCGTAACTCGAAATTCTTGGGTCTATAATACCCCTCGCCTTTCAAGCCACCGCGTTGCTAGCCGCGGGTGTTCGCCTAGCGGCAACTTGAAGGACTGTGGGTATATTTTCATCTCGACAATTTTATTTTTCATTCTGGAATACGTCATACATGAAAGAGAACATTCATCAGCACCGCATCTTGATCCTCGATTTTGGCTCACAATATACTCAACTGATAGCACGTAGAGTACGTGAAATTGGTGTTTACTGTGAACTATGGGTGCCAGATGTCACCGAAGCGCAAATCCGTGAATTTAAACCCACTGGCATTATTCTTTCCGGCGGCCCAATGAGCACCACTGCTGAGGGTAGTCCACGTGCGCCTGATTACGTTTTTACTGCGAATGTTCCGGTATTAGGTGTTTGCTATGGTATGCAAACCATGGCGATGCAATTAGGCGGAAAAGTAGAAAAAGCCGGCGAAGGTGAATTTGGTCACGCTCAGGTCGAAATAAAAACGCAATGTGATTTGATCACTGACATTAAAGATGCCTGCAGCCCAGACGGTGCGGCACTATTAGATGTTTGGATGAGCCATAACGATAAAGTGACGGTGATGCCCCCCGATTTTGTCGCTATAGCCAGCACTCATAGCTGTCCATTTGCCATTATCGCCAATGAAAAAAAACGTTTTTATGGCGTACAATTTCATCCAGAAGTGACTCACACCATCCAGGGAACAGCTTTATTAACACGTTTTGTGAAAAATATTTGTCATTGTGAACAATGTTGGACGCCCAGCAATATTATTAAAGATACGCTGGAACAGCTGCGTGAAAAAATTGGGGAGGATGAAGTGATCCTCGGTCTATCGGGGGGGGTTGATTCTTCAGTCACGGCACTGTTATTACAAAAAGCCATTGGAGACAAGCTGACTTGTGTCTTTGTTGATAACGGTTTATTGCGTTTAAACGAAGCAACTGAAGTGCTAAAGATGTTTCGTGACAATTTGGGTTTAAAGATTATTCATGTCGAGGCAGCAGATCGTTTCCTAAACGAATTGGCTGGAGTTGAAGAGCCTGAAGCTAAACGCAAGATTATCGGACGGGTGTTTGTCGAAATTTTTGATGAAGAAGCGAAAAAACTATCCAATGCCAAATGGCTAGCACAAGGCACCATCTACCCTGATGTGATTGAATCTGCTGCGGCTGTAACCGGCAAAGCCCACGCCATTAAATCACATCACAATGTCGGTGGCTTACCGAAAGACATGAAACTAGGTCTGGTTGAACCGCTGAAAGAGCTGTTTAAAGATGAAGTACGTCGAATCGGTTTAGCGTTAGGTTTACCTGAGGATATGTTATCCCGTCACCCCTTCCCAGGCCCTGGCCTTGGGGTGCGTGTATTGGGTGAAGTAAAAAAAGAATATTGTGATTTATTACGTCGCGCTGATGATATTTTTATCACAGCATTACGTAACGCGAATTTATACCAAACTGTCAGCCAGGCATTTGCCGTTTTCTTGCCGATAAAATCCGTCGGCGTTATGGGGGATGGACGTCAATATCAATGGGTAGTGGCTTTGCGCGCAGTAGAGACTGTCGATTTTATGACTGCGCGTTGGGCACATCTGCCTTATGATTTTTTGGCGCGGGTGTCTAATCAGATCATCAATGAGATAAAAGGGATATCCAGAGTCGTTTATGATATCAGCGGAAAACCCCCCGCGACTATTGAATGGGAATGATGACCATCAGATGCTGATATTTTCCTCTCTTCGTGGCTGTGTGCAAAGAGAGGAAATCTATTGCTTATCATTACAGATCAACACTTTTAGTAAAATCGCGTTTTGAATAACCCGTGTAAAGTTGGCGCGGACGAGCGATTTTAATACCTTGATCATGCATTTCTTTCCAATGCGCTACCCAACCAATAGTTCGAGCCATCGCAAATAATACGGTAAACATTGAGGAAGGAATGCCCATGGCTTTTAGGATGATCCCGGAATAAAAATCGACGTTTGGGTACAATTTTTTCTCAAGAAAATACGGATCCTCCAATGCAATTTTTTCCAACTCTATCGCTACTTCCAATAAATCATCTTTTATATTGAGTTCTTTCAATACTTTATGACACATTTCACACATCACTTTGGAACGAGGATCATAGTTTTTGTAGACACGATGACCAAATCCCATCAAACGAAAAGGGTCATTTTTATCTTTGGCTCGCTTAATAAATTCAGGAATACGCTCTACCGTTTTGATTTCTTCTAACATTTTTAGACAGGCTTCATTAGCGCCACCATGGGCAGGTCCCCAGAGTGAAGCAATCCCGGCGGCGATACAGGCAAAAGGATTAGCGCCAGAAGAGCCAGCAGTACGGACAGTAGAGGTTGATGCATTTTGCTCATGATCAGCATGCAGGATCAATATCTGATCCATCGCCTGCTCTAACACTTTATTCACCGTATACTCTTCACAGGGAGTGGAAAACATCATATGCAAAAAATTAGCAGAATAGGAAAGATTGTTACGTGGATAAACAAAAGGTTGACCTATTGAATATTTGTAACACATCGCAGCAACTGTCGGCATTTTAGATAATAAACGAAAGGCAGTAGTTTCTCGATGTTGCTCATTATTTACATCAAGCGCATCATGGTAAAAAGCGGCCAACGCACCAGTGACACCACAGAGCACTGCCATCGGATGTGAATCACGGCGAAAACCACGAAAAAGATGCCAAATTTGATCGTGGATCATGGTATGCATTGTCACTGTTGTTTTGAAGGTTTTTAACGCTTCTTCTGTGGGTGGTTCGCCGTAGAGCAAAATATAGCAAACTTCTAAATAAGTTGATTTTTCAGCCAATTGTTCAATGGGAAAACCACGATGGAGCAGTATCCCCTCGTCACCATCGATAAAAGTAATTTTTGATTCGCACGAAGCGGTGGAGGTAAAACCGGGATCAAAAGTAAAATAACCTTTTTCACCTAAGGCTCGCACATCTATCACATCAGTACCCTGCGTTGGGTGGAGAACATCAAATGCTACTGTCATCCGTTTTTCATGATCTTGCCCTTCTTTATATTTCTAGGCTTACTTTTTTCATCGTCATTGGTGTTCTCCTTAAGTGAGACGCTCTTTGAAATTTTTTTGTGCTCCAATAATGATAGAAACTTTTATTTTTGGATAAAAAAATAAAATGATGAGCTTATGATGTTTCTTCTCGTATAACCTATGCTAAAGAGAAAGAAGCCCCATATCCATCGATTTTTTAGCATGATCTCTTTAACTAGGTTCAAATTTCTTTTTATACGATCTATTGCAAGATTTACCCTGGTTAAGTATGGTGGGCTTTTAACTTTTAACGAGGAGCTAACATGGATAAAATCAAGCAAAAAGATTTTACTGATCCAGTGAAATCCGCCACTTCACCGATTTCGCAACAACTTTTATCTTTATGTGAAAGTAGTACGGATCCTTGGGGAATTAAAGATGTCGATTCATGCTATATGTATGGCAATAAAGCCTATCTTGAGCTATTAAATCTGCCTTCAAACTTTAATATTGAAGGTCGATTGGATCGTGAAATGCCTCATCCTATCAGTGAATTTTCTTCTGAGTCGAGGCAACAAGATCGTCAAGCTCAGGAATCACAAAAAAAGGTATCAGTACTTGATATTCATCCTTATGGAAGAGAAAAAATAATCCAACCTTATATTTTTGACAAACTTCCTTTTTACGATTCAAATGGCAACTGCATAGGATCTATTTTTCATGCCAAAAAACTTCAATTTTACTCACCAATGAATTGTGTTCATGATCAACTACCGAGTTCACTGCTTTTATCTTCCCCATGCAAAACTTTTAGCATAAAAGAACTTGATGTTATATTTTATGCATTACAATCTTTTAGTGCTAAAGAAATAGCGAGAGAATTAAATCTCTCTCACAGAACCATAGAAAATAAAATGCAAGAAATATATAGAAAAGCCACTGTCTGTTCATTAAAGGGTTTAAAAGACTATTGTCGAGAAAGGGAGTTAGATAAATACATCCCACCGAAATTCCTGAGGTGTGGTAGTAATACGATAAATTGTGTCAGCGATTATAATGATTCTGAAGCAGAATCATTCCGATTATAGAAAATGCATCAAATAAAACAGTAACGCTATTAATCTTCATTATCATCAACATCTGATTTATCTGGCATAAAAATAAGCACGCGAAGTGAGATATTTATTTTATAGTATTGTAATTTTGTACTTGATGCCTGATGATACTCAATCACTTATTTTAGATCTAAAAAAATATACGATGAATAAAAACAATGTTACTAGTGGAGAGGATTATGCCTTTAAACCTGTCCCACTTAATGCACGTTCAAATCTGTTCACTGTCACTTTAATCCGCATAGGCATCATGACCGCGCTAGCACAGTTTATGCTGGGGGCGATGTTGGGTCATGCCATGACATTCGGTGAAGCATTACTGGCTACTTTTCTTGGCAGCTTAATTTTAGAATTTGTTAGCCTGGGACTCGGGATCGCCGGTGCACGTGAAGGCCTATCAACCAGTTTGTTGGCGCGTTGGTGTGGATTTGGACGCTTAGGATCAGTGCTGATTGGACTGGTGATCGCCGTCAGTTTATTAGGCTGGTTTGGGGTACAAAACGCCGTTTTTGCTAATGGCTTAAATTACGCCTTTGATGGTCAACTCGGATTTGCTTGGTCGGCGGCGATTTCCGGTATGGTGATTACCGTACTAGTGGCCTTTGGATTTCGGGCTTTGAGCTGGACGGCAAAAATTGCCGTTCCTTTATTTTTCTTCGTCATTGCTTGGATCTCATTGATTCTATTAGAAGGCCATAATATCGTTGCTCTTATTACCTCTGCTCCCGCTGGGACGCCGTTAACACTAGGTGCAGCAGCAACGGCTGTTGCCGGCGGATATATCGTCTGTGCATTAACAACAGCGGATATCAGTCGTTATTGTCAAAATGAACGCCACGTCTTTTGGATGGTAACTTGGTCTATCATTGTCGGTGAATTTATCGTCAATAGTATCGCAATATTAATTGCACATGCACTTAACACCGATGATGTTGTTTCTATTATGACGCAGACTGCCGGAGTGCTTGGGCTGCTGTCAGTCATTCTTTCTGCCGTTAAAATTAATGATGTGAATTTATACTCTTCATCTTTGGCTTTCGCTAACACAGTGGAAGGAGTGACTGGCAAAAAATGGCGCCATACTTGGCTAACGCTGGGATTAGGTATCATAGGCACAACTTTGTCAATCATGGGAATTTTAGAGGAGTTCACTCGCTTTCTCATTATACTCGGTGTTGTTTTTCCTCCTATCGCTGGCGTTATGTTAGTCGACTATTATATTTTACGCACCAGCCGTCAATTATTCGATGCTGCTCGAGCTGAACAAAAGCTGCCGACGGAAGCATCAACACCACAAATAGGTTGGCTTGCCGTCTTTGCTTGTGTCGTCGGCACTTTAGCCGGCTTGGGCATTAAATTTGGTATTCCATCATTAAATTCAATATTGGTTGCCGGCCTGGTTTATGGCGGATTGGCTAAAATCAATCCCTCGTTGCGCAGTTCAAGGATATAACAAATGAGGTTATTGGATAAAACACACATTCATCATATCGCGGCAGGGGCTTCTGTTCTTGGCAGTGGAGGGGGCGGAGACCCTCACATTGGCAAAATCATGGCGCTTAACGCAATAAAACAGCACGGACGCCCAATAGAATTGCTCGATCTCAATGTCGATCTGGATAAATTACATCCAGATGCTTTAATCGTTGCTACCGGTATGATTGGCTCACCCAGTGTGATGATAGAAAAACTGCCCAATGACAGTGAATCGATAGAAGCCTGTCGGTTTATGGAAAGATATTTAGGCAAAAAAATTGCCGCCATTTATCCCATTGAAGTAGGAGGAGCCAACTCATTGTTACCCTTAGCAACCGCGGCTCATCTAGGCGTGCCTCTGATCGACGTTGATGCAATGGGTAGAGCCTTCCCCGAATTTCATATGACAACATTTTATCTCGATGGGATTAATTCTTCTCCCTTCGTTTTAGTCGATTCAAAAGCAAATATCTGCTTAATTCAAGCACAAGATGCTTATGAAACAGAAAAAAAAAGCCGCGCCCTCTGTATCGAAATGGGGGGATTAGCTTTATTTGCCGCCTACCCGATAACACCCGCTGTAGCCAAAGCATCAGGCATTTTAGCAACCATTAGCCGTGCACAGGAGATTGGTGAAACACTAGAAAAAGCAAGAAATGAAAAAGCTGACATTGTGCAAGTATTGACCAATCTATTGAAGGGCTTTGTATTGTTTCGCGGCCGAGCAAATAAAATAGATCTACGTGTAACAGGGGGATTCACTTGTGGCCTTGCCTGTTTTGATGGCGTTGACACAGATAAAGGGAAAACATTCAACGTATCCTTTCAAAATGAATATTTATTAGCACAATGTGGTGACCTTCTGCTATGTAGTACGCCTGATCTTATCATCTTATTGGATGAAGATACGGGTGTTCCTATTCTGGCCGAGCGTTTGCGATATGGCAGCCGTGTTGTTGCATTGGGCGTACCGGCTGATAAAAAATTGTGCACTCCTCAGGGACTTAAGGTCACTGGACCACAGTATTTTAACTATGATGTTAATTTCACATCTGTTGAAGAATTAGTAGCAGCAAATAGAAGAGAATAAAAATGACGCACCGTATTGGCATAGATGTCGGTGGAACCAATACTGACGCTGTACTTTTAAACAACGATAAGAGGGTGATAGCGCGAACTAAACAATCAACGACGGGCGATGTGATCACCGGTATTGAGAAAGCTATTGCCTCTTTACTCAGTGAAGCTGATATTGATAAATCAACCATTACACAGGCCATGCTTGGCACCACCCACTGTACTAATGCGATTGTTGAGCGCAAGGGATTAAATTCCGTGGCGCATTTTCGCCTCGCAGCACCTGCCACACTAGCAATCCTGCCACTGACTGATGTGCCGGATGATTTTCGCAATCATTTGACAACGTATTTATTTATTGTTGAAGGGGGATTTAATTATAACGGCAAAATATTATCCCCACTTGATGAAGAAAAGATTCGTCAACATCTACGAGCAGTGAAAGGTAAAGTTGATGTGTTCTCTGTTTGTGGTGTTTTTTCTCCTGTTTCCAACGTACAAGAGCTCAGGGTTGCTGAATTAGTCCATGAAGAACTAGGTTCAGAAATACCCGTGTCCTTATCGCATAAAATAGGGTCGATTGGCTTATTAGAACGCGAAAATGCATCCATTTTAAATGCCGTGCTTTTTAGCACCGCGCAAAATATTGCCAATGGATTTAGTCAAGCATTACAGGCTCATCATATCAATGCAGAGATTTTTTTTGGTCAAAACGACGGCACATTGATGCCTCTCAAACACGCGCTATCATTTCCTATCCTCACCATTGCTTCTGGACCCACCAACAGTATTCGCGGTGCTTCATACCTGACCGGTTTAAAAAATGCATTAATCGTCGATGTGGGGGGAACCACCACCGATGTGGGTGTACTGACCAACGGATTTCCACGCGAATCACTCATTGCAGCTGAAATCGGCGGAGTGCGTACCAATTTTCGGATGCCAGATATTGCCTCCATTGGTTTAGGGGGCGGTACCATAGTGACACCTTTAGCCAATGGCGCATTTAAAATAGGTCCAGAAAGCGTCGGATATAAACTGGTTGAGCAAGCGTTGGTATTTGGTGGCGATATCATTACTGTTACTGATATTGCTGTCGCCAAAGGATTATTACATCTTGGTGATATTACGCTTGTTCAGCACTTATCAGCAGAGTGGGTTGAAAAAGTCTTTGCGCATTACGTCACAATGGTAGAAAAAGTTATTGATAAAATGAAGACCAATAATGACCCTACTCCTGTTGTGTTAGTCGGCGGCGGAGCCATCCTACTTCCTACCACATTACAGGGAGCATCGCAGGTTATTAGACCTGAGAATGCAGGGGTCGCTAATGCCATTGGTATTTCTGTCGCGCAAGCCAGTGGAGACGTCGATATTTTAGTTGCACTTGATAGACATAATGATCTTAATGCAGGATTGAAAGAGGCTCAAAATCAAGCTATTGCACAAGCCATCGCGATAGGCGCTCAACCCGATTCCATCGAAACCATAGAGCTCGAAGCAATACCATTGGCTTACATGCCCGGCAACACCGTTCGTATTCGAGCGAAAGTGGCAGGCATTCTTGGGGCAACCCCAGCGCAATAGACCTCCTTCCAAACCGTAGCGAGTGTTGTGAGGTCAAGGGACGCCCGGCGCGCACAGCAACCTTCGTTATACCCCATAAGTACATGAGGATTGCGAGCACCGGGCAACGCAGGATTCACGTCACGTAGTAGGTTTGGAAAGAGGTTTAATTAATAATTCACACCAGGCAGTGGGTTATACCAGCAGTCTAAAGTATCAGAGAGTAAAAGAGATTTCGAACAGGCGCTAAAAAAGAAGTGGGGATGGTTAAGAGTGGTGGCCCCTGCTGGACTTGAACCAGCGACCAAACGATTATGAGTCGTGTGCTCTAACCAACTGAGCTAAGGGGCCAAACTGTGGGGGAGTATACGGTATTTTTAAGTCATAGATCTAGCATTGGGAAATCAACTGAGTTCTTTTTATACAGATTTAGTAAAATGTTATAATAATTCTTTTTTTATGATTATTAAATCATCAGGTTGATCCCTCGAAAATTCTATGTAAACTGTACTTTCTCACCTATTTTTTCTTATCTGGATGTCGAGTATCGTAAAAGGGAAGTAATACAATGAGAATTTTCCCGCGTTACAATCCTATTAAAGTTGCAATGTATGTCAAAGCACTTTTCCGAGGCCGTTTATATATCAGGAATATGGGTATTTTTGAATTCGATAAAGGTAAAATTTTACTCCCTAAAATCCGTGATAAACGCCATTTTGTCGTCATGTCAGAAATCAATCGACAAGTGCAACGTTTGCAAACAGAAATAAGTTAATTAACAAAAAAATGAATTTAACGGCGGTTTTTTAGAAAAATTTATTGTTGTAAAATTATTTTTAACATTATAAATTTTTTTCTTTCTTTGATATTGACACCATGGAGGTAGATTTATCAGTTAACTTAGTCACTAGTAGCTGATCAATTTTATAGCTATCAATATCAATCACTTCGAATTTATAGCCTGCATGTTTAAAAAAGTCAGTGCGTTTGGGAATTTTACGCAGCATACACATCATAAAGCCCCCAATAGTTTCATAATTACCCGATTGAGGAAAATCATCGATATGCAAGACCCGCATTACGTCATCGATAGGAGTGCCTCCCTCAATCAACCATGAATTTTCATCACGAGCAACAATCTGCTCTTCTTGACCTTGTCCTACTAAATCACCCATCAGTGTCGTCATAACATCATTTAGTGTGATAATACCTACAACCAGTGCGTATTCATTGATAATAACGGCAAAATCTTCACCGGCCGTTTTGAAGCTTTCCAACGCTTCTGATAATGTTAAAGTATCTGGTATAAAAAGAGCCGCACGAATTTGTAAACCACTGCTTAATACTAAGCTTTGCTTACTGAGCACCCGATTAAGTAAATCTTTCGAATCAACATAACCCACTATTTTATCAATATTACTATCACAAACTAAAAATTTAGAATGAGGATGGACAGAAATTTTTTCTTTGATCTTGTCTTCACTCTCACCAAGATCAAAATAAATCACGTTCTCACGCGATGTCATCGAAGAAGGCACAGTGCGTGATTCCATCTCAAACACATTTTCAATCAATTCATGCTCTTGTTTTCGCAAAACCCCCGCCAATGCGCCGGCCTCTACTACCGCGTAAATGTCATCAGAAGTGATATCATCATTGCGAACCATAGGAAGTTTGAAAATACGAAAAATGAGGTTCGCCATCCCATTAAAAAACCAAACCAATGGACGAAAAACCATTAAACAGAAACGCATGGGATTAACAACACGGACGGCAACCGCCTCAGGTGCAATCATGCCAATGCGCTTTGGGGTAAGATCGGCGAATAGAATGAATAGGCTGGTTACCAAAACAAATGAGAAGATAGAGCTGATTTGTACCGCCAATTCAGAAGAGATAGAGGGGATAATCTCTTCAAGAAACACGGTAAATGAAGGCGAAAAAGCAGCATCACCGACAATCCCTGCGAGAATCGCTACAGCATTAAGGCCAATTTGCACTACAGTGAAAAAGGTTCCTGGTGTTGCTTGCATTTTTAGAACATGTGTAGCATTAACATCGCCTTCATCCGCCATAATTTTCAATTTTATTTTGCGTGATGCGGCAAGTGAAATCTCCGATAAAGAAAAAAAAGCACTGACTGCAATGAGAAAAAGAATCAATAGTATACTGTTTAACATAAAACCTCTTGAGGAAACTGCCAATCATTATATGAAATTAAGGAATAAGGGGGCGGTAACTGGAGCGTACGTTGAAATCATAAGGATTAATAACCGCCTAGCCTTTCAATATACCCTTCGCCTTTCAAGTTACGGCTTTGTTGTCTGCGGGTGCTCGCCGAATCACGTAGTTGTCTACGCTCATCGGTCGGTCGCCCTGGCCGCCTTGCCGTAACTCGAAATTCATTGGGTATAGCGTTTTCTTTTATCATAGGCCAAAGTATAATTGTTGGCGTGAGAAGACTACAAGCCAAGAGTACATGAGGATTGCGCGCACCACGCAACACAGAAATTCACACCACTGGCGACGGTTTTGCAAGAAGTCTAACAAAATACACCGGCAATCGACCATAATTGGGGCTATAACATGCAAACATTAGGCGAATTTATCGTAAAGAAAGAACATGATTTTCCCCATGCCACCGGTGAGTTAACAGCGTTACTTTCTGCCATCAAACTGGGCGCTAAAATCATCAACCGTGATATTAACAAAGCCGGGTTGCTCGATATTCTTGGTGCCAATGGTGTTACCAATGCTCAAGGTGAAGCACAAACGAAGTTGGATAAATTCGCTAATGACGCATTAAAAGCAGCATTGGAAGCCCGCACAGAAGTCGCTGGCATCGCATCAGAAGAAGAATGTATTGTTATTTTCAAAGGTGAAAAAGAAAAAAACGCTAAATATGTCGTACTAATGGATCCATTAGATGGCTCTTCTAATATTGACGTTAATGTCTCCGTTGGCACTATCTTTTCTATCTACCGACGAACGACAGCAATCGGCTTACCCATTACTGAAGCCGATTTTTGCAACCTGGCCGCGCTCAAATTGCCGCAGGTTATATCGTCTATGGTTCATCAACCATGCTGGTTTACACCACAGGTTGTGGTGTTCACGCTTTTACTTATGATCCCTCATTAGGTGAGTTTTGTCTCTCTCACGAAACAGTACGTTACCCTACTCAGGGTCATATTTATTCCATTAACGAAGGTAACTACATTAAATTTCCGTTGGGAGTAAAGGAATATATTAAGTATTGTCAGCAAAAAGACGAAGCAACGGGGCGTCCTTACAGCTCTCGTTATATCGGCTCGTTAGTGGCAGATTTTCACCGCAATTTACTCAAAGGCGGTATCTATATGTATCCATGAACCGCTAGCTATCGACAGGGTAAATTGCGCTTGTTATACGAATGTAATCCAATGGCATTTTTAGCCGAAGAAGCCGGAGGCAAAGCAACCGATGGAACGCGCCTTATTTTAGATATTGATCCTTATCCAAACGAGCTTCGTCAAAACCCGAAGATTGATCCAAAAAAACTGCTCCATCAACGCTCGCCACTTTTTATTGGCTCCCAGTCTATGGTTGAAAAGGTAGAGCAATTAATAGCCGAATCTTCTAAAAACACTTTCTGATGCTGAGAGCCCCTCATCCAATGTTGTTAAAATAAGAGGAAAACGATATGAGTTTAAACCTGGTATCCGCAGGTGAAGAGTTACCAAATGATATTTATGTGATAATTGAAATTCCAGCTAACGCCAATCCAATCAAATATGAAGTCAATAAAGAAAGCGGCGCATTATTTATTGACCGTTTTATTTCTTCTCCGATGTTTTATCCCTGTAATTACGGTTATATCAACCACACACTGTCGTTAGATGGTGATCCGATTGACGTGTTGGTACCAACCCCGTATCCATTACAACCCGGTTCGGTGATCCGTTGTCGTCCCATCGGCATGTTAAAAATGACCGACGACGGAGGAGAAGATGCCAAAGTAGTGGCGGTTCCACACAGTAAATTAACCACAGAATATGACAAAATTAAAGAAGTAAAGGATTTGCCCGAACTACTCAAAAATCAAATCGTACATTTTTTTGAGCATTATAAAGGGTTAGAAAAAGGAAAATGGGTGAAAATTGGTGGTTGGGAAAGCGCAGAAGCGGCTAAACAAGAAATTATAGAATCCTCTGAACGTGCCGCAAAAGAGAAAGAGAAAGAGAAAAAAGAATAATCTTCAGTTCTTAAACACCGCTTAAGAGCCTTATATCTTTGTCATTTATTTTTGTCATTAGCTCTCAAAGGCGAAGGGTATATAAGGCTCAAGGCGGTGTATCTTTCTTCACTATCTGACCAACTTCTTCATTACGTTTTAACCAATCACCACTATGGATACGAGGTAAACCGACGACGTTAAGACAGTAAAGATAAATCCAAGCTCTGCCAAAGGGCGTTTTAAGCAACTTACGTCGGTAAGCCCCTGGGCTGTTTTTGAGCTCATCTAATTCAGTTAGCGTAGCGGAGTCAATACGATAAACTTCACAATAGACCTCTTCGGAAACTATCATTTATCTAATTTCCATATTATAAATTGCAGCAATCAGATTAAATCTTAATCCAAAACGTTTTCGCCTGTTTCGATAACGGTCTGATACAATTTTAAATCTTTTAATCATACCAATGACATGTTCGTTTAATACACGCTGGCTTGATAACGCACGATTGTTGCGTTTATCTTCTTTTGTTAAGGGATTTTTCTTTGTCTTTTTCTTAGGCAACGCCGAGTTTGAATGAATCTTGCCAAGCCCTTGGTAACCTGTATCGGTAACTGTTTTGATGTCAGGATGTATTCGCACACCAGACTCCTTAAACAACCTAAAATCATGGCGCCTCCCATTCGTAAAGCTTGTACAGATGACTGCTTTACTTTTTTTATCAACGAGCACTTGTGTTTTTAAGGTGTGTCGTTTCTTTTTTCCTGAGTAAAACGGCTTTTGTTTTTTTGGGGACGTTCAATCGGCGTTTCTGTGGCATCAATAAGAACCAGCTCATACTCCCTATCCCTTTTTAATACAGCTTTGCGTCCAGGTAGGGCAAAATCAGGATGCTTTATTAGTGTATTCTCTATCCATTTAATCGTTTCATAGCATGTGCTCTCACTCACGCCATAGCTTTGGCTGACATGAAAATAAGTGCGATATTCTCGTATATACTCCAGTGCCATTAATAAGCGCTCTTCTAAACCCCGCTTGGGTTTCCGACCTCCTTTCCCTTGCTTACTCTTATCTGCTTCATTCAATATCTTTATCATCTTTTCAAATGTACTGCGTTTAACACCCGTTAAGCGACGAAATTTTTCCTCTTCCAGTACTTTTATTACTTCATATTTCATGGCGGCTCCTTGTTCAGGAGTGTTTTACCAAAATTCTTATATGAATGCTAGTTTCCGAAGAGGTCTAATGTATCAGACCTTTTGCCAGGAATAACGGCGGGATAATAGCCTAAATTATACATTTCGTAGCCTTCTAAATCATATTTTCCCAATAGCTGAGCCGCCGTCATCGAACGGCTATTGCCTTGTTTGCGTCGTAAACTACCGTAAACAATCACTTTCATAGTTAAAACTCAAACCGGTAAAGCATATCTAGCGTTTGATTAATGCCAGATACCGCTTCTAAATATAATTTAGGCATCAATTGATAACGTAACGTTAAGGCCGCTAATGAATCAAATATACCAACACCATATTTCACTTGCAGGTTTTTTGTCACATTACCACTGACAACAACTTTAGAGCTATTCCCTACGCCTTCAGTATCCAGCGTCAAATTACTGACGCCAAATGCTTCGCCGATTTTGCCCACCAATTTACCACTTTTTGCTACGCCAATACCAATCAACATTGAAGTCATCACACCACCATCAGCGCCCGAGTTGGTTAAACCTTGCCCCCGTAACAAATAGGACAAAGCTTCTTGCTGTGACATAGCGGGATCAGAATACACATCTACCCGTGGCGCATTAGCCATACCGGTTACTAGCACACCCGCGGTAACTTTATTTTCTGTCGTCTCCGGATTACGTATCGCATCAATATTCAATAAGGGTTGATCAGCAGGCCCAGAAAACAAGAGTTCTCCCTTTTTCACAATGAGATCTTGCCCGTAAGCATGAAAACTACCCTGCGGGATGGTTATCTGGCCATGTAATCCCAAACCGCGTTTATCTTGTACCACTTTTAATGCGCCCTGTAATTGAGCTTGCAGGCCAAAAGCGTCAATACGTACATCGGAGCCTAAAACAATATTCAAATTACTCTGAATGGCCATAGCCGTATTCCGTGGGGCTATCGGTTGTAACTGATTATTCAGCATCACTTCATCTGAAGAGACCGCCACCACATCTTCCGGTATTTTTTCTATCAAAACCCGCGCCCAGGGGATATCAACCTGTCCCTCTAATTTCAACGATTGAGGCGAGGCTACAAATGCTAAATCGGGAGAAACATCGGCTTGCAACATAGGTGGCATCGTCACCCGCAGTTTATCTCCTTTAGCCGCAATTTTAGCATGCCAAGCATCAGGAGTGCGCCAGTCAGCTTCACCTATCAAATTAAGCTGCCCCTGAGCAGTACGAATCAAGCCTTCTAATGTCGATGTCATACCATTAAAGTTCATCAACAAACGGCTTTCGTTGATCTTAAATGGCATCCAGCTACCATCAAAACCTATCTTATCTAATGCCAATTGCCCATACAGCAGAGGATTGTTTGCATTCCCTGCCAAACGTAGTTTGCTGTTCAGCACGCCGGAAGCAGTTTCGCCATAACTTAAGATAGGATTGAGCATCGCCAGTGAAACATCACTGACCGTAATATTGCCTGATAAATTACGCTGCCCCTGTGGTTGCTCGATTTTTAGCTGACCATCAAGTTGCCCATTGTCTGTTAGCTTAATCAGCCAATCTATCTGTGCATTGCCTTTTTTCAGCCCTGCATTTAAGTTTAGCGTATCAAAAGCAATAGGCACTAGGTTACTTTGTATTCTTTGTTGTACTTTTACGCCATGTCCCACCAGCGCCATATCAAACTGGGGCAAGGTATCATCAGCTTGCCAACTGATATCGCCCCGCCCAGTAAAAATTCCGCTCAAGAGCGTATCTGAACCCAGCAATGGTTTCATCATTGCTAAATCAAAGCGTTTGAGGAGCACATGCGCCTGTCCACTCTCACCTATCTCAATGCGACCGGGCGCACAAAGTTCTGCATTAGCATGTTGCCAACAATGTGATCCAATGGTCAATTTTTGTGGCATATTGAGGTACTCAAGCGTGGCCACGCGATTTAAACGCCACTCACCCACCGGGGTATCAACATAGGTGTCACTCAAATTGCCCCACCAGCGTTGTTGCTGTCTATCAAAACGGCCATTTAACACTAATTGACCCGCCATGGGGTGACCGGCTAATGTCAAATGTAGCTGATGTTGCTTTTCGCTGCCTTTGGCCGTGAGCGTTAATCCACTGATCGCAAAATTTTCCTGTTTCAATTGCTCAATCTGTATCATTAGCTGGCTTTGCATTCGCTCCTCTAAATACAAATTACCCTCAATCTTTACACCTTTAATACTCAGTTTTTGCCACTGTAATCCGTACGCACTAAGATCGGCCAACACTTGCGGCGTTTTTAAACTCCCGCGCAATTTAACCACCCCTTTCGCCACGCCGCCTAATCCCGGTAGAGCACCATTCAATTCAGGCGCATCAAGGCTAGCGTCCAATGCCCAATTTTTATCGAGATCACCTTTAATATTGAGGCTATTACGACCCAGCGCCAGGTTGATAGCGGGGACATGCCATTGTCCAGCAGAATTTCCGCTGATCGCGCCCCGGGCTGTCAGCTGTTTTTGTTTTATATTGCCATTTAATGTTAATTCTGGAATTTGCATTTGCCAGTGACCATCACGACTGACACTGCCCTGAGTGGTAATTTTACCATCAAGTTTTGCTGGCCATGCTGGCCATTGTTTTTCCGTATTAATACCGCTTACGGTCAATATCTGATGCCAGTTGATAGCATTGCGCCAATCCACCCTGCCAGTCAGATGAGCATTACCTTGTAAAGCCGCTAAGTTTAAAGCGGTCAGATAAAATTGCGCTAGATCACCTTTACCCTCGAGGGTGAATTGAGCCGAAGGTAAATCCAAACCTTGAAAATCAGAGCGTAATGACAATGCATAATCCGTCATTTTGCCATCAAAACGCATATTGAAATTATTAAGTTGATATTGCTTATCACCGGTCAACGGCCAACGTAATTGCTGACTTTGCAAAGTGGCCGATAGCGGTAATCCGATTTCTGATAGCTGGGTTTTTGCCGTTAATTGCGCACTAACTGAGCCGGAAAGATTTAACGCCAGCGCTAATTGTCCCCGCAGATCACCCGCCAACTTGAGTTTAATCTTTTCCTCTTTTAGCGGCGCAATATTAAGCGTGCTGTTAGCCACAATATCTAACGGCCATTTACCCGCTAATGTCAGGTTTCCCTTGGCAGATAATTCACCCTGTGGTGATTTAATCTGCAAATCATCCAACTGAACCTGTTGACCCTGAGTGGAGCCTTTTAATAAAAAATGAGTGATCAAGACATCCTGATCACCCTTAATCCGTATTTGTTGAGCCAAAATTTCTTTTATCTGAATATCTAGCGGCAAAGAAAAATCGGGGAGCTTTGGTAATAAGGGGGTAGCAAAAAATGTCTGCAGATGTTCAACCAACGAGATTTCAGGCAAGGGTGCTTCGTGCTTTTTTGGGCTAACCGGTTTTTCTACTGGCGGTAAGGTTGAAGAAACCAGCAATCCATTAATTTGAGTTGGCATCAGTGATAAGCTACGTTGTTGCCAACGAGCAGCAGTGCGTAACGCCTCTAAAGAAATCGTTTGGTTATCTACCGTTATTTTAACTCGATTGAGCGCTAATAATTTTAATATTATTGGATAAGGCGTACGTAGGTCAGTTAATGGCTTATCAGCCGGATCAGGATCGCTAACGGGAAGCGCTTTACTATTAATCATGACAACAACATCTTGTGCTGTCAGCGCATTGATACAGATTTCTTTATTTTTTAGACATGAAAATTGCAGTGAAAGATCTAACTGACCCGTTTTTACTATCATGCCAGGCATCTGATATTCGATCCCTTTCAGCCTCAGATCTTGCCAACCACCGCTAACACTGGCCATTTGTAACCCAGGCACCCAACCGACAGCACGGTTAAGCAAAAAATGTAACCCACCCTCAGTACTCAGTAAAGTGACAGTAGTCCCCACAAGCGATAACACAATGAGCAACAGGGCAAGACTCAGTTTTTTTATCCAACTCATAATTCAGGTCCTAACCCAATATAAAATTGGACAGAATTTTCTTTTTTATCGCCAACCGGTAACGCGATATCGAACTTTAATGGACCCAGTGGTGATTCCCAACGTATACCCATCCCAGCCCCTATTTTAAAATTGCTACGGCGGATATCATTTACCGCTTCTCCTCCGTCGACAAAAATAGCCCCCCACCATCGATTAGCGACCTTGTATTGATACTCAAGAGAGCCGGTGATTAATTTTGACGCACCACTGAGTTTACCTTCACTGTCAAGGGGTGAAATACTTTGGTATTTATAGCCACGGATGCTACGGTCTCCTCCGGCAAAAAAACGCAATAAAGGGGGCACCCGGTCGAAATCATTGGTTTCTATCCAACCGAGATGTCCACGTAATATCACACGATTTTTTTCACCGAATGAGCGGATCCAAACCTGCTGTGCTTGTATGATGCCAAAATCAACATTTGATCCCCAGCGCGTATTTGATACATCAAACGAATACCGCTGACTATCGCCCCAGGTTGGCATCATTCCTCCCCGTTGACGTGTACGACTGATGCTGACACCAGGATAAAGTAGCATCGTCGTGTTGATGACTTGTCCTTGAGTATAGTGATCTAAACTCCAGCGTAAATTAACAGACGGCTGCCATCCACTGGACATTTTCCAAAAACGCGCCACGTTCAAAGTAGTGAGATCTGATCTAGTATCATTTACCCGCTTACGTTTCAATCCGCTTTGCAGTAAATAATAGTGATCGAGTGGATTTTCTAATAATGGAATACGATAACTAAAATCAAGACTTTGTTCCGGAGCGGAAATATTGGCATTGCTGGTAAAGCTATGGCCACGATTGTTGAGCCAAGGCTTACGCCAGCTCGCTTTTAGCCGCGGCCCAGTATCAGTTGCATACCCACCACCGAGTTCAACTGTATTTTTCGTTCGAGGGGTCACTATTGCATCCAAGGGCAGAATTTTATTGATCTTGGCGTCTTCAAAATTAGGAGATACCACTACTGAATTAAACCAATTGGTCGCCGCTAACCGACGATTGAACTCGGCAAGATCGTCAGAATGATAATAATTTCCAACCTCAAAGGGGATTAAGTTTTGTAGGTAATCTTCGCGAATTTGCGCTCCCTGGAATACAACCTTACCAAAGCGATAACGTTGACCACTGTCGAAATCAATATCCCAAAAAGCTTGATGTAATTTGTCAGCCACTCCCAGTTGTTTTTTAATCATATCAGCGTCGAAATAACCTTTACGTAATGCCAGAGTAGAAAGGGAGCCGGTAAAATCATCAAATTTGCCATGATGTAATACTGAACCTATTTTCGGTGTCTCTTTAATGATTAACGTTTGATACTCCTGATCATCTTTAGCGGCACCCTGTAATTTGATATCTGTGCCAGCAATCAATACCGCTTTACCTGCTATCACATTGATAATAAGTGTCGAGCGGTCAGCCGATCCGGGTTGCAAATTGAAATGAATAACAGGATGGTAATAACCTAATGCACGCAATCCCTGACGAACGGCAACATTCACCTGCGCTTGAAAACGGCCATCAAAGTTGACGTTATCACCTTTTATGGTTGATAAACGTGCATTCACATTTTTTTCTAATTCTCCGCTAAGACCTTTAACCTGAAATTGGATATGAGTGGCATGAGCAAAGGGGATAACAAAAAAGATAACGCACAAAAAATAAAAAATAGGGTATCGCGACACCTGCTTACTCCCTTTAGTCAGCGTAATTTTAGAGGCTATATGGCTGCGGGGGTTAGCCTCATCAGGTCGTATGTCCACGCTCATCGGTCTCACATCCTGGCCGCCTAACGGCAACTTGAAAGGCTGTGGGTATAGCCGAATCAGTTTAATTTGATTCAAGGCGGAGGAGCGCAGACAGTACAAATAGTACGGCAAGCGACGACAACACTTAAATCAAATTAAAATGATTTGGCTATATATTTGAAATCTCTTGTGCCTGCTTAATACCAAACCATGCTCGCATCGATTTATATAAATTCTCAGTGCTAACCTCTTTAATTGGCGTAGTAAAAATAGTGTCGTCGCCAGCAATATTGCCTAAAATACCCTCTGTTTCCCTTAAAGAATCAAGCAGGCGCGCAATCAATTGTGCGGCACCAGCGCTAGTGTGAATGACGACCAGAGAATGGTTATGTTTAATATCTAATACTAAATTTTTTAATTGACTACTGACAGTAGGCAACAAGGGTTCGATGGGCAGGCGATAAACCATTTCCATTTTGGCATTACGTACTCTAACAGCGCCAAATTTTGTCAACATGCGTGATACTTTTGATTGATTGATATTTTCAAATCCTTCATCCTGTAACAGCAACACAATCTCGTTGTGAGAGCGACATTTTTCCTCTGTTAAAAGTTCTTTGAACCGTTTATTAAGGTTTGCTTGTTTAACAGAATTACCCATTTTTTAGCTGCTCTTAGAAAAATAACAATGGTTATTATGGATATTGATCAACTATTCTTCAATATTAGATCTCTTTGGAAACCGTAACGAGTAAGGGTATAGACATAAAAATAATATTTCCACAAAACAAATAATAGACTTTTTATATAACTTACGAAATTATCATGATGCGTTTTACCAACCAAGGCGTATTTTTTATGTCACAAATTAAAAAATCCAATAAATTAGATAACGTTTGTTACGATATCCGTGGCTCAGTTTTAAAAGAGGCAAAACGTCTTGAAGAAGAAGGCCACAAAGTGTTGAAACTCAACATCGGCAATCCTGCGCCCTTTGGCTTTGAAGCACCCGATGAAATTTTGGTTGATGTCATTCGTAATTTACCTACAGCGCAAGGCTATTGTGATTCGAAAGGACTTTATTCAGCGCGTAAAGCGATTATGCAGCATTATCAAGCAAAAGGTATTTGTGATCTGACGATAGAAGACATTTATATCGGTAATGGTGTCTCTGAGCTGATCTTGCAATCCATGCAAGCTTTACTCAATACCGGTGATGAAATGCTGATCCCAGCGCCTGACTACCCACTGTGGACCGCAGCGGTATCACTCTCTGGTGGGAAAGCAGTACATTACCGCTGTGATGAAGCCGCGTATTGGTTTCCTGATATTGAAGATATAAAAAGAAACATCACCCCACGCACCCGTGGCATCGTGATCATTAATCCAAACAATCCAACCGGAGCCGTTTATAGCGAGGCGATATTAAAAGAAATCGTTACCCTCGCCCGAAAACATAATCTGATTATTTTCGCCGATGAAATCTACGATAAAATTCTTTATGACGATGCAAAACATTATTCTATCGCCGCGTTAGCGCCAGATCTATTAACCGTAACCTTTAGCGGTTTATCCAAAACCTATCGAGTTGCCGGTTTTCGCCAAGGCTGGATGGTGCTCAATGGCCCTAAAGAAAACGCAGAAAGTTACATCGAAGGGCTAGATATATTGGCCTCAATGCGTCTTTGTGCCAATGTACCCATGCAACACGCTATTCAAACCGCTTTAGGCGGTTATCAGAGTATCAATGAATTTATTCAGCCTGGGGGACGTTTATATGAACAACGCAACCTAGCCTGGGAGTTACTGACTCAGATCCCTGGCGTTTCTTGTGTTAAACCTATGGGCGCGCTCTATATGTTTCCACGCATCGATCGCAAAGGTTTTAATGTACATGACGATGAAAAAATGGTGTTAGATTTATTATTGCAGCAAAAAGTATTATTGGTGCAAGGCAGAGCCTTTAACTGGCCTCACCCTGATCATGTGCGTATTGTCATCTTACCTTGCGTTGATGAGTTAAAGGGGGCTATCGCTAAGTTAGGGCAATTTTTGGAAACGTATCATCAACCCCCCACCTGAAACCGATAAAAAATAGCGGTGTCCTTACAATAAAAAGAGAGTCTTCATTATGACTTGTTCTAAACCTGAAAATAAAAGCCACTTTTTTGCCCATCTGTCTCGGCTTTCCTTGATTAACCGCTGGCCGTTGATGCGCACTGTGCGGAGCGAAAATGTTTCAGAGCACAGTTTGCAAGTGGCTTTTGTTGCTCATGCGTTAGCCATTATTCAAAATCGCCTGTTCGAGGCTAACTTTAACGCCGAGCGCGTTGCATTATTGGCGATGTACCACGATGTCAGTGAAGTGCTCACCGGTGATATGGCAACACCCGTCAAGTACCACAATCCACAAATCACCCATGAATACAAACAAATTGAAAAATCAGCTCAAAAAAAATTGATTGCCATGCTACCAACAGCATTACAAAAGGATTTTCGTTTCATCTCGGATGACTGTGATTGCAGTAAATCGGATGATTGCAGTTGCAATAAAGAGGAAAAATTAATAGTGAAACAGGCTGATACTTTATGTGCTTATCTAAAATGCTTAGAAGAATTGGCCGCGCACAATAATGAATTTATTTGTGCTGAAAAGCGCTTAAGAGACGTTTTGGAAAAATATGGCAGTCCAGCAGTCGACTATTTTATGAAAGTGTTTGTTCCCAGTTTCAAATTATCATTACATGAAATTAGCGATGATTCACCCGCGATATAATCAGCATAGTGGTGTGGTATTACCTGTATTGCCAAATCATTTTAATTTGATTCGGTTAAAAACCATCACAAACCGTCAAAAAGTGTTTTATCCAATTGCTTAAACGCCCCTTTAAGTAACTCGGCCAGCGATTGATAAGTGAGGCATTGTTCAGCCACTACCACGACCTTGCCGGCTTGAGCTAATTTTTGATGTATATCATGAAACCAACGCACGAGTCGCGGCGGTAACGGCATCATCGACCGCTTACCTAACCACCATAATCCTTGTAACGGCAAACTACAGGCAAAGAGTGCACCAGTAACAGCAAGCCCTAACGACCCTCCCAGCGCTATCTGCCAAGTCAACATAAAGATAGCGAGGGGCGGCATAAAGCGGATGCCAAACCGGGTGACTTTGATAACATGATGTTCCAAAAAAATAGGCGCTAGGCGTTTGTCTAATGGCCACGTCTTCATGTATTTTTGGCCACATTTGAGCACTTGAAACCAACTTGCTATAGGATCAGGAGTGTGTGTCATCATTTATGTTCATCAACTTGAAGTGAATGGTTTTATACCGTTCGCCTTTGAAGCCGCCGCGTTGTTGGCTGCGGGTGCTCACCTCATGGTATGTCTACGCTCATCGGTCGGTCGCCCTGGCAGCCGAAGGCAACTTCAAAGGCGAACGGTATATCGGATAATTCAACGGATCTTAAGGTATTTATGCATTTGCACAGATAACCTCCAGTTGTGTTTAATGCACGTTTCTATACAAAGCTTGGTTGCTTCTTCTGACTCCTTTTCTGTTTTTCTGATCGGCTGTAGAGCAATAACAGGTTTTTTACCATCGTTCAGCTTATCTAATAAATTATTTAATCGCTCAATATCTCGCTCTCGCGCCACCGGATGTTTTATTTCATCAGCCCGTTGTAATGCCTGATCAAGTAATTTTAACCCCCCTTTCATCCCTATTTTCGGCGATACCGTCACCCAACTGGCTGTAGAGCAGCGAACTGGATGGGTGCCGCTGGTTTCAATTTGACAACGATAACCATTTTCTTCCAACAAAGAAGTTAAAGGCTGTAAATCGTAAAGGCAAGGCTCTCCACCGGTTATAACTACATGACGCGCCTGGTATTTTTCTTTACAGATAGCAACCAGTTGCTGCTCATTGGCATTACTCCATGTATCCTTGGCGACGGTTTTTACCGTAATACCTTGTATATCAATTTCTTTATCTTTTTTTATATCCCAGGTATGTTTAGTATCACACCAACTACAAGCGACTGGACAGCCTTGTAATCGTATGAAAATTGCCGGTACGTTGGTGAAATACCCTTCTCCTTGCAACGACTGAAAAATCTCATTAATCGGGTACAGCATTAGTATCTCTAATAATAAAAGGAATGACCGGTGATTATTGCAGATTGTTATCTTTTCACCAAACTGCCCTCTCATGTTCTGTGAAACGCCTTTGTTAGCGCCTAATGCAAATTTCAATAGGTTTTTAGAAAAATCTCTCAGTCGGCATGACGAATTATTTCTGTTATACTGCCTCGGCGTAAAGCGATGAGGCTCGTTGATGGCTGAATTTTTCTTAGAGCCTATTCAAAATCTCTTGTACTCGCTGATGCTTCGTCAAAAACGAGCTCAAAATGCTCATTTACGCTATGTCAACTGCGCTTTTTCGCTCATTTTTTTCTCAATTGAGCTCAGCTCAAAGAAGGTTTCGAATAGGCTCTTAACTAAGACGTAAATCTATTCCTCATGTTTCTTGACAACTTAATCTACGACATTAATTTGACTTAACTAACTGAAATATTGATTAAAATTCAATAAAAATACCACAAAATGATAAAAATCTATCTCTTCCATCTAAAATAAGGAACATCCTCCTATGAAGTTGCTTGTGAAAATTTTATTGGCTGGATTAACCTTAGCCTTTGCCGTTAGTGCTTACTGTGAACAAAAAAAACTGATTGTCGCCACCGATACCGCATTTGTTCCCTTCGAATTCAAAGAAGGAGATAACTATGTCGGTTTTGATATCGACCTCTGGCAAGCTATCGCTGAACAACTTCATGTCGACTACCAACTAAAACCGATGGATTTCAGTGGCATTATTCCTGCCTTACAAACCAAAAATGTCGATGTAGCACTAGCGGGTATTACTATTACTGATGACCGCAAGAAAGTCATAGATTTCTCTGATGGTTATTATGACAGTGGCCTGCTGATTATGGTCAAAAATAATAATAACGACATCAAAGGTGAGCAGGATCTACAAGGAAAAGTGGTTGCGGTAAAAATGGGCACAGGCTCAGTAGATTATGCAAAAACAAACATTAAAACCAAAAATCTGCGTCAATTCCCTAACATTGATAACGCCTATCTAGAACTCGCTACAGGCAGAGCCGATGCGGTATTGCATGATGCGCCCAATATACTGTACTTCATCAAAACTGCCGGCAATGACCGATTTAAGGCGGTTGGTGCCCCTATTAAAGCGCAACAATATGGTATTGCTTTTCTAAAAGGCAGTGAATTACGAGAAAAAGTTAATCAGGCGCTACAGGTATTATATGAAAAAGGCATTTATGCTGAAATCTATAAAAAATGGTTCGGTGATACCCAATGAATTTCGAGTCACGGCAAGGCGGCAATCAGTCGAATCCCAGGAGTGTGGTACATGACTGAGATAAGTGTGAGTAGCCAACGCCGCCGTAACTTGAAAGGCGAAGGGTTATAGAACCTAATTAATGCGTGTTTATGTTGATCATTATCTAAATCAGGAGAATATCCATGCAGTTTGAATGGAGTGCTATTTGGCCCGCCCTCCCAATCCTGCTTGAAGGTGCTAAGTTAACGTTATGGATTTCAATCCTTGGATTACTTGGCGGTTTGATTATTGGGGTTGTTGCCGGTTTTGCTCGTGCTTATGGTGGTAAAATTAGCAGCAATATTGCCTTGGTATTTATCGAGCTTATTCGTGGCACCCCTATTATTGTACAGGTCATGTTTATTTATTTTGCCATGCCGATCATGATGCCCATCCGTATCGATCCTTTCACCGCAGCAGTGGTAACCATTATGATTAACTCTGGTGCGTATATTGCTGAGATCACCCGTGGCGCTGTACTGTCCATTCACAAGGGTTTTCGCGAAGCGGGTTTGGCTTTAGGTCTATCTAAGCGTGATACTCTGCGTTATGTCATCGCCCCTTTAGCACTGCGTCGCATGTTACCGCCTTTAGGAAATCAATGGATTGTTAGCATCAAAGATACCTCACTGTTTATGGTGATTGGTGTTGCTGAATTGACGCGCCAAGGGCAGGAAATTATTGCTGGTAATTTTCGAGCAATGGAAATATGGTCTGCAGTGGCGGTAATTTATCTCGTTATCACGCTAGCACTTAGTTTTGTGCTGCGTAAGGTAGAAAAAAAGCTGAAAATAATATGATTAAATTAAAAAACGTTTCCAAACATTTTGGAAAAACCCAGGTGCTCCATGACATTAATTTAAATATCACCAAAGGAGAAGTGGTTGTCATCATCGGTCCCTCTGGTTCGGGTAAATCAACATTATTACGCTGTATTAATAAATTGGAAGTGATCACTGAAGGGCTATTAATCTTTGATGGCTTGGATATTAACGATCCTAACATTGATGAACGTCTGATTCGCCGAGAAGCAGGCATGGTTTTCCAACAATTTTATCTATTTCCACATTTAACCGCGCTTGAAAATGTGGCTTTTGGTCCTATCCGCGTCCGCGGCATTCAAAAAACAGAAGCAAAAAAGCTCTCTCTTGACCTGCTCGCAAAAGTAGGGTTGTCAGAACGTGCTCATCATTACCCAGGGGAGCTATCGGGCGGGCAACAGCAGCGAGTTGCGATCGCCCGAGCGCTGGCAGTGAAACCAAAATTAATGCTGTTTGATGAGCCGACGTCTGCACTTGATCCAGAGCTACGTCATGAAGTCTTAACGGTAATGAAAGATCTAGCCGAAGAGGGAATGACCATGGTCATTGTCACGCACGAAGTGGGTTTTGCTCATCAGGTCGCATCACGCCTCATATTCATAGATCAGGGACGCATTGCACAAGATGGCGCCCCTAATAGCTTAATGACTAATCCTCCCTGTGAAAGGTTGCGTGAATTTTTGCAACACGTTGCCTAAATCATGAGTTAATAACCTAAGAGCCTATTAGAAATCTTCTTTAGCAAGCACACAAAAGATTTCGAACAGGCTCTCAGGAGGAGCCTACTCGGATGACCTGGCTAGGTCTGCTCAACTCAAGCCCCTTATTGATATGGCCAAATCAGTTTCATTTGATTTGGTGTTGTCGTCGCTTGCCGTACTATCTTCTTCGCCTTTGAAGCTGTTAGCTGCGGGTGTTCGCCGAATCACGTAGTATGCCTACGCTCATCTCCGCCTTGCCGTAACTCGAAACTCATTGGCTATATATGATGGAACAATCGATTTGAAAATTTTCAGGCATTAGAGATTTTGAGATAAAATTGCGTATCCTAACGTCCAACGTATATTGGTGTTATTGATCTTTTTCACCGCTTTTATATGTGAATTTGGTAGATTAAGTACATTAAATAAAAGCTCGTTAGCAAACAAAGCATTAGCACATTTATTGAATGTATTATATCTATCTCTATTCTCACTATATATAACTATATCAGGGTAGTCTTTTTTGCAGAGATACTTAATCTTATTAGTCAGCCCTGTTTTGTCTTCATCTTTCACTCCAAAGAAATTTAACGTTTGATATAACCCACTGATAGCAAAAAATTCGCTTTTATAAAATTCTTTATTCTGAGTTAATTTTTTTAAATTAGGAAATTGAGTTAATATTGAATCTACTATAGCGCTACATTTTTCCAAAGAGAAATTACCACTAATATTATTCTCATTGTATTCCTTCGGATAGCAAAAATCTTTTTCTGATTTTTCGGTAATTGAAAGATTGAAATCATTACTTCCTAAACCAAGAAAACTCACCGCATAAATATTATAATTTACATCATTTATATTTATAGACATGATGTTATCATCTTGATGCTTAGTTTTATCAGTAGCAAAAGCGATTTGGGCAGATGATCCACCTATTTCGATAATTCCTTTTGTTTTCTTTTTCTCTAACGTACCATTCAAATAATTCACATCAACCCATGCATAAACACCTTCTTCTTGACCACTGATCGTTCTAAATTCACCAGGTTTAAAATTATTATCACTTACCGCTTCTTTTGCACGCGCATAAATCTCTTTTTGATTCACTCCTGTGACCTTACGCATACCTGCTGTGCCTAATATACTGACAACAACTTCATCTGGTTTAATTTTATGTTCTTGTAATAAAAAAGTGGCTATCTCTCCTAGCATGGGATTAATAAGTTCTGTTTTTATATTATCCACTTTTTCCAGAGGAAGTTTTTTTCTACATCAAAGAGTGGAGTGATTTTCATGGCGTTTTTGTCTATTTGATAGAGAGAAGCCCGTGTCCCACTGCTCCCCGCATCGAAAACGACTTCATATCGAATATTTTTTTCTACGCTAGCATAAGCATGAAAACTATAACTCGTAATGACCATCAACATAAAGAATAAAAATATACTACTGATTTTATTATGAAAATTTTTAACAAATTTATCTGCTATTTTAATAATTAACATCTCTCATATTCCTATTTTTTTCAGACAAAATCATATAATTTTTATATTTTTTTTGCATTATTTTATTTATTTTCCCCCTCACCACATTTCAGTGAGGGGAGGTCAATAAGCATAATACGTTGATTGCTAACTACATTGTGCTACAAAATGTGATTAATATCACAGATATTTGTCATGAATTGCAATTTGTACCTTACAGTATTCAAGCTAGGAAAAAGCCGCCGGAAAACTCGAGTTGGTTGACAGTGAAGTAGAGAGTATGATAGCTAATTTGACTAATATGTTAAATGAGAGGAAGCCTGTATGATTATCACAGAAAATACAGATAATGAAAGAGTGCTTTCTAATATAACCCGCTCTTTAGATTTGTTGCCTGATCCTTATGCCGTTAGAGGATATGACTCTCGTCATTTGTATGCTAATTTGGCAGTGGCTAAATTAGTAGGTCTTAGAAAAGTCGGTGATATTATAGATCGACTTGATTATGAAATTCCTTCACTTCTTTACGAGGACGAAGACTCACTCAAAGCATGGAGGTTACAAGATCAAAGAATTAGTGAAACGAGAAAGCCTCTGGCTATGCTTGAAGTACATCCAGACGCGGTAAACTCCCCGTATATAATAAGAAAAGTACCACTTTATAACAGTAACAACGAGATCATAGGTGTGTTTTGCTCAATGAAGTATTTGGAAGTATTTTCTCCTAACGATTTTGTGAGGGGCAAACTGCCGGGATCGCTGTTACTTAATAGACCGGATAAATCTTTTTCGGAAAGAGAATATGAAATTATTTTCCTGAAACTACAGGGTATGACAAGTAAAAGCATTGGTAACATATTATGTCTTTCTCCCCGCACAATAGAACATGCGCTGGAACGCTTATATAATAAAGCAGGCGTAAATCATATCGAGGATTTTATTTCTTTTTGTGAGCAACACGATTTCCACCGCTATCTTCCACATAAATTTTTACAAATCAGAACGTTCCGAATTTGAAAAAGAAACCGAAAACGAGATATGCCAACAGTGTCATGCATTTCATAATAGAATATAGCCGAATCAGTTTAATTTGATTCAGCTATATATCCCCACACTAAAGGCCGAGGTTTTGCGGCATACCAGATAAAAAGTAAATTGACATCGTCATTTCCGACAACAATTTTTGATGAAATAGCTCTCCCTTCGCCCTTCTCTGTGCTGTATTTCAAATAGGTAAGTAATACCCTATCTGTAAGGTATCTGCTACCTATATAAATAGATAAGGCAGGAATAACATAACAAGTCAACCACTGGCCAAAGATTGAAAATTAATCTTTATTATAAAAATGTCGGATTGGCTATTTCATTTTTTTCAATTTGTTATGATGGAATATCAACAGATCCTAGTAATATATAAAAAAGATAAAATAAATTCATTATAGGAATTAAAAAATATTTTGTCAGATAAAATAGTTTTCGGGATTTATTCCGTCTAGATAGTAGGCAGAAAATTATTAAGTATAATAATTTAATCCACTAAATTTTTATTTTTATGTTGCCTTGGTGATTTAAGTATTTTAAATATAGCGAAGCCAATAATTGGTACAATTATAAACTATAAATTTAATTGTGAAATTTATTCCTATTTAATAAATATTAAAAATATTTTTTGATAACAAAATAATCAGGCAAAGACTGTTTATATTATAAAAAAGTGAAATCATTATTAATATATTTACAAATAAGAACCCATTTGAGTGGAGGTGACTGACCATGACCAATATTAATAATGCATTAAAATCATTCCCCCTAATATCCATAATGGAAAGTAGTAACGATATTTGGGGCATAAAAGATTGCGAATCCCGATTTATTTATACTAATCGGGCGTTTCGTGAGTTTTTAAATATCCCTGCCAGATTCAAAATTGAAGGAAAACGCGATGAGCATCTCCCCACACCGGTTTCTGAATTTGCCTCTGAGCTGAAAAAACAAGATCTAGATGCCATCAGCAGTAGGCAAAGAGTGACTCTCATTAAAACCCACTTTTTTGGTCGAGAAAAAAAATTGCAACCTTATTGGTATGAAAAATTTCCGCTCTATAATGAAAATAATGAATGCGTAGGCACGGTGTTTTATGGCAAAAAATTGGATTTTATTTCACCACAACAATACGTGAGCAAGATCACCCCCTCAGGATTAGCAGTGGATCCACCAATAAAATTATTTAATCAATCAGAGCTAAGAATCATATTTTTTATATTACAGTCGATGAGTGCTAAGGAGGTTGCAAGGAAACTCTATCGCTCTCACAGAACAATAGAAAATAATCTGTGCAGGATATATCAAAAATCGAAAGTAAATTCCTTACAAGAGTTTAAAAAATTCTGCCATAAAGCCGGATTTGATCGTTATATTCCACAAGAATTTATCCCAATTGGCATCCAGTTTATTGAAAATATAGCCGAATCCTGAAAAACCGATAATGAATGCTATATTTTGAGCTAATAGCGTTAATTCTTAAAGTCATGTAATAAAAAAGGAAATCAATGAGCTCTTTTTTACGGTATACAGATGCTCCTGCCCTGGCAAGGCCAATACCCTCCGTCGGGGGATGTGCCAGGTGACCACGCGATGTTGATGTTCGCTGCGTCGCATCACGCCTTTATAACCGGCATCACCATGAACAACCTCTTCTTGACCGTGAAGAAGGTGATGAACTTGCGTCACATCGGCTACATTCGCCGAGGTTCCCACCAGGTTTAGTTGAACTGGGCGCATGAATAATCGTAGCATCGACAATGCTACCCCGTTTGATAAATAGCTTAAGCGAAGCTAAATGCGTATTAACTTCTTCAAACAGCGTTTCGCTTAAATGATGTTTTTCCAGCCAATGACGAAAATGCAGAAGAGTGGGATCGGAGGGAATGGCATCGACACATACCCCAGCAAATTGACGTAATAAGGGGATGTCGTATAACGCTTCTTACATCGATAAATCAGCATAATTAAACCCATTCTGTAAAAAATAAATCCGCAGCATCACTTCTAACGGTTTCGCCGGCCTGCCGCCTTTAGGGCTTGCCTTGGGGTAATGACGACTGAGTTTGGCCAGCATTTTTTCCCAGGGAACTATCCTATTCATTTGCGCTAAAAAGTCGGCTCGGCTCGGCTCGGCTCGTCGATTTCGTTTTCATTTCACTATTAACCTAAAAAAATTATTAATGACAGAATAGACTACTTTTATCTGTTCTTCAGGGTTTCCATAACAAGCCAGCGTGTATTAAACGAACATGTCATTGGTATGATTAAAAGATTTAAAATTGTATCAGATCGTTATCGAAACAGGCGAAAACGTTTTGGATTAAGATTTAATCTGATTGCTGCAATTTATAATATGGAAATTAGATAAATGATAGTTTCCGAAGAGGTCTAATGGAATAAAATTCAGCACTATCTCAAAGGCTCACAGTACAGAAAACGGCGCTACCAGACTGAAGCGATCACGCAATTTAAATTTAGTTAGCACATATGGGGCATGCCCCCGACATCAGCTAAATAAATCACCACGAATCTCTGGCAAAAATGAAGGGGATACACCGTAAAAAAGAGCTTATTGACCTCCTCTTCTATCGAATGACTTTAAAAATTTAGCGCTATTAACGCCAAATATAAAATTTATGGCAGGTTCTTCAGTGTTTCCATAGTATTATTGATTCATAATAGTACCGTTCAGGCTCCTCAGCCTTGCTGCCTTTCCTAGCACGATTTGATCGCATTTTGTTTTTACGATCAATCAGTGTCCCTGTATTTTTATCGAAATAGCGGCTAGGCCATATTTTCGAGGGATGAATACCAAGACATTCCGCTATAAGCCATTCACCTTTCGGCCATGCTCGTGTCAGGGCATTGGAAAGCGTGGAAGAATTTAATCCAGATTTTCTAGATAACGCCGCCATGGTAGTGCCCTTCTTGCGTAATGCCGCAATGATATCGGCAGGATGCCAATCAGAAGATTTCCTTAATATCATCATTTAGTCCTTTTTTCTACTGAGATATTAATCTATTAGTGGTATAACTAACGTCTTATCGTTAAGTGTGTCAATAACAAATAGTAGTAATTTAGAAAATTATAGCATTTATTTTCCAAATTTTTCCATTTTTTAGGAAAATATTTACAATAAAATAGACATAATTAGAGAAGATAACTTTATGAAAAAAGAATGGTATGCAGCCAAAGAACTTGCAGGTATTCCAGGATTTCCATCATCACCACAAGGAATTAACCTACGGGCTAAGCGTGATGACTGGAAAAAACGGCGGCGCTCAGGTGTTCAAGGTAAAGCACTGGAATATCATATTGATAATTTACCAGATAATATTCTTAATATATTGAAATTAAAAGAAAAAAATGTCCAATATCACGTAAATAAAAGGGAAAGCTCATCAATATTGATTGAAGCTATTGAGCGTTTAACTGAATCTAAACGCGAAAAAGTGATCAGTTTTATAACAAGTTTTGGAACTGAAGGACTTATCGAGCTTATTGATCAACGACAAGCTGATAATCCACAAGAAAAAAGTCCTTTAAAACAGGAAGATTAAATCATTTTTAAATAAAATAAAAAATCATCAAGTTATTTTCATACTCAAAAATTGCTATAAAATGTTAAAAAATATAATTAATATTCACGCATAATAGAAAATTTTGCGAGTTTTTCTAATGCTATACGGTAAGGATTTTCAGGCAAGACTTGTAATTCGGCAATCGCTTTATTGGCTTCTGTTTTTGCACATTGGCGGGTATAGTTCAAAGAACCATATTCTTTTAGCACTTGCTGCACGGAAGTGAACAAGTGACGACCATTATCCTGCTGAATCGCGTTGCAAAGTAGAGCTGTTTGCTCTGGCGTACCTTTCTCAATGGCATGTAATAATGGTAGTGTTACTTTTCCTTCGGCAAGATCGGCACCACTCTTTTTCCCTGTACTATTTTCTGGGCTGTAATCAAGCAAATCATCAATTAATTGAAAAGCAATACCGATATGGTGGCCATAACGTTGCAACGCTAATTCTTTTTCTTTATTAGCACCTGCCAATATAGCAGAGGACTGTGATGCCGCTTCAAACAATTTGGCCGTTTTACTACCAATCACGCTCAAATAGTTTTCTTCCGTGATCCGTGGATCCTTACAATTTATTAACTGCTGTACTTCACCTTTAGCGATCATATTGGTTGCGGTAGACATCACTTCTAATACACGCATCGAGCCGAGTTGAGTCATCATTTGAAAAGCACGGGTATAAATGAAATCGCCGACTAATACGCTTGCTGCATTACCGAATTGAGCATTAACTGTTGCTTTGCCGCGCCTTAAATCAGAATTATCGACCACATCATCGTGCAATAATGTAGCGGTGTGAATAAATTCTATTAATACGGCAATGGTAATATGCTGATTACCTTTATATCCTAGTGCTTGAGCAACAAGAATAGCAATCATAGGACGAATACGTTTGCCGCCATTATTGATAATGTAGTGACTAATTTCTGTGATTAATGCAACATCAGAGCGCATTTGCTCTTCAATCGTATCGTTAACGGTAGCCATATCTTTTGCTGTTAATTCTTTAACTTCATCCAATATACTTGCATTATTCAGCATTTTTTCTCATTATTCAGCTTTTGAAATTGTCTTATTGTACTTAAAAAATGCGCTAAATAAACGTTATGTTGGCACTCCACTCTTTTTTCTATTTTAGTCTTGATTCTATTCTTGTGATCTGTACTCTTTTTACGTAGAATTTCCGCTTTCATGTGAATATTTATAGTGCGCTCTCGGTTAACTATGGTGGGGGTGTACGGAAAGCGGAGTTTATATGTACGGGGTTTTCCAAAGTGGTGGTAAACAACACCGAGTCAGCGAAGGACACATCGTTCGTCTAGAAAAGTTAGACGTCCAAGAAGGTGAAATAGTTGAGTTCGATCAAGTGCTAATGGTAGCGGATGGTGAAAACATCAAAATTGGAGCGCCTTGGCTTGATGGTGTAAAAATTACAGCTACCGTAATGGCTCATGGTCGAGGTGAAAAAATTAAAATTGTTAAATTTCATCGTCGTAAGCATTACCGTAAGCAACAAGGCCACCGTCAGTCATTTACTGATATTAAAATAACTGGCATCAGCGCTTAGTTTTATTAAGGAAGCGAATTTATGGCACACAAAAAAGCAGGTGGTTCGACACGTAACGGTCGCGATTCTGAAAGTAAACGTCTTGGCGTAAAACGTTTTGGTGGAGAGACGGTTCTAGCAGGTAGTATTATTGTTCGTCAACGCGGTACAAAATTCCACGCTGGGGTTAACGTCGGTTGCGGTAGAGATCATACTTTATATGCCTTGACTGATGGCAAGATAAAGTTCAATGTTCAGGGTGCAAAAAATCGTAAATTTGTTAGCATTGAAGCTGAATAAATTTTCTTTATTTTATCGAATAAGATATAAGCCTCGCAGAAATTGCGGGGCTTTTTGCTATAGCCCCTGATAAAAAAGATGACTTAACACCTGTTCGAAATCTCTTGTGCTTGCTGATACTTTGTCAAAAGAGAGGCAAGACAAACAACCAATCGACCCATTATATACCCACATTCCTTGAAGTTACGGCAAGGCGGCCAGTGTGTGAGACCCGATGAGCGTAGACATACCATGAGGCGAACACCCGCAGACAACAAAGCCGTAACTTGAAAGGCGAAGGGTATAGTAGCCAGGCCAATGAATTATGGAGAGTATTAAATGAAATTTGTAGATGAGGCTACCATCCTGGTCGTGGCAGGTGATGGTGGTAACGGCTGTGTTAGTTTTCGACGCGAAAAATATATTCCCAACGGTGGCCCTAACGGAGGCGATGGGGGTGATGGCGGCGATATTTACTTACTGGCTGATGAAAATTTGAATACATTGATCGACTACCGTTTTATAAAAACTTTCCGTGCCGAACGCGGCCAAAATGGGCAAAGCAGTGACTGTACAGGGAAACGCGGCAAAGATATTACCATTCATGTGCCAGTAGGAACCCGTATTTTTGACCAAACTACGGGCGAAATACTAGGAGATATGCTGCATCACCAGCAACGTCTGATGGTGGCAAAAGGAGGCTTCCACGGATTAGGAAATACACGTTTTAAATCATCGATTAATCGCGCCCCTCGCCAAAAAACATTGGGTACAGCAGGTGAAACGCGAGAGCTGGCATTAGAGCTATTATTGTTGGCCGATGTAGGCATGTTAGGGCTACCGAATGCCGGCAAGTCTACGTTTATTCGCGCGGTTTCTGCCGCTAAACCTAAAGTTGCCGATTATCCCTTTACTACTTTGATCCCAAGCCTGGGTGTAGTGAGAATGGATCATCAACAAAGTTTTGTGGTGGCGGATATTCCTGGATTAATTGCCGGGGCATCGGCGGGAGTCGGTTTAGGTATTCGTTTTTTGAAACATTTAGAACGATGCCGGGTGTTATTACATTTGATTGATCTCGCGCCTATAGATGGCTCCGATCCGGTTGAAAATGCAAAAATCATTATTAACGAACTACAGCTATACAATGCCAACCTTGTTGATAAACCCCGTTGGTTAGTTTTCAACAAAGTCGATTTAATCGACGAAAAAGAAGCCGAAGTACGCGCTAAAACCATTGCCGCTGCTTTAGGATGGCAGGAAAAATATTATACTATTTCGGCGGTCAATCGGCATGGTGTTGAGGCACTTTGTTGGGATGTGATGAATTTCATCAATACTCAGCCCAAAATGCTGCCGGTAGAAGAAAAAACATCGGAAGACATGGCTTTTAAGTGGGATGACAATCATCAACAACCATCAACGTCTTCCGACACAAAAACAGAACAAATCTGGCAGGATGATTAAGATAAATCTGAATCATCAGTAGACTTCGTGCATAACCTACTACAAAATACGGATCTTGCGTTACCCGGTGCACGCAATCCTCATGTACTTATATTGACGAAGATTGCTGTGCGTCGTCGCGGGCGACTTGATTTCGCGCCACGCAGAGCAGTTTTGCAAGAAGTCTATTGAAAAAAATTTATTTCTTTTTAGCTTTCGGGTTAGGTAAGTCAGTAATGCTGCCTTCAAATATCTCAGCCGCCAACCCCACTGATTCATGCAAGGTTGGGTGTGCATGAATGGTCAGCGCTAGATCTTCTGCATCACAACCCATTTCAATCGCTAAACCGATTTCACCTAATAATTCGCCACCATTGCTGCCAACAATGGCACCACCGATGATGCGGTGAGTTTCTTTATCAAAAATCAGTTTGGTGATCCCTTCAGCACAATCAGAGGCAATCGCTCGCCCTGATGCGGCCCATGGGAATGTTGCCGTTTCAAAGCTGATGCCTTTTTCTTTTGCTTCTTTTTCGGTTACACCCACCCAAGCTACTTCTGGCTCGGTGTAGGCGATAGAGGGGATCACTTTGGGATCGAAATAATGTTTTTTGCCTGCGATCACTTCTGCAGCAACATGACCTTCATGTACCCCTTTGTGTGCTAGCATCGGTTGGCCAACGATATCACCAATGGCCAAAATATGTGGCACATTGGTGCGTAACTGTTTATCAACGTTAATAAAACCCTGCTCGCTTACCTCAACATCTGCTTTTCCCGCATCCAGAGATTTGCCATTGGTTACGCGGCCAACCGCAACCAGAACCGCGTCATAACACTGAGGCTCTGTAGGCTTTTTGCCTTCCATCGTCACGTAGATGCCATCTGTTTTCGCTTCAACCTTGGTGACTTTGGTTTCGAGCATTAAGTTAAATTGTTTACTGATCTTGTTAGTGAAAACCTTAATGACGTCTTTATCTGCCGCTGGGATCACTTGATCAAACATTTCAACCACATCAATTTCAGAGCCTAACGCACGATAAACCGTCGCCATTTCTAAGCCAATAATGCCTCCACCCATGATAAGCAATTTTTTAGGAACGCTTTTCAGCTCCAGTGCATCGGTGGAATCCCATATGCGCGGATCCTTATGAGGGATAAAGGGAAGTTTTGTTGGATGAGAGCCTGCGGCGATAATGGCATTATCGAAAGTAATAGTGGCAGTAATTTCACCTGCTGTATTTTCTACTGCTAATGTATTAGCATCGGTAAATTTACCTTTTCCATTGACCACATTAACTTTACGGCCTTTGGCCATCCCCGCTAAACCACCGGTCAATTGCGAGATGACTTTTTCTTTCCAGCCCCGCACTTTATCCAGATCAATGCTAGGTTCACCAAACGCAATGCCATGATTACCAATCGCCTTGGCTTCGTTGATCACTTTCGCCACATGTAATAACGCTTTGGAAGGGATGCAGCCAACGTTGAGGCAGACACCACCCAAGGTGTCGTAACGTTCAACCAATACGGTTTCTAGGCCTAAATCTGCGCAGCGAAAAGCAGCCGAGTAGCCTGCCGGACCAGCGCCTATTACCACCACCTGAGTTTTTATTTTTTTACTCATCATGCCCTCTTGCATTTTTTGTCTAGTATACCCTTCGCCTTTGAAGCCGCCACGGGGGTTCGCCCGAATCACCTAGTATGTCTACACTCATCGGTTTCACGCCCTGGCCGCGCCTAGCGGCAACTTGAAGGACTGTGGGTATAGATAATGATTACATAATCAAACGACGGATATCCGCCATGATACTGCCAATATGGCTAACAAAACGGGCACCCGCTGCCCCGTCGATCACACGATGGTCAAAAGAAAGGGAGAGCGGTAACATCAAGCGCGGCTCAAATTCTTTACCATTCCATATCGGTTTGATAGAAGATTTGGAAACACCCAGGATCGCCACTTCCGGCGCATTAACGATAGGCGTAAATGCTTTACCACCAATGCCTCCCAAGCTGGAGATGGTAAAACAGCACCCCTGCATATCAGCCGCCGTCAGCTTGCCTTCACGTGCTTTTTGAGAAGTTAAGGCCAATTCCCGTGACAATGCTATAACGCTTTTTTTGTTAACATCACGAAATACAGGGACAACTAAACCATTAGGGGTATCAACCGCTACACCAATATTGATATATTTTTTTAGCGTGAGTGTCTGTGCATCTGCGGAAAGCGAGCTGTTAAAACGTGGATAAGCCTCGAGTGCATTGGCTGCCGCTTTCATGACAAACACTAATGGGGTGATTTTTACCGCCAATTTTTTCTTTTCTGCTTCGCTATTTTGTTGTTTGCGGAAAGCTTCAAGCTCAGTGATGTCGGTTTCATCAAATTGAGTGACATGTGGAATAACGACCCAGTTACGGCTTAGATTGGCACCTGAAATTTTTTGAATGCGCCCCAATTCGACTTCTTCAACTTCACCGAACTTGCTGAAATCCACTCGCGGCCAAGGTAACATGCCTGGCAAGCCCCCGGTAGTAACGGCACCCGATTCAGCAGCGTTGACCACTTTTTCTACATATCGCTGTAAATCTTCACGTAGGATGCGTCCTTTACGACCAGTGGCCGTCACTTTTGCCAAATTAATACCGACCTCACGTGCCAAGCGACGGATAACGGGTGTTGCATGCACGTAAGCTGAGTTTTCGGTAAAATCATCAGTGTTTGCTATTTGACTGTGATCCGCCTCGTTGTTATCGATTTTTGTCTTATCAATATGACTGTTATCCGTGGCGATAGGCGCTGTTTCCACAGCGGTTTTTTCTTCTACATTGCCAGCCGCGGGCGCAGGGGTATGATTATCACTAGCTGCCTCACAGATCATGATAAGCTTGCCCGTTTCGATTTTTTCACCTAGCGCCACTTTGATTTCTTTGATGATACCCGCGTGAGGAGAAGGGATCTCCATCGACGCTTTATCCCCTTCAACGGTCAGCAATGATTGTTCAATTTCAATCGTATCACCTACTTTGACCATAATTTCGGTGATTTCCACTGCGTCAGTACCAATATCCGGTACCTTGATTTCAATAGACATAAATAGTTTTACCTTTATATTGCTAGCCTGTTATGCCAAACGAGGATTGATCTTATCAGCATCAATACCAAATTTAATGATGGCTTCTGCCACTACCTTGCTATCAATGTCACCCTGTTTAGCAAATTCGCTTAAGGCAGCGACCACCACATAAGATGCATCAACTTCAAAGTGATGACGTAAATTTTCGCGGCTATCAGAACGACCATAGCCATCCGTGCCTAATACGCAAAATTGACGGGCTGGAAGATAGCTCCGGATCTGCTCAGCGAATAATTTCATATAGTCAGTCGAAGCAATGGTAGGGGCATCATGCATCACTTGCGTGATATAAGGTGTACGTGGTGTTTCTGTTGGATGCAGCCTGTTCCAACGTTCACAATCTTGACCATCACGTGCTAATTCGGTAAAAGAAGTGACACTATACACATCAGAGCCTAGGTTATAGTCTTCAGATAAGATCTGCGCCGCTTGACGCACATGACGCAAAATAGCGCCTGATCCCATCAACTGCACTTTACCTTTACTGCCTTCAAGCGTTTCTAATTTGTAAATACCTTTGCAAATACCTTCCTCTACCCCCTTTGGCATGGCAGGCATGTGGTAATTTTCGTTCAATGTGGTGATGTAGTAGTAAATATTTTCCTGCTTTGATCCGTACATGCGTTCTAAGCCGTCATGCATAATAATGGCTACTTCATATGCATAGGCCGGATCATAAGAAATGCAGTTGGGGATGGTGAGTGATTGAATATGACTATGGCCATCTTCGTGTTGTAAACCTTCACCATTGAGCGTAGTACGACCCGAGGTGCCGCCGATAAGGAAGCCCCGTGCCTGTTGATCACCGGCTGCCCAACAGAGATCGCCAATACGTTGGAAACCAAACATCGAGTAGTAAATGTAAAAGGGGATCATCGGCAAATCATTAGTGCTGTATGATGTTGCCGCGGCGAGCCAAGAGGCGGCTGCTCCTAATTCGTTAATGCCTTCTTGTAGAATTTGTCCTTTTGTATCTTCTTTGTAGTAAGCCACTTGTTCACGATCTTGCGGGGTGTATTGTTGACCCTCTGGGCTGTAAATACCAATTTGGCGGAATAACCCTTCCATACCAAAAGTCCGTGCTTCATCAGCAATAATAGGCACGATGCGATCTTTTATCGATTTATTCTTTAACAACACATTCAATACACGTACAAAAGCAATGGTAGTGGAAATTTCTTTGCTTTGTTCTTCTAGCAGCGCACTAAAATCTGCCTGGGTGGGTAAGGTTAATTTTTCAGTGAATTTTGTTAATCGAGTTGGTAAATAACCTGACAATGCCTCACGGCGAGCATGGAGGTATTGATATTCTTCGGAATCTTTATCGAAAGTGATGTAGGGCAATTTTTCAATATCGGCACCGGTAACAGGTACCTCAAAGCGATTACGTAAGTGGTGAACCCCCAGCATATTCATTTTTTTGACTTGGTGAGCGATATTTTTGCCTTCCGCGGTTTCACCCATACCATAACCTTTGACGGTATGCGCAAGGATCACCGTCGGTTTGCCTTTAGTGTCTTGTGCTTTTTTCAGGGCAGCAAAAATTTTCTTGGGATCATGCCCTCCGCGATTGAGTGACCAAATTTCATCATCACTCATGTCTTGGACTAATGCTTTGGTCTCTGGAAAACGTCCAAAGAAATGTTCACGGACATAAGCCCCGTCTTTAGATTTTAAGGTTTGATAATCGCCGTCCAAGGTTTCATTCATGAGTTGAATTAATTTACCGCTGGTATCTTTGCGTAATAAGGCATCCCAGCGATCGCCCCAAATGACTTTTAGCACTTGCCAACCCGCACCGGCAAAGATACCTTCTAGTTCATTGATAATTTTACCATTACCGATAACCGGACCATCCAGGCGTTGCAAGTTACAATTGATCACGAAAACCAAGTTATCCAGTTTTTCACGGCTGGCTACGGTAATTGCACCCTTAGATTCAGGCTCATCCATCTCACCATCACCGAGGAAAGCATAAACCCTTTGCCCCAAGGTATTTTTTAAGCCACGGTGATTGAGATATTTGAGGAATTTTGCCTGATAAATAGCATTGATTGGCCCTAATCCCATAGAAACGGTCGGAAATTGCCAAAATTCGGGCATCAATTTAGGATGAGGATAAGAAGAAAGCCCTTTACCGTCGATTTCTTGACGGAAATTATTTAGCTGCTCTTTCGTCAGCCTGCCTTCAAGAAAAGCACGGGCGTATATCCCTGGAGAAATATGGCCTTGGAAAAAAACTAAATCGCCACCGTCTTTTTCGTTACGGGCACGGAAAAAATGATGAAAACACACTTCGTAAAAGGTCGCTGAAGATTGGAAAGAGGCAATGTGGCCACCCAAGTCTAAATCTTTTTTCGATGCGCGCAGTACCATCATTACTGCATTCCAACGGATAGCAGAACGGATACGTTGTTCTAGCTCCAGATTGCCGGGATAAGCCGGCTCTTCCTCTAAGGTGATAGTATTAATATAATCTGTGGCACCCAGGGTAATGTTAACGCCGTCTTTGCGGGCAGCATTCAACACTTGGTTAAGCAAATAATAGGCACGCTCAACCCCTTCTTCGCGGATAACCGATTCGATGGCTTGTAGCCAGTCGCCGGTTTCAACTGGATCCACGTCATTTTTTAAATCATCTGACACGACGGTATTCCTTTCATCTTTTTTAAACGGTTTGTCGATAGTTTATCATTAGACTGCTTACATAACCTACTTACGGTTTTGCAAGAAGTCTATTAGCGCCTATTCTAAATCCCTTGTACTCGCTAATACTTTGTCAAAAAAGAGCGCATAAGTATAAAAAGAAACTGCATTTTTTCGCTCATTTTTTTCTCATATTGAACGTCACTCAAGAAGATTTTGAACAGGCTCTTAGACCACTTGTCAAATCGCTATGGTTTTGCAAAAACGAGCCTTGATTTTGTATTAGCTTAGCGTCAGCGGCGTTTTACTTTTTTCTCCAGCAATCTCTCTCACTAAACGTGGAACCAAATAACCAGAAATACAGCCTAATAATCCGTTGATGAGTCGTCGAGCCTCATCATCATTGACCATAAAATGGGCGGCACCTTTTACCTTATCCAAAACGTGAAGGTAGTAAGGTAAAATACCTGCATTAAACAGAGCATTGCTAAGCTGAGCCAGCACCTCGACGTTATCATTGACACCACGGAGTAATACACTTTGATTGAGTAAAGTGACCCCCTTTGTTTTAAGTTTTGCCATGCTATCGCATAATACGTTGTCAATTTCATTAGCATGATTAATATGTGTCACCAGTACAATTTGTAAACGTGATGCATGAAATTTTTGACAGAGTGCGATAGTAATACGTGCGGGGATTACGACGGGTAAACGAGTATGAATACGTAATCGCTTAATATGCGCAATTTTTTCTAACGCATCGATTAACCAACTGAGTTCGCGATCTTTCGCCATCAAAGGATCCCCCCCGGAAAAAATGATTTCGTCCAATTCAGGATGCTGGCGAATATAATCTAGGGCTAATTGCCAATTTTTTTTATTGCCTTGATTATCTTGATAAGGGAAATGGCGACGAAAACAGTAGCGACAATTGATAGCGCAGCTTCCTTTCACTAATAAAAGCGCCCGATTACCGTATTTATGTAACAAACCCGGTGCCGCAGTGCGCTGTTCTGCCAGTGGATCAGTGATGAAATCTTCTGGGCTGATAAATTCAGCAGAGGAAGTGAGCACTTGTCTCAGTAATGGATCATTGGCATCACCCTTTCTCATTAGTGCCACAAACGCTCTAGGAACCCGCAGAGGAAACAGGCGCCGCGCGCTTTTGCCTTGCGGAAGCTCAGGATGGGTATCCAATTGCAAAAGCTGCAACAACTCATCAGGATCAGTGATCACGTTCGCAAGCTGTTGCAACCAATCTTCTATAATTGGCTTATTTAAGGTTACAATGGTCGTCATTTTTTGATTTAGTTACTCATTTCAAGAGGGTCATCATGGCAACTTATTCTAGCAACGAATTTCGTTCCGGTCTTAAAATCATGTTAGACGGGGAACCTTGTTCAGTGATTGAAAGTGAATTCGTTAAACCCGGCAAAGGCCAAGCCTTTGCTCGTACCCGTATTCGTAAACTCATTTCCGGAAAATTATTAGAAAAAACCTTTAAATCTACCGATACCGTAGCCGCTGCAGATGTAGTTGATATGAATTTAACCTATTTGTACAACGATGGCGAGTTTTGGCATTTTATGAATAATAATACTTTTGAGCAACTCGCCGCCGATGCTAAAGCCACTGGCGACAATGCGAAATGGTTAGTTGAACAGGCCGAATGTATTCTGACATTGTGGAATGGTCAGCCTATTGCGGTCACCCCACCTAATTTTGTTGAACTGGAAATTGTTGAAACTGATCCTGGTTTAAAAGGAGATACGGCAGGTTCCGGTGGTAAACCCGCCACCTTGAGTACCGGCGCGGTCGTTAAGGTACCCTTATTTGTCCAAATCGGTGAAATTGTTAAAGTTGATACCCGCTCCGGTGAATATGTTGCTCGTGTTAAATAACTGTTTTCAACGAGAAATAAAAACGATTTAACGCGATAAAAAATAATTTTTTCATTTTTCCCCTTGATGCTGGGATGCATGACCCCATCTTATCTCCTAACTGTAATGAATAATACTGTGGCGTGGTGAAATTAATAGACCATTAAAGTTAACAATCCGTTCACATATCGATTATAAATTTCTTTGGGAGTAACTTCAGATGACTGAACAAAAAAAACGTAGCGGTAAAATTATTGGGATCGATTTAGGTACAACGAATTCTTGTGTTGCTGTGATGGAAGGCAAGACAGCTAAAGTTATAGAAAATCAGGAAGGAGATCGTACCACGCCTTCAATTATTGCCTATACCAACGACGGCGAAACATTAGTCGGACAACCTGCGAAACGGCAAGCCGTCACCAATCCGAAAAACACATTGCATGCTATCAAACGTTTGATTGGTCGTAAATTCGAGGATCAAGAAGTTCAACGTGATGAAAAAATCATGCCTTATAAAATCGTTAAAGCTGCTAATGGCGATGCTTGGGTTGATATCAAAGATAAGAAAAAAGCGCCGCCGGAAATTTCTGCCGAAATCCTGAAAAAAATGAAAAAAACGGCGGAAGATTATTTGGGGGAAGAAGTCACAGCAGCGGTTATCACCGTGCCGGCTTATTTTAACGATGCACAACGCCAAGCCACTAAAGATGCGGGGCGCATTGCCGGTTTAGAAGTAAAACGTATTATCAATGAACCCACTGCCGCTGCTTTGGCATACGGATTGGATAAAGGTGACAGTACTATCGCTGTTTATGATCTCGGCGGGGGAACTTTCGATATTTCAATCATTGAAATAAATGATACCGACGGTGATAAAGTTTTCGAAGTACTGGCTACCAATGGTGATACCCATCTCGGTGGTGAAGACTTTGATAATCGAATGATTAATTATTTAGTAGCTGAATTCAAAAAAGATCAGGGAATTGATCTCACTAATGATCCCTTAGCTATGCAGCGTTTAAAAGAAGCAGCAGAGAAAGCGAAAATCGAACTTTCTTCTGCTCAACAGACGGATGTTAATTTGCCCTATATTACTGCCGATACCAGCGGCCCTAAGCACATGAATATCAGAGTGACACGGGCAAAACTGGAATCATTGGTAGAAGATCTGGTTGACCGTTCTATTGAGCCGTTGAGAAAGGCATTAGAGGATGCAAAATTATCTGTCAGTGATATTAGCGATATCATTCTGGTGGGTGGCCAGACACGTATGCCGCTGGTGCAGCAAAAAGTGAAGAAATTCTTTGGTAAAGAACCCCGTAAAGACGTCAATCCCGACGAAGCGGTTGCGGTCGGTGCTGCTATTCAAGGAGGGGTGCTTTCTGGTGATGTAACAGACTTACTGTTACTCGATGTAACTCCTCTGTCGCTGGGTATTGAAACCATGGGTGGGGTAATGACACCACTGATTTCAAAAAATACCACTATCCCTACTAAACATAGCCAGGTGTTTTCTACTGCAGAAGATAACCAATCTGCCGTCACCATCCATGTGTTACAAGGTGAACGTAAACGTGTTAGCGATAATAAATCTTTAGGACAATTTAACCTCGATGGTATTAATTCCGCACCACGGGGTATGCCGCAAATCGAAGTCACCTTCGATATTGATGCTAATGGTATTTTGCATGTCTCTGCTAAAGACAAAAATAGTGGAAAAGAACAGAAAATAACCATTCAAGCATCTTCAGGTCTCAGTAAGGAGGAAATTGAAAAAATGGTCAGAGATGCTGAGGCAAATGCTGAAACCGACCGTAAATTTGAAGAATTAGTAAAAATACGTAACGAAGCCGACCAACTGACCCATAGCACAGAAAAACAGTTAAAAGAGGTTGGTGATAAGCTAGCAGCAGAAGATAAAACCGCCGTTGAAGCAGCATTGCAAGCATTGGAAACCGCGAAAAAAGGTGAAGATAAAGCTGATATAGAAGCGAAGAGCCAGGCGTTAATTCAAGTCTCTAGCAAATTACAAGAAATAGCAGCGCAACAAAACACTAATGATCCGGCTGCTGGTGCTGATAGTAATAACAATACCCCACCAAAAGAGGATATTGTTGACGCTGAATTTGAAGAAGTGAAAGATGACGAACAAAAGAAGAATAAAAAATAATCGCCCTTAAGCGGCGGGCACAGCAGTAGTAATATTTACTATAGCTGGAAACCGGCACGGGCGTCGAGGCAACTCTATACCCACAGTCCTTCAAGTTGCCGCTATAGCCGAATCAGTTTAATTTGATTCAAGGCGGAGGAGCGCAGACAGTACAAATAGTACGGCAAGTGACGACAACACTTAAATCAAATTAAACTGCTTTGGCTATAGGAGGCAAGGGCGTGAGACCGATGAGCGTAGGCATACTACGTGATTCGGGTGAACACCCGTAGCCAACAACGCGGCGGCTTCAAAGGCGAAGGATATACGCCTGTGCACGCATGTGAGGGGTAGGAAAAAAACAAATGGCGGATAAAGATTATTACCAAATTTTAGGCGTCGACAGAAATGCGACAGAGAATGAAATCAAAAAAGCCTATAAAAAACAAGCAATGAAATGTCATCCGGATCGTTGTCCTGGCGACAAAAATGCTGAAGCTAAATTTAAAGAAGTTAACAAAGCCAATGAAATTTTAAGCAATAAGGAAAAACGTGCCGCGTACGATCAATATGGCCATGCTGCCTTTGATCAGCAAGGCGGCGGAGCTCATTATAATACGCAATTCGAAGAGGCTTTCGGTAGCGTATTTAGCCATTTTTCTGATATTTTTGATGGCGGTGCTCGACGAGGCCGTAATCGTAGTCCATCAAAGGGCTCAGATCTCGGTTATCCAATTAGCTTAACTTTGGAAGAAGCAGTAAAAGGAGTCACCAAAGAAATCACCATTCCAACACAAGAAAAATGTGGCTATTGTCATGGTAGCGGTGCAAAACCAGGAAGCTCTCCAATGACTTGCTCGACCTGTGGTGGCGCTGGACAAGTGATTATGGGTCAAGGATTTTTGAAGATACAACAAAACTGTCCGAAATGTCATGGACAGGGAGCTATCATTAAGGATCCGTGTACTCAGTGTCATGGGCTGGGGCGGATAAAAAAATCAAAAACCCTGGCAGTAAAAATTCCCCCCGGCGTCGATACGGGGGATCGTATTCGTTTAACGGGGGAAGGAGAGGCGGGTACTCACGGTGGACCCGCGGGCGATCTCTATGTTGAAATGCAGATCAAACCTCATCTCATTTTTCAACGTGACGGCAATAATTTGTCTTGTGAAGTGCCGATCAATTTTACGCTAGCAGCGCTAGGGGGTGAAATTGAAGTCCCTACCTTACAGGGACCTGTTAAATTAAAAATACCCGCAGAAACGCAAACCGGTAAATTGTTTCGTTGTGCTGGCAAAGGTGTTAAATCTGTTCGTAGTGATGGCCCAGGTGATTTACACTGTCGTGTTATCGTTGAAACACCGGTTAAATTGAATGAAGAACAAAAACAGCTGTTATCTAAGTTGAACGAAAGTTTTTCAGGTAGCGCAGGTGAAAAAAATAGTCCACTCTCTCAAAAATTTTTAGATCGGGTTAAAAAGTTTGTTGATCATTTAACGCGTTGATTAAGAGCCTCTTGTTGTTTTTTCATCGAAATTTGCTAAGTAAAATAAAAATCCTCGATTAAAGCGAGGATTTTTTTATCGTGGGAGCGTTCTTGTAAGCGCAAGTCCCAGCGTATAACCAAATCAGTCTAATTTGATTCGGCTATATACCCTTCGCCTTTCAAGCCACCGCGTTGTTGGCTGTGGGTATATTTAATATTCATTGATTAAAAAAACTCAAAAAATTAACCGTACCTAGTCGGCATCAAAACCGCCATGGTAAACGCCGCCACCTCAATCACACTGTCCGGTGATCACCTACACTCAACAACTTTTACAGATGAATCAGGGGGTAACATCAGTAGTGTAAAGAGCTATTATAAATAAAATGTTTTGGTATCTTTAATTATAGCCGAATCAGTTTAATTTGATTCAAGGCGGCAGGAGTGAGACAGTACAAATAGTACGGCAAGCGACAAATAGTACGGCAAGCGACGACAACGCAGAATCAAATTAAACTGATTTGGCTATACAGCACGTTTTTTAATTAGACTTCTTGCGAAACCGTAGCGAGGGAAGTGAAATCAAAGCACTCTGCCCCCACAACCCTCGTTATTATGAGCACCGCGTAACGTAGAATTCGCGCCACGCAGTAGGTTATGCAAGAAGTTTATTGATATTTAATTCAAGCTCATACTTTATTTTCCAGCCAAATCCTGGCGTTTAGTCTGATGCTTAAGGAGTATTCATTGTGACAAATATTATTCGTCAATTTTTACGGTTAGAGGCAGCCAGTGGTCTCATTTTAATGGTTGCTGCCATTATGGCGCTCATACTAGCGAACAGCCCCCTAGATTATGTTTACCAGTTGTTTCTCGATTTACCCATTGCGGTGAAAATTGCTTCACTGAATATCAGTAAACCACTATTGTTATGGATTAACGATGGCTTAATGGCCATTTTTTTTCTAGTGGTAGGATTAGAAGTAAAACGGGAGTTATTGAAAGGATCCCTAGCCGGATATGATAAAGCGCTCTTTCCTGCTATCGCAGCGTTAGGCGGCATGTTAGCGCCCGCTATGATCTATCTACTATTTAATGGTGCCGATGAGATAACTCGGCAAGGATGGGCGATTCCTGCCGCCACAGAGACATTGCTTTTGCCTTAGGCGTGATGGCGCTGTTGGGTAACCGAGTGCCGACCAGTCTAAAAGTTTTCTTATTAGCCTTGGCTATTATTGATGATCTCGGGGTTATCGTTATTATTGCTTTTTTCTATACTAATCAGGTTTTTTTGCCTGCACTCTGGGTTGCCGCAGCAGCAATAGCGTTGTTAAGTTACATGAATTATCGTGGGATAGGAAAGACTTCAGTATATTTGAGCGTAGGACTCATACTTTGGGTGGCAATACTAAAATCAGGTGTACACGCTACCTTAGCTGGCGTTATCCTTGGGTTTATGATACCACTGCATACTAAAACAAAAGCTACCCCTTCTGAAACATTAGAACATAGTCTGCATCCATGGGTTGCTTATTTAATTTTGCCATTATTTGCATTTGCAAATGCAGGCGTGGTTCTTTCAGGCGTGTCGCTATCGGGTCTAACCACTTTATTACCCTTGGGTATTGCCTGTGGTTTATTCATCGGTAAACCGCTCGGTATCTTTCTTTTTAGTTGGTTAGCGGTTAAATCCGGTGTTGCTAAATTGCCTCATAAAATTAATCTTAAACATATTTTTGCAGTTTCTGTACTCTGTGGTATCGGATTCACCATGTCTATATTCATCGCTTCACTGGCTTTTGATGAAGTAGATAGCGCATTACTGACTTATTCCAAACTGGGCATTTTACTGGGTTCAACAGCTGCGGCAGTGACAGGTTATCTTCTGCTACGCTTAACATTACCCGATACTAAAATAACGGAATCTCATTAATTTCATCAATTGAGTGTCGCTCAAGAAGCTTTGGAACAGATTGTAATAAAAATAAGGAGATTGAAGAATGACGTTAAATGCTCATCCAAAAAGTAAATTGATGAAAAATTTCGCCCTGTTAGGACCCTATTTGCGTGAAGATCAATGCCGAAATGACCACTTCTTTTTTGATTGTTTAGCGATATGCATCAATGTGAAACTGAGTGCTGAAAAACGCCAGTTTTGGGGCTGGTGGGTAGAACTAAAACCTAAAGAAGGAGGATTCACTTATATTTATCAACTGGGTTTATACAGTAAAAGTAAAGGTTGGCAGGCAGAAAAAATTAAAACATTAGAAGTACAAGATAAGCTGGAAACAACATTGCGAACTTTTCATCAGCGATTGAATGACATGATAGTAGCAATGGAATTAACGCTTGAGCCAGCGCAAGATCACAGTGATCACGGTATTAAACTCTTGGCATAAAACTTTTACACCTCAGGAGCATTTTTGGTATATACCCAATGAATTTCGAGTTACGGCAAGGCGACCAGGGCGACCGACCGATGAGCGTAGACATACTACGTGATTCGGCGAACACCCGCGCAGACAACAAAGCCGTAACTTGAAAGGCGAAGGGTATAGATTTCGATTCGTGCCACCGATACTCAGTACGTTAATCCGCCTTTTACCAAATTTAACGCTTATTCGAAATCTTCTTTGAGCTCGTTGTTGACGAAGTATCAGCGAGCATAAGAGATTTCGAATAGGCTCTTAGGCATAACCCAACAGCAAGTTCTTCACCGTCGCAGTACGCACATTGCCTTGCCCACTAATGGCTTGTGATAGTGTGCTGTAACTTATATTGTCATCACTGAGCTGCTGAAATAAAGCATGCGAAGCTAATATCGCCGTCCCGGCTTCAGGAAAAGTAGACATCGCTGTAATACGGTTACCGACATTTTTTTTATGTATTGCAAGCCAATGCAGCTGTTGTGTTATCTGATGTAAAGAAGCTTTTATCTGATCAAGATAGCTTTTAGCACCGCTAGGATCGCTGATGATGTGCTGGATCTGTTGTTCCAATGCACTTTCAAGCCGCAATTGGACTAAAACAAATTCATTTTCAGGATAACAGTGGCCTTCCCCCTTCACTTTAAGATGATTATTGAGACGGCGCCAACGGCTTTCATTTATGGTAAATACCACTTGATCATGATCATTGTATCGGCCATGAATGCCTAAACGCCCTAATCCTTTATTTAATTGTAGTAATCTTTGTTTCGGCAAGCTTTGTTCTGGCAACTTCAGCCCAATCATCTCCTCTTTTTGCCCCGTTAAAGAAAAGAGGAGGGTTTCACCTGCTGATTGTTGTAATAACTTATCAAACTCATCTGAGAAAAAATTAACTTTTGCACTGCCGGCCAATACAATTTTTAGCTGTCTATCCACAGTACCAGCAGAAAGTGTGGTTCTCTGCAATAACAATGAGAATAATGTATTTGCCTGCTGTTGAATCACATTCAGATCTTTTTCCTGATCTATTATCGAATACAGATGGGATAACTGAGATTCGAGTTTAATTAAATAATCATAAGCTTGCTGAACCGAGGTGAGCTGTTGATTTAGCTGCACGTTATAACGTAATGGCGTACTAGAAATCAGCGGATAATCAGGAAAAGTGGTGATTAATTGACGACTTTTTTGCACTCTGCTGTGATTAACTTTGGCAACAGCCCGCTGTTTTCTTAGCCCTTTGCTTGCTGCTGCGGTGGTCTGTAATTTTACCGACATATAAATTTTTTTACCTAATAGATTGCCAAATACTAAACTCGCTATTTTTACTAAGGATCTTCGATAAAACTTCCTTACTTAAATGTAATTCAAGTAATCGATCTATGAATTGGTATTTTTCTATCTCATTCATTCCCACAAGTTGTTGCGATAAATTTTTATGGAGTTCAATTTTCGTTTGTTGATTTTTATCTAACGAGGCTAGACTTTCTATTCGTATTGCCAATTCAGCGTTTGCCGCGATGATACTGTTTATCGCATTTTCGGTTGGCTCCAAGAGATCATTGATTTCACCTTGATAATCAGCCAGAGGTTTGTCCTGTTTCATATCATCACTGAGCTTTTTGAGTCTATCGAGCAGATCCAAGCGAGTGTCATTATTGGTTGAAAAAGCAGATGTGATATTAACGTTAGTTTTCATGCGTCTATTCTTATCTACGCTCACTTCTTTATACTGTTGATTACCGTTATCACTATAACTGCCACTGCTTTCCTTCACTGCCTGCTCATTGCTTTTAGTGCCAGCAAAAAGATAATTCCTTTCCTCATTTTGAGCATTAAGACTCGACATTATCCGCTCAATATTCCCCGCTAATTTCTGACCAAAAACCCGCCTATCTTCAGTGGAGTGCACATCATTTGCTACCAGCAATAATATATCTTTTATCCTATTTAATGTGTCTTCAATATTCCCCATAGAATTTTTTTGGCTCGAAAAGCTAGAGGTGAGATGTTGATTAATTTTCTTATAAGATCCCAGCTGTTTTATTTCGCGCTCTATTAGCGTGTTATAAGCACTGGCGATAGGATTTTCTGAAGGGCAATTCACTTGTTTTTCATTTTCAATTTGTTTGGAGGTTCGATTAATCTCTTTTTGTATCACCGCAATAGGATTTCTCATTCCATTTTCTATAAAACCAACAGAAGTATTCATCTATGATTTCCCCTTTTTGATTATCTTATTGCTGCTAACAGTGAATCAAATATCTTTTTATAAGACGATATTAATTCCATCATGGATTGATAATGTTGCGTAAATTCCATAAATTTTGCGTATTGCTCATTTTCGTCTACTCCACTGAGACTTGTACGTATTTGATATATTTCTTCCAAATTCATTTTTGCTAATTTAGTGACTTCTTGATGTCCTGCTACTCCCATCGTAAATTGATTAATCACTGCATCGAGAGTCTCTCTAATCGTCATTTCACTCATAGTATTAATGCGTACTTCTTTATTGAGAATGAGACAATTTTCTAATTCTTTTATATTGCCGTTATCATTAGGCAAAGTAGCATCAGCAGAAAAGGCTAATTGATCAGGGGTGATTTGCTCAACTTGCAATATTTTCCCTTGAGGATCATTATTAAAAAACTTGAATAATGGCTCACCTTTATTTCCATTTAAATCATACCCCGCTTGTAGCTGCTGATTAAATTTATCAGCGAGGGTTTGTGCAATAGTCTGAATATTTTTTTGCAGATCGCTTAGCGTCTCGAAAGCGAGATCGTTTATGGCGCCTAATTGTCCCCCACAAGCGGGATTAATGGCATCAGAGGTGTGTGAATAGTGCAATTTTACTGTTTGCCCTCCCTGTGGTAATGGCGTGAGTTCCAGCTTTCTTGCCATATTACCATCCACTAACTGCTTGCCGTCTTTCAACGAAATATTATACTGACCCTTAGCATCTCTATGCAGATCCATTTCCAATAAAGTACTGAGTTCTCTCACAGTAGCATCGCGTTGATCACATAAACTATTATTAGTAGTGCCATTGCTTTGGTATTCGATGATTTTTTGATTAGCCTGAGCGATCTGAGCGCACAATTGATTGATATCGTTAACCACAGATTTACTTTTTTCAGCCAAATTTTCTTTTTGTTGATTAATCTGTTGATTAAAATCATTAAAAGTGGATGCCAGCCCCTTGGCTTTTTCGATGACTGAAAGACGGGTAGTTTTATCTGTAGAATGAAGTTCGGCTTCGGATAATTGGACAACAAAATCATTCAGCTTTAATTGCAATCGGTTTTTTAAATTAACGGTAACAGACTTTTCCAGTGACGTTAAAGAGTCACTCATGGTTTCAGAATAATGATACTCGCTACTCGTCTGTGATTCTTGCTTAATATGAGATTCATTGACCCTACGGTAAATCCCCTCAATTTTCGCCCCATTGCCCGGATTGATACCACTATTTAAGCCAGGGCCAGTGGTACTGATCGTCATCTCTTGGTTTGAATAGTTTGAATTCAGTTTATTTCCCATATTCGTTTCAACAGTTTTTAACCCGGCTTGGGCAACTTTTAATCCACTTGTTATAATATGAAGATCACCCATCTCGACATTTTCCTGCGTATTAACCAATAATAATAAATCGTTTTTTTATATTTCATCTTTAACAGCAAAACGACTCACTCTGACTTAGGCTTAACAGCCTGATAGAGCTGAATCAGTTTAATTTGATTCAAGGCGGAGGAGCGCAGACAATACAAATAGTACGGCAAGCGACGACAACACTTATACCCACAGCCCTTGAAGTTGCCGCTAGGCGGCAAGGGGGTGAGACCGATGAGCGTAGACATACTACGTGATTCGGCGAACACCCGCAGCCAACAACGCGGCAGCTTCAAAGGCGAAGGGTATAAATCAAACTAAACTGATTTGACTAATAATATTAACGAGCACTATAGATTGGCTATTCGATGCTATTTATTTTTATAAGCTTGACGAATTAAATCTCTCAAAAAACCCGGGGATTTTTCTTCAGCTATTTTTGATGCGATTGCAGTATTTAATTTACTGTTATGGTTATTTTTCCTCAAATAACAACTAATTCAGCATCCAATGCCCCGGCTTCATGTAATGCTTGCAAAATAGCCATCACATCAATATCACTTTGCGGTGTCACTGCCGTTTCCCCCCCAGCTAACGCATTGGGTTGACTGACCTTGTAATCTTCACGAATATTTACAGTTAGACTGCCGCCGCTCGCACGGCGACACCATCGCCAATCACTACCGTGCCAGTACGGGCGTTAAATATGATGCGTGGTGTCGGTTTGCCCGCATTAATTTGTACCTCTTCCAACATCGACATAAAAGCCACACGCGCACCAGGATCTTGGGACGCATTGACTACCACGTTAGTGGCACTTTGCGCCATTGCGGTATTAGCACCAAATGTTCGATTCAGTGCACCCGCAACATTATTGGCCGATTTAAAGCTAGGTTGCTTTAAATTGAGGATCACTTGGTTGTTGGTTTGAAAATCGCTGATCGCCTGGCGTTCAATACTCGCCCCATTGGGAATACGCCCCACGGTGGCGGTATTGACCGTCACACTGGAGCCGCTATTGCCTTCCGCTTTCACCCCACCCACGACCAAATTGCCTTGCGCCAAAGCATAAACTTCACCATCGGCACCACGTAACGGTGTCAATAATAGTGTTCCACCGCGCAAACTTTTAGCATCACCAATGGATGAAACCGTAACATCAATTGACTGACCACGGCCATACATCGATGGCAGAGTAGCACTGACAGCGACTGCCGCGACATTTTTGACTTTAGGATCAATCTTTGCTGGCAGCTGTACGCCAAATTGACGCAACATGTTTGCCATGGATTGACCGGTAAATTTAACCTGATTTTTATCTCCGGTTCCGTCTAATCCCACCACCAAGCTATAACCGACCAACTGATTACCCCGGATCCCTTCGATATCAACTAACGAACCAAGTGATTGAGCGGTAGCAGGCGGTAAGGATAGCCATAATCCAATAGACCTCTTCGGAAACTAGCATTCATATAAGAATTTTGGTAAAACACTCCTGAACAAGGAGCCGCCATGAAATATGAAGTAATAAAAGTACTGGAAGAGGAAAAATTTCGTCGCTTAACGGGTGTTAAACGCAGTACATTTGAAAAGATGATAAAGATATTGAATGAAGCAGATAAGAGTAAGCAAGGGAAAGGAGGTCGGAAACCCAAGCGGGGTTTAGAAGAGCGCTTATTAATGGCACTGGAGTATATACGAGAATATCGCACTTATTTTCATGTCAGCCAAAGCTATGGCGTGAGTGAGAGCACATGCTATGAAACGATTAAATGGATAGAGAATACGCTAATAAAGCATCCTGATTTTGCCCTACCTGGACGCAAAGCTGTATTAAAAAGGGATAGGGAGTATGAGCTGGTTCTTATTGATGCCACAGAAACGCCGATTGAACGTCCCCAAAAAAACAAAAGCCGTTTTACTCAGGAAAAAAGAAACGACACACCTTAAAAACACAAGTGCTCGTTGATAAAAAAAGTAAAGCAGTCATCTGTACAAGCTTTACGAATGGGAGGCGCCATGATTTTAGGTTGTTTAAGGAGTCTGGTGTGCGAATACATCCTGACATCAAAACAGTTACCGATACAGGTTACCAAGGGCTTGGCAAGATTCATTCAAACTCGGCGTTGCCTAAGAAAAAGACAAAGAAAAATCCCTTAACAAAAGAAGATAAACGCAACAATCGTGCGTTATCAAGCCAGCGTGTATTAAACGAACATGTCATTGGTATGATTAAAAGATTTAAAATTGTATCAGACCGTTATCGAAACAGGCGAAAACGTTTTGGATTAAGATTTAATCTGATTGCTGCAATTTATAACATGGAAATTAGATAAATGATAGTTTCCGAAGAGGTCTATTCTATTAACATTAATAACGTCAAGGTCGCCGAGGGTGAAGTGCATGTCGATAAATTGATGGCTATCCCCACCCTGAGTTATACGGTGAAATCGATGGAATATTGGATAACGATCCGGCTTATGGCATCGCCATTGTTTGGATTGATCCTGAGGAGAAACCTCAGGCGCTAGGGCTAGGCTATCAGGTGGTCGATTGTGCGAGTGTATTGGCGACCCATGTCAATAAAGTCGTACGTCACCATCTGCCCGAGTTGTTTAATTATGATGATATTACGCCACTGCACGGAAGATTGGCTAGATTATCACCCCGTTTAGCCGAAGATCTGGCCACGACGCTAAATTTTAGTCAATTATTGCGCATCTATCGCCAACTATTGGCTGAGCAAGTGCCGTTAAAAGATATCGTACGTATTGCGGCCACACTGATAGAAAGCGCGGCGATAACCAAAGATCCGATGTTATTGACCGCCGATGTGCGCTATGCGTTACGTCATGCTATCGTCAACGAATTAAATAAAGGTAAAAAAGATCTACCGGTTTATACCATCAATAATAAGCTAGAAAACATATTGCTCGAGGCATTAAACCATGCTCAGCAAACCAGTAAAGTCGCGCTAGATAATTTCCCTGTTGACCCTAATATTTTAAATCAGTTACAAAAAGATATGCCGATCATTAAAGAAAAAATGAAAGCGCAAGGCGGCACGCAGATACTATTGGTAGCACCGCAAATCAGGCCGATCATCGCGCGTTATGCTCGGCTGTTTGCTGAAGGCTTAAATGTCCTCTCTTATAATGAGATACCCGATAATATTGATTTGGATATCGTGGGTACCTTGGAGTGATCAGAATGATTTAGGTTATACCCTTCGTCTTTGAAGCCGCCGTAACTTGAAAGGCAAAGGGTATAACAGAGCGAAACATCTGTTTACAAGATTTTTTCCTATTTAGGTTTTTTGTGCTTACTATTGTTTATTTATAGATTAAGTGGAAATTTCTTATGACTTATGGTTTTTGCCCTCGAGTTCCCTCAAATGATACGAGTGATATGCCATTTCTGGGGGAAAAAAATCCACCAAATAGCAAGATTGCAGAATTATTATCAGGAATCCGTATGACTACGGAGCAGCCTCCCAAATTCTAGGGTGGAAATAATAAGATTACTGGCTGCTTATCTCCATCAGAGATAACAGAGAAGTTGCCGGATAAAGTCTCATTGAAAGAAAAAATAGGGCAAATGCTGATTGTGGGTTTTCATGGCACTACGGTAGAAGAGAACAGTCCAATTGCTCACCTGATCAAAAACGGAGAGATCGGGGGTGTTGTTCTATACCTGCGGAATATTGAAAATCCCGCTCAAGTAAAACAATTAACAACAGACTTGCAACGTTTGGCAGCAAAATCTGGCCAACATTTAATCATTGCGGTTGACCACGAAGGTGGAAAGGTCAATCGGTTCAAGCATCATTATTTTCCAACAACCTACTCTGCTCAACAGTTTGCCCAGCTGCCTATTAAGCAAAAACAACAACTAGTTCAAAGCATGACTGAAACATTGGTAGATGCGGGGGTCAATACCAATTTTGCCCCAGTTGTTGATTTACATAGGCCAGAAACCTTTATTGCCGGCGCAGAACGCAGTTTTTCAGCGTTACCAAAAGAAGTAGCAGAGAATGCCCAATTAATTTCTCAAGCTCATAAAAATGCCACAATAGACTGTACTTATAAACATTTTCCAGGACATGGTAGCGCCGCAGGCGATAGTCATAAGGGCTTTGTCGACGTGACGAAAACTTGGCAATCAGAAGAATTAGGGCCGTATAAATCCTTACTGAATCAGGAAGATGCTTGCTCCATGGTTATGACGGCACATGTTACCCATCTCACCTTCGATCCCAGCGGCAAACCTGCCACCCTATCTCGAGCGATAATAGAAGGAATATTGCGCCAAAAAATCCGGTTTCAGGGGATTGTTGTCAGCGACTGCATGCAGATGAAAGCGATTCAAGATAATTATACGCTGGAGGAAGCACTCGAACTTTCTATCAATGCGGGCGTCAATATGTTGATTTTTGGCCATCCGTCAGTTTCGAATCAACCAGCTGAAGATTGGCAAAACCCTGAAGCCATCATCGATCTCATTTACCGTGCAGTAGTAATATCAGGCAAAATTCATCCGGACATAATTGAGGATAATTATCAACGTATACTCCAATTGAAGAAAAAAATGACCTCCTCTTCTCCTAAAATTAATAGCTGACATTAAGTTGTTAAGAAATATGTTCAGAATCAGGCCTTATATCCCCGCCCGCATTGGGTTATGGTTTCCGGCGAATTTTGCTAAATTATTGTGCATGTTGTTCAAACCAACTGCATAAAATAACAGCAGCCGAGGCAGCATCAACGTTGCCTTTATCCAGCGCCCGATATCCCCCATGATTGAACAAATGAGCCCGCGCAGCCACTGTACTAAGGCGTTCATCATGCAATGCAATTTTTACGTTAAAACGACTGTGCAAACGATTGGCGAATTTACGGGCTCTGCTTGTTAAGGGTTGCTCAGTGCCGTCCATATTCAGGGGCAATCCAACTACCACTAATTCCGGTTGCCATTCCCCCAGTAATTTTTCTACCTGCAACCAATCAGGAATGCCATCCCGTGCTTTCAATGCCGATAAAGCCGTTGCTGTACCTGTGATAGTTTGGCCGATAGCGACACCAATACTTTTAGTACCAAAATCAAAAGCCATAATAGTGCGATTAATCATTACCGTTGTTTCTTAGCTATGATATTTTCAATGGCGTTCATTAGCATACCAGTAATAGAAATCGAAAACGCCGCCTCAATTTCGCGAATACAGGTTGGACTGGTGACATTAATTTCAGTCAGACGATCGCCAATAATATCTAATCCAACAAAAATCAATCCTTTTTCTTTTAACCGCGGAGCAACGGTACGCGCAATCTGCCAATCACTTTCACTCAGTGGCTTTGCTTCAGCACGCCCACCAGCGGCTAAATTACCTCTGGTTTCACCCTGAGCCGGGATACGTGCTAAACAATAAGGCACAGGTTCACCATCCACAACCAATACACGCTTATCGCCTTCTGCAATAGCCGGCAAAAAATTTTGCGCCATACAAAAATGTTGACCGTGATGCGTCAAGGTTTCAATAATAACCGATAGGTTCGGGTCATCTTTTTTTATCCTAAAAATTGATGCTCCTCCCATACCGTCTAACGGTTTCAGAATAATATCTTCATGATCTTGATGAAATGCACGGATTTTTTCTTTTTGGCGCGTTACCAGCGTGTGTGGCGTTAATTCAGGAAACCAAGCGGTAAATAATTTTTCATTACAGTCGCGCAGACTTTGCGGTTTATTAACCACTAAAGAGCCTTCAGCTTCCGCTCGCTCTAAAATATAAGTGGCATAAATAAATTCAGTATCAAAGGGGGGATCTTTACGCATCAGAATAACGTCAAGCTCATCTAATGGCAGATCCTGCTCATTACCAAACTGATACCAATTTTTCTGATCGTCAGTGACTTCCACTGGACGCATACATGCCTTACCTTTACCATTTTCTAGATAAAGATCAACGACTTCCATGTAATACAGTTCCCAGCCACGACGTTGCGCTTCTAGCAGCATCGCAAAACTGCTATCTTTTTTTATATTTATCGATGAAATAGGATCCATCACGATACCAAGCTTGATCATTTTTTCCCCTCCCCAGATCACCAAACTGCAACTGTAACGCAGTAATCGCAGTAATCGCAGTAATCGCAGCAATGGCGGCCGTTTCTGTGCGAAAAATACGTGGCCCCATGCGGATACCTTCAAAGCCATTATTAAACGTCATGTCAATTTCATCAGCAGATAAACCGCCTTCTGAGCCTATCAGTAAACGAATCTTATCTACGGATAGCGGTAAAGTATTCATCTGTTTTTTTGCCTGCGGATCCAGCGTTAATTTCAAGCTGTCATCCTGTTGTTGACACCAATCGGACAGAGACATAGCCGCACGAATTTCAGGAATAACATTGCGACCACATTGCTCACAGGCCGCGATAGCTATTTTTCGCCATTGCTGATTTTTTTTCTCCAAACGTTCCTCTGATAGCTTGATACTGCAACGTTCTGAAAACAAGGGGGTCAGCACATTGACACCTAATTCAACAGATTTTTGGATAGTCAATTCCATTCTTTCGCCCCGCGAAATAACCTGCCCTAGATGTAAATGTAAAGGCGATTCACGATCTTCCACACAGCCTGCATCCACTCGAACAAATACCTTTTTTTTATCCAGCCGGATAATTTCAGCAGTAAAAAGTCGATTGCTACCGTCAAATAAGTGCAGCAATTGTCCTTTTTTCATACGTAGCACAAGACTGACATGTTTCACCGCATCGTCGTTAAGCACGATTTCACTGTGATCAGATAAAAGGGTTGAATAGACCTCTTCGGAAACTAGCATTCATATAAGAATTTTGGTAAAACACTCCTGAACAAGGAGCCGCCATGAAATATGAAGTAATAAAAGTACTGGAAGAGGAAAAATTTCGTCGCTTAACGGGTGTTAAACGCAGTACATTTGAAAAGATGATAAAGATATTGAATGAAGCAGATAAGAGTAAGCAAGGGAAAGGAGGTCGGAAACCCAAGCGGGGTTTAGAAGAGCGCTTATTAATGGCACTGGAGTATATACGAGAATATCGCACTTATTTTCATGTCAGCCAAAGCTATGGCGTGAGTGAGAGCACATGCTATGAAACGATTAAATGGATAGAGAATACGCTAATAAAGCATCCTGATTTTGCCCTACCTGGACGCAAAGCTGTATTAAAAAGGGATAGGGAGTATGAGCTGGTTCTTATTGATGCCACAGAAACGCCGATTGAACGTCCCCAAAAAAACAAAAGCCGTTTTACTCAGGAAAAAAGAAACGACACACCTTAAAAACACAAGTGCTCGTTGATAAAAAAAGTAAAGCAGTCATCTGTACAAGCT
>NZ_GL379589.1:325148-326740 GCF_000143625.1 Candidatus Regiella insecticola LSR1 | reverse complement strand
CCGTTGAACAACGCCAGTTGGCGGCTCAGCTTGGAATGAATAGTTGGCAATATTTTCGCTGGATTGAATGGCACTATTTAAGACGTCAAATATTGCCGACGGGAGCACTAATTTTTATGTTGTGTTTTGCTAGTTTTGCGACCGTGTTGGCGCTAGGTGGAGGACCGCAAGCGACAACCATAGAATTGGCTATTTATCAGGCTCTGAGTTACGACTACGATCTAGGGCGAGCGGCTATACTGGCATTGATACAATTGACTTGTTGTTTAGGCTTAGTCTTATTAAGCCAAAGATTAAATAACTTGCTAACGATTGGTCATACTCATCAGCAATATTGGCGTGATCCACAAGATAATCGATGGCAATGTATTAGTGATACCCTATTTATTGGCCTATTTTTTATTATTTTTTACTCCCCCCGCTATTGGCGGTAATGATTGATGGCTGTAATCAGGCGCTGATAAAAGTGCTACAACAAAAAGCATTATGGCAAGCATTAATTACATCATTAATAATTTCAATAAGTGCCAGCTTACTTTGTCTGGTATTAACGATAATGTTGTTATGGAGTAGTCGTAAATTAAAATTGCGCCAACAAATTGCTTACGGACAAACGTTGGAAATCAGTGGGATGATGATTTTAGCCACACCAAGTGTTGTCTTAGCCACCGGTTTTTTTTTATTGCTGAAGGATCATTATCCATTATCCCAGTCGTCCTAAGGATTAGTTATCTTTATCAATGCACTGATGGCATTACCCTATAGCTTAAAAGTGTTAACTAACCCAATGCAGGATCTTGCGCAACGTTATAACCGATTATGTTCATCGCTCAATATCCGCGGCTGGAAACGCTTACGCCAGATAGAATGCCGAGCACTGCAACGCCCATTAACACAAGCCCTGGCTTTCTCTTGTGTATTATCATTGGGAGATTTTGGCGTAGTCGCTCTCTTTGGCAATGAAGAGTTCCGCACGCTGCCTTTTTACCTATATCAACAAATAAACGCTTACCGTAGTGAAGACGGAGGTGTTACTGCGTTGCTACTGTTATTACTTTGTCTTTTGCTGTTTACGTTGATAGAACGACTCGCGAGCCCCTGTGATCACACTTAGAAAAATTACCTATTTATCCCACAATTTACCCATACACTTTAACCTGAACATTCAAACGGGTGAACGCGTAGCCATTCTTGGCCCCAGTGGAGCGGGAAAAAGCAGTTTACTTAATTTGATTGCTGGATTTTTAATCCCAAGTAGTGGTCATATCTTATTAAATCATCAAAATCATACCTTAACCCCACCAGCCAACCGGCCGGTATCCATGTTATTTCAAGAAAATAACCTGTTTTCTCATTTAACGGTAAAGCAAAATATCGCTTTAGGATCACACCCAGGCCTGAAACTGAATGCAGCACAACACCAGCGACTTCTGCAAATTATTGAGCAGGTTGGATTAACAGCCTATTTGAATCGTTTACCAGCACAACTTTTCCGGCGGACAACGCCAGCGCGTTGTATGATACGTAGTCAACCCATTCTATTACTAGATGAGCCATTTTCTGCACTTGATCCGGCATTACGTAACGAAATG
>NZ_GL379589.1:10742-325119 GCF_000143625.1 Candidatus Regiella insecticola LSR1 | reverse complement strand
GCAGCTCTGCACTGACCGTCAACTGACACTGCTGATGGTGTCACATAATATCAACGATGCGGCGCATATTGCTGAACGTACGTTATTGATTGTTGATGGCAGGATATATTACGATGGCTCAACAAAAGCGATAATCGAAGGCAGCGTATCTGAAGCAAAAGTACTGGGTATCGATCATCATCATTACTAATCTAAGAGCCTTATATACCCACACCTTTAAGTTGCCGCTAGGCGAATCCCCACAGCCAACAACGCGGCAGCTTCAAAGGCGAAGGGTATAGGCTCTAATCTTGGTCAGAGAGAACATAGGTCATGAATCATATTTTTGATACAGATAAAGCTATCTATCCCTTCCCGGCGAAACCGGCTCCACTCTCGGAAGATGAGAAGGCTTTCTATTGTGCAAAAATTAAAAATTGTTAAAAAGCAAAACGCAGTGCTCGTTGCCCACTATTATACCGATCCAGAAATACAAGCATTGGTAGAGGAAACTGGGGGTTGTGTTGCCGACTCTTTAGAGATGGCACGCTTTGGCAATTATCACCCAGCCTCTACTCTACTGGTTGCCGGGGTGCGTTTTATGGGGGAAACCGCCAAAATCCTCAATCCAGAAAAACGTGTTTTTATGCAAACACTCAATGCTGAGTGCTCTCTGGATTTGGGTTGTCCTGCTGACGAATTTTCCGCTTTTTGTAATAATCACCCTGATCGTACCGTCGTGGTTTATGCCAATACCTCCGCGGCAGTAAAAGCTAGAGCAGATTGGGTCGTTACTTCAAGTATAGCGCTAGAATTGATTGAATATTTAGATAGTCGTGGCGAAAAAATAATCTGGGCTCCTGATCGACATTTGGGGCGTTATATACAGAAAAAAAGCGGAGCCGACATGTTGTGTTGGCAAGCTTCTTGTATCGTGCATGACGAATTTAAAATCCAAGGGCTCATACAGATGAAAACACTCCATCCAGATGCAGCTATATTGGTTCATCCTGAATCACCTGAGGCAGTGATAGAAATGGCAGACGCGGTTGGTTCAACCAGCCAACTGATTCAAGCGGCTAAAACCCTCCCGCAAAAAAAATTGGTCGTCGCCACTGATCGAGGTATTTTTTACAAAATGCAGCAGGCATGTCCAGATAAAGAATTATATGTAGCACCAACTGCCGGTGAAGGTGCCACATGTAAAGTTTGTGCTCATTGCCCATGGATGGCGATGAATGGTTTTAAAGCCATTGCCGAAGGATTAGAACAAGGGGGATTAATGCATGAGATTTGTATAGATGATACATTACGTCAGCAGGCACTAGTCCCTTTAAACCGTATGTTGAATTTTGCTAACCGGCTAAAATTATCAACCAGTGAGAATGCTTAAATACTCTCCTATATGGTAACCATTTGTTGTGTGCACAGGTGCTCGATCTACAACGCTTTTTTGCCGAACGAATTGATAGTCACTATAAAGCGACTAGCTCAGCACGCTTACTCAGCGCCATAAAGCGTTTTTTTCAATATTTATATCGTGAAAAACTACGGATCAATGATCCCACTGCATTACTTTCTTCACCTAAATTACCACAACGTTTGCCTAAAGATTTAAGTGAAAAACAAGTTGAAGCATTGTTAAATGCCCCCAATGTAGATATTCCACTACAATTACGTGATAAAACCATGCTAGAAGTGCTCTATGCCACCGGTTTGCGTGTTTCTGAGTTGGTTGGATTAATAATCAGTGATATCAGTCTGCGTCAAGGGGTATTGCGCGTCATTGGCAAAGGTAACAAGGAACGATTAGTGCCCTTAGGGGAAGAAGCCTTATACTGGATTGAGCAATATATAGAGCACGGCCGTCCTTGGTTGGTTAATGGCCAAGCATTAGATGCTTTCTTTCCTAGTAATCGATGCCAAAAAATGACCCGTCAAACTTTCTGGTATCGTATTAAACATTATGCGATCCTTGCTAACATTGACAGTGAACGACTATCACCTCATGTTTTACGTCATGCATTTGCCACACATTTATTAAATCATGGAGCTGATTTACGTGTAGTACAAATGTTATTAGGCCACAGTAATTTATCAACCACACAAATCTATACTCATGTAGCAACTGAAAGGCTTAAACAGCTACATCAACGACACCATCCTCGCGCATAATAAAGTTAATTAAATTAATAACCGAAATAATTAAAATATAGGACAAGACCATGAAAAAAATTTTACTACTACTGCCGATTTTGATATTTTTATTCGCTAAATTTTCCTACGCTAATATCAATAATGAATCTATTGACGCCAAGCTAAAAAACTTAGCAAATGAAATGATCATATACAAGGCACCAAAAGAGAAACATGTGGTTACCATATTTACTGATATTAGCTGTGGTTTTTGCCACAAATTGCACAATAAAATGAAAGAATATAACGATTTAGGAATTACTGTTCAGTATTTAGCATTTCCACGAAATTGGAAGGAAGAAGCAAAGAAAAGAGAAAAAATGGGAGCAGCAAAGGATATGGAATCGATTTGGTGTACTGCTGATCGGAAAAAATCTTTGGATAATGCCATGAAAGGTGAAACTATTTCTCCGGCGTCCTGCGAAATAGATCTAGCTAAACACTATAATTTAGGCATTGAACTCGGTGTACAAGGTACCCCTTCAATCCTACTGGAAAATGGTACGATACTACCGGGTTATAGCGTACCAGAGGAATTAAATAGACGATTGAATCAAAATTAGTTTCCTATTACCCTATAGTAATTATAATTTAGTCAGTATTTCCTGATTAAATTATAATTAATTTTTAATGACGTTTACCATCATAGTCATCGCCAAGCCATTCAATTTCATCATTTCCATCATCAATTTCACCATTAGGATCTTGATAATATGTACCCCATCCATCGTAACTAACATTACACTTATTAGCCATATTGACTAATTGCACTACCTGGACATCGATCAATTCAGCATCAAGGGTAGTTTCTCTAATAGCATCAAAACATAAGATAACTGAACCGTCTTCAAGTTTTAACTCTTCAGTATCAGTGACTTCATACCCCAACTGAAACGCACTCGCAGCGGCAATTTTCAGCACATCCGCCTCATGAGCAGAAAAATGATGTTCAATCATATATAATGCACGCAAATCACTACCATCATTAATCAATTCCTCAATAATCTGCCGAGTATGTTCAGCCTGATTATCCCATTCTTCACTATTTCCCATGTCGTCATCTCTAGTAGCAAATCGAAGGTGTTAACTATTATAAGCTGAAGTGTGCTATCAATTTCGGCCATACCTGTTTTCAAATATTTCTCTATTACTGGCTGAAATTGTTAGTCAATACGGTGGGAGCGACATAGCCTAGTCCTTGAATGCCGGCTCTGTCGGTTATAAAAATTTCAATGTACTCACATTTTACGAACGCCAACCACAAAAAATCCCCTGCTTATGCAGGGGATTTTTATTTGGCAGGGGCGGAGAGGCTCGAACTCCCAACACCCGGTTTTGGAGACCGGTGCTCTACCAATTGAACTACGCCCCTAGTTAGGGTGGCGGTGCGGACGGGGTTCGAACCCGCGACCCCCGGCGTGACAGGCCGGTATTCTAACCAGCTGAACTACCGCACCACCGATTTTTTGATTTTTGAGAAAAAGGCCTCTCGCATTGAGCAAGAGGCTTGTGGTATTGGTAGCCTGGCGGTGACCGACTCTCGCATGGGGAGACCCCACACTACCATAGGCGCAACGGTGTTTCACTGCTGAGTTCGGAATGGGGTCAGGTGGTGCCACCGCGCTATAGCCGCCAGGCAAATTCTGTATGCTGCGTACACAGCTAATCTGTTAACAAGCGCGTAAACCAAAACACTTTCGGTGTTGTGAAGTTAAGCCTATCGGGTCCATTAGTACTGGTCAGCTCAATGTGTCACCACACTTACACACCCAGCCTATCAACGTCTTAGTCTTAAACGTCCCTCAAGGGAAGACTCATCTCGGGGCAAGTTTCCCGCTTAGATGCTTTCAGCGGTTATCTCTTCCGCATGTAGCTACCGGGCAATGCCATTGGCATGACAACCCAAACACCAGTGATGCGTCCACTCCGGTCCTCTCGTACTAGGAGCAGCCCCCCTCAATCTTCCTACGCCCACGGCAGATAGGGACCGAACTGTCTCACGACGTTCTAAACCCAGCTCGCGTACCACTTTAAATGGCGAACAGCCATACCCTTGGGACCTACTTCAGCCCCAGGATGTGATGAGCCGACATCGAGGTGCCAAACACCGCCGTCGATATGAACTCTTGGGCGGTATCAGCCTGTTATCCCCGGAGTACCTTTTATCCGTTGAGCGATGGCCCTTCCATTCAGAACCACCGGATCACTAAGACCTACTTTCGTACCTGCTCGAGCCGTCACTCTCGCAGTCAAGCTAGCTTATGCCTTTGCACTAACCTCACGATGTCCGACCGTGATTAGCTAACCTTCGTGCTCCTCCGTTACGCTTTAGGAGGAGACCGCCCCAGTCAAACTACCCACCAGACACTGTCCTCGCACCGGATTACGGCGCTGAGTTAGAAAACCAAAACTCACAGGGTGGTATTTCAACGGCGACTCCACAACAACTGGCGTCATCGCTTCTACGTCTCCCACCTATCCTACACAGTCAGTTTCAACTCCCAGTGTCAAGCTATAGTAAAGGTTCACGGGGTCTTTCCGTCTTGCCGCGGGTACACTGCATCTTCACAGCCATTTCAATTTCACTGAGTCTCGGGTGGAGACAGCCTGGCCATCATTACGCCATTCGTGCAGGTCGGAACTTACCCGACAAGGAATTTCGCTACCTTAGGACCGTTATAGTTACGGCCGCCGTTTACCGGGGCTTCGATCAAGAGCTTCGTATTGCTACTTACCCCATCAATTAACCTTCCGGCACCGGGCAGGCGTCACACCGTATACCTCCACTTACGTGTTTGCACAGTGCTGTGTTTTTAATAAACAGTTGCAGCCAGCTGGTCTCTGCGACTGACTTCAGCTACAGGGAGCAAGTCCCCTCACCTAATGCCAGCGTGCCTTCTCCCGAAGTTACGGCACCATTTTGCCTAGTTCCTTCACCCGAGTTCTCTCAAGCGCCTTAGTATGCTCTACCTGACCACCTGTGTCGGTTTCGGGTACGATTGTTTGTAACCTAAGCTTAGAGGCTTTTCCTGGAAGCCGGGCATCAACTACTTCTGCACCTAAGTGCCTCGTCATCACGCCTCAGTGTTTATGGAAAAGCGGATTTGCCTACTCTCCCTACCTACACGCTTGAACCGGGATTACCGTCACCCGGATAGTCTAGCCTTCTCCGTCCCCCCTTCGCAGTCACAAACAGTACGGGAATATTAACCCGTTTCCCATCGACTACGCTTTTCAGCCTCGCCTTAGGGGTCGACTCACCCTGCCTCGATTAACGTGGGACAGGAACCCTTGGTCTTTCGGCGAGCGGGCTTTTCACCCGCTTTATCGTTACTTATGTCAGCATTCGCACTTCTGATACCTCCAGCTCGCCTCTCAGCTCACCTTCTACGGCTTACAGAACGCTCCCCTACCCAATAACGTCGTCTCCAACGCTACTGCCGCAGCTTCGGTGGAGGGTTTAGCCCCGTTACATCTTCCGCGCAGGCCGACTCGACCAGTGAGCTATTACGCTTTCTTTAAATGATGGCTGCTTCTAAGCCAACATCCTGGCTGTTTTCGCCTTCCCACTTCGTTTCCCACTTAACCCTCACTTCGGGACCTTAGCTGGCGGTCTGGGTTGTTTCCCTTTCCACGACGGACGTTAGCACCCGCCGTGTGTCTCCCGTGGTCTCATTCTTCGGTATTCGCAGTTTGCATCGGGGTGGTAAGCCGGGATGGCCCCCTAGCCGAAACAGTGCTCTACCCCCAAAGATTAACCCACGAGGCGCTACCTAAATAGCTTTCGGGGAGAACCAGCTATCTCCCGGTTTGATTGGCCTTTCACCCCCAGCCACACGTCATCCGCTACTTTTTCAACAGGAGTCGGTTCGGCCCTCCAGTTAGTTTTACCCAACCTTCAGCCTGCGCATGGCTAGATCACCGGGTTTCGGGTCTATACCCTGCAACTAATCGCCCAGTTAAGACTCGGTTTCCCTACGGCTCCCCTACTCGGTTAACCTCGCTACAGAATATAAGTCGCTGACCCATTATACAAAAGGTACGCAGTCACCCCCTCTTCACACTCGCGCATGAAGCAGGCTCCCACTGCTTGTACGTACAGGGTTTCAGGGTCTATTTCACTCCCCTAACCGGGGTTCTTTTCGCCTTTCCCTCACGGTACTGGTTAACTATCGGTCAGTCAGGAGTATTTAGCCTTGGAGGATGGGCCCCCCTTCTTCAAACAGGATTTGTCGTGTCCCGTCCTACTCTTCGAGCTCACACTACTGCTATCTTCGAGTACGGGGCTATCACCCTCTTTCGCAGGCCTTTCCAGACCTTTCCTCTGATAACAATAACGATGCACACTCTGGGCTGCTTCCCTTTCGCTCGCCGCTACTCGGGAAATCTCGGTTGATTTCTTTTCCTCGGGGTACTTAGATGTTTCACTTCTCCCGGTTCGCCTCGTTAAACTAGTTTATTCATCTAACGATAGTGCAACTGCTTGCACTGGGTTTCCCCATTCGGGTATCAACGGCTAATCACGCTTCCTATCAGCTCACCGTCGCTTTTCGCAGATTTGCACGCCCTTCTTCGCCTCTGACTGCCTAGGCATCCGCCCTGTACGCTTCATTACTTAACTTCACAACCCGAAAGTGTCTTTCAACTCCATCAGGTTACTCATTACTCGCTTGTTCCAGATTGTTAAACAGCATGTTCAATATGCAGAGACCCTTGCCTTTGCAAATTGGCGTCCCCTAGGGGGTTCGAACCCCTGTTACCGCCGTGAAAGGGCGGTGTCCTAGGCCTCTAGACGAAGGGGACATGGCTACATCGTTCCTATGAAGAACGCTCTCTCCATAAAAACCACTCGCTACTTTCATCAGACAATCTGTGTGAGCACTCGGCGTAGCCGCCATCTTTTGGTAAGGAGGTGATCCAACCGCAGGTTCCCCTACGGTTACCTTGTTACGACTTCACCCCAGTCATGAACCACAAAGTGGTAAGCGCCCCCCCGAAGGTTAAGCTACCTACTTCTTTTGCCGCCCACTCCCATGGTGTGACGGGCGGTGTGTACAAGGCCCGGGAACGTATTCACCGTAGCATTCTGATCCACGATTACTAGCGATTCCGACTTCATGGAGTCGAGTTGCAGACTCCAATCCGGACTACGACGCACTTTATGAGGTTCGCTTACGTTCGCACGCTCGCCGCTCTTTGTATGCGCCATTGTAGCACGTGTGTAGCCCTACTCGTAAGGGCCATGATGACTTGACGTCATCCCCACCTTCCTCCGGTTTATCACCGGCAGTCTCCTTTGAGTTCCCGCCATCACGCGCTGGCAACAAAGGACAAGGGTTGCGCTCGTTGCGGGACTTAACCCAACATTTCACAACACGAGCTGACGACAGCCATGCAGCACCTGTCTCACGGCTCCCGAAGGCACTTAAGCATCTCTGCTCAATTCCGTGGATGTCAAGAGTAGGTAAGGTTCTTCGCGTTGCATCGAATTAAACCACATGCTCCACCGCTTGTGCGGGCCCCCGTCAATTCATTTGAGTTTTAACCTTGCGGCCGTACTCCCCAGGCGGTCGATTTATCGCGTTAGCTTCGGACGCCATAACACTAGGCCACAACCTCCAAATCGACATCGTTTACAGCGTGGACTACCAGGGTATCTAATCCTGTTTGCTACCCACGCTTTCGCACCTCAGCGTCAGTCCTTGTCCAGGGGGCCGCCTTCGCCACCGGTATTCCTCCAGATCTCTACGCATTTCACCGCTACACCTGGAATTCTACCCCCCTCTACAAAACTCTAGCCCGCCAGTCTCAAATGCCGTTCCCAAGTTAAGCTCGGGGATTTCACATCTGACTTAACTTACCGCCTACATGCCCTTTACGCCCAGTTATTCCGATTAACGCTCGCACCCTCCGTATTACCGCGGCTGCTGGCACGGAGTTAGCCGGTGCTTCTTTTGCGGGTAACGTCAATCGATAAGCATATTACTCTTACCGCCTTCCTCCCCGCTGAAAGTGCTTTACAACCCTAAGGCCTTCTTCACACACGCGGCATGGCTGCATCAGGCTTCCGCCCATTGTGCAATATTCCCCACTGCTGCCTCCCGTAGGAGTCTGGACCGTTTCTCAGTTCCAGTGTGGCTGGTCATCCTCTCAGACCAGCTAGAGATCGTCGCCTAGGTACGCCATTACCGCACCTACTAGCTAATCTCATCTGGGTTCATCTTATGGCGTGAGGCCCTAAAGTCCCCCACTTTGGTCTTGCGACATCATGCGGTATTAGCCACCGTTTCCAATGGTTACCCCCCTCCATAAGCCAGATCCCCAGACTTTACTCACCCGTCCGCCGCTCGCCGGCAGAGTAGCAAGCTACTCCCCGCTGCCGCTCGACTTGCATGTGTTAGGCCTGCCGCCAGCGTTCAATCTGAGCCATGATCAAACTCTTCAATTTATTACTTTTTTAACAACTTCACAGACCCTGCTTTCTATTATGTTTCCATAAAAAAAACAAGTTCCAATCCGCTGTCAGCTTTTATACTGCTTTTACTGCACTCAATATTACAGAGCAGCACAACAGCGCACTCGCCAGTGCCCACACAGATTGTCTGATAAATTGTTAAAGAGATTCTCGTCTAGCCTTACAACGAGAGGGCGCATTCTACCCTTTCTTCTCACAGAGTCAAGGCCTTCTTTTACTAAGCTCCCCTTCTTCTGTGGGGTCGCATTATAGCCCCTTTATTAACGCCCGCAACCTTTAATTTAAGAAAAAAAATTAGATGGTCTTTATTCCATCAATTGAACCTTATTCGCCTATTTTTTAGACGATAAATATAAAAAATCTTGAGCAAAATGACTCACTTGCTGCCAATCTGTGTATTCCACCTCCTTATCGGTCTGTGTCTCACCTCCAGTGATACGCATAATAAATTGTATTATAACGCGATCAAACCAGCTGTACTGTGGATAACGTAATGCTCCAGCAAATACGGCACATAATTTTGGCTGCCAAGGGGTGCGAGACAAAAATTTAGACACATACGTATTTGTTTGTGGTGAACGTTTCTCCAATTTGCGCGCTGTCAAGTTAACAGCAAAGAATGCGCCAGGCAGCTGATCGAGCTGCGCTATGTGGCGCTTGATAAATGTGTTCAGTACAGAGCTAAAGTGCCCATAATGAACCGACGCACCAATCATAATTTGTTGATATTGCGCTAAATCGATTTCAGTCGACGAAGATAACGCTTGCACCTCACAAATAGCCATCTTCGGTAGTTGATTAGCAATATAGGTGGCAATTTTTTGTGTTTGTCTGTCTCGGCTAGCGTAGAGTATTAAGACTTTCATTCTGATGAGCCTTTATTGAAGGGATTATTCACGCCAAAATGTCGGCGTAAATAAAACCAGTAGAGTAAATATTTCCAAACGACCGAATAACATGGTGATCACTAAAATCCACTTTGCAGTATCGTTCATAGAAATAAAATTATCCGCTACAACGCCTAGTCCCGGCCCTAAATTGTTTAGGCTTGCAGTAACAGCGGAAAACGCCGAAAACTCATCCACTCCCGTTGCAATAATAGCTAATACACTAATGATAAAGACTAATGCATACGCGGAGAAAAAACCCCAGACTGCTTCGAGGATCCCTTCTGGTAGCGCACGACGCCCCAATTTTATGGTGTAAACCGCGTTTGGATGAACTAACCGTTTTAATTCTCTCGTTCCCTGTAGGTATAGTAAGATGATACGAATGACTTTCAAACCACCACCGGTTGAACCCGCACAACCACCAATAAAGGCAGAAGAGAGCAATAGCATTGGCAAAAATGATGGCCATTTAGCGAAAGTATCCGTCGTGAAACCTGCCGTAGTGGCCATCGACACAACTTGAAAAAAGGCATGATTCAATGTATCTGAGTGGGATGGATATACATTGTACTGCCACAGCACTGCGGTACAAATAGTCACCAATATCAGTTGTATGAAAATAAAAACCCGAAACTCTAAATCACGCCAATAAGCCTTTAAATTTAAACCACTCAACGCCGCAAAATGTAGACTAAAATTACAAGCGGAAATCAGTAAGAATATTGCAATGATGGTATTGATAGCAGGACTAGCAAAATAACCAATGCTTGCATCATGGTTAGAAAAACCACCAATGGCAATAGTTGAAAAACTGTGGGATATGGCATCAAACACTGACATCCCTGCACACCAGAGGGTAAATGCACAGAGGATGGTCAATAATAGGTAAATTAACCAAAGTGTTTTAGCCGTTTCTGCAATCCTTGGACGCATTTTATTATCTTTCAACGGGCCCGGCATTTCTGCTCGATATAATTGCATGCCTCCCACGCCAAGAATTGGCAAAATAGCGACGGCTAATACAATGATTCCCATTCCACCTAACCATTGCAGCATTTGTCGATAAAATAAAATGGCTTTAGGTAAGGAGTCTAAGCCTGCCAACGTTGTCGCACCGGTCGTTGTCAGTGCAGAAAAAGATTCGAAAAAGGCATCACTGACCGAAAGATTCGGCCGCTCAGAAAATATAAAAGGCAAGGCTCCAACGCTTCCTAATACCGTCCAAAAAAGAATCACAATCAAAAAACCCTCGCGAGATTTCAACTCGTGCTTCTGCGTTTTGTTCGGTAACCAAAGCAATAGTCCAATAATTAAGGCCACGAAAAAAGTTTCGCCGAAGGCACGTCCCGCTCCATCGTGGTAGATCAATGCCACCAAACCAGGAATAAACATAGTTACCGAGAATAAGATAACCAAAAATCCAACAATACGGGCTATAGCACGAAAATGCATACTGACACATTCCTCAATGATTCAAAGGGATGACTATAGATATCCCTTCGTTTACGTCAGCACAAGCACTATGCCGCGAATTCAGGAAAAGGGTTGAAGATGACCGTCCATTCTATCTCTATTTTCGTTTGGTTGACATCCTCCCCGCCATGAAGGCCGTGGTTTTACATCACACCGGATAAATTTATCTTTTATCTTTTGCGTGGAAAGGGAGTTTCTGCATTGACTCACATCTCATTCCTAAGAGCCTATTCAAAATCTTTTGTGCTCGCGGATACTTCGCCAAAAACGCGCTCAAAATGCTCATTTACTGCCTTGTTTTGTACAAAAAACTGCGCTGTTTCAATCCATGCTAACTCAAGAAGGTTTTACATAAGTCTTTGGATTTTGATCTACCTGCAATAGATCAAGGTTGCTCTCACCTATCAATTTAAGTTTGTCGCGAATAGATTTAAATAATTTTTCTTCTTCACGCTGTTCAGCAACATACCATTGTAGAAAATGAAAAGTAGAAGCATCTTTTAAATCCATAGCAATCCACACCAGCTCATTAATTTTTTTCGTGTTGCAACATTCATGCTGATAGGCTTGTTCGAAGATCTCAGCTAAAGATTTAGATTCAACGGGCGCTACAGTAATATCTTTAATCGTAAATGAAACATCGTGATCATTCAGGTAATCAACTAAACGCTGCATATGTTGTATTTCTTCTTGAAAATGTGCCTTCAGAAAGCTAGCGGCACCATCAAATCCTTGGCGACAGCACCAAGCACTCATTTGCAAATAAAGATTAGCCGAGGAAAATTCTAAATTTAATTGCTCCGTAAGTAACTCTTTTATTTTATCTTGCAACATACTAACTCCTGATTATTTTATTAGACTGCTTGCAAAAATTACAGCAAGTGCGAAACCAGAGCACGCATGTATACACAACAGTACATGACGATGCTGAGCACCACGTAACCTACGCATTCGCGCCACGCAGTGGATTATGTAAGCAGTCCATTGAATGGGATAGCATTCATTAAATTTAGTATGTCAGAATAGAAATATCTTAATTCACTTTTATCAAACCGAAAAAAAATGATAACTATTTGTATTTTATGTTTTAAATTTAAAATAATATTTTAAAAATAGAATTATTAACGATAATAATTATTATTACTTGCTGTTAATTACTCCCATCGACAGCAACCTAGGAATATGGCGGGAATTAATTTGCATGGTAATAGTCTAATTTGGCACAGCTACCCACAGCGTATCGATTTGTGTTTGCAGATTGACATGGCTCAATAATAATGAGAAAGCCACCTCGGGATAATAGTTATTTGCCGCAGAAAAAGTAGACATGGCTTCAACCATTGTCTCAATGTTATTGCCTGCTAATTGAAATCCTGAGGCGACTATCGTTTCGATCTTTGATTCAGGCTCAGAGTAATAGTGCTTTATCGTTAACGTATCCCCTGAATTTGCCCCATTGATCAGTACTATCAGATCATCTTCTTGCTTTTCCAACCATAATGTTTCTTTGCTGATATCAGAAAAAGTGAATTTGAGGCTATCACACCCCTCTCTCTCGCTAATGCTGTCATGGCCATCGCCTCTCGCATACAGATAGGTATCATCTCCAGTGCTGCCCACCAGCGTATCGTTTCCCTTACCGCCGCTCAAGGCATAACCCCCGGTGTTGCGAGTCAGATCGATAAAAATGTCATCGCCTTGCAATAAATTTAACTGATTATCTATTAGTTCGTTGCTTAGCATACTTTCGTGATACAGCGTAATAATGTCATCATCGGATGTGACCTTTACTTGCCCCAATGACGGATTACCCGCCTTGTCCAGCACTAACGGTAACCTGGTGTCGTTTCCGTCCTGTAACGCTATATGACGATAACGCACATCCTGCATAAAATTAACAATACGCACAATGGGGTGTAATGCCGGAGCGTCACGATGGCTGAGTACAATATCATTCTTCTTTTTACTTAGGCGGATATCCTTAATTAACAGCGGTAATACCAATGTGTCTTTGAGCTAACTGCTCCAATGAAGTGCTGTCATCATGATTGTTAATAGTGATATAGCGGCCTTTATCGCTGGGCGCTATCACATAGTGATCGGCACCGGCCTTCCCTATCAGAATGTCATTGCCTTGCGTACTTAATAATTGGTTATTTTCATTATCGCCTTCTAATCGATCACTAAACGGGGTTTCTGCCATCATCAGCCGTATGAAGGGCGGTAACACCGTAGTCCTCACCTCATGCCCTTCAATAGTAATATTGACTTTCCCTCGTCTACTCTGATTAGTCAGAGAAATCTGTACCTCTTCTGGCCGTGATCCTTGGATCAGTTTTTGCCAATCTCGATCCCATTCAGGTTTATACTACGCTGTTAGCGTGGAGTTTAATTGTTCGCTACCGTCTGGATCTAACGCCAAGTATTTTGGCCAGCCCGTTATCATCAGCCCGTCACTCACGGGTATATAAAAGATAATTATGTTGCAGTATGGCTTGTGTGTCGGTTAATGGGTTATCGGTGAATGCCATATCAGTGAGGGAGCGGTACATATCGGATAGTCCTAATATGGTGCGAGTACCATTATCGTTGCGCAGTGTGATCAGGATAAACCCTTCTTTTTGCGAGATGGAGATGATTTGCTCAGCGGTGTGATCCAACAAAATATTACTGACTTCTTGTCTATTGGGTGCCTCATACAGGGTCACCATGACATTATCAGCAAGATCATTTTGCAAAATACGATAGCTATCTGTCCCTTCTCCTCCGTGAGCAATCCCTGCCTGTAATATCAGAATGTCATTACCACCTTCACCGTACAGACTATCTTTGCCACCAACACCGTTTAGCAAATTTTTCTCATCATTACCTTGCAGTATGTCATTGGTTTCACTGTGCCCTTGTGCATGTTCAATATGACGTAATATTGCAATGGTTTTTTTTTCATCAAGTGTATAGCTGACGATACCCGTATCAAGATCAATGATATATCCGCCCCCGACCCGCGGCTTAACGGCAGCAATGATGGTATCATTATCGTCATTGTCTTTTAATAAAGACAGGCTATCTCCTCCATCAAGGATACTCGGCCTACTCGGCGCAGAATGCCCCATCAACAAAAAGCGATCGGCATACCACCCGCCAGTAAATGTCTTACTTCCTTCTCCTATTTCAAAGCTGTTTTTTTGATTCTGATGACCGATGACCACATCATTGCCACCGCCCAGCCTAAAATCTGCGATAGTTTCTGATACTGGGGTGGTACCAACAGTATGGGCATTCACTTCGCCGTCTTGATTGAGTGATAATAAGGCTGGCTTACCATCCAAACCCGGAATAATACCGAGAATACAGTGTTTGCCACGTACCGCTAACCGATTAGATCGGTAATTCATGACCTTACCCTTTTCTAGCTTCCTAGTATCATCCACGACGGAACCCAGTTTGTTATCCGACCCTCCGTAAGAGAGGGCGTAACTACCATCATCTTGGATCACAACCAGATCGGCACAACCATCATTATCAATGTCATTAAGCTGGAGCTGTGCTGGATTAAAGTCAGTCAATAGTGCAGTCAATGCGGTATAGGATAGCTGAGATCCCTTTTTAAAAGGCTCGCCATCGAACCAATTTTCGTGATTGCCCAGTAAGGTATGTAAACGCCCGGCCTTGGTCATTGAGACGATATCGTCGCAGCCATCTCCATTGAGATCCCCGGCCAGGTGATAGAGATATTCAGATGCAGAGTACTGATGTAATCGCGATAACGATACCGAAATCCCTGAGTTAAATTCCCCCGCAGGACTGCCATAATTGACGTTAATATCTCCGTGAATAAATGACACCCAATCAACGTAGCCATCACCATTAATATCCGCCAACAGGGGCGGCGCACATGATAAAGCGGGCGCTTTCAGCTGGCCTTGATCTTTTACCTTAACAGGCTGCCGAATAAAATCGCCATTGGCTTGCGCGAACAAAATATCAATATGCTGATCACTGATCAGCACGATATCGTCCAGACCATCACTATTAATATCACCCACTTGATGGTGTGAAAGTATCGGATCGCCTTCTGAAGCATAATTAATCTGCTGGCTATCGTAATATCCCCCTTTTTTGTTGGCCAGTAATAGGTAAAGGGATGAGTGTAAAAAATAGCCGATATCCTGCCAGCCATCACCGTTAAAGTCTCCCATCACCCGGTGATGCGCCTTCGGGTGTAATGTCAAATCAACACTGATCGATTTTTTTTGTTGATCGACAAACTGGCCTACCGGTTGACATTGGCCAGTAAAATAGGTGGGGATCACCTGCCAAGAAAAATTATCGTGGGCAATAACGCTATCATCAGTATTAGTAAGTAGCTTAGCGGTATAGTAGGCGTACTCACTGGGAACGACTGAGGGCGCTTGGAATTCTATCGGTAACAGCCATCTTTTGCGGAATTCAGCCATCTCTAGGGGTAGCATAGTCTGCACATTTTCATTAGGGGTAATATAATCTCGTACCAGGTGCTCTTTGCCTGCACGGTCCTTTACCACTATTTTCCTGTAATAGTGCTCTTGCAGCTCAATCTCACCACGGCTGGTATAAAGGATATCAATCTGACTATTCGACATCAGTATTTTCTGAGTGTGCTCTGCATGTAAGCGATCATATTCTTGGCGAGCCGCTACCACTACCTTATTGGCTGCCGCCTGATTTTCTATTTCAGGACTTATCCCTTGTCCGGTAAAAATGCGCCAACCATTAATCAGTGTCTCCATTGACGTTAAATAAACGTATTGCTGGATATCTTCTATCTCTCGGACAACAGAATAAATTCCCCCACTTAACAGTAATCCTCCCCCCAGGATCAGCCCCATCGGCCCCGCCACAGTGGCAGCGGTGCCACCCAAGGCGAAGGCGATGGCCGTACCGATACTGATCGCTGCGCCCGCCATTGCCAGTGAGCCACTCACGATGAGTCCTGCCGTGCTTTACGATGAGGGGTCGAGCCTAATGCACTGAATGACCGATAAGCATGGTAAATATCAAAACCACTGGATAACCCTCCTAATAGCGGACCACCAAATTTGGCCAACTTCAAGCCAGCCAAGACACCTATTTGTCCAATACGCGAGCCGGGAACCACCACCTTAACCAGATAATTCCCCAATTTATCCAGGCTATATTGGATCGTATCAATCGCGATATTGGAGGAAAAAGAAGCAATAGCCAGCTGTTTTTCAAATTCCAGATCACTTTTTTGTTGTTGGGGAAGGCTATTATTGTTGAGTAGATCACTGTAGTGCTTAAGATCACGCAGCCCACGTAGGTAACCGTACCCCTGCATACCGTTACTCAGGTGCTGACTAAGCCGCGTCACGTGTTGCCAGCGACGTGGCACTTTTTCTAGCGTTGACCACAATTCTGGATTAATTTGATCGCCGTCTACCTGCTGATTAATTTCATTGAGCAGTTGAGCCGCAATGAGCGTTGCCGAGGGATCAGCGCTAGCTACCAACAAGTGTTCAACATTTTCCAGGTCGGTGAATTGGTGTTTCAGAAATTGTACTGCCTGTGTAACGATGATTTTGTTTGCCTGGGTTAAGTAACCCCCAGTGTCAGTCTAGTTGTCGCCTCTAATTTTCGTTAATGGGAACTAATAAAGAGGCGATATAATCATGGAAAAACCGACGTATTCGGAAGAGTTTAAAGAGCAGGCGCTGTGTAAGGTTTATCATCGGAATGGGCGTACAATGAAAGCCATTGCGGATGAACTTAACGTGCCGCCGAGGAAGCTAAGAAGTTGTTTAGCAGAAAGTGAACTCGCCTCTTGGTGCAGGGGGCAGGGTATTTTTGTTCATCACCTGAAGCAATGGCGCGCGGATTTTTGTGACCCGAAGCGAACACAACGCAGTAAGAGGAAAAATGATTATTCCCGAACAGCGCCAGTCTATTATGATGTGGATTACTGAATCAACGCAGGCCGGAGCGCGGCAACAACAGGCTTGTCTCCTGATTGGGCTAAGCACGCGAACCCTACAGCGCTGGCAGAAAGCTATCGAGCAAGTGGATGGCCGAACGCGCCGAACAGCGCCGCCGCCCCACAAACTCTCACCCTGTGAGCGGGCTAAGCTACTGGAAATAACCTCTTCGGCCAAATTTGCTCATTTACCCCCGAGTCAAATTGTGCCGATGTTGGCTGATGAAGGGCTCTATTTCGCCTCCGAATCCACTTTCAAGACGCCCGCGCATGGGTCCGAACACGTGGTGCACTGGTATAATCAAGAGCATCGCCACAGTGCCATTGAATTTGTCACACCTGCACAAAGACATGCAGGCCTTGATAAAGCCCTATTAGCTCAGCGTAACACAGTGTATGAAAAGGCACGCGCTGCAAACCCTACACGCTGGGCAGGTCAAATCCGTCAGTGGCCGTATGTGAAAGAAGTCCATTTAAATCCACAAAAATCCAGAGAAAAAAAGGTGAAACCAGACGCCAAAAAAGCAGCCTAGGATTTTACATCCTGGGCGACAACTACATTGACAATTACCGACAATTCACCACGCTGCTCCATGTCGTGCAGGCGGTTATAAATGGTCATCAGCATGTCAGGCTCCGCTATCGGATATAAATCCCCCCATGCCCCCAGGGGGGGATTCCACTTTGTATTTTTTGTCATCAATAAGATCAATATTTAAGCATTTCGCAGGCGAAATTTTCTCATATGTTTAATTAATATACACAAATTGTGTGTTTTATAATCTAAAATTGATTAATTAATGAGTTGGATCCCGCCCTGCCCATGTCCCCAAATCAACCGCCTGGGCGAGGGGCGAACAAACCAGTGTGATCATAACCAGCCATAACGGCTTCATTCGTCACGACCCGTCCGCATACGGCGAGCAATGTCTTGTTGAACCGCTGCGGTAATATCACGCGCACCACTGACCACAGAAGGCGCTACCAGAATGATCGCTCGCTGTGTTTTTCGATATTCAGCCAGGCTGCTGTCCAGTGCTCGATTGAAACGATTCGCCAATTGCTCCGTTTGCGCCGGTGACAAGCGCGTTTTAGCGCTTTGATCCATAAAGCTATCCACGGTCTCCTTCATATCAAAGGTCACAATGACCGGCGATTGCCACTGAATCAGCAACAGCGCAACAGCCGCATTCAGTGCCATCATGCAGGCAATCACGATAACCACCGGCTTGACACAACGACGACGACGTTTGCTCCACTTTTTATCTACTTTTTTAGGGAGCATCATTTTAATTGGGGTTACGCTATTGTTGACCATAATTCCAGCGCCTCCATTTCCTCAGGGAAGTTACGTTGTGCCAAGGCATAAACTGCGGTGTGGATATCTACCCCTTTGCGGCGTTGATCACGGATAAATTCAAAATCACGCCCATTCGAGCTGAACATAGCGCGACTGAGGGGATCGACAATTAATGCGCAGCATAAAAGCGCTAAACCATTAGTCTTTTGCATCACCAAATCGACTGATAACTAAACGTTCCAGTTCACTGAACTGATCCGGGCGGCTTTGGTTATAGGCTTTGAACTCTGCCGCATCCTGTTTCAGCACTAACTTAAAAGCAGAATTCCCCCACGCGGCTTTAGCCGCCGTAGACGCATCATCGGCATCAAAATCCTTGATGTTCTGGCTGATAGTGATAAATGAACCCAGATGGCGACGCACGGTACGGTAGCCCGTTTCAATAAAGGCGCCGACTTTGGCATTTTTGAAGTTCAGCAGCTTCCAACCTTCATCAATAGTGCAACATTTTTTCTGATCGCGCGGGCTGTGATACATTTTGTCTTCAATATAAATAATCAACGAAAACATCACCGCTGCCAGCAACGCCGGTTTATCCTGCAAACCGCCCAACTCCAGCACCACCATTCTGGCATCACCGCTCAGAGAAGGTTGATCACTGTTAAAATAATCACTGTAAATACCCTGTACACTGTATTTCTCCAACAATTCGATAATTTCGTCCATACGCCCGGTAATACGCTCAGCATTGGCGTAATGGGGCGCATTGCGGGCGGTTTTCAGGTAATCCACCACATCATCAATACGGGCAGTTTGTTGCTTACTGTTCCAGGCGCTCATTACGGCTTTTAGCAATAAATCTTCATGCACTTCATCTAGCGTGCCATTCGGACTGGCTAACACCGCCAATTGATCACGAATACGTTCACCAGACTCACTGATATTGCTGATAGCAGCTAAAGTGAAGCCACAACTGAAGCCGAAGCCGAAAAATATAGAGAGTAAAGTTTCTATTGATGCTCCTATTACAAGGCAGAAAGAACTGCAAAACTTAAAAACCGGTCTCAGATCTATTCCGCAGGAGAATCCTTCCGAGAAAAATCTGAAGCCGAAGGAGCCTTCTCAACTGGAAGAAATGCTAGCAAAACAACGCCAGAAGATAGGAGAACTGTAAAGGATAAAAAATGAAGATTAACCCTTAATCTAAACTACCTTTCATTTTCAAAAAAACAGGCCAAATCCCAGCAAGGGATTTGGCCTTATCATCTTCTACAAAATCCCCGCTCTCCTTTCAAAAAACCTGCAACCAAACATCATGACTCAGATAATTGATTCAGTTTAATAAATGAACGTTTTTTGAAAATATTTTATATAAATTGTCTGTATATTTATCGATACCTGTCAAAAAAAAGACAGATATCTTTAAATTAACCGAGGATTTATTAAATGCCAGGATCAACAGCTGCCACATCAGCTCCCCAAAATATATCACGCGCCTCTAATAATGAAGCGTTGCAATCCAAAAAAACGACCCCAGGAGTTCATCAGATAACGGGAACTGGACAGTCTCCTGCTAAGTCTTTTATAGAGCAAGAAGCAGATTTGGTTAGAGCTCAAATCTACGAAATGGAAGCTTTCCTTATTAAGTTCAGTGGTGAATGGCGTGAAGCTGAAGTGAAGGTTTATGACGAATTACTCACCAAAGGAAAAATAACTCAAAAGAAGCAAAGTGAACTCTATCGTAATGCAGACAGTCGTTCGGCAGAAGCTAAAAAAGAGGCTTTGAACGTAGCTAATAAAGCCGCTAAGGAACCTAATATTAGCTCAAAGTTTACTGAGTTAAAAGAATCCTCTGAATCTAAAGTAATATCTCCACAGGAGAGTTATCAAAACTTTCTTCATCAATTAGTTCAGGCGGGAATAATTACTAAAGAACAATCTCCCGTACTCTTTTCTATGGCTGTAGATGGTAAAGCAGCAGCTCAGAAACCTAGTATTCCAGCTATAACACCTAGCACTCCTCTTTTAAGTAAGGACAATTTATTATCTTTAACCTCAGACCTTCGCAAGGGTCTTGAACCATCTAAGTAAGATAAAAAATAAATTGTTAAAAGCGCTTTTCCTCATGGCGAATGAAAAAGAAGGAATATTCTGAGACCAAGGGGCTGGTGGCTAGATTCAACATACAAAGAGAGTTTAAAAGCTCTCTGGCTTCACTGCCAAAAATACCACTCAGCGGAAATCTCACCGAAAATAAAGCGCCACTCTCCTTTCAAAACCCCACAACCACCCATCACAACATTTTCTGCTGAATTTTAATCATTGCTGTTTTAATCCTCTGTCTGAGAGAATGTTAGACTTGGACGCTTTTTTAATCCCACCAGGAGAAAAACATGACCTCTCGTAAAGAGCTTGCTAACGCTATCCGTGTATTGAGCATTGATGCGGTGCAAAAAGCCAAATCTGGCCACCCCGGCGCCCCGATGGGGATGGCGGACATTGCCGAAGTACTGTGGCGTGATTATATGCAGCATAATCCCTGCAACCCCCATTGGATCAACCGTGACCGTTTTGTACTCTCTAACGGCCATGGCTCGATGTTGATATACAGCCTGCTTCATCTTACCGGTTATCATCTGTCGATGGAGGAGCTGAAAAATTTTCGCCAATTCGATTCCAAAACACCAGGGCATCCTGAATATGGCTACACACCCGGCGTGGAAACCACCACCGGTCCCTTGGGACAAGGTCTGGCAAATGCGGTCGGTTTTGCCATTGCTGAACGCACCTTGGCGGCACAATTTAATCGCCCCGATCACAAAATAGTCGATCATTACAGCTATGTTTTTATCGGCGATGGCTGCCTGATGGAGGGGATTTCTCATGAAGTCTGTTCACTGGCCGGCACTCTGCAATTGGGCAAACTCATCGCTTTTTATGATGATAATGGTATTTCCATTGATGGTGATGTTAAAGGCTGGTTTACTGATGATACCGCCGCGCGTTTTGTCGCCTATGGTTGGCATGTGATAGAGAATATCGATGGTCATGATGCGAAGGCGATTAAAAAAGCGATTGACGAAGCGCGAGTAACGGATAAACCTTCGATACTGATTTGTAAAACCATTATTGGCCAAGGATCACCGAATAAAGCCGGCAGTCATGATGTTCATGGTGCGCCCTTGGGGGATACAGAAATCGCTGCTACCCGCGTCGCACTCAACTGGCACTATCCACCCTTTGACATTCCGCCCGCTGTTTATACCGCTTGGGATGCTAAAGAAACAGGCAAAGAAAAAGAAGCCGCTTGGAACGCAAAATGGGCGGCTTATGCCCAAGCCTATCCTCAATTGGCTACGGAATTCGAACGCCGTGTCCAAGGCCAATTGCCTGATGATTGGGCGATGGAATCTAAAAAATTTATTGAAACGTTGCAAAATACCCCCGCTGATATCGCCAGCCGTAAAGCATCGCAAAATACATTAGAAGCCTTTGGAAAAATACTGCCGGAATTATTGGGTGGCTCCGCGGATCTCACCCCCAGTAATCTGACCAACTGGTCAGGCTCTAAACCTCTGACGGCAAACCACGATGGCAACTACATTCACTACGGTGTACGTGAATTCGGCATGTCCGCTATCATGAATGGTATTGCGTTACACGGCGGTTTTATCCCTTATGGCGCCACTTTTTTGATGTTTGTCGAATATGCACGTAATGCGGTGCGCATGGCGGCGCTGATGAAAATACGCAGTATTTTTGTCTATACCCATGATTCGATTGGGCTGGGTGAAGACGGGCCGACCCATCAACCGGTGGAACAAATCGCCAGTCTACGTTTGACACCTAATCTAAGCACCTGGCGCCCTTGTGATCAGGTCGAATCAGCGGTGGCGTGGCAATGCGCGTTGCAACGCCAAAATGGCCCCAGTGCCCTGCTTTTTTCTCGGCAAAATTTGATACAACAACCGCGAACCGAGCAACAAGTAGAAAATATCAGCAAAGGGGGCTATGTACTGCAAGATTGCCTTGGTCAACCTGTGCTGATTTTGATTGCCACCGGATCAGAAGTTTCACTCGCTATCGATGCCGCTAAACAATTGACCGAAAAAGGCCATCAGGTTCGCGTGGTATCAATGCCCTCGACCGATCTGTTTGATCAGCAAGAAGCGACTTACCGTGAATCGGTATTGCCATCTGCCGTTAGTGCTCGCCTGGCAATAGAAGCGGGCAGTGCTGATTATTGGTATAAATACGTGGGTTTAAAGGGCGCGGTGATCGGCATGAATACTTTTGGCGAATCTGCGCCGGCAGAATTACTGTTTAAAGAATTTGGCTTCACTGTTGAAAATGTAATTGAACAAGCAGAGGCTTTATTGCAGTAGAGGTCTAATAAATATACCCAATGAATTTCGAGTTACGGCAAGGCGGCAATCAATCGAATCCCAGGTGAGTGTCGGTAATTGTCAATGTAGTTGTCGCCCAGGATGTAAAATCCTAGGCTGCTTTTTTGGCGTCTGGTTTCACCTTTTTTTCTCTGGATTTTTGTGGATTTAAATGGACTTCTTTCACATACGGCCACTGACGGATTTGACCTGCCCAGCGTGTAGGGTTTGCAGCGCGCCCCCAGTGTCAGTCTAGTTGTCGCCTCTAATTTTCGTTAATGGGAACTAATAAAGAGGCGATATAATCATGGAAAAACCGACGTATTCGGAAGAGTTTAAAGAGCAGGCGCTGTGTAAGGTTTATCATCGGAATGGGCGTACAATGAAAGCCATTGCGGATGAACTTAACGTGCCGCCGAGGAAGCTAAGAAGTTGTTTAGCAGAAAGTGAACTCGCCTCTTGGTGCAGGGGGCAGGGTATTTTTGTTCATCACCTGAAGCAATGGCGCGCGGATTTTTGTGACCCGAAGCGAACACAACGCAGTAAGAGGAAAAATGATTATTCCCGAACAGCGCCAGTCTATTATGATGTGGATTACTGAAGCAACGCAGGCCGGAGCGCGGCAACAACAGGCTTGTCTCCTGATTGGGCTAAGCACGCGAACCCTACAGCGCTGGCAGAAAGCTATCGAGCAAGTGGATGGCCGAACGCGCCGAACAGCGCCGCCGCCCCACAAACTCTCACCCTGTGAGCGGGCTAAGCTACTGGAAATAACCTCTTCGGCCAAATTTGCTCATTTACCCCCGAGTCAAATTGTGCCGATGTTGGCTGATGAAGGGCTCTATTTCGCCTCCGAATCCACTTTTTATCGCGTATTGCGGGACGCCAGGCAACTGAAGCATCGACGAGCAGAACGCCAGGCAAAACCACGTTTTAAGCTTCGGGCACTCTGTGCCACCGCGCCCAACCAGCTCTACAGTTGGGATATCACTTATCTCCCCAGCCGTATTAAAGGCCAGTATTTTTACCTCTACCTTTTCCTCGATATTTTTAGCCGTAAGATTGTCGGTTGGCAGGTATATGCTGAAGAAAGTGCCCAGCATGCCAGTGATATGATCAAAGATATTTGTCAGCGTGAGGGGATTTTGCCCGGTCAAGTCACCCTACACTCCGACAACGGCAGCCCGATGAAAGGCGCTATCCTGTTGTTTACGCTCGAAACATTGGGAATAGCGACTTCGTTGAGTCGACCCTCCCTGAGCAACGACAATCCCTATTCTGAATCGGCCTTCAAGACGCTAAAATATCGCCCTGAGTACCCGGTTAACCCTTTTGACAACCTTCAAGACGCCCGCGCATGGGTCGAACACGTGGTGCACTGGTATAATCAAGAACATCGCCACAGTGCCATTGAATTTGTCACACCTGCACAAAGACATGCAGGCCTTGATAAAGCCCTATTAGCTCAGCGTAACACAGTGTATGAAAAGGCACGCGCTGCAAACCCTACACGCTGGGCAGGTCAAATCCGTCAGTGGCCGTATGTGAAAGAAGTCCATTTAAATCCACAAAAATCCAGAGAAAAAAAGGTGAAACCAGACGCCAAAAAAGCAGCCTAGGATTTTACATCCTGGGCGACAACTACATTGACAATTACCGCTCGAATGCGTGTTTCTCGCTGATTCAGGATCGATAGCGGTAGAAGTGGCCTTGAAAATGGCGCTGCAATACTGGCAAGCGAAAGGAGAAAAACGCCAGCGAATGTTGGCATTACGCCACAGTTATCATGGGGATACTTTGGCTACCATCTCGGTCTGTGATCCACAAAATGCTATGCATAGCCTTTATCAGGGATATATAACTGAGAATCTGTTTGCGTCGGTACCCCAATGCCAAGTTAATAGCGGCCAAGATGATAAAAAATTATTCGATCATTGGCGTGAAGATGATATCAGTGAATTTCGTACTTTAATTGAACAGCATGCGAGTGAGATCGCTGCTGTGATCTTCGAACCTATTGTGCAAGGGGCAGGTGGCATGCGTTTCTATCACCCTAATTATTTAAAACAGGTTAGAGCGCTTTGTGATAAGTACAATATTTTATTAATTGCCGATGAAATCGCCACCGGTTTTGGCCGTACGGGTCAACTTTTTGCTTGTGATCACGCTCAGATCACTCCCGATATTCTTTGTTTAGGTAAAGCCTTAACCGGAGGATATATGACATTGGCGGCCACACTAACCACGCGTCATATTGCTGAAACAATAAGCAAAGGTGATGCCGGATGTTTTATGCATGGTCCTACCTTTATGGCTAACCCGCTCGCCTGTGCACTAGCGAACGCGAGTCTTGCGTTATTAGAGAAAAACCGCTGGCAAAATCAAGTTAAAGCCATCGAAAAAAAATTATGGCGAGCATTATCACAGCTAAAAGAGAGCCCACAAGTAGCGGATGTTCGGGTATTAAGTGCCATCGGTGTCGTCGAAATGAAACAACAAATCAATGTTGCTCAATTACAACGCCAATTTGTTGAAAAAGGGGTGTGGATCCGCCCCTTTGGAAAACTCATTTATCTCATGCCGCCCTATATTATCCAACCCAAGCAGCTTACACAGTTGACTGATGCTGTCACGGCGATTGTAAATTCATGAGATATACCCATCGCCTTTGAAGCTGCCGCTAGGCGGCCAGGGCGACCGACCGATGAGCATAGACATACCATGAGGCGAGCACCCGCAGCCAACAACGCGGCAGCTTCAAAGGCGAAGGGGATTAAGAGCCTGTTCGCAATCTAATAAAAAAGCGCGGTAGCATATCAGCAAATGTACATTAATTGTGCTAAGATACGCCACAAGTATACAAGGTTGACATCCTCCCCGTCATAAACGGCGAGGATCCCTACCGCGTTCAGACCCGAAGCCTGACTCGCCTCAGTGGGTTCCTGCTTCATCGAGTGCCCTAGCTGCGCCGAGTCTCCACAGGCTTAATATCCCGCATGCCCTGCGGTACTGATTGCCGCCATAGTTATGCCGAAGCTTTCGCTGTTAACCGCGGCATTTTAATACCGGTTAGTTGGAAAAACAGACCCTATATCCCCGCCCTGAAGGACGAGGTTTTACGGCATACAGGATAAAATATGAAAAAAACAGTTATGAAAAAGATTGCCATAAAAAAAGTTTCGATTATCGCACGTTGTTTAGTCAATACTAAAATTTTTACTGATATGTCTGAAGCCGAGTCATCGATAGAAAAAATTTTTAATGATAGTTATTCTGAACATTCATTTGACGAATGGAATACTGAAGTATCAGAATTAAGTGCTAATCGTGTTATCGCGCGTGTCGCCATGGCATCGAAAGTCAGAGTGCGCAGTTTAATTCAAGAGTTGTGGAATCATTAACCATCATGATTTTCAATTTCAACATATTAAAACATCAAATTAACGTTTTCAGTGTAGTGATTTTCTCGGTTGCGCATTAATATGTGACCGGGGAGCAGTCACCGTAATTAATTGGTTATCATAAGGGGACGAACAATGTCATTTGAAGTATTTGAAAAATTGGAAGCAAAAGTTCAACAAGCTATTGATACCATCACCTTATTACAAATGGAAATTGACGAGTTAAAAGAAAAAAATCAGGGACTATTTCAAAAAGGGCAAGAAGATACCAATACTATTGAAATATTGCAGCGTGAAAATGAGCAATTAAAACAAGAACAAAGTGTCTGGAAAGAGCATTTAGAAAAAATATTAGGTAAAATGGACGAGGTCTAAGAGATTATTCAAAATCTTTTTAAGCATGAAAAAAGGATCAAAACAACGCCGTTGTTTTTTTACAAAAACAAGGACGTGAATAAGCATTCTAGCTTTATTTGATCCAGTATTAACGAGCAATAAAAAATTTTCTAACAGATTTAAAAAAACCAGAGCTACTGAAACTACAGCGCCCCGGAATAGTGCGGCGCGTTCTTCCCTGCATTAGTCTCTTTCGTTACGACGCCCCGGCATTTCAGGCCAGATACGACGGACGTGGATCGTAACCTCCTCACGATCATGATAAAGTTGCTTCGCTCGAATCGTAGCATTAGTTCCCTGTATGCCGAGCTGCCCTTCTAACCGCGCTAAATTTTTGCACACTTCTTCGTAACGTTTTTTCATTGGTAATTTAAGATTGAAAATCGCTTCACGGCACCACCCTTTGATTAGCCATTTGCTAATCAATTGCGTCACTTTCGCCGGTTTTTCCACCATATCACAGACCAACCAATAAATTTTGTTACTGGTCGGTTCATATTTAAAACCATCAGCACGAACATGAGCCACCTGGCCTCCATCGATTAACCGCTGATCTATCATGCCATTGTCAATAGCTTGTACCCTCATACTCCGCTGTACTAACTGATAAGTCCAGCCGCCAGGACAAGCGCCGAGATCAACCGCATGCATACCGCTAGCCAGGCGGTCTTCCCACTCATCAATGGGGATAAAAACATGAAAAGCCTCTTCCAATTTTAATGTTGAGCGGCTAGGAGCATCAGCAGGCAATTTGAGGCGAGGGATCCCCATATAAAAAGGTGAATTATTATTGCTGTAAGAGTAACCGACATAACAACAACCTGGAGCAATAAAAAACACATGGATGACAGGTTGAGAAGGCGCATAGTTCGTCAACAATATTTTGTGTTCACGCAAACATTTACGCAATGGTACGGTCAGTTTACGACAAAATTTCAGCAACTCTTTGCTCTTATTCGTATCAGCGACCTCTACCCTTAATTCGCCGCCATTTTCGATGACACCGATTAGCATACCAACAATCGATGATATTCGATCATGTGACGGTAAATGACGTAGTAATTCTCCAACAACCATCATCTGGCGAGCAAAAATAAGCTCGCAAAAAGGTAACTCCTTAATCAAGCGATCTGCATCATCAGGCTGGTAACATTCAAATAATACATAACCACTTTTTTCTTTTACTCGCGCAAAACCAAATACATCGTACTCAGCCGCTTTAGCGCTTATTTCTGCCGCACATTCTTTTTCAAAACCTGCGCGGCAATATAGAGCAATTTTATTCATCGTGTTTAACTGTTTAGTCCCAGCATCGGGTGGATTGGACGCAGAGTATATAGTAGAGCGCTGTATATGCCTACTCTGGCTGCCCTTTCTGACTATGGCACTGTTAACAAAGCGTAAGATTTTGACTGAGAAAAAGCGGGAAGGTTAAGCTTGACCCGTTAGGGCAATCGCGCAATGTCACCTTAAAATAGGTGCTCTGCCGATTGCCCTAACGGGAAAGAAATGCATATCTATTAATTTTGCATTTGTATTCTGATGCTCTTAGCAGGTATACCGCCGAGGCTAGCCGCGGAAGGGTCAATCCTTACTAATAACGCGGGAATAGCGGGGTCAGGAGATGAATGCCTTGAGGATGTAAACCCTGACATCGCTTCAAGCAATAGACTGGAAGCCCGAGCCGCCTCCTGATGAACGGGTTTAGCCTCTTCCCCCAGTCCATAGAACAAGAGCTGATGTTTTGCTGTGACTTGCAGTTCATCAATGACGCCGTTTTTATCCTGTAACCAAAGATGGCGGTTGTTTTTATGTTGCATAAATCGCTTGATACGAACCGTCGGATGCGAGTGAGGGTCACTGGCGTGAGTCAGCACTACATCCAGCCCCTGTTGTGCTATCCGCATATCTTCGAAATCCCAAGGCAGCATCAGGATATCTTGGGCGATCTCTCCATCGTTTTCACTGCCATCATCTTGGTTATCAATCTCGACCTCACGGGCGCCTGCATGCACTTGATAGCGATCAGCGCCGCCTTTTCCTTTTAGGCTATCCTTACTATGGCGGTGCCATAAGCGATTATTCTCCTCATCCCCCGGCAGTAGCGTGGTTGACAAGGTGTTATTTCTTTTATCGCCTTGCATCTGGGTGCTAAATTTCGTTCCGACCTGCGCCAGTTGTAAAAAGTGAGGTACCAAGGTCGGGTTATTGTTTTCATGACGACTGACCGGTTTCCCTTTGATGGTGACCTTAACTTGTTTTTCACCGTCACGACTGGGGGTAATGAATTTAACCTGGATATCTTCGGGTCGTGCCGTGCTCAGAAACGCTCGCCGGCTTTGGTCACTGTCGGGCAGATAGTGCGCCACTAACGGGGTCAGGGATGGCCACTGCCCGTCGACCGCTCGATTTACCGTTTGCGGCCACCCGGTGATGCGTAAGCCATCCCGGGTATAGAGCACATAAGAGTGTTGCAGACTTTTTTTCTGACCGTCGGCATGCAGACGGTACATGTTTTCTAACCTCAGCTCTGTACGTGCCCCGTTATCGCCGCGCAGTTCTAGATACACATCTTCGCCTGACAGCTGCACACTGGCGATATCGATGGCGTCATAATCCAGTAGCACTTTACTGTATTCTTGCGGCACCGCGTGCTCCTTTAACACTATTTTTGCCGCGACAGCGCTCTGATTGCGCAGAATGTTATAGGTGTCTGTGCCTTTCCCGCCAGCGGCATACCCGCGCCCTAAGCCGAGGGTGTTGTTACCTTCATCGCCGCTCAATACCACATTAACTTCAGTCTGTCCGTCCCCCAGTGTCAGTCTATTATGATGTGGATTACTGAATCAACGCAGGCCGGAGCGCGGCAACAACAGGCTTGTCTCCTGATTGGGCTAAGCACGCGAACCCTACAGCGCTGGCAGAAAGCTATCGAGCAAGTGGATGGCCGAACGCGCCGAACAGCGCCGCCGCCCCACAAACTCTCACCCTGTGAGCGGGCTAAGCTACTGGAAATAACCTCTTCGGCCAAATTTGCTCATTTACCCCCGAGTCAAATTGTGCCGATGTTGGCTGATGAAGGGCTCTATTTCGCCTCCGAATCCACTTTTTATCGCGTATTGCGGGACGGCCAGGCAACTGAAGCATCGACGAGCAGAACGCCAGGCAAAACCACGTTTTAAGCCTCGGGCACTCTGTGCCACCGCGCCCAACCAGCTCTACAGTTGGGATATCACTTATCTCCCCAGCCGTATTAAAGGCCAGTATTTTTACCTCTACCTTTTCCTCGATATTTTTAGCCGTAAGATTGTCGGTTGGCAGGTATATGCTGAAGAAAGTGCCCAACATGCCAGTGATATGATCAAAGATATTTGTCAGCGTGAGGGGATTTTGCCCGGTCAAGTCACCCTACACTCCGACAACGGCAGCCCGATGAAAGGCGCTATCCTGTTGTTTACGCTCGAAACATTGGGAATAGCGACTTCGTTGAGTCGACCCTCCCTGAGCAACGATATCGCCCTGAGTACCCGGTTAACCCTTTTGACAACCTTCAAGACGCCCGCGCATGGGTCGAACACGTGGTGCACTGGTATAATCAAGAGCATCGCCACAGTGCCATTGAATTTGTCACACCTGCACAAAGACATGCAGGCCTTGATAAAGCCCTATTAGCTCAGCGTAACACAGTGTATGAAAAGGCACGCGCTGCAAACCCTACACGCTGGGCAGGTCAAATCCGTCAGTGGCCGTATGTGAAAGAAGTCCATTTAAATCCACAAAAATCCAGAGAAAAAAAGGTGAAACCAGACGCCAAAAAAGCAGCCTAGGATTTTACATCCTGGGCGACAACTACATTGACAATTACCGACAAGGAAGACGTCCAGGAGGAATTGAACCTTGAGCTGTGTGAGCTGTTTTGTCCGCCGGAATAATTAATGTCATTATTAATGATCAGCCCCGCCGCAGTATCGGTGGGAACATCAAAATAACGGCTTTTTATTTTTTCTTTGTCATAGTTATTGCTATAAAGTTTTAATGCCGAGGCATCCAAACTGTATTCTGCCGCCATTAAACCCAACGGATGATTATTTTGTTTTTTTGCCCAAAACAATACCTTGAGTTAATTGTTTTTCCCAACGGCGTATTTCTTCTTTTTGATAATGAGTGGTATCGAAATTAGTTACCCGCATTAAGGTCACCTGACCTTGTTCGGTCATGGTGATATCCCCTTCAAATAATAACTTGTCATTTAAATAAACCAGCACCGGAATTTCGGAATGATAAAAGTAATTTTTAAAATCATCCGGCATTGCCTGTGAATCAGTCATTAATGCTAATGGGCTGTCAGTATGATTACTGGCCCCAGCAAATAGGGGTAAAAGTAATATAAAGAGTGTCGTTAAACGCATAGTTTTTATTTTTTATTAAGGCCCAATAATAATTGGGCCGAGTGAAAGGGGGTGATGCTGTGTGGGGTGGAGATTGATTTTAATAACTCTCCGCAACTTAGGCTTTTGCAATATCTCCCTCAAACATAATACTGACCGTTCCTTGATAGTACCCTGACGTCAACTTAGCTACCTCACCAGGAACTTTAGCTGAAATAACTAGATTAACAGCAGATCCTATTTTGTTTCTTTCTTTTTCACCTATGTCTTGTGATTTAGTTGATTTAAGTTCTACGTTACCAATAGATGCTTTCATTTCAATACTTTTCGTAGGATCTAAATCATTAATTAATTTTATGTCTCCATTCAATGATGCTTTAATCTCTCCACTTTTACTTTTCAATAGCAATGGAATTGTCAGTGGATTTAATTTTTTTTGTATAGGATCATATGCCATCTCTTGGCTTTGACCTAGACTAAACCCGTTTCTAGCTGCGACACTAAAATCATCCGAAGGGACTTTTAATTCTAAAGGTATATCAAGATTCTGTTTCTGTATATTTTCAACCGAATTCGCATGACTCGCCGTAAATAAAGTACTCAGAGCTAATACCGCAGTAGCAAATAGGGGTGCATTTTTAGTGATGATCTTTTTCATGTTTTCTCTTCTTTAATTTATTTAGATTAGTATTATTCCCGTGCGGGAAAGGTTATTTGTTTATTACTCAATCGCTCATACTCAAATGAGCGTTTTTTGTATGTTGTTATCCTTGTTCTGTTGTTATCCTAGCGTTGAATTTATTTTTGCTGCCTTGCTGAACTGGTGGCTATCATGCCTGAGGGAATAGGTATGATCCTGATGAAATCATAATGATTTATGATGAAGGGAAGAAAAGAAAAATCGACGTCAGTGTTAATCACTGACGTTTTTTTTATAATTTTAACGCGGCGCGCGGCGATTATTGATGCCGAACAAATCCTGAAGGCACTAATGCATCGGATTGTAATGCCGGATGAGACGGTGCTGAACCGCTTGATAACACCTGAGGGTGGTTATCAACAAAATTGTGCATCGAGCCGATTAAGTTCGCCATCCCCTGCCCTGGCTGTGAGCGATACGCTTGAGGCGATAACGGTGATTGATCGCGCTGTGGCGCGTGATCACTTGCTCCCGCACTCTCCGGCGCCTCGGCTGACGCCGCGTTTATCAGGGATCCGCCATCGGCCGGCGTCTGGTGAGTATCGGCCAGGCGATCAGGCCTCCCTTCAGCCGCATTGCGCTGCACCCACTGCGAAAAACCATCGCCCTGCTGTATTTTATTCGCTTCACTGGCGTAGATATCTTCCATCATCTGTTTAAAATAAACGCGGCCTTGGTCTGTTTTTCTATCTTCTGTCGCCGCATACAGCAAATTATCCATAAAATTAGGATAGCTTTCTTCAAGATAAGCCACCACCGCCGCCCCAGTTCGGTAAGGGTCGATCTTTCCTTTAATGATTTGTTCTAAAGAATAGTCTTTATACTCATCACCCACCCGCTTGGCAAAATCAGTCACGCTGTCACCATCGGTTAAGTACACTACGTATTCGGCTAAGCCTTCCATGAGTACTTTGCCCAGATCCAATTTTGAGGTGAGATAAAAGGTTAACGCCTGGACAAATTCATGGCGGATAACATAGTTGTAACTTTTATGGTTTAAGTGACTGGGCGCATCAGACTGCGTATTGTCATAATACGAATACATATTGCTAATATAATTGTTATCTGAATTTTCTGCCGCCCCGCCATTGGGTATATTTTTACCGTGGCTCTGCGATAAATATTTTTGGTAACTGGCAACATCGTCAAAAAGAAAGAGACGGAAGCTCGCTGTATTGCCATTGGCTTTTAGTGGATTATTGTCTTTTTTGATACCAAACACGTGGTTAAAGGTGGCTAAGGTGCTTTCTAATGAACGCAGAATATCTTGATTATTGGCAATGCCGTCGTTATTTTTGTCTTGCGCATCTTCAAAAGAGCGCGCTTGAAATAAATCAACATTTAACTCAAAACCATCCCCCTCTGCCGAAGGCGCCGGTTGTTTATCCTGCATGTTAATCTTGATGCGACCTTGAAAATTCAACCCCGTGTTTTCATAAAAATTATCCGTGGAGCGCGTTTGTTTTTGTTTAGTGATTAACTCTTCAATTTCTTCTTGCATGGGGGGGGGAGATACCACATTCAGCATATTTTTCCATAATTTCATCAATACTAAGGCGGGTATGGATCAATTCTTCAGAAATGTGCTCATATAAAATATTGTATTGGCTATAGGTATATTCACTATTACACAATTTTTTATAAATAAATTTATAAAACACATCAGCGTCGATAATATAATCTTGCTGGCTCTCTTGCGGCATTGCATTTTTTTCTATATAGGAGGCGTTAATATCGACGCTAGCGGATAAATAATCATGCTGTGGAGCCCCTCCCCTGTTAGCAGCATATTCTACATAAACAGGGCGTTCTTTTTTAGGCACTAAACTTAATAGCTCATAGCTAGAAAAAAGCGGAATATCATTTTGCTGACAAAAATCATTAATTTCTTTTATGGTAAACGGTTTTTTGATCATAACTTCAGAAATATTAAAATAGAGTAAATTAAATTGTTTGACTGAATAGTCATAATGAGACGCCTTCTCACAAATCAATTTATAAAAAGCATGATCATTGGTGATTTTTACCGCCAAAACAGATTCATTCCGACGTTGAATTTGATCTGTTTCACTGAATTGTTCTTTCTCAACTTGCTCCACCTCTTGTAGCCTGCTCTGTTCATCCTGTTTTTGTCTCCTTGCCAATTCTTCTGCATATTCTTGTTCTATCTGTTGTTGTTGTTTTTGTCTCCTTACCGATTCTTCATGATGCTCTCGTTCCATTCGTGCATCTTCTTCTTCTCGTGCCTTGTCGAGTGCCCGGATCCTTTCTTCTTCTTGTCTGCGTCTGTGTATTCGTTCCTGCTCTTGTTTCTGGGCGAGTTCTTCTCTTTTCTGTAATTCTTCTTTTTGCTTCCGTTCTATTTGCTGTATTTGTTGCACTTCTCGTTCTTGTTGCTGCTTCCATGCCTGTTCTCGAGCCTGCGACTCCCGCATAAATTCTTGTCTGCTCCGCTCTATCGTTTGCTGCCGCTGTTCTATTTCTTTTGCCTGTCGCAATTCTTGTGCTTGCTGCTCTCGTATTCTTATTTGTTCCTTTTCCTGCAAACGTCTTTGTATCCGTTCCTCTGCTATCGGATCGCTATCACGCTCGTATAACTGGCGTAAAGCTAAAATATCAGCAGCTTGTAACTCATCTATATTATCGTCATACGACATAACACTGTTAGGATTTGCCAAATCCTCGGTGTGTCTCAATCCAAGAGCATGCCCGATTTCATGAGTAACTATTTTTTTGAAATTAGGTAAAAAATGCGTATTTATCCATATGGCACTAGATTCAGAAGAATTAGGATAATAAGCATAGCCAGCAATAGTACTGGTTGTAGAATTGTAATTACCAAAGGTTAAATTACTTGCTTCATCGCTGCCAACCATGCGGAATTTTAAACCCGTTAGATCTGCAATTTCATCGAGAATAGATTGAGTGATCTCTCGTTGTTGAACGGTAAATGGGCTTAAATTAGTATAGTATTGACCATTATCATAATATGCACTGTCATGATAATCCGGTGTCAGGTATTTAAATGTGAGTTCACGTTCTTGACCAAAAGATTTCTTCCATTGAACGCTCTCTTTTAGTAGCTCTTTTGCTAAGGAATCGACATGATTCATAATGACCTCGTTTTTTATTTTATCTTTAATTCATCGTTTATTTATGATGCGAGAAATCCTAAAAATAAAAGTATTCAATCGTATAATTCATTAATTAAATACATTTAAAACACAAACAGGATTTAATAAAATAAATATTTTTATAAATTTATTAAATGTCAACGCTATTTAAAAAAGCAATGTAAAAACATTAAGTATTCTGACCTAATAATTTTTACATAAACACAGTCAGAAATTTTACTGAATAGAGATAGCGAATCAGTTTAATTTGATTTAAGGAGGAGCACAGAATAAAATTAAACTGATTCGGCTATAGATTAGTTTAAGAAGATGTCTAGCCAAAAATAAAATAATATAAATTATGATATTTTATTTTTAATTAAAGATTTTTATAAGAATGAAGCGACGCTAAGGTATCAGCGTCGCTTAAGAATATTTGAAATAGGCACTAATATACCCAATGAATTTCGAGTTACGGCAAGGCGGCAAGGGCGACCGACCGATGAGCGTAGACCTACTACGTGATTCGGCGAGCACCCGCAGACAACAAAGCCGTAACTTGAAAGGCGAAGGGGATATCTTCATTTCACAAGTGATACCCGTTCTGCTACCTCTTGATCCAATCGTTTTACTTTTTCTAACATTAAATGATGACAATGTTGCGTTAATTGATGAAGCTGCTCTTTGTTATAAGCGCGGGTATCAATAGGCGGCAACATTTCAATAATCACCCAACCATTCGAAAAACGATTTAAATTAATCTTGCCATGCGTGGTAGAAACACAGATCGGCACAATAGGGACGCCTGCTGCCATAGCGGCACGAAAAGCACCGCTTTTAAAAGGCAGTAAACCCCGGCCACGACTGCGAGTGCCTTCAGGAAACATTAAAACAGAAAGTTTTCTTTTTTTAATTTGCTCAACTAACCGTGTGATGGTGCTATGGGCTTTGGTTTTATTGTCACGATCAATTAATAAATTACCGGTTAACCAATAGAGAGGACCAAATAACGGGATCCATAATAAACTTTTTTTGCCCACGGTCACCGCCCCCGGGGGCGTTATTTTTGCTGTGGTGACCATATCGTAATTATTTTGATGATTGGCAATATAAATACAATTGCCATAGTGTTGATATCCCGTTGGCATCCGTTGTTCAACCTTTAGACCAAATAAGGTTGACAGACGTCCAAATAAACGACCAAAACGAGCAACATGTTGCGGATCACGCGGGTTAAATAAACAATACATTCCGCCGAAAATACACACCAAGAGACAATATAAAACGGCTAAGATCACACGTAGCACTAGTAACATAATAACTTCTTTCAGTTGACAAGGACGAAGATTGCGAGCACCGGTAACGCAGAAATTTACATAACGAACTAAGGTTTTGTCTATTCTTTCCAGCTGATGCCACAATGTTGATAGGCATGCTGGGTGGCTATTCTGCCACGCGGGGTGCGCTGGATAAAGCCTTGCTGAATGAGATAAGGCTCTAAAACATCTTCAATGGTTTCACGCTCTTCACCAATAGCAGCGGCGATATTATCTAAACCCACTGGCCCACCGTTAAATTTATCGATAATGGCCAGCAGTAATTTTCGATCCATATAATCAAAGCCTTCTCCATCGATATTTAACATCTCTAGGGCTTTTATCGCTATCGGACCATCAATGACGCCTTGCGCTTTCACTTCAGCAAAATCGCGCACGCGGCGTAATAAACGATTGGTAATACGCGGCGTTCCTCTCGAGCAGCGTGCTAAATGATGCGCCCCTTCTAGGGTTAAGGTTAACCCTAAACAACGGGCACTTCGGGCTACAATCTGTTCTAAATCAGCGATTTGATAAAATTCTAGCCGTTGGACAATGCCAAATCGATCACGTAACGGCGAAGTGAGCGAACCGGCACGTGTGGTAGCCCCTATCAGCGTAAAGGGCGGTAAATCAAGTTTAATCGATCGCGCAGCAGGCCCTTCGCCAATCATAATATCCAGCTGATAATCTTCCATCGCAGGGTAAAGAATTTCTTCAATTACCGGTGATAAGCGATGAATTTCGTCGATAAATAAAACATCATGAGACTCAAGGTTGGTTAATAACGCGGCCAAATCACCGGCTTTTTCTAATACTGGCCCTGAGGTAGTGCGCAAATTAACGCCCATTTCATTGGCAATGATATTAGCTAAGGTGGTTTTTCCAAGCCCAGGCGGGCCAAATATCAGCAGATGATCTAACGCCTCACCGCGCTGCTTAGCCGCCTGGATAAAAATTTCCATTTGTTCTCGCACAGGCAATTGCCCGATATATTCAGCCAATAACTTGGGTCGAATGGCGCGATCAATGATCACTTCATCATTGATAATCTGTGCTGAAATGAGGCGATCGGCTTCAATCATTTTTTACCTTTATTTTTGCGTTATTACAGAGCGGCACGCAAAGCCTCCCGAATCAAAGTTTCGCAATCCATCTCAGCAGTGGCAATTTTATTGATCAGTCGACTGGCTTCTTGTGGTTTATAACCTAACGTGATCAGTGCTGAGACAGCTTCAGCCTCATTGTTAACCGTGGTTAGCAATGAAGCAGATAATGGCGCCGCAGTGCTATTAGTGAAGAGATCGCCATTTAAACCTTTAATGCGATCTTTCATCTCAACCACTAAACGTTCAGCCGTCTTTTTACCTACTCCTGGCAATTTTATTAATGTGCTGATCTCTTCTTGTTCAACAGCATGAACAAATTGCGGTGCCGACATCCCAGATAAAATAGCCAACGCCAATTTAGGACCAACACCATTGACTTTAATTAATTCACGAAACAGCGCCCGCTCTTGTTTATCGTTAAATCCGTATAATAGTTGCGCCTCTTCACGCACCACAAATTGCGTAAAAATAATCGCTTCTTGTCCTGCCTCCGGCAACTGATAGAAACAGCTGATGGGTAACTGAATTTCATAACCTACCCCATGGGTTTCTAACAAAACCTGAGGGGGCTGCTTTTCTAAAATAATACCGCGCAGACGCCCAATCACTTTAGTTCCTCTTTTTAAAGCCGTAATTTACGTGGCCGCGTCCCGTTTTTCTACAGGTAGCGATGCGTTTTTGCTGCAAGTGACAATGCGTAATAGCGATAGCTAACGCATCTGCTGCATCCGAAGGTGGCGCGGCCGAAAGGTTTAATAAACAACGAACCATATGCTGTACTTGTTTTTTTTCTGCCGCCCCACTCCCCACGACGCTTTGTTTAACCAACCTGGCGGCGTATTCAAACACCGTTAAGTGCTGATTGACCGCGGCAACTATCGCCACACCACGGGCTTGACCGAGTTTCAAAGCAGAATCGGCATTTTTTGCCATAAATACTTGTTCGATAGCAAAAAAATCAGGCTGAAATTGGGTAATAATCTCGCTGACACCGGCGTAAATCAATTTTAAGCGCGTAGGTAAAGGCCCTCCTCCTGTACGAATGCAACCGCTAGCCAGATAACTTAATTGCCGCCCTTTCAGCGCAATCACTCCATAACCGGTAATACGAGATCCCGGATCAATACCTATGATTATCATAGCTGTCCAAAAATAAAATAAATCATTTAAAACAAGTAGAGGTATTATTTTAGATTAAATAACAGGCAACAAAAGACAACTTTTCATTCATTATTTATCAATACCTTGCCTCTTCATTTTGAGCTGTTATTTGTGTCATTGTACATCAATATTATCCTTTGTTTTCATTTCCACCCAACAGTGATCGCTGATTTGGCTATAGTGAATATAATGGGCTCTCTTTCTGCTCGTAATAAAAATAGGTTACATATAGCCAAACCAGTTTAATTTGATTTAAGTGTTGTCGTCGCTTGCCGTACTATTTGTACTGTCTGCGCTCCTCCGCCTTGAATCAAATTAAACTGATTCGGCTATAACGGGAGCTATGTCATAAAAGGAGAGTCATCATGAATACTATGGAAGAGCCGGACAGGGTATCCGATGTAGGTTTAACAACGTCTACAGAGCAAAAACAGACGATACCGCAGTCTGTTGTTGATGAAGCGCTAGCAACACAACTCATACATTACCTGATAGCAGCACAAGTCATCTCTGGATTACAGCCAGATAAACTCGTGGATAAAGAAAAAGAACTGACCTTTCGCTATCTCACCCCCCGTTATCATGATGTTGTCATACGGCAAAACAAACAGCCGTCGGTATCGGGTTTGACCACCTTTACCGCGCTACAACGAGAGATAAACCAGTCTGTTCTTAATGAAATTGCAGAGAAAACCGGTCTGGAGTTCCGCCAAGTTGAAGGTGATGAACCCGCTGATCTGGTCTTTGGTAATTTCCACTCTCCAACGATTAGCCTTGTCGGTTTTGTTGATTCCACCACCACTGTCCCTTCTAAACGCGACGAAATCTGGGTGAATACCAAGCTGAAGGCACGCCGAAATCCAGAGCGTTTTAAAGCTACTCTTGTTCATGAAATTGGGCATGCGCTTGGGCTGGATCACAGCTTTAACTTGGAGGATCCTTGCACGATAATGTCGTATAGCTGGAGTTCAACGGGATTACAGGTTGCTGATTTTTTAGCTTTATGGACCCTGCATGGGCGTGACAGTCATCCGCAATCAGAGGAACGAATAAAAGCAGGGGAACAGGCCAGAGCGCAAATGTGGCTAAGGATAAAAAAAGACATGCCGCCAAAAAACTACTGGAAAAAATTCCTCCTGCGTGCGGGTGATCGCTGGTGTGCTTTCGTTTCTGTTGATAAAACACACAGTATGCTACGTGTTGATGTTTTCAGGAAAGGAGCACAGGCAGAGGGTTATTTCAGGGATAAAACCTATGCGGAGATCAGGATGAGAAATCATACAGGCAAGGTTATTTTTGAAAAAGAAATAAAAGGCACAGGTATGCTGTCTTCACGTGAAGAGATCCCTTTTACTGAGGGCTATCAACTGGAAATTTATCATGCTGAGGCAGAAACCCGTCTATTTTCAAACCCGAACATCCAGCGTGAGCCAGTGCCCGATGCCAAAACAAACCGTTTCATCATGACAAAAACCGGGCTGAAAAGGCTAATACCGACTCATCAGATGACCCTGCTGGACAGAAATAATTATGCATTTGCTTCTCTTTCTGTGGATAGCGTCGCCAGACAGCTGGAGATTGATATCAGTAGACCCCCGGCTGATGAGGATGCTCAGGATTCAGTTTACACAAGCATTAAAGTGATCAATAAAAAAGGCCGGGTGGTTTTTAAAAAAGAGATCAAAGGCAGTGATACCGGCATGTTACGTACCCGGATTTTGTTTTCTGAGGGCGATAAACTGGAGATATATCATGCGCAGGCAGAAGAACGCTTAAAAATACTGTCTTCTGGCGTCAAGGCTGATTTTGCCGTGGATGCAAAAACCATGACCTTTATCATGACATCGAGAGGTCTGGAAAAATGTCTGTTTTCACCTCAGCCAACACAGGGCGATACAGCAGACAAGATGGCTCAGGCAATGTCTGGTTTTACCCCTCCCCTTTTAGACGCCGTTTCATGTCAGCAAGATAACAGGCTAACGCCATCCGAATTTTTCAGTGCTTTGGTCAGCGCAGGGTCATATACCCTTCGTCTTTGAAGTTGCCTTCGGCTGCCAGGGCGACCGACCGATGAGCGTGGACATATGGCTTAGGTGTTATAAATTGACGTACAATATCGAAATGATTTATTGACCTATAAATACCAAAATGACTTATCCCTTAAAATTTCGTCAACATGTATTGGCTTTCAAAAAGAAAGAAGCCCTCACTTATGCTGAAACCGCCGACCGTTTTGGTGTAGGAAGTGCCAGTTTGATGCGATGGGCGAAACGCCTGGAGCCTTGTTTGACGCGTAATAAACCCGCTACCAAAATAAACAGAGCGGCGTTGATTCTGGATGTGGAAACCTACCCTGACGCGTCTCAGCACGAGCGGGCGCAACGGATGGGTGTGAGTGCCAGGGGTATCTGTGATGCCTTAAAGCGGGCGGGTTTTAGCTATAAAAAAAACATTTTATCCCCCCAAAGCCGACGTCCAAGCTCGAAAAGATTTTCAGACTAAGCTCCAGGGCTAACGTGGATGAAAGCGGTTTTGCTCATGATATGCCGCGTCTTTATGGTTATTCAGTGAAAGGGAAGCGCTGTTACGGCCAACACGATTGCCATGCCAAAGCACGTACTAATGTCATTGGTGCACAGCTTAACGGAAAATTAACTACGGTTTGTACCTTCGACTGCCATATCAACAGCGATATTTTTTATGTGCATATTATCATCAAGAAGATCACTCAATAAAATGAAGGAGATCACTTATTCAGCGTCTCTGTAGAACGAGATTTAAGTTAGCCTGAGTGATCTCCTTGAGTCAATTTATTCATTGATTTTCTCATTGATTCGCCCTTTAGTTCTAGTTTGATAGCATTGTGCAGCAATCGGTCTAAAATGGCATCGGCATGAGTGGATTCGCCGATCATCTGGTACCAATTAGCAACAGGGAGCTGGCTGGTGATGAGTGTGGAAGTACGATCGTATCTGGCATCGATTAGCTCCAATAAATCTCCCCGCTGCTGAGAGTTAAGTGGCTCTAATCCCCAATCGTCGAGTAGCAAAAGCGAGCAATTGGCTAATGTATCCAGTAATTTTCGATAACTGCCCTGGGCTTGTGCCAGGTACATTTGTGCTAGCAGTTGCTTGAGCCTGAAGTAAAAGACGCTCATCCCTTGCTGGCAATAATGGTGACCGAGTGCACAGGCTAACCAAGTCTTGCCGCAACCGGTAGCGCCGGTAATCAGTATATTTTGATGGTGTTTCAACCATTCCCCTTGTGTCAGTGAGCGGATAGTGGCTTTATCGAGTTGGCGTGACGCTGAGTAGTCAACACGGGACGCTGTCCAGCGACCCTGTTGTTTATGGGCTTCAGGCATATGATTTTCTAGCGTGGAGTGACCGCCCACGTCGTGTGAGCGTGGATGTACCGCGACTAGCTCACCCCGATGAAACAGGTTGACAAGTTCTCCACTGACATGCGCTTCTAATTTTTGTTTCAGTAACGTATGCGGGACGGAGTAATAATGCTTATCCACTTCAACGTGGTAGTCCATCTGGACGCGGACTTGTGTCACCTGCGTATAGCGATAGGGTAAGCGTGGCAAGGGTTTTAACACCGGTTTATCTATCTGTTGAAACTGGCTTAAGCGGCTGCCCGGTCGCTTTTTCATCGGCTTGTTATTGAGTTCTATCAGCAACTCCTGTATCCGCTGATTTAACGCCTTCAAGCTGTAGAACGTCTCTCGCCTCAGTTTAGCCATTATCCAACGTTCAACAATTTGTACCGCCACTTCAACCTTGGCTTTATCTTTGGGTTTGTAAGGGCGCGCCGCTACCACGACGGTATCGTAATGGTAGGCAAGTTGTTGATAGGTCGGATTTAAATCAGGCTCGTAACGACACGCTTTATCGATGCCACTTTTTAAATTATCCGGCACTATAACTCAGGCACCCCCCCGAAAAAGTCAAAACAACGCGCATGGCTCATCACCCAATTTTCTAAGCATTGACTCCAGGTAGCTTCGGCATAGGTGTAATTTGACGCCCCGAGAACCGCCACAAACACCTGAGCTGTGCGCTGTTCACCCGTTTTGGGGTGAGTGACGTTGAGGGTGGGGCCACAATAATCGACGAACAGCTTTTCTCCCGCTTTGTGGGTTTGTCGCATCGACGGGGATTGCACTTGCTGCCAGCTTTTGTAGAGGCGGCAAAATGGGCATACCTGTAATGATTGGCTGGATTTTGCTGCTGATATTCCTCGTATAACAGCTGTAGCGTCATGATTTTATGCTTCAGTTCCTGACAAATCAGGCTCCAGTCAGGCAGCGAGCTTTTTTTCTTTTTTACCGGGGTTTGTTTGAACGCTGCCCGTAAATTTAGCTCATTCCACTCCGGAGAAAGCGGATAATCCCTGATACCAAGTTGTGCAGCCTGATTGAGGTAACGAGACACCACTGAGGGGGAGACGGATAAACTCTTTGCAATCTGACGATGGCTCAGTTGACAACGGTATTTTAGCCTGAGTATTTCTTTTAGTTTTCTCATCGATATACGGAATGCCGACATGGTTATCTGCTCGTCAATAAAACGGCAGGATAACGGTAAAAACACACCTACAGAGGACAAGCTGAACTAATAATATTCATGGAGATCGCTCAATAACATTTTGCCGAAAAAGTGATCTCCTTCAATGTTATTCAGTGATCGCCTTGAATGTTATTGAGCGATCTCCATCAATGTTATTCGGTGATCTTCTTGATGATAATATGCAAATGTGGACTATAGCAGTTGTGACAGCCCGGCGGTGTTTATTCTCAATAATGGACAGGATACCTTTGCGCTTCACCTGGAGACTCTGTTGGATTGCTTGAGGATGGCGCAAGATCACACGGTCATGTGCCTGCCCTCGATTCAGCATGGTGGCAGCAGGCGATAAATTATGTTGATAAACAGCTGTAATGGAGAATGTCAAAGCCTCAAATCATTCGGTGAATGGTCTATTAACCCGTTTTTCATGGGGCCCCCAGTGTCAGTCTAGTTGTCGCCTCTAATTTTCGTTAATGGGAACTAATAAAGAGGCGATATAATCATGGAAAAACCGACGTATTCGGAAGAGTTTAAAGAGCAGGCGCTGTGTAAGGTTTATCATCGGAATGGGCGTACAATGAAAGCCATTGCGGATGAACTTAACGTGCCGCCGAGGCGGTAATTGTCAATGTAGTTGTCGCCCAGGATGTAAAATCCTAGGCTGCTTTTTTGGCGTCTGGTTTCACCTTTTTTTCTCTGGATTTTTGTGGATTTAAATGGACTTCTTTCACATACGGCCACTGACGGATTTGACCTGCCCAGCGTGTAGGGTTTGCAGCGCGTGCCTTTTCATACACTGTGTTACGCTGAGCTAATAGGGCTTTATCAAGGCCTGCATGTCTTTGTGCAGGTGTGACAAATTCAATGGCACTGTGGCGATGCTCTTGATTATACCAGTGCACCACGTGTTCGACCCATGCGCGGGCGTCTTGAAAGTGGATTCGGAGGCGAAATAGAGCCCTTCATCAGCCAACATCGGCACAATTTGACTCGGGGGTAAATGAGCAAATTTGGCCGAAGAGGTTATTTCCAGTAGCTTAGCCCGCTCACAGGGTGAGAGTTTGTGGGGCGGCGGCGCTGTTCGGCGCGTTCGGCCATCCACTTGCTCGATAGCTTTCTGCCAGCGCTGTAGGGTTCGCGTGCTTAGCCCAATCAGGAGACAAGCCTGTTGTTGCCGCGCTCCGGCCTGCGTTGATTCAGTAATCCACATCATAATAGACTGGCGCTGTTCGGGAATAATCATTTTTCCTCTTACTGCGTTGTGTTCGCTTCGGGTCACAAAAATCCGCGCGCCATTGCTTCAGGTGATGAACAAAAATACCCTGCCCCCTGCACCAAGAGGCGAGTTCACTTTCTGCTAAACAACTTCTTAGCTTCCTCGGCGGCACGTTAAGTTCATCCGCAATGGCTTTCATTGTACGCCCATTCCGATGATAAACCTTACACAGCGCCTGCTCTTTAAACTCTTCCGAATACGTCGGTTTTTCCATGATTATATCGCCTCTTTATTAGTTCCCATTAACGAAAATTAGAGGCGACAACTAGACTGACACTGGGGGTTTAGAGCGGAAACGTAAAACGCACAGTGTTTCGGCGCAGTTTGGCTTGCAGGATCGCAAACCCTACACTAATCTCAATTACAATTGGCGTCCTGAAGAGCGTGGCACCATAGAGTACGCCGGTGCGACCGTTACCGCCAATCCAGACGGTTTAGCCTTCAGTGGTAACGCCGGGCTCGATAACCGTTGGTTGAATGGTGATGTTTATTTGCAACGCGGATCTAAATCAGAGAATTTTTACGGCGGCGCGAATTTACGCAACAGCTTGGTACTCGGCGGCGGCAGCATCGCCACCGGTCAGCAATTGCGCAGCAGCCAAGCAGCGGTGATCATCGATGTAGAAAGTGATCAACCCGATATAAAACTGGAAGTCTCGGGCGGCGAGGGCAGTGCTCCCCGTTTACAGCCCGGCAAAAATATTGTCGGGGTCTCAACCTGGAAGCAGCAACGCTTGCAGTTTCATGGGCAGGGCGAGGATGGCGTTAGGATCTATCCGGAAGATTATTCATTACGCATGAATCGCGGCAGCGTCAATTACTTAAAATTACGGGCAGTCAAAACGCAAACGGTGGTCGGTATGCTTAAAGATGAACAAGGTAATTTGCTGCATAATCAAGAAGTGGCCAGTGATGTCGGTAAAGCGCGCATTAATAGCGAGGGGGTGTTCACACTCGAGGTCAGTGCCGCCAAACCGCAGATCACAGTGACTGGCGACGATGGCAAACCACGTTTAGTCTATTCACTGCCGCCGAGCCCAGAGGGTGAACGCGATGAGGTGCGCTTTGTCGATGTATTAACCCCTTCAGCATCGCCTTTATCATGATGATCCGCTCCCCCATAACAATGCTCACCGCCTATTGGCGGTGAGCATTGTTATGGGGGCTGGTGAGTGAGAGCAGGGCGCAAGAGATCGAAATTAAAGCGGAATTCCGACCATCATTGTTAAACAGGGGACAGGATGGTTTTCAGAATAAAACCGAGAGTACGGGGATATGTGCAAAGACTGATGTTAACAGCAGAAATTTTCAAGAAATATGTAAAACACAAGGTTTATTTAGTATTGCCTTACAAGGCGAGGCAATTCAGCAGGAAGATATACCAGAAAGAGGTGATGCGAGAAAGGCGCTTTATTTTAAATGGCCGCGAAAAGAAAATATACTGTTGCAGAATCAACAAGTAGGTACCGAAAAAAAAACGGCTAACTTCACAATAACAAACATGAGCGCTACATATTTAGAACGGTTTACCGGACTCCCTAGTAATAATTATAATAGTCATTTCAATACAAATTATACAACAGAGTGGTGGAGGGCTTGGGAAAATGGTGACCCCGAAAACTCTACAGCGCCTTGTAAAGCAACCTATAAAGGACTCGGTATCACTGTGTCAGGATCATACCAACCTGTTATGTTTATGTGGGACATCCCACCTGATTCAGGTATTTGTTACAAAAAATCGAGATTGATACGCCCCGTAGCAGAGCCCTATGACAGTAGTAATAGTCGTCATGTTTATAGCGGCAATCCGGAAAGCCGAGAACCTGCAAAAATAAAAGATATTAGCTTTACCTATAAATTAAAGCTGCCAGACCCCTTATCCATGGCCAGCGGCACCTATACAAATGCTGATACCTTGACCTCCTTCAGGATCGGTAATGATGAAGGTGTCGATATTGATTTTGGCAATAATTTTATCTGGCAAGGTGATCCTAATGTCACCTTAAAGTTTATCCTCGAGGTGGCTCATGATCTCAAAATCACACCAGAATTCGGTGCCGAAAAGGTCATTTTAGTGCCACAAGACGGCAGTCAGCGCGGCTGGGATCGCTATCTTAGTGGCGGTAGCAAACCGACTAAGCTTACCGGTCGCAGTAAATTCAGGTTGTCTTCTTCGGGGGAATTTACTGTTTATTTGCAATGTGGCACCCCTTTTTCGGATACTGAATGCGCTTTAACCAGTGAAGATACTAAACGTACCGTTCCGGTGCGTGCTTTTCTCACCCTGGCAAGCAATATTGTGGTTAAAGACAGCAGTCAAAAGTCCGTCACCCGGCAACCGCTTCGTACTAAAAAAGATCTCCCGCGTAATGTCTTTCACACCAATAATCCGGCGCAAAATTATCCCGGCCATATTGATTTTGAAGTCAGTGGTGAACAATCCATTAAAACTTTATTAGCAAAAGCGCCGGATACCTACAAAGACACTGTCACCGTGATATTTGATGCTAATATTCATGCTTAGTCTCACAGTTAGCTTATTAATTTGATAATAATGGCGGTGATAGCCACAATCGTACCGACAAAACCAGAGGCAATGGCGACGGGATACCAAAATATTTCACGATATAATTTAGTGGTTTCTGCTTCTGTTTTCTTACTATCCAAGGGTAGTTTAGCACAAGCTCAGCATTTATCCTTGATGTTTCAGCACTGAGCTTGGACGTTTCCGCCATAAGCCTTGCTATTTCTGCATGTATTTTTTCTGATTCGTGATAGTCCCATGTCTTGCTGTTCATTGACTGTCTCCTAAAAAATTTTGTGTTAATGAATTTCCATATTTCTGTTTAATCATTAGACCTCTTCGGAAACTATCATTTATCTAATTTCCATGTTATAAATTGCAGCAATCAGATTAAATCTTAATCCAAAACGTTTTCGCCTGTTTCGATAACGGTCTGATACAATTTTAAATCTTTTAATCATACCAATGACATGTTCGTTTAATACACGCTGGCTTGATAACGCACGATTGTTGCGTTTATCTTCTTTTGTTAAGGGATTTTTCTTTGTCTTTTTCTTAGGCAACGCCGAGTTTGAATGAATCTTGCCAAGCCCTTGGTAACCTGTATCGGTAACTGTTTTGATGTCAGGATGTATTCGCACACCAGACTCCTTAAACAACCTAAAATCATGGCGCCTCCCATTCGTAAAGCTTGTACAGATGACTGCTTTACTTTTTTTATCAACGAGCACTTGTGTTTTTAAGGTGTGTCGTTTCTTTTTTCCTGAGTAAAACGGCTTTTGTTTTTTTGGGGACGTTCAATCGGCGTTTCTGTGGCATCAATAAGAACCAGCTCATACTCCCTATCCCTTTTTAATACAGCTTTGCGTCCAGGTAGGGCAAAATCAGGATGCTTTATTAGCGTATTCTCTATCCATTTAATCGTTTCATAGCATGTGCTCTCACTCACGCCATAGCTTTGGCTGACATGAAAATAAGTGCGATATTCTCGTATATACTCCAGTGCCATTAATAAGCGCTCTTCTAAACCCCGCTTGGGTTTCCGACCTCCTTTCCCTTGCTTACTCTTATCTGCTTCATTCAATATCTTTATCATCTTTTCAAATGTACTGCGTTTAACACCCGTTAAGCGACGAAATTTTTCCTCTTCCAGTACTTTTATTACTTCATATTTCATGGCGGCTCCTTGTTCAGGAGTGTTTTACCAAAATTCCTCATGAATGCTAGTTTCCGAAGAGGTCTATTATAGATTTCTAGACGATGAGAAACCAGTACCTGACTTTATTAATGGTTTTTTGGCTCACTTATCGATTAAAAAAATCTGCCCGGTATGCCAAGCAGCGACTAAAATAAAGTATCACCGTAAAGATTATCCGCGGAAAAGGCGTGAAAGCAGCGCTTTCACACAAAATATCATCAGCTTATTTGACGGATCAGGCCATGAATAAATACCTTATGCTCTTTGTTTTATTAACCGCCTTTTTGTTTACTGGCGCCGCCTACGCAGGCCCGATGATTAACATTGGTAGCATGTACGACATGATGATGTCTGGCGAAAAAACCTTCAGTAAACGGGTGTATAACGGCGGGGATACCACGGCTTTTGTACGCATTGATATCTTACAAATGGTTGTCGATGCTAAGGGCAGTTTGGACACGCCGATTAAGCAGGTTAATGATGGCCAATTGAATAAAGAAATGCTGGTTGCCACACCGCAGCGGCTGATTATTCCCCCCCGGCGGCTTTCAAAATGTGCGTTTAATTTGGCCGAGTAAACGCGATAAGGAATATTACTACCGCGTGCGTTTTACGCCCGTTTTACCGAAAAGCAATGAAGGTTTTAACGCCACTGCTGAGCAATTAAAAGAATATGAGGCCGATCAAGTGAAAGCTGGGGTAAATGTGTTAACCGGTTATGGCAGTATTTTATTTGTAGCGCCTGATGCCCCCCGTTTTGACAGCCAAATCACGCAAGATAAGCAGACAATGACAATAAAAAATAACGGCAATGCCACTATCGTGTTAGAAAAAATCCAAACCTGTCAGCAGCCCGGCAACAAATGTGATGAAGAAGGCCGCTCATTTGTCTTGCCTGGTGGCAGTCATCAATTAAAGAAAAACAGTGAGCAAGAAACGATTAAATACATGTTAGTGGAAGGTAAAAAAGAACAGGCGAAGTCGTTTTAATTTAACCCCCCTTTTCTTCCTGCCCATGCCCATAGCAATTTGAGGAACACCATGAAAAAAAAGTGTGCTTTATTTGCCAGCGCTCTGTGTATGCTCAGCAGCTTATGGGCTGTTAATCTTGATGCCGCAGAAGATGAGAAGGGGATATCTAAATATACCGTAGCATTGGAGATCAATGTTTCAGGCCCTAATTTTTATATCATTCCTCTCGATGGTCGACAGGATGTGCAGCAGATCCGCTATGATCCGATCCGCAAAAAATTTCTTCCCTTGCGAATACCGTATCGATTTTTCAATAACAGCGCAGGATTTAGTATTGGCGTTAAGTTGAAGGAAGAGGCAAAACTTACCAATGAAAAAATGAAAGGTGAAATTCAATTGGCAGTAAAAATATCTAATGCTCTCGGTGATATCACGACGAATACAGCAACTACCATTCGAGGTACCAGAGCAATGAAGCAGTCAAAAGTAGAGGATATTATTATTTCGGTTATTGAACCGAGTTCATTGCCCCCAGCCGGTACCTACCAGGGCACAGTCAGTCTTATTTTTGAATCGACTATTGATCCTTAGTAAATAGGCTGGCTGCGTTTCATTAATCTGATTTGCGCTTTTTCGCTCATTTTTTCCTCTCCTGCGCGCAGCTCAAAGAAAATTTAGAATATACCCTTCGCCTTTCAAGTTACGGCTTTGTTGTCTGCGGGTGCTCGCCGAATCACGTAGTATGTCTACGCTCATCGGTCGGTCGCCCTTGCCGCCTTGCCGTAACTCGAAATTCATTGGGTATAAACTCTTAGAGTGTTTTTATTAAAAAATATAACGTAGAATATAATATTATTTAAATTAATAACTACTTTAATATTTTCACTCGGTTTATAAAAGTATGAATATTGTTTATTTTCGTTTAGGGTTGTGGTTATTTTTTAGCTGTATTTCATGTTCTGTTGCTGCCATCTGTTGCCAACATCCGAAAACACCGGTGGAATATAGCATCTGTAATAATAATGATTTACGTTGGCTAGACGATATATTACGTGATATTTATTGGAAAAATCGTGTTAATAAAGATAGAAAAAAAAGTGGATCAACAATGGTTAGATTGGCTGGAACGACGTAACGGTTGTACTGACGATAAATGTATTGAACAGGCTTATTATCATGGAATTGCTTTATTTTCTGATATTGACCCTCAATTTAATTGGGCTGGGAGTTGGTGGAATTTAACAGCAAGCAATGGCAGTGGTGGTAATATATTGATTAATGATGTGAAAAATTGGAGCGCTCATCTAGATAGTAAGATCTGGTCTGGTGTTAATCGTGGTGACTATCAGGCGAAATATGTAAAAACATCGGATTAGGCATCGTCAATAATATTGCTGATACCAGTAACTGTAAATTGCTATTGATTCCATTAAAAACCGCGGCGATTAAAGTATACAGTAATGGCAGCAAAGAATGTCAAATATCTATGCCTAAAGATGTGTTTATTGATGGTTGTTATATTCGGGCAGATAAAGATCCGCGACCTGAAGCAACATTGCTTTCTATCGGTATATTTACTGAAGCCTATTTAGAAAAAGCATTTAAAGAATTGGTCGGTGATCACTATAGCCGCTTTATTAAAACCGCTAATGTTTATGTTTATCGTGATGATTTAGATAATATCGGTGCGAAAGTGATTTCACTGTGGGTGAGAGGGATGGCAAATAAACAAGCGGCGATCATCATGTATACGCCCAGTGGAAAAATATGGGCCGCCCATGTCGAGCCAGATCATTTAGGGCAGCCAGTGATGGGTTATTGGAGTAATGTTTCTCCTGATAGCGATAAAATGCCAAAAACATTAAAAATGTGGCAACGAGATTTGATGGATTAGCCTAATTTGACCGCGGTTCCGCTAAGACTCAACATCAGCATACTGCCGTTTTTACCTACTACATGATAATCAATCGTTATACCAACGACGGCGTCTGCTGCTAACTTTTCAGCCTGTGCTTGCAGTTTAGTAAAAGCGATTTGGCGTGCTTTGTGTAACTCTACTTCGTAACCACACAGACGCTTTCCAATAAGGTGGCGTATATTAGCAAAGAAACCATGGAAAATATTGACACTGAGCATCGCTTCGCTACTGACAATGCCGCAATATTGCGCAATGGTAGCGCCTTGCAAGGTTGGAGTCGTCGATAATTGCATAAGGGGACACTCATCAGAAAATAATAATAATTTTAAATTGTGACGCGGGGCATCACAAAAGTATTTTTGTATTCTATACCCTTCGCCTTTCAAATTACGGCGGCGTTGGCGCGGCGGGTGCTCGCCGAATCACGTAGTCTATCTACGCTCATCGGTCTCACACCTTGGCCGCCTTGCCGTAACTCGAAATTCATTGGGTATATAGAGCGCATAACGAATTACTGTTTTCGAAGCGTTTTATTTTTACAAAAACAGTTCTAACAGCGAATTGAGAAACAACTTGCCTTTTTCGGTGATCTGCCAGTGTTGCTTTGTTTCTAACAAATAGCCTTTAGCTAACGCCTGATCCAATGGCGAACGAATGCTACTTTCTGCCAATCCAGTCAAGTGGTAAAAATCGGCACGCGGAGCCGCTTCGAATAGTCGAAAGCGATTCATAAAAAACTCAAATGGACGATCAGCAACCACAACATTATATTGTTGATCAAGGTACTTACCTTGCATAAAACCACGCGGATGCTTTGTTTTTACTGTACGTAATATTTCACCGTTACTGCGGGTGATTTTGCCATGCGCCCCACAGCCGATACCAATATAATCACCAAAACGCCAATAATTTAAATTATGCTGACATTGATAACCAGGCTTCGCATAAGCCGAGGTTTCATATTGCTGATACCCAGCACTTTGCAAAATCTGCTGGCCTTGTTGAAAAATAGCCCATAACACATCTTCATCAGGCAGTGTGTGGGGGCGAGAACTAAAAGCGGTATTGGGCTCGATAGTGAGTTGATACCAAGAAATATGCGCAGGAGCTAATGCGATAGCCTGGTGCAGATCATCGAGTGCCTCTCGATGTGATTGATCGGGCAAGCCGTGCATCAGATCCAGATTCACGCTACGAAATTGCAGCAAATTTGCCAATATTGCCGCCTGTTTTGCTTCGTCAGAACCGTGTACCCGCCCTAATTTTTTTAGCTTACTGGCACTAAAACTCTGTACGCCGATAGAAATACGATTGACGCCTGCTTGCTGATAGTGGCGGAAACGTTCCGCTTCGACAGCCCCTGGATTCGCCTCCATAGTAATTTCAGCGTGCTCTGCCAATTTAAGCCGTGCGTTAACCCCCTCCAATAATTGCGACATAGCCTCAGCACTCAGCAAACTGGGCGTTCCTCCTCCGATAAAAATACTGTTAATTTTTCGCCCATCGATCAATGGCAAATCGGCATCGAGATCGGCAAGTAAATGCTCAACATATTTTTGATGAGGAATATCACCTTTTAACGCATGAGAATTAAAATCACAGTAAGGACATTTTTGGATGCACCAAGGAATATGAATATAGAGGCTCATTGGTGGCAATTTAAGCATTTTTTAAGGCATCCAACAGCAGTTTTAACGCTTGGCCACGATGAGAAATCTTTTGTTTTTCTACCGTGCTTAATTGTGCCGCAGTGCGTTTTAGTGCGGGAAGATAAAAAATAGGATCATAACCAAACCCATCCTGGCCAATAGGCTTATCAGTAATTTTTCCCCGCCAGCTGCCGTGAAACACCAAGGGGGTAGGATCAGTGGCGCAATGAAAATAAACCAATACGCAATGGTATGCTGCCCCTCGTTGCTGATCAGGAACCTCTGCCATCTCCGCCAATAATTTTGCTACATTTTGTTGATCGGTGGCATTACAGCCTGCATAGCGAGCCGAATAGAGACCAGGTGCTCCGCCCAGTGCATCAACCACTAAGCCAGAATCATCAGCAATGGCAGGAAGCCCTGTCATTTGTGCTGCATGACGCGCTTTTAAAATAGCATTTTCAACGAAAGTAAGACCCGTTTCTTCAACCGAAGTGACGCCTAATTCGTTTTGTGCCACGACATTGAGATCCCAAGCGGCCAGTAAACTGGCTAACTCACGCACTTTACCGGGATTACTGGTCGCTAAAACAATTTTTTTCATCAATGGGGATCCTAAAGCAACGAATAGAGAGAATTTTTTATATACCCTTTGTCTTTGAAGCTGTCGTGTTGTGGTTGCGGGTGTTCGCCCGAATCAGACTGATTTGGCTATATGATAAAAATCGGCAACGGCGACAGCCTCACAGCAGAGGCTGTTTGATAAGGTGAATGCTAACAGGCTGGCTCAAGAACTTAAAGATTATCTTTATTTTGCTTGGTGGGGCTTTCTATCTCAGCTTCAGCTGTTAACGGTAACGTGTTGAGCTTCTGTCGTTTGTGACTTTCTGTCTCAGTGTTTTCATTTGCGGCACGTTTTAGTTCAGCCCAAAAAGATATCGGAATTTTTAATTGTGTGGGCCAACCTTTCAGGGTGGACTGTTTTATGCCGGTCAATGCGCCTAGCTTCCCTTCACGCATAGCAAACCCGTTATCGCTCATCATATAACAGGCAATGTAATGACATTTTTCAGGGTAGGGGCCTCTTAATACCTCGCGCCGTTTACGAAACCAAATAAGAGCTTTGATTAAAATATCTTGATCGGTTTCTTTAACGGTATCTTTGAAGTCAGCGGTTATTTTATCGTTAGGATCCGCTAAAATTTTCTTTAATTTCGGCTTTGGGTTTATATCCACTTTGGCTTTGTGATTAGTCAATATGTTTACTGAACTGCTTTGTTGTGAGACAGGTGGCGGGTGGGTACTGGTAGGATCAGAATATTGGATTGTTTTTACAGAAGCTATGGACAAAATATCGTTAGGGTTGACACAACCAAGCTTTAAATCTTCTTCTTCTTTTTCTTCTTCATCAAAATAACCAAAATTTGGTTTTTCCGAAGAAGAGTAGACATCTATCAAATTTGAACACACTGGATTAATGAATGCAGGATCATTTTCTGTCGTATCGGTGGTTTGTATTATTGTTGGCCAATCGCCGGATAATAGAAGATCATTTGGCATTTTAATTTCCTTCTCTAATTAATGAAAACAGGTAAGAAAAGGTTCTGGTGATTAAAATGAAGCTTAACGATTAAAGGTATCGGATAAGAATAATGGGTTGAGATTTTTTACGTATTAGTAATGCAATTTTTATGTATCAATACAAACAGACTTGATTAAATCCCTTTCATCAGCCAGTTTAGTCGGCATCGGTAATAATGAGATAAATCATATTTTGCGGGAAATATATTACCACCATGGCCAAATTCTCTGCATTGTTGCGTTGAATTCTTCCGCTTCTTTTTGCGAAGAAAATGGGCTTTCTATCTTGGCTGCTATTTTTTGCTGTGCAGGGGGAGCGGATTGAGCACAACTTTTTATAGGCATTAATAGCAGCTCACACATTTTATGTTCATCTAAAGAATAGGCGAAAGCGGGCGGTGACAATAGAAAAATGGCTAACAGTTTTAAGAGCGTTTTTATCTTTCTCATATACATATACCCAATGAATTTCGAGTTACGGCAAGGCGGCAATCAATCGAATCCCCGAAGTGTGCAAGCAGTACATGACAGAGGATGAGTGATCGCTGTCAACGTCGCCGTAACTTGAAAGGCGAAGGGTATACTGAATATGTACTGAGTTTTTATCTCTATATATATTCAGCATAGTCAACAGAAAAATTATTTTCCTCCTCAATTCTTTATTTTGCTTTTGAGGAGAGGAAGAAAAAGATTTGGAATAGGCGTTTAGAGTACGAACCAAAGCTCTCCTAACAGATCCATCCCCAAATAATTAATTAAATATAAAAGGAGTATTACTATCATCGGAGAAAAATCAATACCGCCCATTGATGGAACCACACGGCGAATTTTTGTTATCAGTGGATCAGACAATTGGTATAACAAATAATCCATTGGACTGCTTCCTTGGCTAATCCAACTCATTAATGCCCTAATAATCATTACCCAAAAAATAAGATACCCGGCGGCTTTAAGTAAAGAGATAACACCAAAAAGAAGATTATAAGGGCTTAATACCAAGCCCCCGCCTTGAATTAATAATAACAGCGGATATTTTATCGTCATTAATAAAAATGCAAAAAATAAGGATGCACTCTCAATAGGGCCTAATGAAGGCAGTATTCTGCCCAGAGAGCCGATGATTGGTTGAGTCAATTTGGCAACAGATTGTGTAAAGGGGTTGTAAAAATCACTATTAACCCACCGCATCCAAATGCGCAGTAACAGTAGCATCACGTAAAGGTCGATAACGGTTTTAGTCAAAAAAATCAGCGTTAACATGGATAAATTTTAATCCTTGATATTATGTTTCAGATAGCATTTACAGTAGATATACCCTTCGCCTTTCAAGTTACGGCTTTGTTGTCTGCGGGTGCTCGCCGAATCACGTAGTCTATCTACGCTCATCGGTCTCACCCCCTGGCAGCCGAAGGCAACTTCAAAGGCGAAGGGTATATATCGAAAGAGGTCTAGTTTTTCATTCATTTGGTATTTTTCAAAACGACTTTTCCATTTCCTCTGCCCGGGTGATCGCGGCTTGCATCGCTTGGGAGACAATATTTGCCATATTATTTTCTTCAAATATCTTTAATGCCGCCGCGGTAGTGCCTCCCTTCGAAGTGACTTGATGACATAATTCTGATAAAGAGCATTGTGGTTTGGCTTCCACTAATGCTGCCGCACCAGATGCCGCTTGTTGTATCAGCAATCTTGCTTTTTCAGCATCAAAGCCCTGTTTTATCGCTTCTTGCTGCATGGCATCCATTAATAGAAAAAAATAAGCTGGCGAACTGCCCGCCGCTGCGATCACGGTATTAATATCGCTTTCAGCATTTAACCAGCAAACCTCACCGACTGAACGCATAAAATCTTCAGCAAAATTAAGGTCAGATTGATCTGTGTTTTTTGGTGCGAATAACCCACACATCCCCTTTCCGACCGATACAGGAAGATTAGGCATGATCCGAATTATATTCAGTTTATCGCCCAATAGCGCATAAAAACGTGCAATGCTTATTCCAGCCGTGATAGATAATACTAATTTTTTAGAGAAATCAATCTTCTCTTTCAGTGACTCACACACTGTAGCCATGATTTGTGGTTTAACAGCGAGCACGATAACTTCTGCTTGCTGAGCTGAAACGATATTATCAGCGCTACTAATAACGCCAAATTCTCTCGCCAAAGTGTCACGATTCTGCCCAGAAGGGGCATAAACACTTATCTTTTCGCCGGGATAGCCCTGATGACACAATCCAGCAATAATTGCACGAGCCATATTGCCCGCGCCGATGAAAGCAATACTGCGATGTTCCATAAAATTTTTCTCTTAAAATTGATTATGTTTTACCTCGACTACCAAAAATAGCCGTCCCAATACGCACTAAAGTACTGCCAGCATGAATAGCTGCTGTCATATCATGGGTCATTCCCAAAGATAAGGTATCTACTTGCGGATAATTTTCTTTGAGTAACAGAAAAGCCTGATGCATCTGCTGAAAAATCGCCAGTTGGCGCGGATAATCATTATCTGCCGCCGGAATCGCCATTAATCCACGTAATTGCAGATTGGGCAAGGTATAAATGTTCTCAGCCAATTGTGGTAGTTCATTTAATGAAATGCCTGATTTGCTTTTTTCACCACTAATATTAATTTGGATAAGAATATTTAACGCGGGCATATTACCCGGCCGCTGATGACTTAGTCGCTGGGCTATCTTCAGGCTATCTACCGTATGGCACCAAGTAAAATATTCGGCAACTAAACGACTTTTATTGGATTGCAATAAGCCAATAAAGTGCCATTCCAGTTTCGAGTGGTGCGCAAAATAAGCAATTTTATCTATCGCTTCTTGCACATAGTTTTCGCCAAAAGCGTATTGTCCAGCGTTGATCGCTTTTTTGATCGCACTCACAGATTGAGTTTTACTCACTGCAAGCAGAGACACTTCTTTGGGAGAGCGTCCGCAATGCTCTGCTGCTGATGCGATTTGTTTTTTAACATCATGTATATTTTGTTGGATAGTGATCATGTCATGCTCACATGAATTGAAGAGCTTATATCCTTCGCCTTTGAAGTTGTCGCTAGCCGACGAACACCCGCAGCCAACAACGCGGCGGCTTCAAAGGCGAAGGATATAGCCGAATCAGTTTAATTTGATTCAAGGCGGAGGAGCGCAGACAGTACAAATAGTAAGGCAAGCGACGACAACACAGAATCAAATTAAACTGGTTTGGCTATATATGCGAAATTTTCTCTGAGCCATACTTAATGTGGCGCACAGCAACCGCTGTGTACACAAGTACATGAGGATTGCGAGTACCGAGTAATCTAAAACTTCAAAGGCGAAGGGGATATCAGCGAGCACAAGAGATTTCGAATAAGCTCTGAGGGATTGCCATGGATTTTGAACAATTAATTGTGCTGAGTATGAAACATAATGCATCTGATCTGCATCTTTGTAGTGGCCATTACCCTCGGTTACGTATTGATGGCCTACTATGTCCTTTCCCGGAATATTCACCAGTAAATAATAGTGAGCTACAAGCATTATGCCAACAGCTATTAAACGAGGCGCAACGCTTAAAATTACGACAAGCCGGGCAACTGGATTTCGCCTACACGACAAAAAATAAACAAAGGCTTCGGGGAAATTTTTTTCAGCAACAGCACGGTTTATCAGTGGCCTTCCGGTTGATATCCAGCCACTGCCCTCAGCTGACTGCCCTCGCGGTGCCGGACATCATTAGACCTCTTCGGAAACTATCATTTATCTAATTTCCATATTATAAATTGCAGCAATCAGATTAAATCTTAATCCAAAACGTTTTCGCCTGTTTCGATAACGGTCTGATACAATTTTAAATCTTTTAATCATACCAATGACATGTTCGTTTAATACACGCTGGCTTGATAACGCACGATTGTTGCGTTTATCTTCTTTTGTTAAGGGATTTTTCTTTGTCTTTTTCTTAGGCAACGCCGAGTTTGAATGAATCTTGCCAAGCCCTTGGTAACCTGTATCGGTAACTGTTTTGATGTCAGGATGTATTCGCACACCAGACTCCTTAAACAACCTAAAATCATGGCGCCTCCCATTCGTAAAGCTTGTACAGATGACTGCTTTACTTTTTTTATCAACGAGCACTTGTGTTTTTAAGGTGTGTCGTTTCTTTTTTCCTGAGTAAAACGGCTTTTGTTTTTTTGGGGACGTTCAATCGGCGTTTCTGTGGCATCAATAAGAACCAGCTCATACTCCCTATCCCTTTTTAATACAGCTTTGCGTCCAGGTAGGGCAAAATCAGGATGCTTTATTAGTGTATTCTCTATCCATTTAATCGTTTCATAGCATGTGCTCTCACTCACGCCATAGCTTTGGCTGACATGAAAATAAGTGCGATATTCTCGTATATACTCCAGTGCCATTAATAAGCGCTCTTCTAAACCCCGCTTGGGTTTCCGACCTCCTTTCCCTTGCTTACTCTTATCTGCTTCATTCAATATCTTTATCATCTTTTCAAATGTACTGCGTTTAACACCCGTTAAGCGACGAAATTTTTCCTCTTCCAGTACTTTTATTACTTCATATTTCATGGCGGCTCCTTGTTTAGGAGTATTTTACCAAAATTCTTATATGAATGCTAGTTTCCGAAGAGGTCTATTGAACCATTAATGCAACAGAAAGATGGATTAATTTTGATCACTGGCGCTACGGGTAGCGGTAAGTCAACCACATTGAATGCGATTATTGGGGCGATTCATCAGCAAGGAGGACGGCATATTATTACGTTGGAAGATCCTATTGAATATATTCATGAGCAAGGTGCAGGTCTGATTCAACAAAGAGATTTGGGGTGTCATACGCATTCTGCCAGTGCGGCCTTAAATGCAACACTGCGTCAGGATCCTGATATTATTTTGCTGGGTGAATTACGTGATACCGAAAGTATTCGCCTGGCATTGACAGCCGCCGAAACCGGGCATCTTGTATTAGCGACTTTACACACTCGGACGGCAGCACAAGCGATTGATCGGCTCATTGATGTTTTTCCAGCAGCAGAGAAAATTGCTGTTCGCGGACAATTAGCCGCTGGGCTGGTTGCGGTCATCGCCCAAAAGCTTGTCAATAAGCAAGGAGGGGGACGTATCGCTTTATTTGAAATTTTAACGCGCAGTACTGCGGTCAGTAACCTGATCAGAGAAGGTAAAACACATCAACTAGAAGGTGTAATGCAAACTAATGGGCAGCTGGGTATGCAAACTTTTACGCAAGGAATGCAACAACGACAAGGACTATTGGCATAGCCTGCCGATTTTGGATACTAAAACAGCATTCGACTTGTTGCCTAATAATAGCCCTCTTCGGAAACCTACTGCGTGATACGGATCCTGCGTTGTCCGGTGCGCGCAATCCTCATGTACTTTATGTTAACGAAGGTTGCTGTGCGCCGGGTGCCTTGACTCCGCATAACGAACTACGGTTTCCAAAGAGGTCTAATATACCCACAGCCCTTCAAGTTGCCACTAGGCGCGGCCAGGGCGTGAGAACGATGAGCGCGTAAACCTAATGAATTTCGAATTACGGCAAGGCGGCAATTAATCGAATCCTAGGAGTGTCTACCCAATTCTGGGTTGTCGTCGCTTGCCGTACTATTTGTACTGTCTGCACTCCCCCGCCTGAATCAAATTAGACTGATTCGGGCTATAAGTAATACAAAAACGACGCCAAAAAATGCCTAAAAAAGTTCTTTTTATTTGTTATCGCTTGTGTTTAAAGTCTTTGTGGTTTAACGAATTCAATAGCGGTGATTAAATCACGTGTGCGTGGTGTTGGTGGCAGACTGTTAAGAAAAGTAGCGCCGTAAGGACGTGTTACTAATCGGTGATCACAGATAACCAATAGCCCTCTATCGCTAATATCACGAATTAAACGCCCAACGCCTTGTTTTAGCATAATAATTGCGTCAGGTAACTGAACGTCATTAAAAGGATTTCCACCCCGTAAACGGCAGTCTTCCATTCTCGCTTTCAACAAAGGATCATCGGGAGTAGTGAAGGGCAATTTATCAATAATGACACAGGACAATGTGTTTCCTCGCACATCGACGCCTTCCCAGAAACTATTGGTTGCCACCAACAAGGCGTTGCCAGCGGTAATAAATTGATTTAATAACGCCTCTTTACTGGTTTCTCCTTGTACTAAAACAGGCAATGTCATACTGGCGCGAAAAGCTTCTGCCAGTTCACGCATCATTTGATTGGAGGTACATAAAAAAAAGCACCGTCCATGATTGGCTTCGATCACAGGTTTAAGCATATCCGCTAGTTTTTGCGCTACATCGAATTGATTAGGTGAGGGTAAATGGCGTGGTACGCAAAGTAATGCTTGGTTGGCATAATCGAATGGGCTAGGTAACAGCAAGGTTTTGCTTTCTGTCAATCCGAGACGTTGAGTAAAATGCTCAAATCCCTCATTAACGGAAAGCGTTGCTGAAGTAAAAATCCAACTACTGGGTTTTTCGATCATTAATTCATGAAAACGCTCAGCAATAGAAAGAGGGGTTAACGCCAGTATAAAGTGGCGGGGATTACATTCATACCAGTAGCTAAAACCAGGGATCGTAACTTCTTTGAGTCTTTTAAATCGATTAAGGTACATCATCACTCGTTCGTAAAGGGTATCAAGTGTAGCGGAACGCCCAAGGGATGACTTGACGGTGTCATGACAAAATTCCAATGCCTCTTTCAATAATACCAGTGCTTGTTGCAACGGTGCGGTTCGTCGTAAGTTCTTTTGTAATAGATCAGCCAAATCTCCTCGAAAATTACCCAAAAAGTGAGATTGAGGCGTGAGGGAGCCAAAAGCTAAGCGGAGATCTTGTATACATTTAATCAATTGATCAGCACTGGTTTGTAATTGAGATGTGTCCTGTAGTTCCGTTCGATAGATAACGATAATATCTTTGGCTAAATTCATTAACTGACGGCTGGTCAATTGTTGCCCGAAATACTGGCTGGCAATATCAGGAATTTGGTGAGCCTCGTCGAATATCACTGCATCAGCATAGGGAATGAGTTCAGCAAAACCACTTTCTTTCACTACCCTATCGGCCATAAAAAGGTGATGATTGACGACAACGATATCCGCATCCATAGCTCGGCGCCGAGCCTTCACGACAAAACAATCTTGATATTTTGGGCAATCAGCCCCTAGACAATTATCATGGGTACTGGTTACCAATGGCCAGATAAGACTGTCTTCTGCTATTTTAACGCAGGTATTGATGTCGCCGTCCTCTGTTGTTGATGACCAACGGCGTAAGTAGGTAAACTCCTTTAGTATGTTATCTGTCTGTTGATTGCCAACGAGCAATTGTTGAGCTAAACGCTCGAGACAAAGATAATTTGACCGTCCTTTTAATAAAGCCAACTGGCCTTTAAAATCTATTGCCTGCACGATGGTGGGTAGATCTCGCCCATAGAGCTGATCTTGCAACGCCTTGGAGCCGGTAGAAATGATAATTTTACATTTTGCCCGTAATGCTGGAACTAAATAGGCGAAGGTCTTGCCAGTTCCCGTACCGGCTTCCACCACTAACTGTTGTTTGGCTTTTATAGCTTCGCGGACTGCCTGCGCCATTTTTTGCTGTGATTCGCGGGGATTAAATCCCGTGATGGCGCGTGCTAACACCCCCTCTATTGCAAAATCATTCGTCACGCGATGCCTCGATAAAAATCACCGTTAAAGTGATTATACCCTTTGCCTTTAAAGCCGCCGCGTTGTTGGCTTTGGGTATAGTCGATTTTTTAATATATACCCTTTGCCTTTCAAGTTACGGCGGCGTTGGCTGCGGATGCTCGCCGAATCACGTAGTATGTCTACGCTCATCGGTCGGTCGCCCTTGCCGCCTTGCTGTAACTCGAAATTCATTGGGTATAGCCGAATCAGTCTACTATTCGTTCCATGAACGACTATCATTGGTGAGCATATCAGCGGAAGCTTTTGGCCCCCAGCTACCTGATTCATAGGGTTCTGGTGCCTGATTTTCAGTTTTCCAAGCTGCCATAATGGAATCAACCCATTTCCAGGCTTCTTCCACTTCATCACGACGGACAAATAATGCTTGGATGCCCCGCATGACTTCCAATAGTAGACGTTCATAAGCATCGGCAAGATGTTCTTGATGAAAAGTTTCCGAAAAGCTTAAATCAAGTTTAGTTGTTTGCAATCGGTGTTTATGCTCTAAGCCGGGTACTTTATTGAGAATTTGTATTTCGATCCCTTCATCAGGTTGTAAACGAATGGTTAATTTATTTTGTGGTAGTTCTAGATAAGATCCCGTAAATAAATTGAGTACTTGATTTTTGAAGTACACCACGACTTCAGAGCATTTAGTTGTCAGCCGTTTACCAGTGCGTAGGTAGAAGGGTACCCCTGCCCAACGCCAATCATCGATATCCAGTCGGATTGAGACAAAGGTTTCGGTAATGCTATTTTTATTTGCCCCGTCTTCTTCCAGATAACCGGGTACCTGATGGCCTTGCAGCTTTCCAGCGATATATTGGCCACGAACGGTAGTATTACGCACGTTACGATGATCGATACGGCGTAAAGATCGTAATATTTTCACTTTTTCATCACGGATATCATCGGCATTAAGTTTGGCAGGAGGCGCCATAGCAATCATAGTGAGAATCTGCAATAAATGGCTTTGCACCATATCTCGCATTTGACCTGCTTCATCAAAATATCCCCAGCGCCCTTCAATGCCAACTTCTTCAGCAACGGTAATTTGTATGTGATCGATAGTACGATTATCCCAGTTAGAGATAAACAGGTTATTAGCAAAACGCAAGGCCAGCAAATTGAGCACGGTTTCTTTGCCTAAATAGTGATCGATACGATAAACCTGAGATTCGTTGAAATATTTAGCGACTTGATTGTTAATCACCTGTGATGAGGCAAAATCTTTGCCTAATGGTTTTTCCATCACGACTCGATTGGGGGGGCTATTTAATTTTGCTTGCGCTAATCCTTTACAAATCGAGCCAAAGGTACTTGGCGGCATAGCGAAATAATGGATCGCGGGATGATCTTTTTGATCAAGCAATTCTTTTAATTTTTTAAAATGTTCATTGTCTTCGACATCTAGCTTACAAAAATTTAATCTCGCTTGGAGTTTAGACCAGAGTAAATTATCTAACTTTTCTTTTATAAATTTGTTAAGGGATTCTTTCACTTGCTTGCTATACTGCTCTTTATTCCAATCGGCACGAGCCATACCAATAATTCGTGTATCCGGATGGAGATGACCGGCTTTTTCTAGCTGGTAAAGTGAAGGCAGTAGTTTTCGGCGTGCTAGATCACCTCTAGCGCCAAAAATAACGAGATCACAGGCGGGTGTAGGATCGCTTGCTGCCATATCGATGCTCCTTGATTATCCTATGGTTGTGTATTAGAGCTTATTCAAAATCTTTTTCATCCCTTTTTTCCTCGCCGGAGCGTAGCTCAAAGAAGATTTCGAATAGGCTCTTAGTGGACGGTGGGATTAAAGATCCTTACGCAAATAAGGTTGTATCTCACCGTGTTTTCGGGTTTTAATGAATTTCAATATCCAAGCGTAATGTTCTGGATTTGGGGTGATCAATGTTTCTATTTCTTCGTTGACTCTCCGTGCGACATAAGCATCATCTGCACCGGTTAAGTCATCCATTGGTGGGCGAATATAAATATCAAAACGGTGTTTATTGTAATCATAGACAGAGAACATGGGCACAATCGCAGCGTTGCATATTTTCATTAAGCGTCCAAGCGTTGGTAACGTTGCTTTATAAGTGGCAAAAAAATCCACAAATTCGCTTTGATCAGTTCCGTAGTCTTCATCAGGTAAATAACCACCCCAAAATCCTTGACGTACCGAGCTAATAAAGGGTTTTATGCCTTCCTCGCGTGAATGAATACGGCCACCAAAGCGTAATCGGGTACGATTCCACAAATAATCGATGAGTGAATTACGTTGATGATGGAACATGCCGGCTACGGGTTTTCCTTCTGCTGCCAGCAACATGAAAGGGATATCTATCATCCAACCGTGAGGAACCAGCAAAATGATATTACGTTCCTGCTTTTGTACATCGTCCCATATTTCTCTGCCATGCCAATGTACACGCGAACACAGTGATTTAGTGCCACGTAAATATAATTCAGCCAGCATCACCATGGGCTGTGCTGCGGCCGCAAACATGTCATCAATCAGTTTTTCGCGTTTTTTTTCATCTAATTGCGGCATACAATAGCAAAGATTGATACGTGCACGCCGCCGTGCACCTTTAGCAAATTTTCCGACGAGGCGTCCGAGGCTGGCCCAAAACGGATCCCGTATTCTAGCAGGGATATAAGCTGAGACAATAAGAAGCATAATGCTAAACCAAATTAGCCAATAACGCGGATAAAGAAATGATTTTTGAAAGCGTGGAATAAACCCTTCGTTTTTATTTTTTTCTTGATGCATAACACACTCTGTCGATTAATTAAAACGCAGCTGCGATACAACTTGTTTGGCTGTTGCCATATATTTCCGGCGACTTTGGCCTGTTAACCCTTCAGAACGTGGCAACTTTGCGGTGACAGGATTAACCGCTTGCTGGTTAATCCATAATTCATAATGCAAATGTGGTCCGGTAGAGCGCCCCGTATTACCGGATAAAGCGATGCGATCTCCCCGTTTTACTTTTTGCCCTGGCTCAACCAATAGTTTTTTTAGATGCATATAGCGCGTGATGTATTGGCGCCCGTGGCGGATAACAACATAATTACCTGCGGCTCCGCTTCGTTTGGCTATCAACACTTCACCATCCCCGATGCTGAGTACGGGTGTTCCTATTGGCATCGCAAAATCCACTCCTTTATGTGGGGTAATCCTTCCACTGACCGGATTAACACGGCGCAGATTGAATCCAGAAGAGATACGGAAGTGTCTCATCGTCGGAAAACGCATAAAACCCCGCGCTAAACCAGAACCATGGCGATCATAAAATTTTCCGTCGCTGGCGCGAATCGCGTAATAATCTTTGCCGTTTGAAAGTATATGAACCCCAAGTAGTCGGCTCTGCTCATGACGGCCTTCAAATTTTTCTCGTGACATCAATACTGAAAACTGATCGCCGCTTTGCAGTTTATTGACGTTTAATTGCCATTGTAGTGCTTTAGTAACAGCGCGTATTTCGGTGGTATTTAATCCAGCATTTTTTGCACTTTTGATAAAATTTCCTCCGAAACGTCCTTTTAGCACACTGTCATGCCATTCACCTTGTTGCAATATTTTTTTTTCTTTAAAGTGATTGCCAATGCGATCATAAATGCGGCTTTCGCGAGCTGAGACCTCCCAAAGCAAGCGTTGTAAATCCCCATTTGCATTGATGGACCAGGAAATCTGTTGACCTACTTTTAGATGACGCAATGCTCGATGTTGTGAAGCCAGCAAGGCAATATCCGCCTTATCGATGCCATATTGAGTCAGAATATTGCCTAAGGTGTCCCCTGACGAAATCACATATTCATTGGTGCTGGAGCCATTAGGAGACTTGGTATCCAGTTCATCTTGGAGAATTTCATCAGGTTCGGGTATTGTTTGCTCAAGCGGTTCGTTGACATCAAGGGGTAATGATCTTGGCTGAGTGAGGTTCAGTGTTATGTCTTTGCTGATAGGATCATTTTCTGGAAGATGAACAGCAGGTTGCCAAATAAACACAGCCAATGTCACTAGAATCAAAGACCCCAGCATTATACGGTGTGGGCGTGATAGGCTGTTATACGTTAAAGTGATAGTTCGGACTACCTGCTGCAATTGTTTTTATCCTTACAATGTATACCTTTCGTCTTTCGAGTTACGACGGCGTTGGCTGCTTGCTCTCATCACTCTGTCATGTACCATCCCCTTCGTCTTTGAAGCCTGGCTGCGGGTGCTTGCCTCATCGGTCGGTCGCCCTGGCAGCCGAAGGCAATTTCAAAGACGAAGGGGATACACTCCTGGGATTCGATTGATTGCCACCTTGCCGTAACTCAAAATTCATTGGGTAGCGATCTATTTCAGGCAGCTTAGATATTGATCGGACAACTGAGATAAAAACTCTACATAGCTGTCCTTGTGCAACTCGATGCTTCCCCCCAGTGGATCTAACATACCTATATGTACATCTGTACCCTCGGCAATAGCATTGATCACGGCTGGCCTGAATTGTGGCTCAGCAAAAATACAGGTTGCTTTTTTATCAAGCAACTGGGTTTTTATTTGATCTAAACGTTGTACCCCAGGCTGTATTGCGGGATTGAAGGTAAAATGACCCAATGGCGTTAAGCCAAACCGTTCTTCAAAGTAGCCGTAAGCATCATGAAAAACAAAATATCCTTTGTTTTGTATAGGCTTAAGCATCTTAGCAATTTTTTCCTCGCGTTGCGCTAGTTGATCTTTAAATTGACGCAGATTTTCATCTAGTTTGTCTCTATTTTGCGGCATAAGTTCCAACAATTTATCATGAATCGCGATTGCGGCTAGTTTGGCTATTGAAGGTGATAACCAAAGATGCATATTATAATCGCCATGATGATGGTGATGATCATCTTTTTCTGTTGTTACCTGTTCAGAAACCGGATGATCATGTTCAGTGTCTCTGATTAATAACGCTTCAACTTTAGGTAATTGTGCAATGGCGATCTGTTTATTAGTAGCAAACCGGGTTAATGGTTTACTAAGAAAAATCTCCATGTCAGGTCCAATCCAAATAACTAAATCCGCATCGCGTAGCAGTGTTAGATCCGATGGACGTAAAGCATAGTCATGGGGCGAAGCACCATTAGGCAATAAGACTTTTGTTGGTGTGACACCTTCTGTGATAGCGGCAGCAATAAATCCCAATGGGCGTATTGAAGTAACTACAGTGGCAAAAGCAAGATTAAAGGTGTTAAAGGTGAGGCATACAACAGTGAGAGCCGCGTACTGCCGCCATCTCTTTTTCTTGAACATAAAGTAAATTTTCTCGTCGTGTGAATCAATCAAATGTAATATTATAACATTAAATTGATTTTGCAAATGTGATCATTATGTCCACGCTAATAATGCTTAATAGCATCTCGGTTACCTTAGGTGAAAGACGAGTACTCAATGATATTTCTCTTTGCTTACAGCCGAGGCAGTTACTGACTTTACTGGGTCCCAATGGGGCGGGTAAATCAACGCTAGTTCGGGTAGTTCTGGGGCTTCTCGCACCCACGAGCGGTACATTGATACGAAAACCGGCTCTACGTATCGGCTATGTGCCACAAAAACTCTATTTAGAGGCGAGCTTACCTTTGACAGTAAACCGTTTCATGGGCTTACAGGCAAAAAGCCAATCAGCAGATATTTTGTCAGCACTTAACCGGGTTCAAGCCCTTCATTTGTTAGAAAGCCCGATGCAGAAATTGTCTGGTGGTGAAAGTCAGCGTGTATTGCTGGCTAGAGCATTACTGAATAAACCCCAACTATTGGTATTGGATGAGCCGACACAAGGGGTAGATATTAATGGGCAACTGGCACTTTATGATTTAATTGAGCAATTACGCATGGAATTAGGTTGCGCTCTGTTGATGGTTTCACATGATTTACATTTAGTTATGGCTAAAACGGATGAAGTACTTTGCCTCAATCAGCATATTTGCTGTTCAGGTACGCCTGAAGCGGTTTCTATGCATCCTGAATTTATCGCGATGTTCGGTAAAAGTGGCGCTGAACAACTGGCGATTTATCGTCATAACCATCGTTATGAAGTGGAGCGATGATCGATGATTGAACTGCTTCTTCCCGGTTGGTTAGCTGGCATGTTATTAGCTACGCTAGCAGGTCCATTAGGCTCTTTTATCGTATGGCGTAGAATGTCTTATTTTGGTGATACGCTGGCGCATGCTTCTTTACTCGGTGTGGCTTGTGGCTTGCTACTACATATTGATCCATTTTATACGGTGATAGCCATTACGTTAATGTTGGCATTAATATTAGTGTTGATGGAGCGAAAACCACAGCTTGCTGTTGATACTTTACTTGGCATTTTAGCGCACAGTGCTTTGTCTCTTGGTTTAGTGGTCGTCAGCCTAATGCATAATGTGCGGGTTGATTTAATGGCTTATTTATTTGGTGATTTACTGTCGGTTAGATTAAGTGATATTTGGCTTATTGCCAGTGGAGCCGCTTTGGTATTACTGATACTTTGTTGGCAATGGCGACCATTTTTGTTGATGACCATCAGCCCTGAACTGGCTCACGTGGACGGTGTTAATTTGCAACGATCCAGGATGCTACTCATGCTGATTACTGCCATTACCATCGGTTTGTCGATGAAATTTGTCGGAGCGCTAATTATTACTTCGCTGTTGATCATTCCTGCTGCTGCTGCTCGTCGATTTGCCCGCACTCCGGAGCAAATGGCAGGGATAGCGGTGGTTATTGGCATGCTAGCGGTAAGTGGAGGACTCATTTTGTCAGCTTGTTATGATACACCCGCTGGCCCGTCTGTCGTTCTTTGTGCCGCTGTTATGTTTATACTCAGTTTGTCACGAAAAGCGAGGAGTTAATTTTTAGCGAAATGACCAGGGAAGACACTAAACAGACTATTCGTTACGCGACAAACCTGCTAGATGATAGGGTTACCAGCCCACCTATATCTCAATCAAATAAATTAGCGGTCAGTGGTGCCAACTACAGCGCCAATACTCGCTTTGACAGTCAACTTATTCTTCAGCTTGAGGATGACCTTGCAGTCGTGATTGCTGCAGAAAAATTAACCAGTAAGCACCCTGATCGTTCCGTCCAGTTTAAATTCGATTCAGAAGGTCGCCTTCATTTAGTTTATGGCAATGTACTGAGCGGCCAGCTACGCTGGCAGGTAGTCGGCCATGGCAGCGGGGGTGAAAATGAGATCAACCACCAAACACTGGGTGGATATAGCCCTACCAAGCTGGCAGAAAAAATTAAACAATTGAGTACGATCCTTTACTCAACCTATCAAGTTAACAGCACCCCTCATTACGTCAGCCTAGTAGGCTGTTCACTGACCGACTATGACCTGCAAACCGGTGGTTATGCCTACCAGTTTGGCATAGCGCTGGATAAACAAGGGATCAGAGCGGATATTGCCGCCCGCCGTACGCAGATGGCGGTCAATGAACTGGGTCATAAAATCACCTTGAGCGATGACGGTTTCTTGTACCATAAAATCAGTGAAGACAAGTTAGTGTTGACCTGGAATATACAAGGTCAATTAGTCTCGGCCAGCGATCTAACGATGCGCTTGGTACGTGCTATCACCTTGGTTGATCAGTTGTCATCAGGTGAAGTGAAATATTCTGCATTGGATGTGCAACAACGGCGTGACCTGGCAGATTCTTTTCATCGGGCTGAGGGCATTCTGGACGTAGAAAAATTAATTCTGACCGCTTTTGAGCACAGGTATTATCAGGCGTGGCGTAATGACATGCATCAGTTGTTGCAATTGCAGGATTCCTACGCTCAATTACGTGGGATGACGGGGCAAACAGCACGGCAATACAGTAATTATTGGAGCGCCTGCCAATCAAATAGTATTGTGAGCTGGCGGCGTGCGGGCATGGAAAATAGAACCCAGGGGGTAGAAATTGATATCCGTATTGCGCCACAAGGGCTGTTTATCGGCGATAGCAGCACTTACGCTTTTGTTACCGCCACCGGGATGGGCACAGGGCGGTATTCCACTTTGTATTTTTTGTCATCAATAAGATCAATATTTAAGCATTTCGCAGACGAAATTTTCTCATATGTTTAATTAATATACACAAATTGTGTGTTTTGTAATCTAAAATTGATTAATTAATGAGTTAGATCCCGCCCTGGGGATGGGCATGGCTTGGCTGAATGCGCGTGCAGCGGGAGAAAGCCAAACACAGAATTTTCTTAATGCCATAGTGACGCACGCTATGATTAACGAACAAAAAACAGAGGGCGCGCGCTACCCGATGCGGACGTCAAGCAACTTCATGAGTTCGGTCAGCAATTTGGTAAATTAAAATCAATTAATATCCTTAATCAGGCCATTTTTACCCCTGTGCAGCAGATAGAAATTAGCAATGAGGGGGAGTATCTATTAAAAGCCGGCAATCATGTATTGATGCTGTCCAGCCGTTATCAAGGTAGGCAACACCGCTATGCTTTGTACGACTCTTATGTGGGTGAAATTAGCGTGACAGGCTCGGATGCTACGAAAAACGGAGATACCTTGAATGCAACACTGCAAACCTATCTGGCAGAGCCTTATCACCCACAGAGTAGCCAAACCCGGGGCGAATACTACGGAATGCTATTTCAAGAGGGGCAATACGGTTTCGAAGCCACCTATCAGGTGAATATTGCTGAGGCAAGAAAATACTACCCTACTTTGGAGGTATTTCAGGCGTCATTAAAAGATTTTAAGAGTGAGCGGCAGCGGCTAGCAGAAGCATCGAATATTACCTTAAATGGGGCAACGCTACCCGCTCGTACCCTGAGCCGGATGGGGGCAACGCTGGCAGGTAAACCGGTTTCGGCCAAGCAGCTTGCTGACGCAACCTTAATTTCCACACTACAGTTTAATCCTGAGCAACTCTGTCGTTACCGGTAATTGTCAATGTAGTTGTCGCCCAGGATGTAAAATCCTAGGCTGCTTTTTTGGCGTCTGGTTTCACCTTTTTTTCTCTGGATTTTTGTGGATTTAAATGGACTTCTTTCACATACGGCCACTGACGGATTTGACCTGCCCAGCGTGTAGGGTTTGCAGCGCGTGCCTTTTCATACACTGTGTTACGCTGAGCTAATAGGGCTTTATCAAGGCCTGCATGTCTTTGTGCAGGTGTGACAAATTCAATGGCACTGTGGCGATGCTCTTGATTATACCAGTGCACCACGTGTTCGACCCATGCGCGGGCGTCTTGAAAGTGGATTCGGAGGCGAAATAGAGCCCTTCATCAGCCAACATCGGCACAATTTGACTCGGGGGTAAATGAGCAAATTTGGCCGAAGAGGTTATTTCCAGTAGCTTAGCCCGCTCACAGGGTGAGAGTTTGTGGGGCGGCGGCGCTGTTCGGCGCGTTCGGCCTGCGTTGCTTCAGTAATCCACATCATAATAGACTGGCGCTGTTCGGGAATAATCATTTTTCCTCTTACTGCGTTGTGTTCGCTTCGGGTCACAAAAATCCGCGCGCCATTGCTTCAGGTGATGAACAAAAATACCCTGCCCCCTGCACCAAGAGGCGAGTTCACTTTCTGCTAAACAACTTCTTAGCTTCCTCGGCGGCACGTTAAGTTCATCCGCAATGGCTTTCATTGTACGCCCATTCCGATGATAAACCTTACACAGCGCCTGCTCTTTAAACTCTTCCGAATACGTCGGTTTTTCCATGATTATATCGCCTCTTTATTAGTTCCCATTAACGAAAATTAGAGGCGACAACTAGACTGACACTGGGGGGGGATTCAAAACTTATCACTAGAGCGTCATTTTCGTATGTAATGCTTTTAATACGGATTTTTTGCTCATCGAGGTATTGGTACACTGCAAAGCCATCAGGTATTTTGAATCCTGGCTTATTAGCGATAATTTGTAACGTATTTTTTGTTGGTAACATGATGAAGATAAAAAATACCACGAGAGCGGCTAAAGCAGGTGCCGTTAACCACCAATGCTGCCTAGTAGCCAGACGAAAACCTATTTTACGGTGGATCACGATTGGTTATCTTCTTTGACCGGATTGACATATTTTTTTCGCCACAAAAAATATATGGAGCCGAATAGCCCAATGACCAATAGTGCTAATGGTAGCAATATTAAGACAAACATGAGTTCATCTTCGTATCGGATAAAAACAGGCGTTCTGCCTAGAAAAAATCCTAGGGAAGTGAGAATCAGTACCCAAAGCAAGCCGCTCATCCAATTAAAAAATTGAAAGCGGGCGTTATTCAGGCCAGTAATTCCAGCAATAGTAGGTAATAGGGTACGAATAAAAGCTAAAAATCGACCGACTAACAGCGCGGACAAGCCATGACGGTGAAATAGTTGATGAGAACGTTGATGATAATGCGCCGGAAGATAAGCCAGCCATTTTTGCACAATTTTAGTATTACCTAACCATCGTCCCTGAAGATAGCTTAACCAACAGCCTAGGCTAGCTGCCGTTGTTAATACAATGAGTGTGATGGAAAAATTCATTGCTTCTTTTGAAATCAACACGCCAACAAGCAGCAGTAAGCTATCGCCGGGCAAAAAGGCGGCGGGAAGTAAACCATTTTCCAAAAAAATTATTACAAATAATAAAATATATATCGCCCAAACTAAAGATGGATTGGCCAGCGTTTCATAATCTTGCTGCCATAGAGCGTCAATAATTTTTAACATAATATCCATCTGGCGCTGTTCCCAAAATGTAATTAGACTTCCGTTGCCACTATTTGCAGTTTAGCTGCTGGATAGCAAGCTAGTACTCACACATTGTTATACCCTTCGCCTTTGAAGCTGCCTTCGGCTGCCAGGGCGACCGACCGATGAGCGTAGACATACTAGATTCGGCGAATACCCGCAGCCAAAAACGCGGCGGCTCAAAGGCGAAGGGTATAATGTGCCTCGGTATTTTTTAAGGTGTAGAACTGCAAGGCGGCTCGTTTTAACAAAGTCATGGGATATGAAACAGGGAAATTTGGCATGCTCCCCGCCCTAAATGGCGAGGATTCCTACCGCGTTCAGACCGAAGACTGACTCGCCTCAGTGGGTTCCTGCTTCATCGAGCGGCCTAACTGCACCGACTCTCTCTACAGGCTTAAAATCCCGCAAGCCCTGCGGTACTGATTGCCGTCATAGCTATGCCAAAGCTTTCGCTGTTAGCCATGGCATTTTAACACAGGTTAGTTGGAAAACCATTCCTTATATCCCCACAGCCTAAAGGCCGAGATTTTACGACACATTGGATAAATTTCTACACAATCTTTATTGATCTCTTAACAAGAACCGCCGTAGACTCTTACTCAATACGAATAGAAACGAAAAAATGGTTTCAAATCAGCGCTAAAAAATACCTCTTTACTCATTCCGAACAAAAAGGAGTCTAATGCTGTCGATTAGGAAGCTGCAAACTCTAAAATAGGCATTTAAGCTATGTTAAATCAAGGGACATCTCTAAAAAATCTCAATACGTTTGCTTTATCTATGTATGCCACTAAAGTCCTCTACGCTGATTCAATTTCAACACTCACCAATGCGTGGCACGAGGCTAAAAAGGCACATCAACCTGTTTTGCTGCTTGGCGCAGGCAGTAATGTATTATTTGTCGAAGATTTTTCTGGGACTGTGTTGTTGAATCGGATTAAAGGCATCAGTCATACCGATGACAGTACGACTTGGTATTTACATGTCGGCGCCGGTGAAAATTGGCATCAATTGGTGTGTTATTCATTACAGAATAATATGGCAGGATTAGAAAATTTAGCACTGATCCCTGGCTGTGTTGGTGCAGCTCCTATTCAAAATATCGGTGCTTACGGAGTTGAATTAGAAAACGTATGTGAATATGTCGATGTTTTGGATCTCAATACCGGTATTAACCAACGTATTACGGCAAAAGATTGTCGGTTTGGTTATCGTGATAGCATTTTTAAACATCGTTACAGAGAAGGTTTTGCTGTTGTTGCCGTGGGGATTAAATTGGCTAAAGTATGGCGCCCAATACTAAACTATGGTGAATTAAATCGTTTGGATCCCCTCACCGTCACTGCCAAAGAAATTTTTAATCTAGTTTGTACTTTACGTCGTAATAACTTGCCCGATCCAACAGTGAATGGTAATGCTGGGAGTTTTTTTAAAAACCCGCTAGTAAGTAAAAAAAGGGCAATACAGCTCCTAAAACACTATCCCAATATGCCTTATTACCAGCAATCAGATAATAGTGTGAAATTGGCAGCAGGTTGGTTGATCGATCAATGTTCTTTAAAAGGCCACCGTATAGGCGGAGCCGCGGTCCATCAACAACAAGCTTTAGTATTGATTAATATTGATTGCGCAGTGGCTCAGGATATACTTGCTTTAGCTAATTACGTGCGCAAACAAGTAGCATCAAAATTTGCCGTTTGGTTGGAGCCGGAAGTGCGTTACATTGCTGCAAATGGAGAAATTAATCCCAAGGAGTATTTTTCGTGAAAAAGAGTAAAGTCCCTCTACGGTTAATTAATATATTAGCTGACGGTATGTTTCATTCTGGTGAGCAATTAGGCGAAATCATGGGGATCAGCCGTACTGCAATTAATAAGCACATTCGCACAATAAAAAGTTGGGGGCTGGATGTATTTAGTCTATCTGGCAGAGGTTATTGTTTAACTTGCCCTCTCCAGCTGCTCGATGAGAAAAAAATACGCAGTTATATGCCGTCTGATTCAGGAAACATAGAGGTTCTGTCCGTAATAGATTCAACGAATCAATATTTATTAGAGCGTATGAACGAGCTCCAATCGGGTGATGCTTGTGTTGCTGAGCATCAATACTCTGGCCGTGGTAGACGTGGTCGCCAATGGGTATCCCCCTTTGGTAGCAATATTTATTTCTCTATGTTTTGGCGATTGGAGCAAGGACCTGAATCTGTTACGGGGCTAAGCTTGGTCATAGGTACCGCTATTGCGGAGGTACTCAAGCAAATGGGTGTGGAAGATATCCGAGTAAAATGGCCGAATGATCTTTATCTACATGGTAAAAAATTGGCTGGGATCCTAGTGGAATTAACCGGAAAGATGGGTGATGCGGTGCAATTAGTGATGGGAGTAGGTATTAATATTTTGATGCCAATAACCGCACAAAAAGAATCAATCAACCAGGATTGGACGACATTACAAGAAGCAGGGATTACTATTGATCGTAATAAATTAACGGCAGAAGTATTTGCCGCATTAAAGCGTGACATGACGCAATTTGAAAAAGAAGGATTAACCGCTTTTATTGATCGCTGGCGTCAGTTAGATAATTATTGTGGTTGTCCAGTAAAATTGATTGTCGGGAAAAAAGAAATCAGGGGTATCGCCCGCGGGATTGATTCGCAAGGGGCATTATTATTAGAGCAAAACGGGACTGTCAAAGCTTACAGCGGCGGTGAAATATCACTACGGGGTGGGTAAGGATCTGACACACCTAATCCAATCATTAGCTACTTCCTCAGCCGAACAGACTGCACAGCATGATTAGCACTTTTGGTCATAATGAGGCTAGCACGTTCACGTGTTGGCAAGATATTTTGCTTCAAATTCAAACCATTTATCTCATTCCATAATTGGCTGGCTGTGATACATGCTTCTGTTTCTGGCAGTTGAGCATAATGGCTAAAATAAGAATCAGGATTAGAAAATGCCCCCGCTCTAAATTTAAGGAATCGATCGATGTACCATTCTTGCAATAAATTTTCAGCGGCATCAACATAGATTGAAAAATCAACAAAATCAGAAACAAATACATGACGTGGATCATGCAAATAATCCATGCTACTTTGTAATACATTTAATCCTTCTAAGATAAGAATATCCGGCTGTTCTATGATTTTTTTTTCATTAGGTACAATATCGTATTTCAGGTGTGAATAAACCGGAGCACAAACTTGGCTAGCGCCTGATTTTATTTCCGCAATAAAATTCACTAAACTGCGCATGTCGTAGGATTCTGGGAATCCTTTTTTTTTCATCAAACCTCGTTCTTCAAGTACCCTATTAGGATAAAGAAAACTGTCGGTAGTGATGAGCTCAACCTGCCGATGCTCTGGCCAGCGACTCAATAACGCTTGTAACAACCGTGCGGTAGTGCTTTTACCCACCGCCACACTTCCCGCTATACCAATAACATAAGGGATGTTTTGTCTATTGTTGTTACCTAAAAATTGCTTAAGTATCGTTTGACGACGCAAATCAGAGCTAATATAGAAATTCAGCAAACGTGATAAGGGCAGATAAATCTGCGCCACTTCTTCTACTGATAAGCTTTCATTAATCCCTTTTAGCTTAACAATTTCCTCTTCTGTTAGCGTCATTGGCACACAATCGCGCAGCGCAGCCCATTGCAGACGATTAAAGGCTAAGTAGGGTGTTGACAATGGCCGATGTTTTTTTTTCATAAACCCGATTTGCTTGTTGCGTTAGACCGAAATTGAGCCTGCCGCCAACGCCAAATAAAAACTAGGCGGCATATTACAGGATGCTGTGTTTTTGTTGTAGATTTTTTGATGGATGAGAGCAAGGAGCAATGATGCAGGGTGTAGGTTTATAATTCGTCTTTTTTTTCTGATAAAGGTTTACTTAAATATTCTTCTAGGTTAGAAAAGAGAGCAGTATTCTTCACCTTATCTATCCCATGATTAAATGCATCCGTGGCGAACGTAAAGAATGCCCCTTTAATCAAGCATGCTATATGGAATCGGGCTCCCAGTTGAGCAAGCCAATTTGGAATCACAGCCATCACAGCGTGGTAACCGAGTTCACCTGCTAACAGACTCTGAACCATCTTTGTGGTTAGATAATGTTCAGCCAGACGTCTACTTGTTTCTCTAAATTCTTCGTACAATGAAGGTTTACTTAAATATTCTTCTAGGCTAGAAAAAAGAGTAGCATTCTTCACCTTATCTATCCCATGACCAAATGCATCCGTGGCGAACGTAAATAATGCTCCTTTAATCAAGCATGCTATATGGAATCGGGCTCCCAGTTGAGCAATACTATCTGGAATCACAGCCATCACAGAGTGGTAACCGAGTTCACCTGCTAATAGACTCTGAACCATCTTTGTGGTTAGATAATATTCAGCCAGACGTCTACTTGTTTCTTTACATTCTTCGTACAGAGTAGAAACGAATTCACAACACACCGATACATTTGAAGTTCCAACCAACTGATCGCAGAAAGAAAAAGAATTTCCTGACTTACTATCTGTAACCGGAGGACTAACCTCCGCAATAAAGGATGAATTTAGTGCAATACTCGACGAACCTGGCATATTCAGCTATTCCTTATAAATTTTTATACATTATTGGTCATCGATTCATTGTTACTACAAAATTCAGCTGTGGCATTAATCAACTCTAATTTAAAGCATTTCTACAAATCGAAAGCATAGAACCATCATCTAATAACGTCGTTGAGTATTAAATACTAAAATCACGTTAAGCTATTTCAGAAAATCATCATAATTTATGTAATTTTACCTTGTTTTCTATAAAGAACATGCCGTTGATATCAACATAAGTTCCCCTCCCCTGCTAGTTTAGTAGTCACAGTCGCACAGTTTCGGTATGCTGACGCATTATTGTTTTTCAGAGCGGGAGGTCAATTTGATCCCGGATGTATCACAAATGCTTTCCTGGTTGGAAGCCAATCCAAACGTATTACAAGGGATCCGCCGCGGTATTGAGCGGGAAACATTAAGGATCACCGCTGATGGCGGTTTAGCCATGACCGATCATCCAAAATCACTCGGGGCAGCACTGACACATCAATGGATCACCACCGACTTTGCCGAAGCGATGTTGGAGTTTATCACTCCGGTGAATACAAGTATCGATCATCTCCTCGATTTTTTACGTGATCTTCACCGTTACAGCACACGGCAACTGGGAGAGGAAACACTATGGCCTCTTAGCATGCCCAGTGATCTTCAAACACAACACAACATTGAACCGGCTAAATATGGCGCTTCCAATCTTGGGCGCTTTAAAAACATATACCGTGCAGGATTAAAAAACCGTTACGGCGCATTAATGCAAATCATTTCTGGCGTTCACTATAACTTTTCGTTACCCACCGCATTTTGGCAACACCGAACCGATTATATCGATGAAAAAAACAGCAATGCAGAGATTTCCGCCGGATATTTTCGTTTGATCCGTAATTACCATCGTTTTGGTTGGCTGATCCCCTATTTATTTGGCGCATCTCCAGCAATCTGCTCTTCATTCCTCAACGATAAAAAAACTTCATTGGTTTTTGAACGTAAAAATGGCAGCTGTTATTTACCCTATGCCACCTCTTTACGTTTAAGCGATTTAGGCTATAGCAATAAATCACAACATAATTTAGCCATTTCTTTTAACGATCTAACCAGCTATGTTGACAGTATAAAATGGGCTGTCTGCCTGCCTTCAAAAGAATTTTCCGCCCTCGGTTTAAAAAAAGGAGAGGATTATTTACAGCTCAATACTAATCTATTGCAAACAGAAAATGAGTTATATGCGCCCATCCGACCTAAAAGGGTGAGCAAAGCCGGTGAAGCCCCCTCTGATGCTTTATTGCGTGGCGGGGTTGAATACATTGAAGTACGTTCGCTAGATATTAATCCTTTTTCGCCCATAGGAATTGACGCAACACAGGTTCGTTTTCTAGATTTATTTTTAATTTGGTGCGCATTAGCCGATGCCCCGACAATGAACAATAATCAGTTGGTGTATACAGGTAAAAATTGGCAGCGCGTGATCCTAGCAGGACGTAAACCAGGACAAACCCTTTTTGTCGGATGGGACAGTGATACTAAAGAAGCACCACTGAGTGAAATCGGTAAAGCGCTATTTAATGATCTGCGCCGAATAGCAAGCCTATTCGATCACAAGCAACGACAAGAATACCAACAAGTTTGTGATGAATTGGTTAGCTATTTCGATGATCCAACATTGACTTTTTCTGCTCGTGTGCTGCAAGAAATACAACAAAAAGGAATAAATGAATTCGCTTTATCGTTAGCAGAGCGTCATCGGCATACATTAAAAAATGAATCTTTTCGAGTGATGAGTGAAAAACAGCTATCTGATGAAAGGGAAGCCTCATGGCAAAGACAATATGAACTAGAGCGTACTGATACACTTTCATTTGCTCAGTATCTTTCGCTGCATGGAGGAGGCCGTTAAAATAAAAAAAAGGCCACTATTATGTGGCCAAAAAAACATCTGTATAACCTAAGGATGATAACAAATGCGCGTCTTGCATATATTAAGATATGCCGGCGGGCAAGAAGTTCCCTAGATTAGACCTCTTCGGAAACTAGCATTCATGAGGAATTTTGGTAAAACACTCCTGAACAAGGAGCCGCCATGAAATATGAAGTAATAAAAGTACTGGAAGAGGAAAAATTTCGTCGCTTAACGGGTGTTAAACGCAGTACATTTGAAAAGATGATAAAGATATTGAATGAAGCAGATAAGAGTAAGCAAGGGAAAGGAGGTCGGAAACCCAAGCGGGGTTTAGAAGAGCGCTTATTAATGGCACTGGAGTATATACGAGAATATCGCACTTATTTTCATGTCAGCCAAAGCTATGGCGTGAGTGAGAGCACATGCTATGAAACGATTAAATGGATAGAGAATACGCTAATAAAGCATCCTGATTTTGCCCTACCTGGACGCAAAGCTGTATTAAAAAGGGATAGGGAGTATGAGCTGGTTCTTATTGATGCCACAGAAACGCCGATTGAACGTCCCCAAAAAAACAAAAGCCGTTTTACTCAGGAAAAAAGAAACGACACACCTTAAAAACACAAGTGCTCGTTGATAAAAAAAGTAAAGCAGTCATCTGTACAAGCTTTACGAATGGGAGGCGCCATGATTTTAGGTTGTTTAAGGAGTCTGGTGTGCGAATACATCCTGACATCAAAACAGTTACCGATACAGGTTACCAAGGGCTTGGCAAGATTCATTCAAACTCGGCGTTGCCTAAGAAAAAGACAAAGAAAAATCCCTTAACAAAAGAAGATAAACGCAACAATCGTGCGTTATCAAGCCAGCGTGTATTAAACGAACATGTCATTGGTATGATTAAAAGATTTAAAATTGTATCAGACCGTTATCGAAACAGGCGAAAACGTTTTGGATTAAGATTTAATCTGATTGCTGCAATTTATAATATGGAAATTAGATAAATGATAGTTTCCGAAGAGGTCTATTGAAAAAAATAGACACATTTTGTGATTAATTTTCTTTTGTTTCATGTTAACTCAGTGCACGCAGCAATTATCAGTCTGTTGATGGTGGTGGTGGTGATCACAATGAACATCACTGTGCTGTAACTCCTGCTCGGTTGCTTGGCGAATGGCGACAACCTCAATGTTAAAGTGTAAATTTTGCCCCGATAATAGGTGATTGCCATCGATCACCACATGTTGATCTTCTACTGCTGTTATTGTTACTGGCATCTGGCCTTGATCGGTGTCCACTAAAAAACACATGCCCACTTCTAATGTCGGATCATCATCGACAAAGAGCGCTTTTTCGACACGTTGAATCAGATTTTCATCACGACAACAGCCATAAGCATCATCGGCGTCAAGATGCAGCTCAAAACGCTCCCCTACCTCACGGCTCTCTAATGCCTTTTCCAGTGCAGGAATAAATGTATCATGCCCATGTAAATACTGCAGTGGCGAGTCCAGATCGTATTCCTCCAACAAGCGATTTTCTTCTGTACGAACTTGGTAAACCAAGCTAACTACCCTATGCTTTGCTACTTTCATCAATACTTTTCCTTAGAGCCTGTTCGAAATCTCTTGTGTTCGTTTCTATAAAAAAATCAACTGCGCTTTTTCACCCGTTTTTCATCAATTAAGCGCAGCTCAAGAAGATTTAGAACAGGCGTTTACAATAGAAAGTCGGGGGGATTATAAATACGTGTGTTTATAAATAAATGTTGTTAAAAATAGTCGAGGGGCGCCACTTTTACCTGAGGCTTATCGCCATCAGATTCATTATTACGATTATGAGAATGCAATGAATTGTCTTGCAAGGGTAAATCTGGTAACAAATTATTCGAATTTTTCGCAATATGCTGATACAGCTGACGATAATCACGCGCCATGTTATCAAGCAATTCAGCATTACGCACAAAATGGCCAACCAATTCTTGACGATATTCTTCAAAATCTATGCTTTTTCTATCCAATTCATTTTTTAATTTTTGTTGCTGACGTAAGTCACGGTTACCAAAACGCATGGCTAGCGCACCAATTAGCATACCAACAATTAATCCAATCAACCCATATTCCCAAGCCATAGTGACTCCTTATGTTAAAACGGTATAACATCAATGGACTTCTTGCATAACCTACTACGTGGGTTACATTCAGTGTTACGCGGTGCTCGTAATCCTCATGTACTTATTATGTACGTGCACCTTGACTGCCTCCCACTCGCGACAGTTTTGCAAAGAGTCTAATTAAACAACGACTACTATAACTCCTAATCTTACTTAAGAGGAATCCTGATCTTTGAGAAAAATACAACCGAACACCTTCACATCACTTTATCAACGTGCTTTGAACGAAAACGGCTTTCAAGCGGATGATGCACAACGCACTGCTGTCTCTCGTCTGGAGGAGGTTTATCAAGAAATGAGTCAACCTCGAAGTTTACCACAAGAGAGTATTACTCTATGTCAGTATTGGCGCCAATTTTTGGGTAAAAAAAAACCGATGCTACCGACCAACCCGGTCAAAGGACTATATATGTGGGGCGGTGTCGGGCGTGGAAAAACCTGGCTGCTGGACTTATTTTTTCAGGCCTTACCGAGTGAACGTAAGCTACGGCTCCATTTTCACCATTTTATGTTAAGAGTGCATCAAGAGCTTGCCGAACTTCAAGGAAATGAAAATCCATTAGAGATCGTCGCCGATAGATTTAAAATACAAACTGATGTGCTTTGCTTTGATGAATTCTTTGTTTCAGATATTACTGACGCTATGCTGCTCGCAACCACATTGGAAGCGCTCTTTACACGAGGGATCACCTTGGTTGCCACATCCAATATCCCCCCCGATGACCTCTATCATAATGGCTTGCAAAGAGCACGTTTTCTCCCTGCGATCAGCTTAATAAAACAGTATTGTGATGTAATAAAAATCGATGCGGGTATTGATTATCGACTGAGTACACTAACGCAAACAGGCTTATATCTGACACCGCTCAATCAGCAAACAGAAAACACCATAACCCAGATGTTTGTCAAATTAGCAGGCACAGAAGGGGAAATCGCACCGGTGTTAAAAATCAATTGCCGAGCTCTAGTCACGATTCGAGTAGCCAAAGAAATACTGGCCGTTGATTTTCACGTCTTATGTGAACAAGCCCGCAGTCATTTAGATTACATCGTACTTGCTAAACAATATAATACCGTACTGTTACACAATGTTCGCTCAATGGGCATTGATTATTCATCCGGTGCCGATGAAAGCACCGCACGGCGTTTTTTAGCACTGATTGATGAATTTTATGAACGTAAAGTCAAATTGATTATCAGCGCGCAAGTACCCATGGCCGAGCTTTACCAAGGAGAACAGCTTAAATTTGAATATCAACGCTGTTTATCACGTTTGCAAGAAATGCAAAGTAAAACCTATTTACAATTACTTCATTTACCTTAAATAATCGCTATGCCAGCAAAATTTATCCATTTTTTGCCTCTGTTTAATTTATGTTCTCAATATACCCTTCGCCTTTGAAGTTGCAGCTAGGCGGCCAGGGCGTGAGACCGATGAGCGTAGATAGACTAAGTGATTCGGCGAACACCCGCAGCCAACAACACGGCGGCTTCAAAGGCGAAGGGTATATTAAAAAACAGTTCGATCTTTAAGGTAGACTTCTCTATAATCACCGCATCCCAGGTTACAGCAAATTTTTCCCAAAAATAATATATACCCACAGCCCTTGAAGTTGCCGCTAGGCGGCCAGGGGGTGAGACCGATGAGCGTAGACATACTACGTGATTCGGCGAACACCCGCAGCCAACAACGCGGCGGCTTCAAAGGCGAAGGGTATATTAAATGCTGGCAGGGCTATTCGAAGGGATAGATTTGCTAGATTGAGTGATCCTGTGAATCTTAAATTTTTTGTAAATTTGAGCCTTCACTAACATGTAACTTTTGAATTGGGTAAGCGCTTAATGAAAACTTTTACAGCCACACCAGAATCTATAAAACGTGACTGGTACGTTGTTGATGCAAGCGGTAAAACGTTAGGGCGTCTCGCAACTGAACTGGCTCACCGCCTCCGCGGCAAGCATAAGGCGGAGTATACTCCGCATATTGATACCGGTGATTATATTATCGTATTGAATGCAGAAAAAATTGCCGTAACAGGTAAGAAGCGGACAGACAAAATTTATTACCGTTACACTGGCTACATCGGTGGACTGAAACAAACCACCTTTGAAGAAATGATTGCGCGCCACCCTGAGCGTGTGATTGAAAACGCGGTTAAAGGTATGCTGCCGAAGGGTCCCTTGGGGCGTGCAATGTACCGTAAACTTAAAGTTTACGCCGGCAATGAGCATAACCATGTGGCACAGCAACCGCAAGTTCTTGACATTTAATCGGGATTATTATGGCAATGGCTGAAAATCAATACTACGGCACCGGGCGCCGCAAAAGCTCTGCCGCACGCGTCTTTATCAAGCCTGGCTGCGGTAAAATATTAATTAATCAACGCAGTCTGGAAGAATACTTCGGGCGCGAAACGGCTCGTATGGTCGTGCTGCAACCGTTAAAACTACTAGATATGACCGAGAGATTTGACTTATACATTACAGTCAAAGGGGGTGGTATCTCGGGTCAGGCCGGTGCTATCCGTCACGGTATGACCCGTGCACTTATGCAATATGACGAGTCACTACGTCCTAACTTACGTAAAGCAGGCTTTGTAACACGTGATTCACGCAAAGTTGAACGCAAGAAAGTAGGTTTACGTAAAGCACGTCGTCGGCCGCAATTCTCCAAGCGTTAATTTTTACCGTATAAGAGCCTATTCGAAATCTTTTTTAGCGATAAAAAATGAGACAAGAAAACACAGTCTAAACGACATCATTAAATATTTCTTAACTGTTTATGACACAGTCTTAGCGAGCACAAGAGATTTCGAACAGGCTCTTAGTGAATACAAAAGATCCCGAATAGGCTCTTAGATAAATGGCAAAACCTGGTTGTATACCCTTCGTCTTTGAAGTTGCCGCTAGGCGCGGCCAGGGCGACCGACCGATGAGCGTAGACATACTAGGTGATTCGATGAGCACCCGCAGCCAACAACGCGGCGGCTTCAAAGACGAAGGGTATATATCAGGTTTTTTCTTGTTTTTAATCAAATTTTTAGCGCCTGTTCCAAATTTTCTTGAACAACACTCAATTGATGAAGTATTAGCAAACATAAGAGATTCCGAACAGGCACTTACAAAACACACTATGTAACTACTCTTACCGCCCGACAAGGCTAGTAAAATCTGATAAACTGCCTTCTCGTTTCTGTCTATTCGTTGCACCTTCCGCAAAAGGTTTATTAAATTATTTAATCAATTGATTTTTTTCTGTTAAATTTTATATAACAGCATGGTGATCACAAAATGATAATCAACAATCTTTTCGCAACACTGTGTAACGGTAAGAAATTTTTAAGATCGCGGCTTAAGTAATTAAATATTTTTATCTTTTTTAAATTAATTTGGAGGTTTTCATGGCTATCGCTGCCAGCAAACGTTCGGTGATGACGTTATTTTCTTGTTCTACCGATATGCTTAGCCACCAAGTACGTATCGTACTGGCAGAGAAAGGGGTTTCTGTCGAAATTGAGTCTATTAATCCAGAAAATCCGCCACAAGAACTGAAGGAACTCGGTACCCCTTGCTCAGTACCGACCTTAATTGATCGAGATCTAACACTCTATTTACCGCATGTCATTACTGAGTATTTGGATGAACGTTTTCCACATCCACCGTTAATGCCTGTCTATCCGGTAGCTCGTGCTCAAAGCCGCTTGATGATGCATCACATAGAAAATAACTGGTATTCTTTATTAAAGAAAATTAAAGAAGGCAATGAGCAAGAAGCTGATACCACACGCAAAAATTTACGAGCACAATTATTAGAGGGTACTTCTTTAATTAAACCAAACGGATATTTTATGGGTGACGATTTTAGCTTAGTTGATTGTCAATTGGCTCCTTTGTTATGGCGTTTAGCGGAACTGAAGATTGTACTAAACGGTGAAGATGCTAAACAAATAAGAGGCTATATGGGTCGTGTTTTCCAGCGTGACGGCTTTCTAGCCTCATTGAGTGAAGCGGAGCGTGACATGTATCCTACAGAAAATAAAATTCATACTGTCGTAGGTTAAATACTATGGAAACGCCAGAAATCTCTCCACGTCGACCTTATTTATTACGTGCATTTTATGATGAGTTGATTAATAGCCAATTAACACCTTATCTGCTAGTTGATAGCACAGATCCCAATGTAACGCTTCCTTCAGAACAAGGTTGTGATGGACGTATTGTTTTGAATCTAAGCCCCTACGCAGTAGAAAATTTACAACTCGGCAATCACGAGGTAAGTTTTAATGCCAGCTTTAACTATATTCCGTATCATGTCATCGTGCCGATGAAGGCGGTACTTGCTATCTATGCCAAAGAAAATGGAGAAGGCATGGTCTTTGAAAAAGAAGCCGCCTATGATGTAGAAAGCAAAACAATTTCTGATAATGAAGATCCAGTAACGACATCTAGCAACTTGACACTGGTTGCTAATAAAGATGAAGGGCAACAGGATGATAAAAGCCCACCAGATGATGATAACCCGCGACCACCACCACGGGGCAATCGCCCTACTTTAAGAATAGTAAAATAATCGCCAGAAAGAGGCTTTTCACCGCAAGTTTGAGTGCTGACTTGGTGACTGCTCCCCGCCCTATTGTGCGAGGCTTCCCACTTCACAGGCCGCCGCTTGTGCATGACAAGTCTTACGCTGGCCTCCATGGGCAAAAACGACGAGACCACCCGCCGCCCGTAATTCAAATATACCTTGCTGTCTGATATTCAGCGCGGCGTTAATTCCGGGCTTTTCGCCTTATATCCCCGCGCCCGCATTAGGCGAGGGTTTACGGCGAATGTTGCTAATCACTTAACCGCATGGTCAAAGCAATACGCTTGCGTTGTAAATCGATAGTGACAACCTTAACCCTAACCACATCACCGGTTTTAACTATTTTATGGGGATCATCAACAAATTTATCTGCCAGTGACGAAATGTGCACTAAACCATCCTGATGTACACCAACATCAACAAAGGCACCAAAATTAGTGACATTGGTCACAGTACCTTCTAATGTCATACCCACTAGCAAGTCGTTAATCGTTTCAACACCTTCAATAAAAGTCACCGTTTTGAATTCAGGTCGCGGATCACGGCCTGGTTTTTCTAACTCTTTCAAAATATCGCTGATAGTGGGAACCCCGAATCGGGCAGTGATAAAATTTTCAGCATGTAAATTACGCAGAGCACAGGTATTTCCCATGATGTCTTGTAGCGATTTTTCGGTCACTGCCAAAATATGTTGCACGACTGGATAGGTTTCTGGATGCACGGTTGAAGCGTCTAGAGGATTATCGCCATGATTAATACGAAGAAAATCAGCACACTGCTCAAAGGATTTTGCTCCTAGGCGATTAACCGTCAGTAACTGCTGCCGATTCTGGAAACGACCATGCTCATCGCGCCAATTGACAATATTCTGTGCCATCATTTTCGTCAGGACCGGCTACACGCGCCAGCAATGGAACTGAGGCAGTATTTAAATCAACTCCAACAGCATTTACGCAGTCCTCTACCACAGTATCAAGTTTTTTAGCAAGTTGACTTTGGCTAACATCATGCTGATATTGGCCAACACCAATAGATTTTGGGTCAATTTTGACTAATTCGGCCAGGGGATCTTGCAAACGACGAGCAATAGATACGGCACCACGGATAGCAACATCAAGATGTGGAAATTCAAGGCTCGCTAGCTCTGACGCCGAATACACCGAAGCACCCGCTTCACTGACAATCACTTTTGGCGCAGTGACCTCTGGGTAATCTTTTTGCAATTGGTCATAAAACCGTGCTGTCTCGCGTGAAGCGGTGCCGTTGCCAATGGCGACCAATTCAACTTGGTATTTAATACATAAAGCCGCTACGCTGGCAGCCGCTTTAGCGGCTTGGCCTGTGTGTGGACAGATAGTATCAGTCGCAACCAATTTGCCGGTAGCATCGACCACCGCCACTTTAACTCCAGTACGTAAACCAGGATCAAGCCCCATAGTAACGCGCATTCCAGCCGGCGCTGCCATCAATAAATCTTGCACATTACGAGCAAATACCTGGATGGCTTCCTCTTCCGCCCGCTCTCGTACCGTATTCATTAACTCAGTTTCTAGATGGGGAAATATTTTAAGCCGCCAAGTCCAATTGACGACTGCTGTACGCCAACTATCAGCAGGCGCGTTATGCAAACGTAAATTCAGATGGTCGACAATAATTTGTTCTCCCCGACTCATTTTAACCGTTTGCTCAACTAATTTGCTGCTAGATTGAAGATCAGCATTCAATCCCAATTGTAACCACCCCTCATTACGCCCCCTAACATCGCCAGAACACGATGGGATGGCACACTAGCAATCGGCTCATGGTGATCGAAATAATCACGAAATTTAGCGCCTTCTTGCTCTTTACCTTCAATGACTTTAGCCACCAGATGTGCGTTTTTCCACAAATACTGACGTACCTTTGCCAGCAAGCCAGCATCTTGGGCAAAACGCTCCATCAGAATATAGCGCGCACCATCCAAAGCTGCTTTACTATCGAGCACACCCTTATCAGTATCCACATAATCACTAGCAAGTTGCTCTGGATGTTGTTGAGGATCGCTCCACAAACTGTCAGCCAAGGGTTCTAAACCCGCTTCAAGTGCAAGCTTCCCACGAGTATGACGTTTCGGTTTATAGGGCAGATACAAGTCTTCTAATTCAGTTTTACTTATCGCCAGGTTAATATTCGAGGCCAGTTGTGTGTTAAGCTTACCTTGTTCTTCAATCGACTTTAAAATGATTTGACGGCGCTCTTCCAATTCACGTAAATAACCAAGACGATGTTCTAACTGACGCAATTGGCTATCATCCAAACTACCCGTTACTTCTTTACGATATCGAGCAATAAAAGGCACAGTATTACCTTCATCAAGCAAATGAATCGCGGAGATAACTTGCTCTGATCTGGCCTTTATTTCGTTTGCAATAATAGGGATAAAAGGGTTATTCATAGGGTCAACTATTAATTTTTATCAGTGATAAGAAAAAATGACTAAAAAACTATTCGAAGTCTTTATGTACGTGCTAAAGAAAATTTAGAGTAAGTGCTAAGGACGATGTAAATTTTAATTATTTAAGCAAGTTATCTGAGCTTAGATTTTCAAATTCCCATAAACAAAAGATACTTTATCTGAATCATTTGTTTTTTCAAAATCTTTAATCTACTTTTCAAAACACTTGACGTTTTTGCATTAAAAAGTTGGTATTATGTTTCGATCCTCAGATTTAATCAGTATTAAAACAATTTTTGTAACAATTTAGTTTGAGAGATAGTTTGAGAGATATAGTATAAACAGTTGTCTGTTAGATGGGTTTTTCTAACAATACAACACCAGTGATAAGTTTTGAGAATAATACAAAATGCAAGAGAATCATAAAATATTAGTTGTCGATGACGACGTGCGTCTACGAGCACTTTTGGATCGTTATCTGACTGAGCAAGGTTTTCAAGTTCGCAGTGTCGCCAATGCTGAACAAATGGATCGCTTGCTAGCACGAGAATCATTTCATTTGCTTGTCCTGGATTTAATGCTACCAGGAGAAGATGGTTTATCTATTTGTAGGCGTTTACATAATCAAAATAATCCGATACCCATTATTATAGTTACCGCTAAGAGTGAAGACGTAGACCGTGTCGTTGGTTTAGAAATTGGTGCTGATGACTATATGTCAAAACCTTTTAACCCTCGTGAATTATTAGCTCGCATCCGAGCGGTATTGCGCCGCCAAATGAATGAGCTACCAGGCGCACCATCACAAGAAGAAGCCATTATCAGCTTTGGCCAGTTCAAGCTTAATCTTGGAACCCGTGAGATGTTTCGTGACGACGATCTCATGTCACTAACGAGTGGTGAGTTTGCCGTATTGAAAGCACTTGTTAGTCATCCCCGAGATCCCCTGTCTCGTGATAAATTAATGAACTTAGCACGAGGGCGTGAATACAGTGCAATGGAACGTTCGATCGATGTACAAATCTCACGTCTACGCCGTATGATAGAAGTTGAGCCTGCACGCCCACGTTATCTTCAAACAGTTTGGGGATTAGGCTACGTATTTGTGCCGGACGGCAACAGTGTATGAAGCGATGGTGCTTTTCTCCACGCAGTTCATTTGCACGTACTTTATTACTGATTGTGATCCTGCTACTTGTTAGCATGGCTACAACCTACTGGGTAATCTTGAATTTTGCTATTTTACCTAGCTTGCAACAATTTAATAAAGTATTAGCCTATGAAATTCGGATGCTCATGACCGATCGGCTGCAACTGGAAGATGGTACGCTCATTGAAGTTCCAGCGGATTTTCGGCGTGAAGCCTATCGTGAATTAGGCATCTCTCTTTATACCAATATTGCTGCAGAGGAAAATGGCTTGCGCTGGGCGCAATACTATCAATTTCTTAGCGACCAAATGACTCAACAATTGAGAGGCCCCACAGAAGTAAGGATTGAACTTGATAAAAATTCTCCTGTGGTTTGGCTTAAAACCTGGTTAGCGCCCGATATTTGGATAAGAGTACCCTTAACTGAGATACATCAGAGTAATTTTTCACCTCTTTTCCGCTATACATTGGTCATTATATTACTGGCCGTTGGTGGAGCCTGGTTATTTATCCATCTACAAAACCGCCCACTGGTAGAATTGGAGCATGCTGCGTTTCAAGTAGGAAAAGGAATCATCCCCCCCCATTACGCGAATATGGTGCATCAGAGGTGCGCTCTGTTACCCGTACTTTTAATCAAATGGTAGCGAACGTTAAACTGTTATCAGGGGATAGAACATTACTGATAGCAGGTGTTAGCCATGATTTGTGTACGCCTTTAACACGTATCCGATTGGCCACAGAAATGATGAGTCAGCAAGATGCTTCTCTTGCTGACTCGATCAATTTATTGATTACCTTCGCACCGGACAAGAAATATTAACAGAAGCTACCGATCTTAATTTTATTCTAGCTGAAGTGATTGCAGCTGAAAGTGGCTATGAACAAGTGATAGAAACCAAGCTATCAAATGATAAACTGAGAGTAAATGTCGATCCGCTGTCTATCAAACGCGCTCTAGCAAATATGATCACCAACGCCGCACACTATGGTAATGGTTGGATAAAGGTAAGCAGTGGCGATGAACCACCGCACGTTTGGTTTCAAGTTGAAGATGATGGCCCTGGTATTGAAGCGAATGACTTACCTAATTTACTTCAACCTTTCGTTCGAGGAAATAGCGCCCGCACTAACAAGCGGTAGCGGACTAGGATTGTCTATTATACAGCGAATTATTAACTCTCATGATGGATCATTAGCTATCAACAAGAGTGAACGGGGAGGTTTAAAAATTCGTGCCTATATCCCTAAAACTACTACGAAATTGTCATGAGTAGGATCACAGACCCATTATTTTTTAAAGGTTAGATTCTTATAAAATAGCTTTGTATGGAGTACCAGGATGTTTCATCTCGATATCTATGGGACGTTAGTCTCCGCTACACTCGTCCTCTTATTAGGGCGAAAGCTCGTTAAATCGGTTCCTTTACTACAAAGATACACTATTCCAGAACCCGTAGCCGGGGGCTTATTAATAGCATTATTACTGTTAATGATACAGCAAGTCTGGGGTTGGGAAATCCGTTTTGATATGTCATTGAAAGATCCTCTTATGCTAACGTTTTTTGCCACCATTGGTTTAAATGCCAACCTTGCCAGTTTACGTCATGGCGGTAGCTCATTAATTTACTTTATTTTTATCGTTATTGGCCTATTGTTCATGCAAAATGCCATTGGGATCGCACTGGCTAAAATGATGGGATTAGATCCATTAATGGGATTATTAGCAGGATCCATCACGTTATCTGGAGGGCATGGAACAGGAGCGGCATGGAGTAAATTATTTATCGAACGTTATGGATTTGAAAATGCGCCCGAAGTTGCTATGGCATGTGCTACTTTTGGTCTCATATTAGGTGGATTGGTAGGAGGTCCCGTCGCTCGTTATTTAGTTAAAAATTCGTCAACTCCTGAAGGTAGCCCTGATGATAGTCAATTACCATCCGCATTTGAAAAACCCTACACCGGCCGTCTCATCACCCCCTTAGTGATGTTAGAAACCATCGCCATGATCGCTATTTGCTTAACAGCCGGTAATTTTATTGCAGACCTATTAAAACAGTCAGCGTTTGAGTTGCCAACTTTTGTTTGTGTATTATTTGTCGGTGTTATTTTAAGTAATAGCCTCGCGGTGCTCGGATTTTATAAGGTGTTTGATCGCGCGGTATCCGTATTAGGAAATGTTAGCTTATCGTTGTTTCTAGCAATGGCATTAATGAGCTTAAAATTATGGGAATTGGTCTCACTTGCTTTACCCATGTTAACTATTTTGATAGTACAAACTTTAGCCATGGCGCTTTATGCCATTTTTGTCACCTATCGGGTAATGGGAAAAAATTATGATGCCGCAGTATTAGCCGCTGGACACTGCGGCTTTGGTTTAGGCGCCACACCGACAGCTATTGCCAACATGCAGGCCATTACTGATCGTTTCGGCCCTTCTCATCTCGCTTTTTTGGTGGTTCCCATGGTTGGCGCTTTCTTTATTGATATCGCCAATGCACTTGTTATTAAGCTTTATTTATTGTTGCCACTGTTTCCATAGACAGTATAGCCAAATCAGTTTAATTTGATTCTAGGTTGTCGTCGCTTGCCGCCGTACTATTTGTACTGTTCGCACCCCTCCACCTTGAATCAAATTAAACTGATTCGGCTATAACAATTTATTCAAGCGTTAGTGTATCGCCTTTTCTCTGGCAACCAACGCTCAATTAACGCGGCGGCTTGCTCAGGGTATTTCTGATGCAAATGGCGAGCAATACGTTGTACTTCAGGTAAGATATTTTGATCTCTTAGTAAATCAGCAATTTTAAATTCTGTGCCACCCGTTTGCCGGGTACCCAGTAATTCACCAGGCCCACGTATTTCCAAATCTCGCTGAGCGATAACAAAACCATCATTACTTTCACGCAGTACTTGTAAACGCATCTGTACCGTTTTAGTTAACGGTGTCTTATACAACAATACACAGTGTGATGCTGTGCTTCCTCGCCCTACCCTTCCCCGTAACTGATGCAATTGCGCCAAACCAAGACGCTCTGGATTATCAATAATCATCAAGCTCGCATTCGGAACGTCTACCCCAACTTCAATCACCGTAGTTGCTATTAATAATTGCAATTCACCTTGTTTAAACACCTGCATAACAGCCTGCTTTTCTTGTGCTGTCATTCGGCCATGTATCAAACCTAATTTCACATCCACCAGCGTAGCCTGTAGCTCCGCATAGGTTACTGCTGCAGCTTGAGCTTCTAGTAGTTCTGATTCTTCAATTAAAGTACACACCCAATATACCTGACGACCTTCTTCAAGACAGGCATGTTTGATGCGCTGAATAACATCATCACGGCGGGTATCTGGAATAGCAACGGTGCTAATCGGTGTTCTCCCCGGCGGGAGTTCATCAATGATTGAAATATCTAAATCAGCGTAGGCAGTCATGGCCAATGTTCGTGGAATAGGCGTAGCCGTCATAATGAGTTGATGGGGATGAAAACCTTGCTGCTTACCTTTTTCCCATAATGCCAAGCGTTGATGAACACCAAATCGGTGTTGTTCATCAATAATCACCAGAGCCAATTTAGAAAATCGTACCTGTTGCTGAAAAATAGCGTGGGTTCCCACCACCATTGAAACCTGCCCTTTTGCTACTGCTTCCTGTTGAATTAAGCGTATTTTGCCTTTCTGCTTACCCGCTAACCAACCGACAGAGATGCTAAGAGGTTCAAACCATTGCCGAAAAGTTTCTAAATGTTGCTCTGCCAGCAATTCAGTCGGCGCCATTAAAGCAACTTGTTTACCCTGAGCAATAGCACGTAATGCCGCTAACGCCGCGACCAATGTTTTTCCCGATCCAACATCGCCTTGAATCAATCGCATCATAGGGAAAGTACGCAGCAAATCTTGCTCAATTTCGTCAACTACCCTTTGCTGTGCATGGGTAGGATGAAAGGCAAGTGCCGCCAAAAAACGTGCTTTTAAAGTATCATGAGAGACTGTGGAAGGAGGCAAAGGTTGCGCCTGATAATCTTTCGTTCCCGCTCGAGCAGCTAACATACTGAGATTATGGGCTACTAGTTCTTCTAAAATCAAACGGCGCTGTGCTGGATGTTGTCCCTTTTCTAAATCAATTAATGAGATATCAGCAGAAGGTCGATGAAGTGTATGTATTGCCGTAGACAAACTGACGAAGGAATCACACACTTCAACAGGTAACAATTCAGCGACAGTAAAGGTATCCAGCAAATTAAGCGCCTGATTAATAAGATTACGTAATGTGCTCTGGCGCAAACCCTCAGTGCTAGTGTAAATCGGAGTCAATGAATATTGTAACCTGATCCCCTTGTCTTCATCATAAGTACGATATTCTGGATGAATAATCTCTAATCCATTTCTGCCTTGCTTCACTTCACCATAAGCAACGATATGCTTGCCAGCGGATAAACTATTCTTCATCGAAGTGTTAAAGTTGAAAAAGCGTAGAATAACGACACCACTACCATCATCAAGTCGAGATGTCAGCATGGCTCGCCGTCCTGAACTGATTTCAGAAGATAATATTTTACCCGCAATGGTTGCCGTTAAACCAGGAAGCAAGTCAGTAATGTGATACAGATGGGTGCGATCTTCGTAGCGAAGTGGTAAATGCAGTAGCAGATCTTGGACGGTTTCCAGCCCTATTTTGGTTAGCTTCGCGGCCTGACTTGCGCCAACGCCGGTAAGTGAACTCAGTGGTACAGTATCGAGCAAACGGCCTTTCATAGTTGAGCCTCCGCGGTCGACAGGGCAATATTTTACGAAAATTCAAATATATGACCGAATCAGTGTAATTTGATTCAAGGCAGAGGAGCACCGACAGTACAAATAGTACGGTAAGCGACGACAACACTTAAATCAAATTAAAATGATTTGGCTATATACCCTTCGCCTTTGAATTGGCTGCAAGCCCTCGCCCTCATGGTATGTCCACGCTCATCGGGTCTCACGCCCTGGACGCCTAGCGGCAACTTCACAGACAAAGGCTATAGCATCGCCAAGTCAATAATATCAATCAATAACAACTAATTACGATTCCGACTCACTTTAACAACATCAGGCATAATACGAATTTTGCGCATAATATTAGCCAAATGAACACGGTTACGAATGGTCAAACGAATAAATGCACTGTAAATTCGTCCATCTTTTTCTTCAGTATTCAAACCCTGAATATTAGATTGAGCAGCATTAATCACGCTGGTCAAATTAGCCCACACGCCTTGTTGATTAAACATTTCAACCTTAATCTCAGTAATAAATTCCTGCTCACTGTATTTATCCCACTCTACCGCCATAAACTTTTCGGGTTCTTTCTGATAACCACGAATATTACGACATGATTCATGATGGATCACTAAACCTTTACCAGGACTAATATGTGCAATAATGGGATCACCTGGAATAGGGCGGCAACATTTCGCAAAGGTAACAAGCACACCATTAGCATCTTTGATCGGCAATTTACGGTTACCTGACGTGCCAATATTAACAGCACCACCTTCCAAATTTTTAGCTATTACCACGCTTATAGCATTACCCAAACCAATTTCTGCCAGTAGATCATCTATTGATGCCAATTTCATCCTATCCAATTCTTTCTGTATATTTTTAGCTGGAATATCAACCAATTTACGCCCACAACCTAACGCATGATGGAGTAAGCGACGACCAAGGCAAATAGATTCATCACGTTTAAGATTTTTTAGTAATTGGCGAATTTTGGCGCGCGCTTTTGAACTAACGACAAAATTGAGCCAAGCTGCATTAGGGCGCGCACCAGGAGCAGTAATAATTTCGACTGTTTGACCACTATTAAGCGATTGAGATAATGGATAAGGTTGACGATCAACCCTTGAACCTACGCAAGCATTACCAATATCCGTATGTACTGCGTAGGCAAAATCCACTGGAGTAGCGTTGGCAGGTAATTCTACGATCTTGCCTTCAGGAGTGAAGACATAAATTTCATCAGGAAACAAGTCAGATTTAACGCTTTCAATAAATTCAAATGAGCTACCAGCACTTTGCTGTAATTCGAGTAGACTTTGCATCCAACGTTGAGCACGAATTTGAGCGGTAGTACCTAATCCATTTTGGGTTCTGGCCTTATATGCCCAATGGGCAGCAACCCCCATTTCTGCCATTTGATCCATATCTTCAGTACGGATTTGAACTTCAACAGGAACACCGTGAGGGCCAATTAAAGAAGAATGCAACGATTGATAGCCATTAGCTTTTGGTATCGCAATATAATCTTTTATCCTACCAGGCCGAGGTTTATACAAGCTATGCATCTGCCCCAAAACCCGATAGCAAGTATCAATCTCTTTTACTGTGATACGAAAAGCATAAATATCCATGATAGAGTGAAAGCGCTGCTCTTTTAGATTCATCTTACAGTAAATCGAATAGAGATGTTTTTCACGCCCTATGACTCGGCAAGGAATATTGACTTCGGTCAAGCGCCCTTTAATTTCTGAAAGAATTTTCTGAATCATTTCTTTACGGTTACCACGAGCCGCTTTCACCACTTCTTTAATAACGCGATAACGATTCGGATAAAGCGCTTCAAAACCTAATTCTTCCAACTCTATTTTTAAATGATGTATTCCCAACCTATGCGCTAACGGACTATAAATTTCGAGCGTTTCACGGGCAATTCGTCGCCGTTTATCCGGGCGCAAAGAATGTAAAGTACGCATATTGTGTGTACGATCAGCCAATTTAATTAAAATGACACGGATATCCTGCACCATCGCCATAATCATTTTACGAAAATTTTCTGCCTGAGCCTCTCTTCTATCACGAAAAGTCAGCTTATCGAGTTTTGAAACACCTTCAACTAATTCAGCTACGCTTTTACCGAATAATTGTTCCATATCATGATATGTTACTGAAGTATCTTCAATGACATCATGTAAAAATGCCGCCATCAGCGTTTCGTAATCAAGACGCATCTCCGCTAAAATACAAGCCACAGCAACAGGATGAGTAATATAAGGCTCCCCACTAGAGCGAGCTTGCCCCTGATGAGCATCACGCGCAACACAATACGCCTGTTCGAGGCGTTTAATTTGTTCTTTGGGTAAATAACATTGAATCAATGGCGCCAAACTTGCGAACAAATACAAAACAGACTCGCATTTAAAGGTTGGTATAATTTTCATTGAAAGAAACCATTTGATTCCCTTCACGCTCCTGACACTCTAAACCATCAAGAATAGCATTAGTAATCAAACCCGCTTCGATTTCGCGCAAAGCCGTCACTGTAACTTTATCGTTTTCTTCCGGTACCAGTGATCCCTTTCCCCTAGCCTGTTGAAGTTGACGCGCACGGCGAGCAGCGACTAATACTAAATCAAAACGATTACCAATTTTTTCTACAGCGTCTTGAACAGTAACTCGTGCCATAATGTATTGCTCCATATAAAAGTAATTAGATAACAGGACATGATATACCCTTCGCCTTTCAAGTTACGGCGGCGTTGGCTGCGGGTGCTCGCCTCATCAGGTAGCATGTCTACGCTCATCGATCGGTCGCCCTTGCCGCCTTGCCGTAACTCGAAATTCATTGGGTATATACTGCTTGCTGTCCGAGAAGGTGAAAGCTCCGGCTTTAAAAGCGGGTGCTTTTTCGTAATGAAATTATACAATTCCCACGTTAGAGATAATAAATTACACCGTTGGTGCTGAAAAATACCTTGTCTTTTACCATGTTAAAGCTTTTCGGCGTACCGCTTATCTTCACAACGACATTAAAATACTAAATCAATTTCGTTAATGTTTCATTTTTACGGAATTTACTACTTTATGGGCGCTTATGCTCAGTCTGAACTAGCCGATTTTATTGTCTTGGCTCTCTGCCCGTTAATTTCTCTATCAAAGTAGCATAATGTTCTTTTTGTCGATTTAAATGCAATTTATCAGCACAAATAATCGCCCGTAAATCAGATAATGCTACGTCAAATTTATCATTGACAATTAAATAATCATATTCCACACAGTGACTCATCTCAGAGACAGCTTGTGCCATACGTTTAGCGATAATTTCTTCGCTATCCTGAGCACGCTGACGTAATCGGCGATACAATTCCTCTTCTGAAGGAGGCAAGATAAAAATACTCCGCGCCTCCGGCTTCTTCAAACGAACGTTCCGAGCACCTTGCCAATCAATATCTAAAAAAACATCGATCCCGTTTGACAAATTTTGCTCAACTACAGCAGCTGCAGTACCATAATAATTGCCAAATACCTTTGCCCATTCGAGAAAAGCATCATTATCGATCATCTGACAAAAATCTTTTTCAGAAATGAAGAAATAATGCTCCCCATGCTTTTCCTCCGCACGTTTTGCACGTGTCGTGTGCGAAATAGAAACCTTCATATTACATAACGGACGGCTGCCACCAACAACGATTTTAGCTGAAGTTTGTGCTTTTTGTTGTTCGTCATCTGATTGCGCTACCCCAAGATCCCTAGCAAAAGTATCTAAAGATTGGGTTTGTAATAACGCCTGAACCAGGCTTGATTTACCCGCGCCACTCGGCGCTGAAACAATATAAAGCGTACCTTGAGTCATGATAATTTTTCAATTAATTTATTAGAATACAGTAATTTATCTATATAAAGCAGAGAGAATACTGCTTATCACTAAAAGATATCAATACTATAATGCCTTATTAGTCTATTTTGCGAACTGTGTTCAATAATAAAAATTTGTTGCTGAGTCACTCAAAGGATCCCTGTTAATCTGCAAAATTGATCATCATCAAGTTACCACCACTAAAATTAACAAGGTATTATATAATCAAAAAATTATTTCCATTCATCTTTTTACCTAGGAAAATCGCATTATGAAAAATATTAACCCAAGTGAAACCAAGGCTTGGAAAGCATTACAGCAACATTTTGCAGAAATGAAAAAAATTCATATCCGTGATCTCTTTAAAGAAAATGCGGAACGGTTTTCCCAATTTTCTATCACCATAGAAGATGAAATGTTGGTAGATTATTCGAAAAATCGCATTAACGCTGAAACCATGAAAAAATTACAGGCATTGGCAACAGAAACACATCTGAAAGATGCAATCGATTCAATGTTTAGCGGAGAAAAAATCAATCGTACAGAAGATCGTGCGGTCTTACATACCGCTTTGCGCAATCGTGATAATCATCCTGTTTTACTGGATGGCAAAGATGTAATGCCAGAAGTGAATAAAGTACTGGCGAGAATGGAAGAGTTCTGTAAGTGTGTTATCGAAGGAGAGTGGAAAGGCTATAGCGGCAAGGCGATTACGGATGTAGTCAATATTGGCATCGGCGGCTCAGATCTGGGTCCTTATATGGTAACCGAAGCATTAGCACACAATAAAAATCATCTACACATGCATTTTGTTTCTAATATTGATGGCACTCATATTATCGAGACATTAAAAAAGCTTAACCCTGAAACCACTTTATTTTTAATCGCATCGAAAACATTCACCACGCAAGAAACCATGACCAACGCTCATAGTGCTCGCGAGTGGTTACTAAAAACTGTCAAAGAAAAAAGCGATATCGCCAAGCATTTCGTCGCATTATCGACTAATAGCGAAGCTGTCAGTAAATTTGGTATTGATACAAGAAATATGTTCGAGTTTTGGGATTGGGTTGGCGGACGCTACTCCCTATGGTCAGCCGTTGGTTTATCTATCGCACTGTCAATCGGTTTTGAGAATTTCAAAAATTTACTGGAAGGCGCCCATGCAATGGATAAGCATTTTAAAGAAGCTCCAGCAGAAAAAAACGCACCGGTTCTACTGGCATTAATCGGCATCTGGTACAACAATTTTTTTGGTGCGGAAACTGAAGCTATTTTGCCATACGATCAATATATGCATCGTTTTCCTGCCTATTGCCAGCAGGGAAATATGGAATCTAATGGCAAATGTGTTGATCGGGACGGTAAAAGGGTAACTTATCAGACCGGCTCGATTATATGGGGAGAACCGGGGACTAATGGTCAACATGCCTTTTACCAGCTGATTCATCAAGGTACTAAAATGATCCCTTGTGATTTTATTGCCCCTGCTATCAGCCATAATCCATTAAATAATCATCATGATATATTATTATCAAATTTCTTTGCTCAAACCGAAGCACTCGCATTTGGTAAAACCTGCCCCGAAGAAATCGAAGTAGAAAAAAAAACGACCGCTACAGATAAAAAACCAGAACAAATTACAGAGGTCATACCATGCAAGGAATTCGAAGGGAATAAGCCGACTAATTCAATCTTACTACGTGAGATCAACCCCTTTAACCTAGGAATGTTAATCGCACTATACGAGCATAAAATTTTTACACAGGGAGCAATTTTAAATATTTTTAGTTTTGATCAATGGGGAGTAGAACTCGGTAAACAGCTTGCGAATAATATCTTACCTGTATTGCGGAATAATGAAAAAATATCCACCAATGACGGCTCAACAAATGCTTTAATCAACCAATTTAAAAAATGGCGCAAAAATTAATATCTATCAACCTCAAACATAAATCATCTCAATATCATGCACAGATCGGCTCTCAATTGGCAGAGCCGAAACATCGAAGATATCACTTACATTAGACCTCTTCGGAAACTAGCATTCATATAAGAATTTTGGTAAAATACTCCTGAACAAGGAGCCGCCATGAAATATGAAGTAATAAAAGTACTGGAAGAGGAAAAATTTCGTCGCTTAACGGGTGTTAAACGCAGTACATTTGAAAAGATGATAAAGATATTGAATGAAGCAGATAAGAGTAAGCAAGGGAAAGGAGGTCGGAAACCCAAGCGGGGTTTAGAAGAGCGCTTATTAATGGCACTGGAGTATATACGAGAATATCGCACTTATTTTCATGTCAGCCAAAGCTATGGCGTGAGTGAGAGCACATGCTATGAAACGATTAAATGGATAGAGAATACGCTAATAAAGCATCCTGATTTTGCCCTACCTGGACGCAAAGCTGTATTAAAAAGGGATAGGGAGTATGAGCTGGTTCTTATTGATGCCACAGAAACGCCGATTGAACGTCCCCAAAAAAACAAAAGCCGTTTTACTCAGGAAAAAAGAAACGACACACCTTAAAAACACAAGTGCTCGTTGATAAAAAAAGTAAAGCAGTCATCTGTACAAGCTTTACGAATGGGAGGCGCCATGATTTTAGGTTGTTTAAGGAGTCTGGTGTGCGAATACATCCTGACATCAAAACAGTTACCGATACAGGTTACCAAGGGCTTGGCAAGATTCATTCAAACTCGGCGTTGCCTAAGAAAAAGACAAAGAAAAATCCCTTAACAAAAGAAGATAAACGCAACAATCGTGCGTTATCAAGCCAGCGTGTATTAAACGAACATGTCATTGGTATGATTAAAAGATTTAAAATTGTATCAGACCGTTATCGAAACAGGCGAAAACGTTTTGGATTAAGATTTAATCTGATTGCTGCAATTTATAATATGGAAATTAGATAAATGATAGTTTCCGAAGAGGTCTATTTTAAAAAAAAGTTGAAATTCTCATTTGTGCACGCTAACAAAAATAAAAAAATCGTTAACGAAAAGAAAGGTCTAATAGATTATATGAATAATTAAGCATAAGGAAGGAGGAAATTTGGGTGGCGGTGCGGACGGGGTTCGAACCCGCGACCCCCGGCGTGACAGGCCGGTATTCTAACCAGCTGAACTACCGCACCACCGATTTTTTGATTTTTGAGAAAAAGGCCTCTCGCATTGAGCAAGAGGCTTGTGGTATTGGTAGCCTGGCGGTGACCGACTCTCGCATGGGGAGACCCCACACTACCATAGGCGCAACGGTGTTTCACTGCTGAGTTCGGAATGGGGTCAGGTGGTGCCACCGCGCTATAGCCGCCAGGCAAATTCTGTATGCTGCGTACACAGCTAATCTGTTAACAAGCGCGTAAACCAAAACACTTTCGGTGTTGTGAAGTTAAGCCTATCGGGTCCATTAGTACTGGTCAGCTCAATGTGTCACCACACTTACACACCCAGCCTATCAACGTCTTAGTCTTAAACGTCCCTCAAGGGAAGACTCATCTCGGGGCAAGTTTCCCGCTTAGATGCTTTCAGCGGTTATCTCTTCCGCATGTAGCTACCGGGCAATGCCATTGGCATGACAACCCAAACACCAGTGATGCGTCCACTCCGGTCCTCTCGTACTAGGAGCAGCCCCCCTCAATCTTCCTACGCCCACGGCAGATAGGGACCGAACTGTCTCACGACGTTCTAAACCCAGCTCGCGTACCACTTTAAATGGCGAACAGCCATACCCTTGGGACCTACTTCAGCCCCAGGATGTGATGAGCCGACATCGAGGTGCCAAACACCGCCGTCGATATGAACTCTTGGGCGGTATCAGCCTGTTATCCCCGGAGTACCTTTTATCCGTTGAGCGATGGCCCTTCCATTCAGAACCACCGGATCACTAAGACCTACTTTCGTACCTGCTCGAGCCGTCACTCTCGCAGTCAAGCTAGCTTATGCCTTTGCACTAACCTCACGATGTCCGACCGTGATTAGCTAACCTTCGTGCTCCTCCGTTACGCTTTAGGAGGAGACCGCCCCAGTCAAACTACCCACCAGACACTGTCCTCGCACCGGATTACGGCGCTGAGTTAGAAAACCAAAACTCACAGGGTGGTATTTCAACGGCGACTCCACAACAACTGGCGTCATCGCTTCTACGTCTCCCACCTATCCTACACAGTCAGTTTCAACTCCCAGTGTCAAGCTATAGTAAAGGTTCACGGGGTCTTTCCGTCTTGCCGCGGGTACACTGCATCTTCACAGCCATTTCAATTTCACTGAGTCTCGGGTGGAGACAGCCTGGCCATCATTACGCCATTCGTGCAGGTCGGAACTTACCCGACAAGGAATTTCGCTACCTTAGGACCGTTATAGTTACGGCCGCCGTTTACCGGGGCTTCGATCAAGAGCTTCGTATTGCTACTTACCCCATCAATTAACCTTCCGGCACCGGGCAGGCGTCACACCGTATACCTCCACTTACGTGTTTGCACAGTGCTGTGTTTTTAATAAACAGTTGCAGCCAGCTGGTCTCTGCGACTGACTTCAGCTACAGGGAGCAAGTCCCCTCACCTAATGCCAGCGTGCCTTCTCCCGAAGTTACGGCACCATTTTGCCTAGTTCCTTCACCCGAGTTCTCTCAAGCGCCTTAGTATGCTCTACCTGACCACCTGTGTCGGTTTCGGGTACGATTGTTTGTAACCTAAGCTTAGAGGCTTTTCCTGGAAGCCGGGCATCAACTACTTCTGCACCTAAGTGCCTCGTCATCACGCCTCAGTGTTTATGGAAAAGCGGATTTGCCTACTCTCCCTACCTACACGCTTGAACCGGGATTACCGTCACCCGGATAGTCTAGCCTTCTCCGTCCCCCCTTCGCAGTCACAAACAGTACGGGAATATTAACCCGTTTCCCATCGACTACGCTTTTCAGCCTCGCCTTAGGGGTCGACTCACCCTGCCTCGATTAACGTGGGACAGGAACCCTTGGTCTTTCGGCGAGCGGGCTTTTCACCCGCTTTATCGTTACTTATGTCAGCATTCGCACTTCTGATACCTCCAGCTCGCCTCTCAGCTCACCTTCTACGGCTTACAGAACGCTCCCCTACCCAATAACGTCGTCTCCAACGCTACTGCCGCAGCTTCGGTGGAGGGTTTAGCCCCGTTACATCTTCCGCGCAGGCCGACTCGACCAGTGAGCTATTACGCTTTCTTTAAATGATGGCTGCTTCTAAGCCAACATCCTGGCTGTTTTCGCCTTCCCACTTCGTTTCCCACTTAACCCTCACTTCGGGACCTTAGCTGGCGGTCTGGGTTGTTTCCCTTTCCACGACGGACGTTAGCACCCGCCGTGTGTCTCCCGTGGTCTCATTCTTCGGTATTCGCAGTTTGCATCGGGGTGGTAAGCCGGGATGGCCCCCTAGCCGAAACAGTGCTCTACCCCCAAAGATTAACCCACGAGGCGCTACCTAAATAGCTTTCGGGGAGAACCAGCTATCTCCCGGTTTGATTGGCCTTTCACCCCCAGCCACACGTCATCCGCTACTTTTTCAACAGGAGTCGGTTCGGCCCTCCAGTTAGTTTTACCCAACCTTCAGCCTGCGCATGGCTAGATCACCGGGTTTCGGGTCTATACCCTGCAACTAATCGCCCAGTTAAGACTCGGTTTCCCTACGGCTCCCCTACTCGGTTAACCTCGCTACAGAATATAAGTCGCTGACCCATTATACAAAAGGTACGCAGTCACCCCCTCTTCACACTCGCGCATGAAGCAGGCTCCCACTGCTTGTACGTACAGGGTTTCAGGGTCTATTTCACTCCCCTAACCGGGGTTCTTTTCGCCTTTCCCTCACGGTACTGGTTAACTATCGGTCAGTCAGGAGTATTTAGCCTTGGAGGATGGGCCCCCCTTCTTCAAACAGGATTTGTCGTGTCCCGTCCTACTCTTCGAGCTCACACTACTGCTATCTTCGAGTACGGGGCTATCACCCTCTTTCGCAGGCCTTTCCAGACCTTTCCTCTGATAACAATAACGATGCACACTCTGGGCTGCTTCCCTTTCGCTCGCCGCTACTCGGGAAATCTCGGTTGATTTCTTTTCCTCGGGGTACTTAGATGTTTCACTTCTCCCGGTTCGCCTCGTTAAACTAGTTTATTCATCTAACGATAGTGCAACTGCTTGCACTGGGTTTCCCCATTCGGGTATCAACGGCTAATCACGCTTCCTATCAGCTCACCGTCGCTTTTCGCAGATTTGCACGCCCTTCTTCGCCTCTGACTGCCTAGGCATCCGCCCTGTACGCTTCATTACTTAACTTCACAACCCGAAAGTGTCTTTCAACTCCATCAGGTTACTCATTACTCGCTTGTTCCAGATTGTTAAACAGCATGTTCAATATGCAGAGACCCTTGCCTTTGCAAATTGGCGTCCCCTAGGGGGTTCGAACCCCTGTTACCGCCGTGAAAGGGCGGTGTCCTAGGCCTCTAGACGAAGGGGACATGGCTACATCGTTCCTATGAAGAACGCTCTCTCCATAAAAACCACTCGCTACTTTCATCAGACAATCTGTGTGAGCACTCGGCGTAGCCGCCATCTTTTGGTAAGGAGGTGATCCAACCGCAGGTTCCCCTACGGTTACCTTGTTACGACTTCACCCCAGTCATGAACCACAAAGTGGTAAGCGCCCCCCCGAAGGTTAAGCTACCTACTTCTTTTGCCGCCCACTCCCATGGTGTGACGGGCGGTGTGTACAAGGCCCGGGAACGTATTCACCGTAGCATTCTGATCCACGATTACTAGCGATTCCGACTTCATGGAGTCGAGTTGCAGACTCCAATCCGGACTACGACGCACTTTATGAGGTTCGCTTACGTTCGCACGCTCGCCGCTCTTTGTATGCGCCATTGTAGCACGTGTGTAGCCCTACTCGTAAGGGCCATGATGACTTGACGTCATCCCCACCTTCCTCCGGTTTATCACCGGCAGTCTCCTTTGAGTTCCCGCCATCACGCGCTGGCAACAAAGGACAAGGGTTGCGCTCGTTGCGGGACTTAACCCAACATTTCACAACACGAGCTGACGACAGCCATGCAGCACCTGTCTCACGGCTCCCGAAGGCACTTAAGCATCTCTGCTCAATTCCGTGGATGTCAAGAGTAGGTAAGGTTCTTCGCGTTGCATCGAATTAAACCACATGCTCCACCGCTTGTGCGGGCCCCCGTCAATTCATTTGAGTTTTAACCTTGCGGCCGTACTCCCCAGGCGGTCGATTTATCGCGTTAGCTTCGGACGCCATAACACTAGGCCACAACCTCCAAATCGACATCGTTTACAGCGTGGACTACCAGGGTATCTAATCCTGTTTGCTACCCACGCTTTCGCACCTCAGCGTCAGTCCTTGTCCAGGGGGCCGCCTTCGCCACCGGTATTCCTCCAGATCTCTACGCATTTCACCGCTACACCTGGAATTCTACCCCCCTCTACAAAACTCTAGCCCGCCAGTCTCAAATGCCGTTCCCAAGTTAAGCTCGGGGATTTCACATCTGACTTAACTTACCGCCTACATGCCCTTTACGCCCAGTTATTCCGATTAACGCTCGCACCCTCCGTATTACCGCGGCTGCTGGCACGGAGTTAGCCGGTGCTTCTTTTGCGGGTAACGTCAATCGATAAGCATATTACTCTTACCGCCTTCCTCCCCGCTGAAAGTGCTTTACAACCCTAAGGCCTTCTTCACACACGCGGCATGGCTGCATCAGGCTTCCGCCCATTGTGCAATATTCCCCACTGCTGCCTCCCGTAGGAGTCTGGACCGTTTCTCAGTTCCAGTGTGGCTGGTCATCCTCTCAGACCAGCTAGAGATCGTCGCCTAGGTACGCCATTACCGCACCTACTAGCTAATCTCATCTGGGTTCATCTTATGGCGTGAGGCCCTAAAGTCCCCCACTTTGGTCTTGCGACATCATGCGGTATTAGCCACCGTTTCCAATGGTTACCCCCCTCCATAAGCCAGATCCCCAGACTTTACTCACCCGTCCGCCGCTCGCCGGCAGAGTAGCAAGCTACTCCCCGCTGCCGCTCGACTTGCATGTGTTAGGCCTGCCGCCAGCGTTCAATCTGAGCCATGATCAAACTCTTCAATTTATTACTTTTTTAACAACTTCACAGACCCTGCTTTCTATTATGTTTCCATAAAAAAAACAAGTTCCAATCCGCTGTCAGCTTTTATACTGCTTTTACTGCACTCAATATTACAGAGCAGCACAACAGCGCACTCGCCAGTGCCCACACAGATTGTCTGATAAATTGTTAAAGAGATTCTCGTCTAGCCTTACAACGAGAGGGCGCATTCTACCCTTTCTTCTCACAGAGTCAAGGCCTTCTTTGCTCTGAATTTTTTCTTAACTCGAGGCCGCTTAACAAATAATCACTCACAGCTGCCTCGATGAGACGTGCATTATAGGGGGTGATTTTAGAATAACAAGAAATTATCGTAAATGTTTTTCGAGCTTATTATTTATACACAAAATTTATATTTTTTTAAATTCTAAATCACTGCAAGTAAAGTTGACTTGGCCATCTAGACACCTTAGCATCCAATTTATACCCTTCGCCTTTGAAGCCGCCGCGTTGTTGGCTGCGGGGTTCGCCCGAATCACGTAGTCTATCTACGCTCATCGGTCTCACACCCTGGCCGCCTAGCGGCAATTTCAAAGGCAAAGGGTATATCTGTCAGTTAGCTGCTGATTTTATTTTTCATCGCACTATTTATAGCGCCATAGAAGCGTATAACAGTAAAAATAATATGATTAGATTTCTTCACATCAGTAAGGTATTTCAGCAAGGTTCGCGTGTTATTAATGCACTCTCTGACGTAAATTTTCATGTTCCCGCCGGGCAGATTTATGGTGTTATTGGCAGTTCCGGAGCGGGAAAAAGTACCCTCATTCGCTGTGCAAATATGTTAGAACGCCCTACCAGCGGCCAGGTATTGATCGACAGGCAAGATCTTACCAAATTATCAGATTGGCAGCTGATGAAAAATCGACGCCAAATCGGTATGATTTTTCAACATTTTAATCTACTCTCTTCTCGTAATGTTTTTGATAATATTGCTCTGCCTCTTGAATTGAACAACCTACCGAAGGCTGAAATAAAAAAGAGAGTCAGTGAATTATTAGCGCTAGTTGGATTAATAGACAAACAATATACTTATCCTATTAATCTTTCTGGGGGGCAAAAACAACGAGTGGCGATTGCCCGAGCTTTAGCAAATAACCCCAAAATTTTATTATGTGATGAAGCCACTAGCGCATTAGACCCTGCTACCACTCGCTCCATTTTAAAGTTATTAAAAGATATTAACCGCCGTTTAGGATTGACTATTTTGTTAATCACTCATGAAATGGATGTTGTGAAATGTATCTGTGACCAAGTTGCCATAATCGATGCAGGCAAATTAATTGAACAAAATAGCGTTAGTGAAATATTTTCTCATCCACAAACCCCTTTGGCACAACAATTCATTCAATCAACACTACATTTGGATATCCCTGATGACTACACTCAACGTATACAAATGCAGCCAACGACAGACAACGTATTATTGTTAAAATTAGCGTTTACGGGGCAATCAGTCAATGCCCCCTTGATTTCCCAAGCAGTGCGTAAATTTGATATCGATATTAGTATTCTCAGTTCACAAATTGACTATGCTGGCGGCGTTAAATTTGGTGTTATGCTGGCTGAAATACATGGCTTAGAACAAAATAGATCAGCGGCAATTGCCTTTTTACAGCATCATCATGTCAAGATAGAGGTTTTAGGTTATGTCTGAAGCAATGATTTGGCTAATGTGTCGAAGTATTTGGGAAACCGTTATTATGACGAGTGTTTCCGGTTTTTTCGGTTTTGTGATTGGATTACCCATTGGCGTATTGCTGTATGTCACGCGACCCGGACAAATTATTGCCAATAATATGCTGCATAAGTTGCTATCTACACTGGTTAATGTTTTTCGCTCAATACCTTTTATTATTTTATTAGTATGGATGATTCCCTTTACTCGTTTGATGGTTGGCACTTCTATTGGCTTACAAGCCGCTATAGTACCATTGACTGTAAGTGCGGCTCCCTTTATTGCGCGCATGGTTGAAAATGCTTTGTTGGAGATCCCTATGGGTTTAATTGAAGCCGCACGGGCAATGGGAGCTACGCCATTACAGATTATTAGCAAGGTGCTATTGCCTGAAGCACTACCTAGTTTGGTCAATGCGGCAACCATTACCCTCATTACTTTAGTTGGTTATTCCGCAATGGGAGGAGCTATTGGAGCTGGGGGGCTTGGTCAAATTGGATACCAGTATGGATACATCGGTTATAATGCTACAGTGATGAATAGCGTATTAGTGTTATTAGTCTTATTAGTATGCCTGATCCAATATGTTGGTAATCATATGGTGAAACGATTAAACCATAAGTAATAGCATTAACCAAAAGCAATATAGTAACGCCTATCAATCAGTGTTATTTATGAGGAACAAGATCTATGTTTATCAAGTCTATCGCAGTTATAAGTGCACTACTCGGTTCTTTAATAATTGCAGGTTGTGATTCCAAAGAGCCTAGTGATGTTAAAGAGCCTAATGATATTAAAGTCGGCATTGTTGTTGGCGCTGAAAAGCAATTGGCCGAAGTTGCTAAAAAAGTGGCTAAAGAAAAATACAACTTGGACGTAACATTGGTGGATTTTAATGATTATGTTTTGCCCAATGAAGCACTCAATAAAGGCGAGATTGATGTTAATGCATTTCAACACAAACCTTATCTAGAGCAACAAATTAAAGATCGCGGTTATAAACTGGCTCCAGTCGGGAAAACTTTTATTTACCCGATTGCGGCTTATTCAAAAAAAATTAAATCACCGGACGAGTCACAAATAGCAGGAGCAACGAACGATTCCACTAATGCAGTTGAATCACCGGACGAATCGCAGTCAGAATCACAAATAGCGGAAGCGAACGATTCCACTAATAAAAAACCATTGGACGAATTGCTGCAGCCCGGCTCACAAATAGCGGTCGCAAACGATCCCACTAATCTTGGCCGTTCACTGCTATTACTGCAAAAAGAAGGTTTAATTAAGTTAAAGGAAGGCGTTGGCTTATTACCTACTGTTTTGGATATAGTTGAAAATCCTAAAGAGCTAAAATTGGTGGAATTGGATGCACCTCAATTGCCTCATTCACTCGATGATCAACAAATCACTTTAGCGATTATCAACAATACCTACGCTAGCCAGATTGAACTGAGGCCTGCTAAAGATGGCTTGTTTGTTGAAGACACAAGTTCACCTTATGTTAATTTAATCGTTGCACGTGAAGATAATAAAGATGCGGATAATGTTAAAAAATTCGTCCAAGCATATCAGTCCGAAGAAGTAATCGAAGCCGCTAACCAAATATTTAATGGCGGAGCCGTAAAAGGCTGGTAATTTCTAATCATAAGCTTATAAGATAATTTTTCTCCGTCTTATGGGCTTTCTCCTCCGTTTTTATGTTTTTAGTCTATACCCAATGAATTTCGAGTTACGGCTAGTCGGCAATCAATCGAATCTCAGGAGTACGAGCAGCCAACGCCCCTATAACTTGAAAGGCAAAGGGTATATACCCGCCCTAATGGAATCACATGTCATATGCGTACTAGCCAATATCTGCTTGCCACCCAAAAAGAAATACCTGCCGATGCTGAAAGCATTAGTCATAAACTGATGCTACGGGCAGGCATGATCCAGCAGGTAACTTCTGGACTTTATACTTGGTTACCAACCGGTCTCCGAGTGTTAAAAAAAGTCGAAAATATCGTACGTGAAGAGATGAATAATGCCGGAGCGATTGAAGTGTCTATGCCCATGGTACAGCCGGCGGATCTATGGCAAGAAAGTGGACGATGGGATAAATATGGTCTTGAACTATTACGTTTTGTTGATCGTCATGAGCGTCACTTTGTTCTCGGACCCACCCATGAAGAAGTGATCACGGCCTTGGTTCGTAATCAAATTAAATCCTATAAACAATTACCTCTTAATCTTTTTCAGATCCAAACCAAGTTTCGTGACGAAGTACGACCCCGTTTTGGCGTGATGCGCGCTCGTGAATTTTTAATGAAAGATGCCTATTCCTTTCATACTACTCAGGAATCTTTGCAAAAAACTTACGATACGATGCATGCCACTTACAGCAAAATATTTAGTCGGATCGGTTTGGATTTCCGCGCGGTACAGGCAGATACTGGCTCAATTGGTGGCAGCCGATCACACGAATTTCAAGTATTGGCGGACAGTGGTGAGGACGATATTGTTTTCTCAACTACATCAAATTTTGCGGCCAATATTGAGTTGGCGAAAGCAGTCGCCCCCACACAATCACGAGCAGAGGCAACTGAAGCACTGCGTATTATTGATACCCCACATGTAAAAACCATCGCTGACCTAGTAACACAGTTCAAAATGCCGATCGAAAAAACGGTAAAAACGCTATTGGTACGTGCGGCTAAAGGAAGTGGACATAAACTGATCGCGCTATTACTGCGTGGTGATCATGACCTTAATAAAACAAAAATAGAAAAATTATCAGCAAAAAAATTATCTCAAGTCGCCGTTCCACTTGCTTTTGCCGATAAAGAAGAAATTCGGGCGGCACTAGGAGCCGGATCTGGTTCTTTGGGTCCGATGAATCTGAATTTACCTATTATCGCCGATCACAGTGTTGCCGTAATGAATGATTTCAGTGCCGGTGCCAATATTGATGGTAAACATTATTTTGGTATCAACTGGGAGCGTGATTTACCATTGCCACAGGTAGCAGATATCCGTAATGTCGTTGTAGGTGATGCCAGTCCAGATGGTCAAGGTACTTTGCTACTTAAACGAGGCATTGAAGTGGGTCATATCTTCCAACTGGGCACCCAATACTCCAAAATAATGAACGCTACAATAGAAAACAAAGAAGGTAAAAAGCAGGCAATCACGATGGGATGTTATGGTATTGGCGTGTCACGCATAGTGGCTGCCGCTATTGAACAAAACTACGATGAAGACGGTATCCTCTGGCCAGAGGCGATTGCCCCGTTTCAAGTGGCGATTTTACCAATGAATATGCACAAATCTTTTCGGGTGCAAGAACAAGCTGAGGCTTTATATAAAGCGCTGAGTGATCATGGAGTAGAGGTCATTTTAGATGATCGTTGCGAGCGTCCGGGCGTGATGTTCACTGATATGGAATTGATTGGTGTACCAAATAGTATAGTGATTAGTGAACGCAATCATGATAACCAGGAAGTGGAATATAAAAATCGCCGCAGCGGTGAAACACAAATGATAAAAAGCGATAAAATTATCGATTTTTTGATCGCTCAGATCACCAAGCATAGAGTCCCCTGTCAGCCTAGCTCGGCAATACATGATGAGAAGTCACAACATGATCGATAAATTAACCTCTCTGCGTCAACTGACGACTGTTGTTGCTGATACCGGTGATATTGCCATGATAAGGCGCTATCAACCACAGGATGCCACCACTAATCCTTCGCTGATTTTGCAAGCCATTCAACTCCCAGAATATCGCCAGTTAATTGAACAAACCCTCCATTGGGCGCGTGATAATAGCCTTGATCCTTGTCAGCAAGTGATTGATGCAAGTGATAAACTCGTAGTAAATATTGGTTTAGCCATTTTATCGTTGATTCCAGGTCGTATTTCTACTGAAGTGGATGCACGTCTTTCCTATGACACACAAGCCTGTGTCACAAAAGCAAAACGATTAATAGCATTTTATAACGAAGCCGGTATTAGTAATGATCGTATTTTGATTAAATTAGCAGCGACCTGGCAAGGCATTCGGGCTGCTGAAATATTAGAAAAAGAAGGTATCAACTGTAATTTAACGCTGCTATTTTCATTCGCACAAGCACGTGCTTGTGCCGAAGCGGGCGTATACCTTATCTCTCCTTTTGTTGGTCGTATTCTCGATTGGTATAAATCTCATACTGATAAGAAAGAATTTACACCGCAAAACGATCCTGGCGTCGTCTCCGTCACAAAAATTTATCAATATTACAAACAACACAATTATAAAACGGTAGTGATGGGCGCCAGTTTTCGTAATATTGGTGAGATCATCGAGCTGGCAGGTTGCGATCGCTTAACTATTTCTTCCTCGTTGTTACAAGAGTTGGCGATGAGCGAAGGTTCATTAGAACGTAAACTGTTTTACCAGGGCGAAATAAAAACAAGACCCGCGCCATTAACAGAAACTGAATTTTATTTTCAGCATAACCAAGATCCGATGGCGGTCGATAAGTTGGCGGAAGGGATACGCAATTTTGCTATTGATCAAGAGAAATTAGAGCAAATAATCACTGATCAACTCTCTATACCCACAGCCCTTTAAGTTGCCTTCGGCGGCCAGGGCGACCGACCGCGATGAGCGTAGACATACTACGTGATTCGGCGAGCACCCGCAGCCAACAACTCGGCGGCTTCAAAGGCGAAGGGTATAAACCACTTCTTAATAACTTTTAGATTTGTATGAATAACAATAAAGACCTACGCTGGCGTCCAAGCGCGTCTATTGATCATTTAAAAAAACGCGCCCGGATATTAGCAAAAATACGGCAATTTTTTGCCGAAAATAACGTAATGGAAGTAGAAACACCCGCCCTGAGTCAAGCAACAGTGACAGACATCCATCTGTTTCCTTTTCAAACTCAGTTTATCGGTCCAGGCGCCGCAGCCGGATTAACACTGTATATGATGACGAGCCCGGAATATCACATGAAACGCCTGTTAGCGGCGGGCAGTGGTTCCATTTACCAATTGGGGCGTAGTTTCCGTAATGAGGAAGCGGGGTGCCATCATAATCCAGAATTTACTATGTTGGAATGGTATCGGCCAGGCTACGATATGCAAAAATTAATCGATGAAGTCGATAAATTGCTGCAACTAATATTGTGTTGCAAACCTGCTGAACAATTATCTTATCAACAAGCTTTTATACGTTATTTAGAAATTGATCCACTGACTGCCAATAACCAAGCACTCCGCGCAGTGGCGCGTAGGCCAGCGCTAAGTCATATTGCGGATATTGCAGATAATGAAGAAAGTCGGGATACCTTGCTGCAATTATTATTTGTTAGCGGTATAGAGCCACGTATTGGACATGATAAACCGGTTTTTGTTTATCATTACCCCGCATCACAAAGCGCATTGGCGCGGATCAATCCTGATGACCCGCGGGTAGCAGAGCGTTTTGAAGTTTATTATAAAGGTATCGAGTTGGCGAATGGCTTTGATGAATTAACGGATAGTGCTGAACAACGGCAACGTTTTGAAAACGAAAATAACCAACGTGTTAACCTGGGGCTCGCACCTGCCTCAATAGACGAAAACTTGATCGCCGCCCTGCAACATGGCCTGCCAGCGTGCTCAGGCGTTGCTCTTGGTGTTGATCGCTTAATAATGTTGGCTCTCAACGCAAAAAAAATAAGCGAGGTGATGGCTTTTACCGTTGAAAGCGCCTAAATATAAATGTTTACTGTACGGCTTAGGTGTTATAAATTGATTTAAAATAGAGGTTTAGAGAACAAGGTATCGATATCACATAGTCTCTTCCTCCGAAGGGCTTTAGCTTGAGCCCATTTGTGTTCAATGGGATTTAGAGCAGGAGAATAGGTGGGAAGATATTCCAAAATAAAGCCGGCTTTTTGTATGGCAGACTGGATGTCTTGGCGTTTATGGAAGCTCACATTATCCATCACAAGGACTGCCCCTGGAGGGGATTTTGGCAGTAAATCTTGGGTGATGCATATTATCATCAAGAAGATCACTCAATAAAATGAAGGAGATCACTTATTCAGCGTCTCTGTAGAACGAGATTTAAGTTAGCCTGAGTGATCTCCTTGAGTCAATTTATTCATTGATTTTCTCATTGATTCGCCCTTTAGTTCTAGTTTGATAGCATTGTGCAGCAATCGGTCTAAAATGGCATCGGCATGAGTGGATTCGCCGATCATCTGGTACCAATTAGCAACAGGGAGCTGGCTGGTGATGAGTGTGGAAGTACGATCGTATCTGGCATCGATTAGCTCCAATAAATCTCCCCGCTGCTGAGAGTTAAGTGGCTCTAATCCCCAATCGTCGAGTAGCAAAAGCGAGCAATTGGCTAATGTATCCAGTAATTTTCGATAACTGCCCTGGGCTTGTGCCAGGTACATTTGTGCTAGCAGTTGCTTGAGCCTGAAGTAAAAGACGCTCATCCCTTGCTGGCAATAATGGTGACCGAGTGCACAGGCTAACCAAGTCTTGCCGCAACCGGTAGCGCCGGTAATCAGTATATTTTGATGGTGTTTCAACCATTCCCCTTGTGTCAGTGAGCGGATAGTGGCTTTATCGAGTTGGCGTGACGCTGAGTAGTCAACACGGGACGCTGTCCAGCGACCCTGTTGTTTATGGGCTTCAGGCATATGATTTTCTAGCGTGGAGTGACCGCCCACGTCGTGTGAGCGTGGATGTACCGCGACTAGCTCACCCCGATGAAACAGGTTGACAAGTTCTCCACTGACATGCGCTTCTAATTTTTGTTTCAGTAACGTATGCGGGACGGAGTAATAATGCTTATCCACTTCAACGTGGTAGTCCATCTGGACGCGGACTTGTGTCACCTGCGTATAGCGATAGGGTAAGCGTGGCAAGGGTTTTAACACCGGTTTATCTATCTGTTGAAACTGGCTTAAGCGGCTGCCCGGTCGCTTTTTCATCGGCTTGTTATTGAGTTCTATCAGCAACTCCTGTATCCGCTGATTTAACGCCTTCAAGCTGTAGAACGTCTCTCGCCTCAGTTTAGCCATTATCCAACGTTCAACAATTTGTACCGCCACTTCAACCTTGGCTTTATCTTTGGGTTTGTAAGGGCGCGCCGCTACCACGACGGTATCGTAATGGTAGGCAAGTTGTTGATAGGTCGGATTTAAATCAGGCTCGTAACGACACGCTTTATCGATGCCACTTTTTAAATTATCCGGCACTATAACTCAGGCACCCCCCCGAAAAAGTCAAAACAACGCGCATGGCTCATCACCCAATTTTCTAAGCATTGACTCCAGGTAGCTTCGGCATAGGTGTAATTTGACGCCCCGAGAACCGCCACAAACACCTGAGCTGTGCGCTGTTCACCCGTTTTGGGGTGAGTGACGTTGAGGGTGGGGCCACAATAATCGACGAACAGCTTTTCTCCCGCTTTGTGGGTTTGTCGCATCGACGGGGATTGCACTTGCTGCCAGCTTTTGTAGAGGCGGCAAAATGGGCATACCTGTAATGATTGGCTGGATTTTGCTGCTGATATTCCTCGTATAACAGCTGTAGCGTCATGATTTTATGCTTCAGTTCCTGACAAATCAGGCTCCAGTCAGGCAGCGAGCTTTTTTTCTTTTTTACCGGGGTTTGTTTGAACGCTGCCCGTAAATTTAGCTCATTCCACTCCGGAGAAAGCGGATAATCCCTGATACCAAGTTGTGCAGCCTGATTGAGGTAACGAGACACCACTGAGGGGGAGACGGATAAACTCTTTGCAATCTGACGATGGCTCAGTTGACAACGGTATTTTAGCCTGAGTATTTCTTTTAGTTTTCTCATCGATATACGGAATGCCGACATGGTTATCTGCTCGTCAATAAAACGGCAGGATAACGGTAAAAACACACCTACAGAGGACAAGCTGAACTAATAATATTCATGGAGATCGCTCAATAACATTTTGCCGAAAAAGTGATCTCCTTCAATGTTATTCAGTGATCGCCTTGAATGTTATTGAGCGATCTCCTTCATGTTATTGAGTGATCTTCTTGATGATAATGTGAGCTTCCATAAACGCCAAGACATCCAGGCTGCTATACAGAAAGCTGGCTTTATTCTCGAATATCTCCCCACGTATTCTCCTGACATGAATCCCATTGAGCACAAATGGGCTCAAGCTAAAGCCCTTCGCAGAAAGCGACTATGTGATATCGATACCTTGTTTTCTGACCCTTTATTTTAAATCAATTTATACCGCATAAGCCATAAGTCATTTTGGTATTTATAGGTCAATAAATCATTTCGATATTGTACATCAATTTATAACACCTAAGCCATATTATGGTGAGATTTAACGTGTAAGATAGTTAGAAATAGATAGAAAAAGGAGTATGAAATGAACAAGATAAAAACGTATTTAACGATATTATCCATTTTGCTGTTGCCGATGTCTGTGCTAGCTTCTCAAGAAGACCGGCCGGGGTGTGAAATGTACTGGGGGAGAGTGATGCCCAAAATAAGATGCCTCGCACAACCCGCCTACGGTACAAAAAACCGCTCCCTCTCAGACAGAAAAACCGGCAGTTTCTTCTACTGTAAAGAAAGAGGAATTGCAGCGATTGAGGAAGATGACGCTTTTTCTGTAGCAGTACAATAGCGGTAAACTACCGCTATTTTCTACTCTCTTTAACCCGTGGGTAGAGTGGTGTTGACACCTGCAATAAAATCTCATGAAAAAGGCCAAAGAATAACAAGGGACACTATTTCTACTGTTTTTTCACAAATATCCTGTGGTTATCATCGCCTTTTTACTGCACCGGGTTTCTCGGCAATTTTCGAAGAGAATCTTCTGCTATAACGATAATCCCATAGATAACACTGGCAATCATTAATGAATTGAAAGAGGGGACTCCGGCGTGAATCGTCATGCCTGCGATAATGCCAAAAATACTCGCTACAATCGCCTCCCAACCTGTTAACTGTGTTGATAATGCGGGCAATGTCTGTGTCTGACGTGTCGCATCGAGCACAGAGCGATGGGTACGTAAAAGGTAATAATCAACCAGCATCACCCCTGCAACAGGTGGAAAAACTACACCGAGCAAAATAAGAAAATCGGCAAAACTGGCTAAAATACCTAACATTGACAACAGAGTACCCACCCCCCCCAATATTATCGTTGATCGGATGTGACCTAATTTCTTGTTGGTTAAGCCTTCAACGACACTGGCTAGGGAAAGAGACGAAGAATACAAGCAGGCAATAGTGCTCTGATGTGTGCAGTAATAGCGTTTTTAATGACAGCCCAATGTTGTTGGTAAAGGGTTATTTTTTCAGACAGACGGCGTTTATGTTGTTCAAACCAGGTAACAATGGCCAGAAAAATGTGATTTCTTTACGCCCGGTCGGTGCGAGCCTGACAGCGTTCTATGCCACAAGTTTGTTTGATTTCCCGATGATAAACTTCAACAGACCAACGTGCTGCGGTGACAGCACTTATGGAAACCCTGAAGAACAGATAAAAGTAGTCTATTCTGTCATTAATAATTTTTTTAGGTTAATAGTGAAATGAAAACGAAATCGACGAGCCGAGCCGACTTTTTAGCGCAAATGAATAGGATAGTTCCCTGGGAAAAAATGCTGGCCAAACTCAGTCGTCATTACCCCAAGGCAAGCCCTAAAGGCGGCAGGCCGGCGAAACCGTTAGAAGTGATGCTGCGGATTTATTTTTTACAGAATGGGTTTAATTATGCTGATTTATCGATGTAAGAAGCGTTATACGACATCCCCTTATTACGTCAATTTGCTGGGGTATGTGTCGATGCCATTCCCTCCGATCCCACTCTCCTGCATTTTCGTCATTGGCTGGAAAAACATCATTTAAGCGAAACGCTGTTTGAAGAAGTTAATACGCATTTAGCTTCGCTTCAGCTATTTATCAAACGGGGTAGCATTGTCGATGCTACGATTATTCATGCGCCCAGTTCAACTAAAAACCGGCAAAATACTCGTGACCCAGACATGAAAGCCACCCGTAAAGGCAATCAGTGCTACTGTGGCATGAAAGCGCATATTGGCGTGGATGCACAGACGGGGCTGGTGCATTCCCTGGTGGGAGCCTCGGCGAATGTAGCCGATGTGACGCAAGTTCATCACCTTCTTCACGGCCAAGAAGAGGTTGTTCATGGTGATGCCGGTTATAAAGGCGTGATGCGACTCAGCGAACATCAACATCGCGTGGTCACCTGGCGCATCCCCCGATGGAGGGTATTGGCCTTGCCGGGGCAGGGGCAGCAGGTATGGGAAAAACATCGGCATCAGCAAAGTCTCAACGCGAAAATCCGGGCTAAGGTTGAACATCCCTTTCGGGTGTTAAAATGTCAGTTCAACTTTAGAAAAGTGCGCTACAAGGGCTTGGCAAAAAATACCGCGCAGTTATTCAGCTTATTTGCTTTGACCAATCTCTTTCTCGCTAGAAAAATCCTGCTCTGTAACCCCTGATTTTCCATTGATACTGAAAAAAAGTGTATCCGCCGTCTCTATACCGTAAAAAAAGAGTGCATTCCTTTCCTTTTTTATTACATGACTTTAAGAATTAACGCTATTAGCTCAAAATATAGCATTCATTATCGGTTCTTCAGGGTTTCCATATGGCTGGAAACGGTGGCACACCAGCGGATCTATGACACCACCAGAGAAAAACCGGCACTGCGGCTTATCGATGAACGTAAAGCACTACAAGTATTACCTCCGAAAATAAGTACCGATAAAGCCTTCGCTGGCCAACAAGAGCTCATTAGCTTCTCTCAATGGGTTGAGTCAGCAACCACTGCATTATGCTCTGAGCGTGTATGACCAACTGATGGAGACGATATACCATTCGCCTTTGAAGCCGCCGCGTTGTTGGCTGCGGGTGCTCGCCGAATCACGTAGTCTATCTACGCTCATCGGTCTCACACCCTGGCCGCCTAGCGGCAACTTCAAAGGCGAACGGTATATGAACCTGCAATTATCCCGTATTGGAGAACTTACCTCAGAGCTGCAACTGCCGGGGATTGATGCAAATGCCTGCGATTTAGCCCAGCAAGCGGCGCAACAAGAGTGGGATTACCTGACTTTCCTGGAGCAGGCTCTGCAGTGTGAGAAGCGTTCACGCCATCAACGTAAACAGCATATGTTCACCCGAATGGCTGGATTCCCCAGCCTGAAAACGCTGGAGGACTTTGATTTTACCTTCGCCGCTGGCGTGCCAAAAAAACAGGTCATTGAGTTAGCATCGTTGTCATTTATTGATTGTTACTGTGGATCAGTTTTAGGCTGTTGTTGACATCCAATGAAGAGAATGATGCTGTCACAGTTAGAGATGATAAATTATAGTAATGATTTATTAACCATGATATCTTTTTAAAGGTATTAACCCTATTGACATTGCTAGCGTGTCTGGCACAGAAATGATAGGCTATATGCCCTTGGAATTGGATTGTTATGCTCAATGAGTTTCTATTAACGATGCATATAACGCACAATAATCACAACACCATTAATGAAAACATTGTATGGCAAGGCGTTTATAGCTCTTAAAACACTAAAGTTTATAGAAATTCTATGGTGCTTTAGCTAGTGGCGTGCCGATTACAGGGTGTAAATGAAAATTTTGCGTCCTTAAAATTTATTCGAAATCTTCTTTAGTAAAGGTAATACAAGTTGTTAACAACGTATTATAGCCGAATCAGTTTAATTTGATTCAAGACGGAGGAGCGCAGACAGTACAAATAGTACGGCAAGCGACGACAACACAGAATCAAATTAAACTGGTTTGGCTATAGTGAACAAGAGATTTCGAATAGGCGCTAAGACTTGTCATGCACAAGCGGAGCCTGTGGAGTGGGAAACCTCGCCTAATAGAGCGGGGAACAGTCACAAGTTGATAAAATTACAGTAAAACAGTCATTATCAGACTTCCTTCAGTGATCAATTGCTTATCATGGACTAGTATTCTTGCCAACCGGCTGCAAATTTTTGGGGCAAATAGGTTGTGGGGTGTCATTGTCACCTATCACTGCTAAAACAAATACCGCTCAATGTTAATTACTGCACAGAAGCTATGTCAAAACATAGTTTCTACGAGATGATTGTAGTGACGGTGTAGACGGATAAACATAACAAGAGTGGGGTTCAATAAGTGAATTAAAAAGTAATACTGTACTTTGAATGAATTAACCTAAACGAATATCTCACTACGGCCAATGCATTCACTATATTTATTGCCTAAGCATAACATTATGCAGTATATATATATGTTCGTGTTTTTAATATTGTTGTCTTGAAATATATTGGACCATGGGAATTATGATAGCACGCTAATTATAAGGAGAGGCAGGTGGAATCAACATTAGGAGCTGATTTAGCAAGATTAGTTCGCCAATGGCGAACAGTAATCGATGAGAGGCTAAAACCACAGGGGCTGACTCAATCCCATTGGGTTACATTACATAATATTAATTGTTTACCAGAAGAGCAATCCCAGATACAACTCGCGAAAGCTATCGGTATCGAACAACCTTCACTTGTTAGAACCTTAGATCAATTAGAGGAAAAAAATTAATAGTACGGCATACGTGTAAAAATGATCGTCGTGCTAAAAAGATACAGTTAACTGAGACTGCCAAGCCTATTATCGAACATGTTAATTGCGTCATTATTGAAAGAACATGTAAAGAAATTTTAGAAAATATTCCAAAAGAGGATCTTGAATTTTTAGCAAAAATTATCAAAAAACTTGAAGATAATATTACAAAATTACAAGACACGAAGCGGTAGGTAATAATAAAATTTCATTCATGTCATTTCCCACAGTAAAAAAAGCTAAGCCGAGTAAAACTCGGCTTTATACAATTTACCATCCAACAAAGAGCACAGCCGCTCTCAGAGCCTGACTATAGCCAAATCAGTTCAATTTGATTCTGTGTTGTCGTCGCTTGTCGTACTATTTGTACTGTCTGCGCTCCTCCGCCTTGAATCAAATTAAACTGATTCGGGGCTAATATCAAAAGAATTTACGGTATTTTTAGAAGGTATTGATTAGAAGCAGGCAACGACAATATGCTTCAGCTTGAACTAATAAAATGACTAGGGCTCATTTAAATTTTCTTGCCCATTTTTTATGAGAGTTGCTAAAAAATTCCGAATAAGCTTTTGTAACTATATAACTGTTTTGTGGGTCGTGCTGGATTCGAACCAGCGACCAATTGATTAAAAGTCAACTGCTCTACCGACTGAGCTAACGACCCCCCTATTTCTTTAGTGCTTGGATTTTCTATCTAACCCTGACAATGAAAGCATATGCTACTATCTTATCTTTTTAGTGCAACTTAAATTTCTTATAAAATAACTGATTGTTTTTTATTTATTCATCTCGGGCAAAATACAATCATTTTAATGAATATTGATCAATATTACGTAATACGTAACAATTCATTAATACTTGTTTTAGCCCGGGTTTTTGCATCCACTTTTTTCACAATAATCGCACAGTATAAGCTGTGATCACCTTCTTGTGATGGAAGAGTGCCCGAGACAACAACAGAGCCTGCGGGTATACGGCCATAAGAAATTTTCTTAGTTTCACGATCATAAATACGGGTGCTTTGACCAAGATAAACTCCCATTGAGATCACTGTATTTTCTTCTACGATGACCCCTTCAACCACTTCGGAGCGAGCACCAATAAAGCAGTTATCCTCAATAATTGTCGGATTAGCTTGTAATGGCTCCAATACCCCACCAATGCCAACACCACCAGAGAGATGAACATTTTTACCAATTTGTGCACAAGATCCTACGGTAGCCCAGGTGTCTACCATCGAACCCTCATCAATAAAGGCACCAATATTAACATAAGAGGGCATCAAAATGGCGCCAGGTGCGACAAATGCCCCTTTTCGTACACTAGCCGGAGGAACCACCCGCACACCCTCAAGTTGAAAACGTGCTGTATCATGGTTGGAAAATTTCAATGGGATTTTATCGTAATAGTGCGTTTCAGCACCTGAAATTAACTGATTTTCATTGATAAGAAAAGAGAGCAGTACCGCTTTTTTTAGCCATTGATGCGTGATCCACTGACCATTAATTTTTTCTGCTACTCGTAGTAAACCTGTGTCTAACTCATTTATCATTTGGTTAATCACAATACGGGCGCTCGAGTCTATCTTATCTGGCTCAGTACGCAGGTCAAAAGCTTGTTCAATCACAGTTTGTAGTTGCTGCATATCATGCTTTTTCCTGAAAAAAGATTAAAATTTTGACAAGCAAATCATTTTAAGCAAAGCATTAATGCCGCCCCTAAAATAAAGATTAGAGACGACATTAATAAAAATTACAGACTCAACAATAATTGATTTATACGACGTGCGAAACAGTTAGGATCGTCCAAAGTACCTCGCTCGGCCAATAATGCTTGATCGAGGAATAAATTAATCCATTCTGCGAATTGTTTATCATCACTCATATCAGCCACACGTTTTACTAAAAGATGATCTGGATTTAATTCGAAAATATATTTTACTTCTGGTGCTTTTTGACCCGCAGCAGCAAGTAATTTCGCCATCTGAGTGCCCATTTCATTACTATCCGTGGTGACGATAGCCGGTGTCTCTGTTAAACGATGTGTTAATCGCACTTCTTTTACTTTGTCACCTAAGAGCTCTTTTACCCGTTTAACAAAAGGCTCTAGCGCTTTTTCTGCTTCTTTCTGCTCCGGTTTTTTTTCTTCATCAGCCAGTTTATTGATAGAATCATCTGCCTTGCTCACGGAATGTAATTTTTTTCGTTCAAATTCAGTGAAGTAGCCCATCATCCATTCGTCGACACGATCAGATAATAGCAGCACTTCAATTCCTTTTTTGCGGAATAATTCCAAATGTGGGCTACTCTTCGCAGCATCGTAACTGTCTGCAGTGATAAAGTAAATTTTATCCTGCTCTGAGGACATGCGAGCAATATATTCTTCCAGTGAAACGGTTTGTTCCGAGCTGTCATTATGTGTTGAAGCAAAGCGTAGCAGTTTAGCAATGCTTTCTTTATTGGCATAATCTTCTGCCGGCCCTTCTTTTAATACCTTGCCAAATTGCAGCCAAAATTTTTGATATTTTTCACTGTCGTCTTTAGCCAATTTCGCTAACATTTTCAGCACACGTTTTGTTAATGCGCTACGCAAACTTTGAGTAATTTTGTTATCTTGCAAAAGTTCGCGTGAAACATTGAGAGGAAGATCATTGGAGTCAATTAAACCACGGACAAAGCGCAAATAGTTAGGTAAAAACTGTTCTGCATCGTCCATAATAAATACCCGCTGCACATACAGCTTTAAACCGTGTTTATGCTCACGGTTCCACATATCCCAAGGGGCTTGCGCAGGAATATACAGTAGACTGGTATACTCTTGCTCGCCTTCTACACGATTATGACTGCACAGCAAAGGATCGACAAAATCGTGAGAGATATGCTTGTAAAGTTCGTTGTATTCCGCCTCTTTGATTTCATTTTTACTACGAAGCCATAACGCCTTGGCTTTGTTGATCTGTTCCCAGGTAACCGTTTCCTCTGTCTCAGTAGGTGTTGCAGGATCTTGAGCAGCATCATCAGTGGCTTCAGCGTCAATAACAGATTCTTGATCGGCCTCTGCGTTTTCATCTTTTTTCGCTTCTACTGCCTTTTCTACTTTTGTTCTATTCTCGATTTCTACTGGTAATGCAATATGGTCGGAATATTTGCTGATGATTGAGCGTATTCCCCAGTTGTCGAGATATGCATCTTCACCTTCACGTAAATGCAGTGTAATTTCAGTACCACGAGCTTCTTTGGTGATAGTGGCGATAGTGTAATCGCCCTCTCCAGAGGATTCCCACAATACGCCAGCATCGACTGGCTCGCCAGCTGCGCGGGTACAGACGGTAACTTTATCTGCTACGATAAAAGCAGAATAAAAACCAACACCAAATTGACCGATTAACTGACTGTCTTTGCTCTGATCTGAACCCATAGATTCAAGGAAAGCTTTGGTACCTGATTTAGCAATGGTTCCCAAATTATCAATCACTTCATCACGGCTCATACCAATACCGTTATCACTTATGGTAAGGGTGCGTTTCTCCTTGTTAACGGAAACTCGAACCCGTAGATCAGTATCTCCTTCGTACAATTCTGGCTTAGAAAGCGCACGAAAACGCAGCTTATCTGCAGCATCCGACGCGTTTGAAATTAATTCACGCAAAAATATTTCTTTATTAGAATAAAGTGAATGGATCATCAAATGGAGCAGTTGTTTGACTTCAGATTGAAACCCACGTGTTTCTTGATTTTTCGTACTCATTAAATTACCTCAATCCAAGGCTGATAAGTAAAGCAGTGCAGATCAGATGGGGGTAACCTGAAAGGGTTTCAAGTGTGGTAATAAAAAAAGAGGAAACGATTTCTATAAAAATTTACAGAGTAAATATAAGTGTAATACTAACTATAATGTTAACATGCAATGAAAAACCGAAAGATATACTATTAATGACTTATGTTGTCGCACTCACAGGTGGAATCGGTAGCGGAAAAAGCACTGTCGCTGACGCGTTCGCCAATTTGGGAGTACCTTTAATAGATGCAGATGTCATTGCTCGTCAAGTAGTTCAGCTCGGCACAGATGCATTGAGTCAGATTGTAACGCGTTATGGAAATAATATATTGCTTGCTGATGGTTCGCTAAATCGAGCGGTATTGCGGCAGAAAATATTCAGTGAGCAACAAGAAAGAGAATGGTTAAATTCGCTATTGCATCCTCTTATCCAACAAGAAACACAGCGCAGAATAACAGCGACTAAAGAACCATACCTAATTTGGGTCATCCCTCTACTGATTGAAAATAACTTATTTTCTCAAGCCGACCGAGTTTTATTAGTCGATGTAGATAAAGAAATACAATTAACCAGGATAACATCCCGAGATAATATAACTCGTCAGCAAGCAAAACAAATTTTATCCGCACAAACCACACAAAAAGAACGGTTAGCTTGTGCTGATGATGTTATTAATAATAATGGCAATTTTGTAGAGCTTTCATCGATGGTTAGCATCCTACATCAACAATATTTAGATTTTTTACTGTTGCCAAATTTAACTAAAAAATTTTAAATTACATGAAAAAACGATTCTGCTTGCCAATATTAGATGAAAAAGGGGCACAAATATTATTGTACCCGGTAATAATGTTATTTATCTTTCAAAATTTTAATTTAGCTAAAAGAAGATTTCGCGTAAACTTCCGCCCTCGCTGCTTGCTGCTATTAACGTAAAATTAACATTAATCCATAACCATACGATAAATACTACATAGTAAGCGCTTGGCTCATTAATTCAGTAAAATTCATTTTTTTATCAATAACTTTTACTTTATCTAAAATATATTCTACTGCCTGCTCTTCTAAAATTGCGCTACGTATATTATTCAACAATTCTTCGTTATTATTATAATAATCGATAACTTGCTGCGGATTTTCATAAGCTGATGCAATTTCTGATAGTCGTTTACCCAACAGTACTTTATCAACTTTCAAATCATTTTTAGAAATTATTTCTGCGAACAACAAACCAACAACTACGCGCTGCCTTGCTTTTTCTTCAAATAGTTTACGCGGTAATCCTGACATTAATGTTTTATTATCACTAAAACGCCTGATGACTTGTCCATGGAGAGCATCAATTTCTTTCTCAACTAACGCTTTCGGAACATCAATTTCGTTCGATTTTAGCAATTCTTCTATAAGCTTAGTTTTAATACTGTTACGTACCGTATTTTTCAGCTCACGTTCCATATTTTTACGTACTTCACCACGTAAATTAACTAAAGAACCATCAACTATACCGAGTTTTTTAATAAGCTCTTCAGTTAATTCTGGTAATTGTCGGACTTCTATTTTTTTCAAGACTATAGCAAAACTAGCTAATTTACCGCGTAATTTTTCAACTTGGTAGTCCTCTGGAAAATTTGCCTCGATGACAAATTTATCTCCGGTTTTGTGATCTAAAATACCCTCTTCAAAACCGGGGATCATTTTATTTTCACCCATAACCAGAATGGAATCAGTCTCTGATCCCCCTTCAAATTCCACACCATCGATAGAGCCGGTAAAATCAATGGTTACACGATGGTCTTCAGCTTTGACAACATCGTTATTTTCTTGCCAACTAGCCTGCTGTTTACGTAAGGTTTCCAGCATAGTATCAACATCGGCATCATTTATTTCAACAACAGGCGTTTCTATTTCAATATCCTCCAGATTTTTTAATTCGATATCCGGATAAACTTCAAATTCTACAGAATAACTAAAATTTTCACCTGTTTTATATTCACCAGGAAAATAACTTGGAGGGCTGGCAAGATTAATATTCTCTTTTTCAATTACATCAAAAAAATTACGCTCCATCATATCACCCAACACGTATTGAAGCACCTCAACACTGTAGTGACGTTTAACAATATCCATTGGTGCTTTACCTTTACGGAAACCGTCAATTCGAACATTCTGAGCTTTTTTAATGAGTCTATTTTTAACTGCGGCTTCAATAGGATCAGCAATAAGCGTAATAGTGGCACGGCGACCCAGACCCTGGGTGGTTTCAATAGAAACTTGCATCTATGTTACCTCAAAAAAATATTATCGTGCTCGGTCAACTGTAGAATGCATAACAAAGCAGCATATACCGTTTCGCCTTTGAAGCCGCCGCGTTGTTGGCTGCGGGTGCTCGCCGAATCACGTAGTATGTCTACGCTCATCGGTCTCTCGCCCTGGCAGCCGAAGGCAACTTCAAAGGCGAAACGGTATAATCATACCTAACTTTGAAAATGTCTCCTGTAAACCAGGACAACCGTATTACAAATACTGAATGCCCCAAATATCATAAGTATCCCGAAACCATTCTGGAAAAAATAAGAGGCAGCATTATAGCGAAGCATAGGATATGAGTCGAGGGAAGTAAGGTATTTGCTAGGGGTAGTCCCATTAAATTCTGGCTGACGAAAGCAATGCGAGGAGATTTTTATTTATATCTGAAGAGGGTTTTAAAAAATTAAAAAATCCGTGGATAAAACGGCTTTATAGTACAGTGACTTACACCCACGACGAATTTTTCTCATAATTGAAAAACACCGTGTTTCATCTGAACTACCGCACCACCGATTTTTTGATTTTTGAGAAAAAGGCCTCTCGCATTGAGCAAGAGGCTTGTGGTATTGGTAGCCTGGCGGTGACCGACTCTCGCATGGGGAGACCCCACACTACCATAGGCGCAACGGTGTTTCACTGCTGAGTTCGGAATGGGGTCAGGTGGTGCCACCGCGCTATAGCCGCCAGGCAAATTCTGTATGCTGCGTACACAGCTAATCTGTTAACAAGCGCGTAAACCAAAACACTTTCGGTGTTGTGAAGTTAAGCCTATCGGGTCCATTAGTACTGGTCAGCTCAATGTGTCACCACACTTACACACCCAGCCTATCAACGTCTTAGTCTTAAACGTCCCTCAAGGGAAGACTCATCTCGGGGCAAGTTTCCCGCTTAGATGCTTTCAGCGGTTATCTCTTCCGCATGTAGCTACCGGGCAATGCCATTGGCATGACAACCCAAACACCAGTGATGCGTCCACTCCGGTCCTCTCGTACTAGGAGCAGCCCCCCTCAATCTTCCTACGCCCACGGCAGATAGGGACCGAACTGTCTCACGACGTTCTAAACCCAGCTCGCGTACCACTTTAAATGGCGAACAGCCATACCCTTGGGACCTACTTCAGCCCCAGGATGTGATGAGCCGACATCGAGGTGCCAAACACCGCCGTCGATATGAACTCTTGGGCGGTATCAGCCTGTTATCCCCGGAGTACCTTTTATCCGTTGAGCGATGGCCCTTCCATTCAGAACCACCGGATCACTAAGACCTACTTTCGTACCTGCTCGAGCCGTCACTCTCGCAGTCAAGCTAGCTTATGCCTTTGCACTAACCTCACGATGTCCGACCGTGATTAGCTAACCTTCGTGCTCCTCCGTTACGCTTTAGGAGGAGACCGCCCCAGTCAAACTACCCACCAGACACTGTCCTCGCACCGGATTACGGCGCTGAGTTAGAAAACCAAAACTCACAGGGTGGTATTTCAACGGCGACTCCACAACAACTGGCGTCATCGCTTCTACGTCTCCCACCTATCCTACACAGTCAGTTTCAACTCCCAGTGTCAAGCTATAGTAAAGGTTCACGGGGTCTTTCCGTCTTGCCGCGGGTACACTGCATCTTCACAGCCATTTCAATTTCACTGAGTCTCGGGTGGAGACAGCCTGGCCATCATTACGCCATTCGTGCAGGTCGGAACTTACCCGACAAGGAATTTCGCTACCTTAGGACCGTTATAGTTACGGCCGCCGTTTACCGGGGCTTCGATCAAGAGCTTCGTATTGCTACTTACCCCATCAATTAACCTTCCGGCACCGGGCAGGCGTCACACCGTATACCTCCACTTACGTGTTTGCACAGTGCTGTGTTTTTAATAAACAGTTGCAGCCAGCTGGTCTCTGCGACTGACTTCAGCTACAGGGAGCAAGTCCCCTCACCTAATGCCAGCGTGCCTTCTCCCGAAGTTACGGCACCATTTTGCCTAGTTCCTTCACCCGAGTTCTCTCAAGCGCCTTAGTATGCTCTACCTGACCACCTGTGTCGGTTTCGGGTACGATTGTTTGTAACCTAAGCTTAGAGGCTTTTCCTGGAAGCCGGGCATCAACTACTTCTGCACCTAAGTGCCTCGTCATCACGCCTCAGTGTTTATGGAAAAGCGGATTTGCCTACTCTCCCTACCTACACGCTTGAACCGGGATTACCGTCACCCGGATAGTCTAGCCTTCTCCGTCCCCCCTTCGCAGTCACAAACAGTACGGGAATATTAACCCGTTTCCCATCGACTACGCTTTTCAGCCTCGCCTTAGGGGTCGACTCACCCTGCCTCGATTAACGTGGGACAGGAACCCTTGGTCTTTCGGCGAGCGGGCTTTTCACCCGCTTTATCGTTACTTATGTCAGCATTCGCACTTCTGATACCTCCAGCTCGCCTCTCAGCTCACCTTCTACGGCTTACAGAACGCTCCCCTACCCAATAACGTCGTCTCCAACGCTACTGCCGCAGCTTCGGTGGAGGGTTTAGCCCCGTTACATCTTCCGCGCAGGCCGACTCGACCAGTGAGCTATTACGCTTTCTTTAAATGATGGCTGCTTCTAAGCCAACATCCTGGCTGTTTTCGCCTTCCCACTTCGTTTCCCACTTAACCCTCACTTCGGGACCTTAGCTGGCGGTCTGGGTTGTTTCCCTTTCCACGACGGACGTTAGCACCCGCCGTGTGTCTCCCGTGGTCTCATTCTTCGGTATTCGCAGTTTGCATCGGGGTGGTAAGCCGGGATGGCCCCCTAGCCGAAACAGTGCTCTACCCCCAAAGATTAACCCACGAGGCGCTACCTAAATAGCTTTCGGGGAGAACCAGCTATCTCCCGGTTTGATTGGCCTTTCACCCCCAGCCACACGTCATCCGCTACTTTTTCAACAGGAGTCGGTTCGGCCCTCCAGTTAGTTTTACCCAACCTTCAGCCTGCGCATGGCTAGATCACCGGGTTTCGGGTCTATACCCTGCAACTAATCGCCCAGTTAAGACTCGGTTTCCCTACGGCTCCCCTACTCGGTTAACCTCGCTACAGAATATAAGTCGCTGACCCATTATACAAAAGGTACGCAGTCACCCCCTCTTCACACTCGCGCATGAAGCAGGCTCCCACTGCTTGTACGTACAGGGTTTCAGGGTCTATTTCACTCCCCTAACCGGGGTTCTTTTCGCCTTTCCCTCACGGTACTGGTTAACTATCGGTCAGTCAGGAGTATTTAGCCTTGGAGGATGGGCCCCCCTTCTTCAAACAGGATTTGTCGTGTCCCGTCCTACTCTTCGAGCTCACACTACTGCTATCTTCGAGTACGGGGCTATCACCCTCTTTCGCAGGCCTTTCCAGACCTTTCCTCTGATAACAATAACGATGCACACTCTGGGCTGCTTCCCTTTCGCTCGCCGCTACTCGGGAAATCTCGGTTGATTTCTTTTCCTCGGGGTACTTAGATGTTTCACTTCTCCCGGTTCGCCTCGTTAAACTAGTTTATTCATCTAACGATAGTGCAACTGCTTGCACTGGGTTTCCCCATTCGGGTATCAACGGCTAATCACGCTTCCTATCAGCTCACCGTCGCTTTTCGCAGATTTGCACGCCCTTCTTCGCCTCTGACTGCCTAGGCATCCGCCCTGTACGCTTCATTACTTAACTTCACAACCCGAAAGTGTCTTTCAACTCCATCAGGTTACTCATTACTCGCTTGTTCCAGATTGTTAAAGAGCATGTTCAATACAATAAATTTGACCCATTCACTATGGTGGAGCTAAGCGGGATCGAACCGCTGACCTCCTGCGTGCAAGGCAGGCGCTCTCCCAGCTGAGCTATAGCCCCATAAGGGAAAATTAACTTGACCCATCGTCGCAACAAACACTGGCAGAAACACCTTAACTCAAGGCAATTTCATCACCCTGTCATGCCGCGTTGGTGGGTCTGAGTGGACTTGAACCACCGACCTCACCCTTATCAGGGGTGCGCTCTAACCACCTGAGCTACAGACCCAACAAGGTTCGATTGCTAAACCTAACCCGCTCTCTCCATAAAAACCACTCGCTACTTTCATCAGACAATCTGTGTGAGCACTCAGCGTAGCCGCCATCTTTTGGTAAGGAGGTGATCCAACCGCAGGTTCCCCTACGGTTACCTTGTTACGACTTCACCCCAGTCATGAACCACAAAGTGGTAAGCGCCCCCCCGAAGGTTAAGCTACCTACTTCTTTTGCCGCCCACTCCCATGGTGTGACGGGCGGTGTGTACAAGGCCCGGGAACGTATTCACCGTAGCATTCTGATCCACGATTACTAGCGATTCCGACTTCATGGAGTCGAGTTGCAGACTCCAATCCGGACTACGACGCACTTTATGAGGTTCGCTTACGTTCGCACGCTCGCCGCTCTTTGTATGCGCCATTGTAGCACGTGTGTAGCCCTACTCGTAAGGGCCATGATGACTTGACGTCATCCCCACCTTCCTCCGGTTTATCACCGGCAGTCTCCTTTGAGTTCCCGCCATCACGCGCTGGCAACAAAGGACAAGGGTTGCGCTCGTTGCGGGACTTAACCCAACATTTCACAACACGAGCTGACGACAGCCATGCAGCACCTGTCTCACGGCTCCCGAAGGCACTTAAGCATCTCTGCTCAATTCCGTGGATGTCAAGAGTAGGTAAGGTTCTTCGCGTTGCATCGAATTAAACCACATGCTCCACCGCTTGTGCGGGCCCCCGTCAATTCATTTGAGTTTTAACCTTGCGGCCGTACTCCCCAGGCGGTCGATTTATCGCGTTAGCTTCGGACGCCATAACACTAGGCCACAACCTCCAAATCGACATCGTTTACAGCGTGGACTACCAGGGTATCTAATCCTGTTTGCTACCCACGCTTTCGCACCTCAGCGTCAGTCCTTGTCCAGGGGGCCGCCTTCGCCACCGGTATTCCTCCAGATCTCTACGCATTTCACCGCTACACCTGGAATTCTACCCCCCTCTACAAAACTCTAGCCCGCCAGTCTCAAATGCCGTTCCCAAGTTAAGCTCGGGGATTTCACATCTGACTTAACTTACCGCCTACATGCCCTTTACGCCCAGTTATTCCGATTAACGCTCGCACCCTCCGTATTACCGCGGCTGCTGGCACGGAGTTAGCCGGTGCTTCTTTTGCGGGTAACGTCAATCGATAAGCATATTACTCTTACCGCCTTCCTCCCCGCTGAAAGTGCTTTACAACCCTAAGGCCTTCTTCACACACGCGGCATGGCTGCATCAGGCTTCCGCCCATTGTGCAATATTCCCCACTGCTGCCTCCCGTAGGAGTCTGGACCGTTTCTCAGTTCCAGTGTGGCTGGTCATCCTCTCAGACCAGCTAGAGATCGTCGCCTAGGTACGCCATTACCGCACCTACTAGCTAATCTCATCTGGGTTCATCTTATGGCGTGAGGCCCTAAAGTCCCCCACTTTGGTCTTGCGACATCATGCGGTATTAGCCACCGTTTCCAATGGTTACCCCCCTCCATAAGCCAGATCCCCAGACTTTACTCACCCGTCCGCCGCTCGCCGGCAGAGTAGCAAGCTACTCCCCGCTGCCGCTCGACTTGCATGTGTTAGGCCTGCCGCCAGCGTTCAATCTGAGCCATGATCAAACTCTTCAATTTATTACTTTTTTAACAACTTCACAGACCCTGCTTTCTATTATGTTTCCATAAAAAAAACAAGTTCCAATCCGCTGTCAGCTTTTATACTGCTTTTACTGCACTCAATATTACAGAGCAGCACAACAGCGCACTCGCCAGTGCCCACACAGATTGTCTGATAAATTGTTAAAGAGATTCTCGTCTAGCCTTACAACGAGAGGGCGCATTCTACCCTTTCTTCTCACAGAGTCAAGGCCTTCTTTTACTAAGCTCCCCTTCTTCTGTGGGGTCGCATTATAGCCCCTTTATTAACGCCCGCAACCTTTAATTTAAGAAAAAAAATTAGATGGTCTTTATTCCATCAATTGAACCTTATTCGCCTATTTTTTAGACGATATAGCCAAACCATTTTAATTTGATTTTGTGTTGTCGTCGCTTGCCGTACTATTTGTACTGTCTGTGCTCCTCCGTCTTGAATTAAATTAAAATGATTTGGCTATAAATGTAAAAATTACGGTTAAAAAACACTAATAAGTAAGATCGATACTCCGTCAAATGATTTTATGGGGGCCAAAGCATTCGTAGTGCATTTTTTCAGTTTTTACACCCATAGTTATCAATTGTCGACTTAAATATTGCATAAATTGTACTGGGCCACAGAAGTAATAATGCATATCGTTATCAAAAATCATTGACTGATGGTTTGCAAGATCCATCAAACCTTGTGTGTGATAATCAATACCACGCACATCTTGTTCAGTAGGTTCACGGTACCATATATGACTATTAAGGTTAGGCATTTTTTCAGCAATAGTAGCCACTTCATTAGAAAACGCATGAACACGACCATTTTCTGATGCGTGTAACCAATATACTGATGCCTTATGCTGGCTCAAATATAATGTATTTAACATACTGAGCATGGGGGTTTGCCCCACTCCAGCAGATATTAAAGCCACCGGTGTATTTGACTCTACATCTAGAAAAAAATCTCCACGAGGAGGTGAAACACGAATAATGTCACCTTCTTGTAGTTTATGGTGCAAATAATTTGAGACAGTTCCCCCCCGCCTCGCGTTTAACAGCAATACGGTAAGATTTACCGTTAGCGGCCGTGGTTAGAGAATACTGGCGGATCTTTTGAAAGGCTAAGCTATCATCTTCAATGTAAATACTAAGATACTGTCCCGGTTTAAAATCAGCTACACAGTCTCCGTCTAGTGGCATGAATTCAAAACTGCAAATGATTTCGCTTTCTCGTACTTTTTTAATAATCCGAAAACGACGCAAAGAACGCCAACCACCGGTACTCGTTTCGCCTTTTTGATAAATTTGCTCTTCGCGTTGGATAAATATTTCAGCGAGCACACCATAAGCTTTCGCCCAAGCATCTAAAACTTCTGCCCCAGGATGAAACATTTCATCAAGTGTTGCGATTAAGTGTTCACCAACTACCTGATAATATTCGGGTTGGATATTGAGACTAGTATGCTTTTGCGCTACACGTTCGACAGCGGGTAACAATGCTTTTATATTTTCAATATTATTAGCATACGCACAAATTGCATTAAATAAGGCTTCGCTCTGATTACCATTAAACTGATTACTCATATTAAAAATATTTTTAAATTCGGGATTATTAGTAAACATGCGCTCATAAAAATGAGTGGCTAATTTCGAGCCAGTAGCAACAAGCAAGGGGATAGTCGATTTTACTACGGCGATAGTTTGGCTATCGAGCATAAAGAGATTCCTTAATATGTACTTTAATGTGTCATCTAATCAGTGCATTGTTAATATATCTGAAATCACTTTTTATTGCTGTAAATGAATATTTTTTTAGAAGAACATATACCGTTTGCCTTTGAAGTTGCCGCTAGGCGGCCAGGGGGTGAGACCGATGAGCGTAGACATACTACGTGATTCGGCGAGTACCCACAGCCAACAACGCGGCGGCTTCAAAGGCGAATGGTATATTAATTATTACCTTGCCAACGTTTAAACAAATCCTTAGGCAATGGGATATCGAATTGATCAATGATTCGATTAACACTTTGATCGACAATATCTTTTATTGTCTGAGGAACGTGATAGAAGGCAGGGGAAGGGGGCATAATCACAGCGCCGAGCTCAGCTGCCTGTGACATTAAACGTAAATGTCCCAAATGTAACGGGGTCTCTCGTACACATAACAGTAAGCAGCGGCGTTCTTTCAATACCACATCAGCCGCTCGAGTTAATAAATTATCGGTATAACTATGAACAATACCCGATAGGGTTTTTATCGAACAAGGTAATATCACCATCCCTAGTGTTTTATACGAACCCGAGGAAACTGAGGCAGCAAGATCACCGACTTTATGTACTACATTGGCCAGTCCCTGCACTTCCTTCACGGTTATATCTTTCATCTCTGCAGCTAGCGTTTGTTCCGCACCATTGCTCATAATCAAATGAGTTTCTACCTCGTCGACATCTTTTAATACTTCTAACAATCGAACACCGTAAATAGTGCCGCTAGCCCCTGATATACCTACAATAAGTCGCTTCATCATAAATTGCCTTGCTTACATGACGTAGCGCACCACAAAATTTATACTTTTTTAATAAAAAATCAGTATGAGATATACACAACTAGCCTTCGTTATACATTTCAAGGTTTTCTGCTTCATGCTGCTGGCTTAAGGCCTGAGCATCATCAGAGCGCAGTGATTGTAGATATTTCAAGTATTCTTTATTAACATCTTTGGTAACATAATTACCGTCGAATACAGAACATTCAAACTCTGTGATATCAGGATTACCTTCTGTCACTGCGGCCTTCAAATCCTCAAGATCTTGGAAAATTAGCGCATCAGCACCGATGAATTTTTTAAGATCATCCGGTGTTCGATTATTCGCGACGAGCTCATTAGCACTTGGCATGTCAATACCATATACATTGGGAAAGCTAATTTCTGGCGCTGCTGAGGCAAAATAAACATTTTTAGCACCCGCTTCACGTGCCATTTGCACAATTTGCTTAGAAGTAGTGCCGCGTACAATAGAATCATCGACAAGTAATACATTTTTATCATAAAATTCGGCGCGGTTAACATTCAATTTACGACGCACTGATTTACTGCGCTCCTGTTGCCCAGGCATAATGAAAGTGCGGCCTACATAGCGGTTTTTGACAAATCCTTGACGATAGGGCTTACCCAGAATGTGAGCGATTTCTAACGCAATATCACAAGAGGTTTCCGGAATCGGAATAACTACATCAATGGCTAAATTGTTCCACTCTTCAGAGTTCTTAATCTTATTCCCTAATTTCTTCCCCATCGATATCCTAGCACTGTAGACCGAAATTTTGTCTATGCAGGAATCCGGGCGGGCAAAATAAACATATTCAAATAGACAGGGTCGGTATTGTGGGTTTTTTGCGCATTGTCGATAAAATAATTCGCCTTTTTCTGTGATATACACCGCTTCACCGGGTGCTACATGACGGCAAAGTTCAAAACCTAATGTATCAAGGGCGACACTTTCCGAAGCGACCATATATTCATATTTAACGTTGCCATCTTCTAAAATGTGTTTTCGTTTTCCCATCACCAATGGCCGAATACCATTAGGGTCACGAAAAGCAAGCATGCCATGGCCGATGATCATAGCGACACAAGCATAAGCACCTTTCACTAATTCATGGGTTCTCTTTACAGCCGAAAAAATAGCTTCTTCTTCTTTTTTTTCTTCTGTTTCCAGTTCACTCGCGAAGATATTCAACAAAATTTCTGAATCAGATGTCGTATTGATATGACGACGTTTTTGTTTAAATAAATAATCTTTTAGCTCGCTGGCATTCGTCAGATTACCGTTGTGTGCCAAAGTAATACCAAACGGTGAGTTGACGTAGAAAGGCTGTGCTTCTGAAACACTGGCACTCCCTGCCGTTGGATAACGTACATGGCCAATCCCACAGGTGCCTTGCAAACGCAGCATATGGCGAGTTTCAAAGACATCTTTTACCAAGCCATTAGCTTTACGTAGACGAAATCTATTATTTTCATCAAGGGTGACGATCCCTGCCGCATCTTGGCCTCGGTGTTGAAGCACCATCAAGGCATCATAAATCGACTGGTTTACTGATGTAAAACCAGTAATCCCTACAATCCCACACATGTTTGTCTATCCTTTATTGATGTTAATGGATCTTCAATTAATTGGGCAAAAAACTCGAAGTACTTTGCAAGTAGTTAAAGAGCCATTTAATTATTTCACTAAATTTTGGGATGAGAAGTGAATTTTTCCAATCCATACTTTGTGCGAAACCAGTGAATGTATCGAGAAAAAACAAAACAACAGAAACAATAAAAACACCGCGCAATACACCGAAAAATACACCAAGCACTCTGTCCGTTCCTGATAATCCAGTACTCATAACCAATGAGCTAATAACAGAATTAACAATAGCGCCAACCACCAAAGTAGCGATAAACAAAATACCAATCGCGATACCCTGGCGGATCAATTCATTTTCAAAACCCGTTAAATAAACAGCCAGGTATTGATAAAAATGACTGGCGATATAAAATGCACATCCCCATATCACCAGTGACAGTGCTTCGCGAACAAATCCCCGTTTCAAACTGATTAGCGCTGAAAATCCGATAATGCTAACAATAACGTAATCAATCCAGGTCATGATCACTCCGATAAAATTATGTTAGTTTAAAATCCAACACCATATTCCTTTACCTGACCATCAAGACCACTAAGAGAATTCAGCTCAGGCAATGTTAATTGTAATTTCTGCTTCGACACACTAGGCCCCACCATAATGCGGGTTATCTGCCCCTGTAAAGGGATCGCCGGTAAAGTATAAGCGTTGTAACCAGACAAACGTAATTTGGCGACAATCTCATTAACTTTAGCGGCATTTTTCAATGCGCCAAGTTGTACCACATAACTCGGCTTGGTTAATGCGTTTTCTTTTAATGGGGGGAGTTGGGGATTTAATTCGGCCACTATTTCCTCTGGCTGTTGGGCGGGAAAAAATTGATTGACTGGCATCACCACATCATGTTCTTCGAGAAAATCAACGGTGGATACGAGTGGAATAGCGATAAACTGGTCTTCATAATGTTTTTTTTTGCCATCAAATAACATGGGCAACACTGTGACACCTAATACAACCAAAATAATAGTGCCAACCAAACGATTTTTAAACTGATTTGCCACTGGGCTCTCTCTCGCTACCAGTTTATCCGAAATCTTATTTAGCGGCACTAGACGAGGAATATACCCACAGCCCTGAAGTTGCCACTATGCGGCCAGGACGTGAGACCGATGAGCGTAGACTACTACGTGATTCGGGCTAACGCACGCAGCCAACAACACGGCGGCTTCAAAGGCGAAGGCTATAGTAAGCTGTCATCACCTGTGCAACCGTATGGAAAGAACCACAAACAATCACTACATCTTGCGAATCGGCATCTTTCATTGCCTGATACCAACCACTTTCAACATCAGCAAACAGGCGTGGTTTTGACACATGTTGCGCCAATAATTCAGCACTGGCACCCCGCGGCTCGGTCAATGATACACAATACCATTCGTCAACCCTTTCAGATAAGCAAGTCAGCGTACTGGCAATATCTTTATCAGCTAACATCCCCACTACTGCACGTATTTTTCCTGATCGTTTTGGCAATTGATCAAACCGCTCGATTAAATAACGGGCAGCGTGAGAATTATGAGCAACATCCAAAATTAACAGCGGCTGTTCAGTGAGTATTTGGAAACGCCCTGGTAAAAAAGCAGTCTGCAAACCTTGATAAATTGCTGAGTCATTCAGCGGTAATGCTAAGTAATGCAATATTGCTAACGCCGTGGCGGCATTTTGCAGTGGTACTTTAGGCAAAGGCAAATGAGTGAGTACGCGTGAACCACTTTGCCAACACCAGTCGTCAGTCTGCCGGCTAAATTGCCAGTCATCATTACAGTGATAAAGTTTAGCCTCGATCTCTGCCGCAATGGTTGCAACAGAGTGAGGCATATCAGGCTCCCCCACTATTGCCGGTTTACCCCGCCGAAATATTCCTGCTTTTTCACGACCAATACTTTCTCGATCAGCGCCTAGCCTATCTGTATGATCAAGCCCAATACTTGTAATCGCAGCAACATCTGAATCGATAATATTAGTCGCATCCAACCTACCGCCTAACCCTACTTCTAGCACCAGGACATCAAGCGCAGCCTGTTTAAACAGATGCAGTGCTGATAAGGTGCTGAATTCGAAATAAGTCAACGAGACCGTGCCTCGCGCAGCTTCAATGTCAGCAAAAGAATTACAGTGCGCGGTTTCAGGCAATTCCAAGCCCTGAATGCGTATTCTCTCGGTATAACGCAGCAGATGGGGTGAGCTATAAACGCCTACTCGTAAACCCGCGCTAAGTAATATCGCCTCCAGTACACAGCAGGTTGTACCCTTGCCGTTAGTGCCCGCAAAAGTCAGTATTTTAGCTGCAGGTTTAAGCAAGTCGAGCCGTTCAGCCACTGTTCTGATGCGTTCTAAACTTAGATCAATGGCCTGATAATGTATGGAACCTATATAAGAAAGCCATGACGTCAAAGAAGACGGGGTTTGAGGAAGCTGATAGTTATTCATAGCTATCTCTTTTCAAGGGGCGATAAAATGTTGCCTTTTTTATTATTTACCATAACGACCCATTTACTCACTTTTTATTATATACCCTTCGCCTTTCAAGTTACGGCTTTGTTGTCTGCGGGTGCTCGCCGAATCACGTAGTATGTCTACGCTCATCGGTCGGTCGCCCTTGCCGCCTTGCCGTAACTAGAAATTCATTGGGTATACTCGCCGCTATCGACTGAGGTTGAGGCTGATACCCTTCGCCTTTAAAACCACCGCGGCGTTGGCTGCGGGGGTTCCGCCGAATCACGTAATATGTCTACGCTCATCGGTCTCACGCCCTGGCCGCGACGCTGCAACTTGAAGGACTGTGGGTATATGCATCAGCTTAGATAAGATACTCGCCAATGTCTGGCGCATGTCTAAACGACGTACAATCATGTCAATCGCCCCTTTTTCGATCAAAAATTCACTACTTTGAAAACCCGGCGGCAATACTTCTCTTACCGTTTGTAAGATAACCCGTGGTCCAGCGAAACCAATCAGAGCCTTCGGCTCTGCAATATTAATATCACCTAACATCGCTAGACTGGCAGAAACCCCACCCATCGTTGGGTTAGTCAATACTGAGATATAAGGCAGACCACGCTCTTGCATTTTGGCCAGAGCAGCGCTCGTTTTTGCCATTTGCATCAGCGAAATCAATCCTTCTTGCATACGCGCACCACCACTAGTAGAAAAACACACTAGCGGGCAATGATCTGTCAATGCTTGTTCAACTGCCGCAACAAAACGTGCTCCAACGACCGATCCCATGGATCCGCCCATAAAAGAAAAATCAAACGCAGCTGTTACGATAAGCATATCAAACAAGGTGCCTTTCATCACCACTAGCGCATCTTTTTCTTTAGTCATTTTTTGTGCCGCAGTCAGTCTATCTTTATATTTTTTATTGTCCTTAAACTTCAAAGGATCCTTTGGCTCTAGCTCAGCACCCAATTCTATTCTTGCTTTTTTACATTTTGTTGTACAGGCTTCTTCTCTACACTCTTTTTTACAGGATCCATCACAAGGTTTATCTAGCAACAAATCCAAACGTTCACGGGCAGAGATGCGCATGTGATGATCACATTTAGGGCAAACTTCTAAATTTTTTTGTAATTCAATACGATAGAGTATTTGCTCGCAGCTATCGCATTTTGTCCATACCCCTTCAGGTATATTCGCTTTACAAGCTTCTAGGGTACTTTTATTAATAATTCGCTCAATCCAGCTCATCGCTACTCTTTCCTGTCATCATATCGCGCGTTATACCCTATTGGCCTAACAAGCTAGATAAAAAACTAACCGAATTTAATTGACTCTCATCACCAGGCTATTGATTTTTTTGATCGGCCACCGTACGCCGATGTCTATAGATTTCAAGTATCGCCGGTAAAATAGACAGTATAATAATCATAACAATAAATAATTTCAGATTTTTTTGTACTATCGGCAAGTTACCAAAAAGATACCCTGCATAAGTAAATGACACGACCCATACTAACGCCCCTATCACGTTATAGGCAGTAAAATGACGATAAGACATTTTTCCCATTCCTGCGATAAAGGGAGCAAAAGTACGAATAATAGGGGCAAAACGAGCCAAAATAATGGTTTTAGCTCCATATTTTTCATAAAAAAGATGCGTTTTATCCAAATAGACCTGACGAAATATTTTTGATGTTGGATCCTGAAATAATTTTTTGCCAAATCGTCGTCCCAGCGTGTAATTGAGTGCATCACCCGTAATAGCCGCAATCACCATCAGAGCCACCATTAAATGCACATTCAGATCATTAGAAGGCAGGGTCGCAAAAGCACCTGCGGCAAAAAGAAGTGAATCACCCGGTAGAAACGGAGTGACGACTAAACCGGTTTCACAAAATAGAATCAAAAAGAGTATGCCATAAACCCATACACCGTATTGCGCCACCAGTTCCGCTAGATGGACGTCAATATGCAAAATAAAGTCGATGATGAAAACGATAATATCCATTTGTTATTCTCTTAAATAATATTCGTCCAAGAAACTAGTTATACCCTTCGTCTTTGAAGTTGCCTTCGGCTGCCAGGCCGAAGGGTATATCAGGCAAAAAATAAGAACCTAATGATGTCTGAGGCAACGCAAAACAGGCTGGGTAATCGACCGCTACCAAATATAATCCTTCGGCTTTCGCTGTCGCAGCAGCTTGCTTGCGATCTTTTAATGCTAACAACTGCTTCAACCAATCTTCATTTTGACGACCGCAACCAATTTCTATCAGGCTCCCGACAATATTACGCACCATATGATGCAAAAACGCATTGGCCTTTATTTCGACAACAATATAAGCACCATAGCGGCGAATATTAATCTGTTGCATATTGCGCAACGGCGTTTTCGATTGGCATTGTAAGCTCGGAATGAGGTAAAATCATGCTCACCCAGCAAATGTTGAGCCGCGCGAGCCATTTTTTGTTCATCCAGTGGCAGATGATAATGACTAATACCGCTGGCAAGAATCGCTGAACAATAGCAATAGACCTCTTCGGAAACTATCATTTATCTAATTTCCATATTATAAATTGCAGCAATCAGATTAAATCTTAATCCAAAACGTTTTCGCCTGTTTCGATAACGGTCTGATACAATTTTAAATCTTTTAATCATACCAATGACATGTTCGTTTAATACACGCTGGCTTGATAACGCACGATTGTTGCGTTTATCTTCTTTTGTTAAGGGATTTTTCTTTGTCTTTTTCTTAGGCAACGCCGAGTTTGAATGAATCTTGCCAAGCCCTTGGTAACCTGTATCGGTAACTGTTTTGATGTCAGGATGTATTCGCACACCAGACTCCTTAAACAACCTAAAATCATGGCGCCTCCCATTCGTAAAGCTTGTACAGATGACTGCTTTACTTTTTTTATCAACGAGCACTTGTGTTTTTAAGGTGTGTCGTTTCTTTTTTCCTGAGTAAAACGGCTTTTGTTTTTTTGGGGACGTTCAATCGGCGTTTCTGTGGCATCAATAAGAACCAGCTCATACTCCCTATCCCTTTTTAATACAGCTTTGCGTCCAGGTAGGGCAAAATCAGGATGCTTTATTAGCGTATTCTCTATCCATTTAATCGTTTCATAGCATGTGCTCTCACTCACGCCATAGCTTTGGCTGACATGAAAATAAGTGCGATATTCTCGTATATACTCCAGTGCCATTAATAAGCGCTCTTCTAAACCCCGCTTGGGTTTCCGACCTCCTTTCCCTTGCTTACTCTTATCTGCTTCATTCAATATCTTTATCATCTTTTCAAATGTACTGCGTTTAACACCCGTTAAGCGACGAAATTTTTCCTCTTCCAGTACTTTTATTACTTCATATTTCATGGCGGCTCCTTGTTCAGGAGTGTTTTACCAAAATTCCTCATGAATGCTAGTTTCCGAAGAGGTCTAATGATTAAAAATAATATAACGATAACATCGAGCCAGGGCACTGAAACGACCGTGAAACTCTTCTGGAACCGATTTTACCCAACGAACAGCGATATCCTGAGGTAAATTCGCATTGACTCCCATCGTCCATGCATGTTCGGGGCGCATCGAATGGGTGGAAAAATGAACGACCTGACCCGTCGCATGCACCCCTGCATCAGTGCGTCCGGCACAGAATACCGTGACGGGATGATCCGCCACCTTGGATAAAGCGTTTTCCAAACAACCCTGTACACTGCTCGCGTCTTTCTGGCGCTGCCAGCCAGAATAGTTACTACCACTATATTCGATTCCCAAGGCAATTTTATTATTGTTGAACATGTTGATTTATATCATCTCAATAGAGAAACCTATTTTTTGCAAAAGATCGGCGTCGGCCATGCTGTCACATTGAATACAAAAAGATGACCATTCTCGACGGATCCCATACCGCTTACGCAAATCATCAAACTCACGGGTACCCTTACAGCGCAAATTGCAAGCATCAAGGCGCACATCATACACTAACTGCATTAATCGTTTTAATTGCTTCTCATTGAGTGGGCTATCAAGCCGAAAATGTCCAAGTTTAGAAGGCGGTAATAAAGAGCTGCATTCAACCGATTGTGGACATTTACAAAACCGACTAAATGCTTCAAATAATTGCGTTGTCCCTCGGGTTTTCCCCTCCAAAGTGTAACCTGCGATATGGGGTGTACCAATAGCCACTTTCTCTAACAAGGGCTGAGAAATGTGGGGCTCGTTTTCCCAAACATCCAATACTACGCCTAGTTTTTTTCCTTTTTTTAATCCTTGCAGCAAAGCAGCATTATCCACCACCGCGCCACGACACGTGTTGATTAAAATGCGATCATCCGGTAAAGCTGCCAATACATCGTCATTAATTAAATGAAAGCTTTGGTAAGCACCGGTTTGATGTAACGGCGTGTGTAACGTTAATATATCCGCTTCACGCACCAGTTTTTCCAATGGCCAAAATTGCTCTTTATCCCCTCGATCCGCTCGAGGTGGATCACATAATAAGGTCTTTATTCCGAGTGCCTTTAAACGCGCATTCAGGCGGGATCCTACATTACCCACCCCAACAATCCCGACCGTTTTACCACTCAGTGAAAAATTACCGCGTTCAGCCATCGCTAACAAAGCAGAGAAAACATATTCGACCACTGCGATGGCATTGCAACCAGGGGCAGAAAAAAAATCGATGCCCTGCTGACGTAGCCATGCCTTATCGACATGATCAGTACCCGCAGTGGCAGTACCAACAAATTTAATCGCAGTGTCTTGCAATAATTCAGCATTCACTGAAGTGACCGACCGTACCATCAAAGCTGATGCTTCACATAACGCGGTACGTGGAATAGCGCGTCCAGACACTATTTCAAAGTTACCTATCCGCTGGAACAACTGTTTCGCATGCGGCATATTTTCATCAACTAAAATTTTCACTTACTATTCTCCAGCGAAGGGTTAATTCGCAAATAGACCTCTTTCCAAACCTACTACGTGACGCCAATCCTGCGTTGCCCGGTGCTCGCAATCCTCATGTACTTTATGTACATTCCGGCGCCTTGACTTAGCATAACGAACTACGGTTTGGAAAGAGGTCTAATGATGTTTTACCGTACCATGATTTTACGAGCAGTATTATTGGTGAAAATGAAAAAAAAAGTCTATCCTCTTTTGGTGCGTTTAAGAGCCTATTCGAAATCTTCTTTAGCAACATTTAAAAGAGGAAAATAAGTAAAAGGGCGCAGTTTACACGAGGTAAATGCGTATTTTAAAGCTCATTTTGGCTAATTGTCAGCCAGCACAAAAGACTTGGATCTTAAGATAAAAGATATGTATATAATCTATCTTCTGTTAGCGGTCATAATTTGGTCGGCCAATGCGGTGGTAAGTAAAATGGCGGCAGGCGTGATAGATCCAGCGGCTATCTCTTTTTACCGCTGGTTTTTGGCATTAGTGACTTTAACGCCATTCGTATTCATGAGTGTGGTTCGTAATTGGCCAACTATCCGAAAATATTGGTGGAAATTAATGACCCTCTGTTTATTGGGGATGGTGCTCTTCCAAAGCCTGGCTTATTATTCCGCACAGAGTGTGAGTGCAGTATTTATCGGTATATTCAGCTCAGTCATTTCACTATTCACCATATTGATCAGCATTATAATATTACGAACCGCACCCACTCTGGGGGTGGTGTTAGGTAGTATATTGTCTTTAATCGGATTAGTTTGGCTAGTCAGTGCAGGTGATCCTACACAATTACTGCATCAAGGTGTTGGTAGCGGTGAGTTTATGCTGCTGTGCGCCTCTGCTTCTTACGCTTTATACGGTGTGTTAATCGCACATTGGGCAATAAAACTTCCTTGCTGGCAATTGTTATATATGCAGATTGCCTTCGGCGTGCTGTTGCTGCTACCTAATTTTTTACTCACTACCGATATAAAACTAAACACACAAAATATTCCTCTGGTGCTATATGCAGGGATCCCTGCCTCAATCATTGCACCCTATTTTGTGGATTTTAGGTGTTACACGTCTCGGAGCCAATATCACCGCTGTGCTGATGAATCTTACCCCGGTGTTCACTGCTATCATTGCCATTAGTTTTTTAAATGAAAAATTGATGACTTATCATCTAATCGGTGGCAGCCTTACCTTGGCTGGAGTCGTTTTGGCACAAAATTTGTCTAATCGAGCCAATAAACACCACAGAGTATCCCGCTCATGTCACTCTAAAATACCGTAAGAGCCCATTCGAAATCTTCTTGAGAAAAGCCTAATGGGACGACGAGGAAAAAATGGGCGAAAAAGCCCAGTTGCTTTTTTATATGAAAACAAAGACGTAAATGAACATTTTGCGCCCTTTTTTGACAAACGAGCACAAAAGATTTCAGCAAGCTCTAAAGGAAAATCAGGGAATGGTTTTTTCTATATCAGAGCTTGATTGTGCTTCTGGTGTATCAGAGCCTAATTTTGCTTCTAACGCTTCTAATTTTCGCTCCAAAAGGGCTAATTTTTCACTGGTATCTGACAATATTTTGCTTTGTACGTCAAATTCTTCACGATTAATCAAATTAAGACGTGGCAGCTGAGCCTGCAATGCATTCCCGACTTTCTTTTCAATATTGTCTTTAAATCGATTAGCAGTTTCAGGCAAAGACCCCTGCACTTTTTTGGTGATCATTTCAACTATTTTTAGACCAAACATATATGCCTCTCTAAGCGAAACTACCCTGTAATGAGAATATAGTAGACTTCTCGCATAATATAGAATTCGCGCCACGCAGTGGCATTATGAAAGAAATCTATTTCAGTGTAATACCCACTTCATTATAAGATAAAGCGCTATCTGTGCAATTTTAATACAATACAAAAAATTTCTAACAGACTCTAAGATTGCTTGGATAAATGATTAACGCTATAGTTCTGCACCTTCTTTTCAAGGCGGTACCCTGTGATATAACCACAGTCCTTCAAGTTGCCGCTGGCGGCCAGGGCGTGAGACCGATGAGCGCGTAGATAGACCATGAGGGCAAACACCCTCAGCCAACAACGCAGCGGCTTCAAAGGCGAAGGGTATAACTCCGTTGTAACAACCTGTAATGGCTCATTCAATGAGGTTTTTGCTGTGAATCAATCACCACTTTTTGAATTCGGGGATGCTCCCAAACGGGTAAAACAAGCATTGGACGCTTTACGTGAGGGACGTGGCGTCATGGTGCTGGATGACGAAAATCGTGAAAATGAAGGTGACATAATTTTTGCGGCAGAAACAATGACAGAAGAACAAATGGCACTGACTATCCGTCATGGCAGTGGCATCGTGTGCCTTTGCATCACCGATGAACGCCGTAAACAACTCGAATTGCCCATGATGGTCAGTCAGAATTCGAGCCAATTTCAAACCGCATTTACCGTAACGATTGAAGCGGCAAAGGGCGTCACAACTGGCGTTTCTGCCGCTGATAGACTGAAAACTATCCAAGCTGCCATCGCGGATAATGCTAAACCGACTGATCTACACCGGCCTGGCCATGTCTTCCCATTGCGTGCCGAAGCAGAAGGTGTCATCAAACGCCGTGGGCACACAGAGGCGGCTATCGATTTAGCACAATTAGCCGGTTTCAACCCCTTTGGTGTGTTATGTGAATTGACTAACGACGATGGCAGCATGGCGCGCATGCCAGAAGTTATTCAATTTGCCAAGCAGCATAATATGCCCGTTTTGACCATTGAAGATCTTGTCGGCTATCGGCTAGCTAATCTAAAATAATATGTGGATAAAAACGTGATAAATCTTGAGTGATTAATGATCGGTCTTCACGTAAGCCGATACCGCAGGGCTTATCATTAACCAGCCAACTACCAATTAAAGTGTAGTTTTCACCAAACTTAGGTGATGAATGGAATTGCTGCACAATCATGCCTTCTTTGCCATAAGGACCATCGACTTGCAATACTTGTTGGCCGTTTTTGATGATCTGAATATTAGCCCCTTCGCGTGAAAATAATGGCTTGATAACGTAGCTATCCATTGGTGGGTGATCATCGTCAGCGAAATAAGCAGGCAACAAATTAAGGTGACCAGGAAACATTTCCCATAACAAGGGTAATAGTGCTTTATTGGAAATGATGCTTTTCCAAGCCGGTTCGAGCCAACGTGCGCCGGCGTTTCCTAAGTTGGTGGAAAATTCATCACGAAACATGAATTCCCAAGGGTATAATTTAAAAAAATTACAGATTACCCTATCGTCTAAATCGATAAACTGTCCCTTTTCTTCTATACCAATCTCGTTTATAAACAAAAAGTTAGTCGATAAACCCGCTTCCTGCGCACAATCTTCTAAGTATTTCACCGTAGCGCGGTCTTCTGCCGAATCCTGACAGCAAGTCAAATGTAATGAATGAAATCCCGCCTTTTCTTTTAATTCAATAAAACGTTCAATCAATTTATCTTGTAAGCTATTGTATTGATCGGCATTCACAGGCAAATGGCCGGCTTTAATCTGATCTTCCAACCACATCCACTGAAAAAATGCGGTTTCATATAACGAAGTGGGGGTATCTGCATTATTTTCTAACAACTTAGCCGGGTTTTTACCGTCATAAGCCAAATCAAGACGAGAATAAAGACAGGGTTGCCGGGGATGCCATGAAGCGCGTAAAAAAGACCAACAATGTTGAGGGATGCTAAATTTAGTCAACAACTTATCACTATGAATAACTTTTTCCACTACGTCTAAACACCTTTCATGCAACTCAACGCTAGTGTCTTCCAGCTCTTCAATTTGAGCCGAAGAAAATTGGTAATAAGCGTCTTCACACCAGTAGGGTTGATCATACATCGTATGAAAATCGAAACCGTATTCGTTGGCTTTTTCACGCCAATCAGGGCGTTCACTAATCTCTACACGTTTCATTTTTTAAACCTTAACTCCCCATACTACGAACACGAGAGCTTGATGAAGTGCGCTCATTCTTACGCTGCATTGATGCCTGCTTGGCTACCGATTCACCGAATCCACCGCGCGTAATGGTATTCGTCACCGTAGGTTTAGGAGCCATTGCTGTTTTAGGTACTGTCATAGTGCGACCCGGTGTGGCGGCACCATAGCTTTTACCACTGGCATCAACAAATTTACCGTTAGCAGGGCTGTTAGGCGCTTGAGAAGTAAACAAGGGTTGTGGAGAACCCCCGCCCCCCATCAAACGCCCCATCATATAACCCGCCAATAATGGCATCCACGGGCTACTTCCTTCAGTAGCAGTTGTCCCCCCTGCTTGAGCAGGAGCTGGGGTACTAGTCGGAGGTTGAATACATTGATTTTCACCAAACTCAGCCACACAATCAGCACGGCTGGCATACTTAGGCGCTGTTCTTTCTGCTTCTTTCAATGCATCATGATAGGCTTTAGCGCACTGATTTGCTCCCGATGGATTGGCTTTTGAACAATCGTCAGCATTTTGATACATCGCCACCGTTTCATCCGTTTGTTCACATCCGGTTAATATAAAAACGGCACTCATGGACAAAGCTAAAGGAGCAAGACGATAATAGCGCCAAGATTTACGAAATTTTTCTCGATTAATATTTTTACTCCGTTTCATCGTAATTCATCCTATTGTTATTGATAGAGTGGCTCAAAAATAGACGCCCTGCGAGGGGTTTCAAGTCAAGGCGCCCGCGGAACACAGTAATCTCAGTGTACAATCAGTACATGAGGATTGCGAGCACCGGTAACACAGAAATTCATACCGCGCAGTAGGTTATGTAAAAGCCTGTTCGAAATCTAAAGTATCAGCAAGCACAAGAGATTTCGAACAGGCTCTTAGAGCCCGTTTTGACCAAGTATCGATGGAATGTTAACATTCTTTTTTAAGCAAGCTGGTGATTATTCAGATGGGGAAAAACGTCGTCGTATTAGGCACTCAATGGGGTGATGAAGGCAAAGGCAAGATTGTAGACCTATTGACAAAACAGGCTAAATATGTCGTTCGCTATCAAGGCGGTCATAACGCCGGGCATACATTAATCGTCAATAATGAAAAAACCGTTCTTCATTTGATCCCTTCCGGCATCTTGTGTGAAAACGTGACCAGTATTATCGCTAACGGTGTCGTTTTGGATCCCGCCGCTTTAATCAAAGAGATCGATGGGCTTATAGAACGTGGGATCCCTGTAGAAGAGAGACTTAAAATCTCGGCAGCCTGTCCTTTGATCCTGCCTTACCATGCTGCTTTGGATAACGCGCGGGAAAAGAAACTGGGAGGGCAGGCAATTGGCACCACGGGTCGAGGTATCGGCCCCGCTTATGAAGATAAAGTCGCGCGGCGCGGATTACGGGTTTGTGATTTATTAAATAAAGAAACCTTTGCTACTAAACTCAAAGAAATTGTCGATTACCATAACTTTCAATTAGTCCATTACTACCAAACAGACGCCATTGATTACCAAAAAGTATTGAATGACGTATCCACCGTTGCTGATCGTTTAATTGCCATGATGATTGATGTAACGCAAATATTAGATGAAGGTCGTAAAAAGGGAGAGGCGATTCTGTTTGAAGGTGCTCAGGGTACGTTGCTCGATATTGACCATGGTACTTATCCCTATGTGACTTCTTCTAACACCACTGCCGGTGGGGTTGCTGCGGGTTCAGGCATCGGACCTGCTCATATCGATTATATTTTGGGTATCGTTAAAGCCTATTCAACACGTGTAGGCGCAGGGCCTTTTCCTACCGAGCTCAACGATGAAATCGGTAGCTATCTAAGTGAAACAGGAAAAGAACTCGGCGCCACAACCGGGCGTAAACGCCGTACCGGCTGGTTAGATATAGTCGCGGTACGCCGCGCGGTTCAAATCAACTCACTTTCCGGTTTTTGTTTGACTAAATTAGATGTGTTAGATGGTTTGGATGAAATAAAAATCTGTACCGGCTACAAAAATAAAAAGGGTAAAGAAATCGCAAACACCCCGTCGTCAATAGAAATCTGGCAAACAATAGAACCCATTTATGAAACTCTGCCAGGCTGGTCAGAAAAAACTCATAGGGTAACAGAGTATGAAAAATTACCCCAAAATGCGCGGAGTTATATTGAACATATTGAAAAGCTGACAGGGATACCAGTCGACATCATCTCTACCGGAGCGGAGCGGAGTGAAACCATCATCCGTCGTAATCCATTCAACACATAGCATTAGACTTCATTGCAAAACCGTGGTTTGGGGCGCGCGATCTATACCCTTCGCCTTTGAAGTTGCCGCTAAGCGGCCAGGGGTAAGGCCGATGAGCGTAGATAGACCATGAGGGCAGCACCCGCAGCCAACAACACTGCGGCTTCAAAGGCAAAGGGGATACAGGTAGTACATGACAGAGGATGAGTGATCGCTGCCAACGTATATTTAATGCAGCGCTACATTCCATACACCACATACGCAAAAGTCAAATGAAAACATTTCATGCTGATGATAATGGAGAGACCAATTTAATGTCACAGGATCCATTCTTAGAAAGAGAAAGAGAAAAATACGGCTCACCTATACCCAGCCGCGAGTTTATTTTAGCGCATCTGACAAAACGTGAAACCCCCGCCCGACGTGAAGAAATAGCTAAAGAGCTGAATTTATCCAGTGATGAATCCCTTGAGGCACTTCGGCGACGTCTACGCGCAATGGAGCGTGATGGCCAATTGGTGTTTACACGCCGCCAATGCTACGCCTTACCAGAAAGGCTTGATCTGTTGCGCGGTACTGTTATTGGTCACCGTGACGGATATGGTTTTTTACGCATTGAAGGCAGCAAAGATGATCTTTACCTCTCCGCTGAACAAATGAAAACGGCGATCCATGGCGATCTGGTGTTAGCTCAACCTTTAGTCTGCGACCGCAAGGGGCGTCGTGAAGCACGGATTGTCAGGATACTCGTTCCCAAAACAAGCCAAATTGTTGGGCGCTACTTCACTGACGCAGGTACCGGTTTTGTCGGTCCTGATGATAGTCACCTCAGTTTTGATATTCTGATCCCTGCTGATGATGCTATTTGCGGTGTGCGTATGGGCACTGTGGTAGTTGTTGAACTCACCCAACGCCCAACGCGCCTCACTAAAGCGGTTGGCAAAATAGTGGAAATATTAGGTGATAAGATGGGCACTAGCATGGCGATAGACATTGCCTTACGTCGCTATGAGATCCCTTATATATGGCCATCGGCAGTAGAAAAAGAATTAGCGAAGCTGCAAGAAGACGTGCCAGAAGAGGCAAAAAAAGGACGGGTTGATTTACGTCACCTCCCATTGCTTACCATTGATGGCGAAGATGCCCGTGATTTTGATGATGCGGTTTATTGTGAAAAAGGATGCAGCGGAGGCTGGCGCCTGTGGGTTGCTATCGCTGATGTCAGTTATTACGTACGCCCACAAACCGCATTGGACGATGAAGCACGCAGTCGCGGCAATTCTGTTTACTTTCCGTCACAAGTGATCCCGATGCTACCAGAAGTATTGTCTAATGGTTTGTGTTCACTTAATCCACAGGTCGATCGCTTGTGTATGGTATGTGAAATGGTCATTGACGTGCAGGGACAACTCTGCTCTTACCAATTTTATGAAGCCGTCATGAACTCTCATGCACGTTTAACCTATACCAAAGTCTGGAAAATCATTGAGGGTGATCCAGCGTTGCGTGCGCAATATCAGCCACTGGTGCCACATCTGGAACAACTGCATGCAATGTATAAAATATTGGATAAAGCCCGAGCAAAACGAGGGGGCATCGCTTTTGAAAAAGAAGAAGCTAAATTTATCTTTAACGCCGAGCAACGCATTGAGCGCATCGAACACGTAGTACGTAATGATGCGCATAAATTGATCGAAGAATGTATGATTTTGGCCAACATTGCCGCAGCATCTTTTGTAGAAAAACATAAAGAGCCGGCGCTATTTCGTGTGCACGACCGACCAAGTGATGATCATATTGAAGCACTGCGTAGCGTATTAAATGAGTTAGGGATAACCTTAGGCGGTGGTTTAAAACCACAATCGAAAGATTATGCCGTATTGATGGATGAAATCGCGGATCGACCCGATCATCATAGGCTACAAACTATGTTATTACGCTCGATGAAACAGGCAATTTATGATCCGGAAAATCGAGGGCATTTCGGCTTAGCGCTCAATTCATATGGGCATTTCACCTCACCCATCCGACGTTATCCTGATCTCGCTCTGCATCGAGCGATTAAATATCAATTAGCACAGTCAATAACCGCCCAGAAAGAGTGCTGGACAGCAGGGGGTGGTTGGCACAGTGATCACAACGATATGTTACAGTTGGGTCAACATTGCTCAATGGCAGAACGCCGAGCGGATGACGCTACGCGGGATGTTGCTGACTGGCTGAAATGTGATTTTATGCTCGATCAAGTAGGGCAAACATTTACCGGTATTATCGCTGCGGTGACTGGATTTGGCTTTTTCGTCCGTTTGGACGATCTTTTCATCGACGGTTTAGTCCATGTTTCCAGTTTAGATAATGATTACTATCGTTATGACAACATTGGTCAACGCCTTACCGGCGAAGCCTCAGGGAAGGCTTACCATTTAGGCGATACAGTAGAAATTCGGGTAGAGGCCGTACACCTAGATGAACGTAAAATTGATTTTTCTTTGGTTTCTAGCCTACGTAAGCCACGAAGAGAAGGTAAAACCAAACGAGATAAAGCGAAGAAAAACAACACAAGAATGTCACGCGATGATGGTTTAGCAATAAGTAATACAACCGTCACAAAGAAAAAAGCCAATAAGGCACGGAAAAAATGAGCAAGCAGAAAAAATTCCGATAGGCTCTAATAAAGCAAATCATCTCGTTGAGAAAAATGAATAATCAATGCTAAAAAATCATCCGGATGAGACATAAACGGAACATGAGCCGCATTATCTATAATCGCTGATTGTGTTGTTGGCCATGCACCGTCAAGCAAGGTAGCCACTCTAGAGGGGACTAACTCATCTCGATCACCGTAAATACGTAAAAAAGGCACTGAACAATGAGCCAATGCCGAACGCAGATCGGTGGTTTGCACTATTTCTAATCCCCTTATCAGCACCTCAGCACTTTGCTGATAGCTCACCAATGATTTCAGAAATTGGGTATCTTTTCGTGCACTGGCAATACCCAACGTCTGTAATGATAAAAAGCGTTCAATAGTACGCGGAAAATTATCATGCAATTGTTGCTTAAATCCAGCCAATATTTCTGGCTTGATCCCAGGCCAATCACACCTTGTGCACTAAAACAAGGTGAAGAAGAAACCGTGATAAGTCCTATCACCTGTTCTGGCTGGTTCAGTGCAATCTGACTCGCAACCAGTCCTCCCATCGACCATCCCAACCACAGTGCTTTTTCTGGCGCTTGATTCAATACCACAGTCGCCATCTCGCTAAGAGACATATCACCATATCCACTGCTGCGGCCATAGCCAGGAAGATCGACTAAATGCAAGCGAAAATGCGGCGCAAGTCGATTAATTATGCAATGCCATATATCAGCGTTCAGTCCCCATCCGTGTAACAACACAAAATCACGCTTTCCTTCACCACAAGTATGCCAATAGAGCGCTGTCATAAACTATTATACCCTTCGCCTTGTTGGCTGCCGGTGCTCGCCCTCATCAAGTACACCCCCCTGGCAGCCGAAGGCAACTTCAAAGGCGAAGGGTATATCCTTTTTATATCCATCATTGTTTTCATCATCAAGGAAGAAGATTATGTTCACTATCGCCAGCCAATGTTGGCTTTGCCGACAACCCTTATATTTGTTCCATCATGGTATTTGCTGTTTTTGTCTACGGAATTTAATCAATCAATCGTCATGTTGTATTGGTTGTGGCTTGCCTTCAACACAGCGGTACTTACTCTGTGGGCGTTGTTTACGTGACCCACCTTGCTGGCAAAGCCTTACCTTTGTCAGCCACTATCAGCCCCCTATCAGCACGCTGATAAAAAAAATGAAATTTGATGGAGTGACACAATTGGCTCCGATACTGGCGCGGTTACTGTTGTTACGCTGGCTACAGGAAAAGCATTATGGATCAATGATAAAACCACAACGTATCATCAGCACTCCCCTACATAAATATCGTTGTTGGCGACGGGGATTTAATCAAAGCGATTTATTAGCCCGCCCCTTGGCGCGTTGGCTCAATTGTGATTATCACCCTGGTAGTTTAATGCGTTTATACCCTACGCCATCACAGCGGGAGTTGAGTGCCACCACCCGCCGAAAAAATTTACGCGGGGTATTTCATTGTACTGATAATGTTCGTGGACAACATCTCGCGCTATTAGATGATGTGATAACCACCGGCAGCACGATGAAAGAAATGGCTAAATTACTTCTGGCGCAGGGAGCGACATCCGTACAAGTATGGTGTCTTTGCCGAACCTTGTAGTTTACCCTTGGCCTTTCAAGTTACGGCGGCGTTGGCTGCCGGCGCTCGCCTCATCAGGTAGCATGTCTACGCTCATCGGTCGGTCGCCCTGGCCGCCTTGCCGTAACTCGAAATTCATTGGGTATATGTCATCAAGCAGCGTATCATATGCCCTTCGCCTTTGAAGTAGTATATCTACGCTCATCGGTCTCACACCCTGGTAGCGGCAACTTGCCCCCAGTGTCAGTCTAGTTGTCGCCTCTAATTTTCGTTAATGGGAACTAATAAAGAGGCGATATAATCATGGAAAAACCGACGTATTCGGAAGAGTTTAAAGAGCAGGCGCTGTGTAAGGTTTATCATCGGAATGGGCGTACAATGAAAGCCATTGCGGATGAACTTAACGTGCCGCCGAGGAAGCTAAGAAGTTGTTTAGCAGAAAGTGAACTCGCCTCTTGGTGCAGGGGGCAGGGTATTTTTGTTCATCACCTGAAGCAATGGCGCGCGGATTTTTGTGACCCGAAGCGAACACAACGCAGTAAGAGGAAAAATGATTATTCCCGAACAGCGCCAGTCTATTATGATGTGGATTACTGAATCAACGCAGGCCGAACGCGCCGAACAGCGCCGCCGCCCCACAAACTCTCACCCTGTGAGCGGGCTAAGCTACTGGAAATAACCTCTTCGGCCAAATTTGCTCATTTACCCCCGAGTCAAATTGTGCCGATGTTGGCTGATGAAGGGCTCTATTTCGCCTCCGAATCCACTTTTTATCGCGTATTGCGGGACGCCAGGCAACTGAAGCATCGACGAGCAGAACGCCCGGCAAAACCACGTTTTAAGCCTCGGGCACTCTGTGCCACCGCGCCCAACCAGCTCTACAGTTGGGATATCACTTATCTCCCCAGCCGTATTAAAGGCCAGTATTTTTACCTCTACCTTTTCCTCGATATTTTTAGCCGTAAGATTGTCGGTTGGCAGGTATATGCTGAAGAAAGTGCCCAACATGCCAGTGATATGATCAAAGATATTTGTCAGCGTGAGGGGATTTTGCCCGGTCAAGTCACCCTACACTCCGACAACGGCAGCCCGATGAAAGGCGCTATCCTGTTGTTTACGCTCGAAACATTGGGAATAGCGACTTCGTTGAGTCGACCCTCCCTGAGCAACGACAATCCCTATTCTGAATCGGCCTTCAAGACGCTAAAATATCGCCCTGAGTACCCGGTTAACCCTTTTGACAACCTTCAAGACGCCCGCGCATGGGTCGAACACGTGGTGCACTGGTATAATCAAGAACATCGCCACAGTGCCATTGAATTTGTCACACCTGCACAAAGACATGCAGGCCTTGATAAAGCCCTATTAGCTCAGCGTAACACAGTGTATGAAAAGGCACGCGCTGCAAACCCTACACGCTGGGCAGGTCAAATCCGTCAGTGGCCGTATGTGAAAGAAGTCCATTTAAATCCACAAAAATCCAGAGAAAAAAAGGTGAAACCAGACGCCAAAAAAGCAGCCTAGGATTTTACATCCTGGGCGACAACTACATTGACAATTACCGGGGTGTGAGTGCCAGGGGTATCTGTGATGCCTTAAAGCGGGCGGGTTTTAGCTATAAAAAAAACATTTTATCCCCCCAAAGCCGACGTCCAAGCTCGAAAAGATTTTCAGACTAAGCTCCAGGGCTAACGTGGATGAAAGCGGTTTTGCTCATGATATGCCGCGTCTTTATGGTTATTCAGTGAAAGGGAAGCGCTGTTACGGCCAACACGATTGCCATGCCAAAGCACGTACTAATGTCATTGGTGCACAGCTTAACGGAAAATTAACTACGGTTTGTACCTTCGACTGCCATATCAACAGCGATATTTTTTATGCCTGGGTCACCCAAGATTTACTGCCAAAATCCCCTCCAGGGGCAGTCCTTGTGATGGATAATGTGCGCTTCCATAAACGCCAAGACATCCAGACTGCTATACAGAAAGCTGGCTTTATTCTCGAATATCTCCCCACGTATTCTCCTGACATGAATCCCATTGAGCACAAATGGGCTCAAGCTAAAGCCCTTCGCAGAAAGCGACTATGTGATATCGATACCTTGTTCTCTAAACCTCTATTTTAAATCAATTTATAACACCTAATCCGTATCTTCAGGCTCCGTCTGAAGTGTTAAAAAATATTGAATATAATAAACATATATGAACAGGAATATTATTTCTGAGTAGAAGTTTTTAATAAATAAAAATTATTATTTGGAATAGAGATACTGCGAGTATTACGTGATATTTTTGATAAAAATAAACAAAAAAGGGAGGTACTACCTGACCCACTAACCACGCTTTATTTTTATATTCAATGATATTTAGCGCCAAAAATTAAAAATAATATTAAATAATAATTATAAATTTATTTATCTCGGTTATTTATATTATATTAATAAAAGCAGTCTATTTTTTCTTACTTTTAACAGTCATAGAAACCATAAAAATATAAATTTCGAGCATTAATTTAATAGTTAATATGAATTTTTCCTATAAATTAATCGTTAAATTTAAAGTAAGGAAAAAATTTCTATTCTTGTTTTAAAGTCAATAAAATTTCATCAAACTGTCTATTGATTTCAAAAATAAGCTCAAAAAATTGACGATACGGGCTTGATAGACACTTACTGAGGATATGTATGCCACAGATATCTGCGCCCCAATATGGATCCATTAACCCAACCCCCGTCCCCATCACTATTCCTATTGAACTAGAAGATGTTTCTTTTACCTTGCCGATGGATGGCGTTGAGTCTAAATATGGTGAGAGATTTAAGATGGATGACGATCCCCACGATCAAGCTATTGCATTTGATCTGACACTCAATTGTTGGCGCAGATTGAAAAATACTATTATGGGGAATGAGTATGGAACAATCGGCGATCCCATCATACCTGTAGCGGGATCTTCAGGAAGAATAAAATGGCAAGATGTATTACCGGAGGATCTCCCTAACAGCTTGACCCGGCGTTTACCTGTCACAAAGACCAAAGATATTGTTGCTGTTGGTTTACTACCAGGCCAGATACGTCAAGGTATTTATGTGATTTGGACACCTCATGTGGCTAACGAACCTTTTCGCTATATAGTTAACATTGAACAGTGCCAATATAATGTGAAATTTGATTTCAGCCGCAAACACTGGTACCTGTATGAACATAATCTATACGTCGTACGCACTGAAAACAAATCGGGGAAAATGGTGTGGGAAACGGTGTCATCGAATGAGCTCCATAGATACCCCCCGGTTTTGCCCAATCCGGCAAGTGAAGAAACTGCCACCTCTGGCTTAAACAGAGTCCAGCCTAGCGTCCCAGAACTATCTGATCCACTCCATCAATCGGGCGCAGAACTCACCCCGCCAATTCACTATAGCCTGCCAATCGATGACATTATGGTCAATCGATTAGGGCAATATATGGTAAAAATGAAAGATGTTAACTATCAAAGAGTTGTATTTGATCTTGAATCAGGAGACTGGCGTTTAGCTCATTTTGATGAAGAATATTTTGACACTTCTAGCATACAGATAAAAGAGCGCATTGTACGAACCAAGAACAAGGTTGGGAAAGCGGTATGGGTAGTACGGAATAAATACATAAATGTGCAAGACATTCTGCCAAACACGCAAACGCGAGAAATTTTTATCCCTGATGTTCCTGAGGTACCGGCAGGTGGTACGGCTATCCCGAAAACTATTCATTATATCTGGCTGGGTAACAGCAAATTACCTGATAATTTAGTCAGCAATATTATTGCTAATGCTCATAAAAGTTTCAGCGCTGAAGGGAACGGTTATCGCTCAATTATTCATGTTGATGTCGATAATGCTGAAATTTTTACACAAATACGTGATGCACTGCATCAAAAAGCGCCAGGACTGGAAGTACAGGATCTCAACCAAGACGATTTTTTCATCCAATTCAAGGCCAGTAAATTTGGTGAAATGTTTGCGGCAGCGCGCTATGGGCCTAACGCTAATTTTGCCGCTGCTGCTGATGTTTTACGCTGTCGATTGCTACATAAGTATGGGGGAATTTATCTCGATACCGATGATCCCTTAATTAAATCTATTATCGATAGAGACTTCCTGGCACATCCTAACGATGTTTTGCTGGGTGCACTGCTCGGTGGTGAAAAAAATACTGCGAATATGAATTATATTTACAATAACAGTGTTTTTGGTAGCCACCCAGGCAATCCGGTTTTACAAGCTGTTTCTGAAGAAAGCTATCGACGCTGGCAAGAACAAGAGCCTGAATTGTTCTCAACGCCAAGGCCTTCTATTCAGAAAGACAAACAAGGGAAAAAAGTAGGGACACCTGAAGAGCAAAAAGTTTCTCGTACACAGATGGATCTCTACATAAAAAAATCGCAAAAGTAACTGGGCCTCTGGTATTTACTGAAGTGTTGATGAGATAGTTACCGGTTTTGCGCGCCTATTGGCAGCACCAAATTGCAGTGATGACGGCTGAAGAAAGACTTGGCATCCTGCCTGGTAAAGGATTACGTCGAAAATATCTTGATTCGATAAATTTTTCCCCTTTCAGTACTTTTAGTAAGATCGGCAGTCAACACAGCTGGGAACATGCACATTATGATAGCGGTGACGGTCTAAGCACCCGCCACCCGGTTAAACGAGATGACGTTCACAGCTGGCACCTACCGGCAGCAAACGCCATACTCACTTCAAATACGCCGACAGAAAATAGGGCAGATAAAAAAAGTCGCATTATTGTTGTGTTAGAGGATGATGCTGAAAGCTTGCGCTCCGCAATGGCGTTGGCCGCTAAGCATCCGAATGACACCCTGGTATATCAGCGCGATCTGCAAGGCAACATGCGTAAGGTTTTCGGTGATCCTGCTACATTGGGCGGTGATCTGAACTTGTTATTTGTTGCTCATGGTCGTGGTGGCAACAACGATGCTTTCAATAATCACACACTCGGCGGCTATAGTGCGGCAGAGTTAGCCGAGGTCACTCAGCGAGTACACCATTACCTAAGTGAACAGCATGTAGTCAATGGTATTCTTTATCCCTCTTGCCGTTTTCGCCCCTGCTGTTATTTTCACCATCACTTCTTTACTAGCATAATTCCTTATCGCTTTACTTGATTTACTCTGAATAGAGAATGTTCCTTTACTTTGTTTAAATTTATAAGCAAGAGTTGACCTAGAGGCTCTGGCGCTTCTGTCCTTCCTGATCCGCCACTCCTTATCTTTCTTTATCTCCATCCACCTTCCCTCTCGATCTAAAATTTTTACGATTGATACTAAATGTTGTCAGGTCTTCAAGGCTATTTTTTAACTGTTCAATCAGTAAAGTAAGACGTTTTACATCATCATGAAAATTCTTATCATTGATGGTTAACATTTGTTTTTGTACAATGATATAATAGACCTCTTCGGAAACTATCATTTATCTAATTTCCATATTATAAATTGCAGCAATCAGATTAAATCTTAATCCAAAACGTTTTCGCCTGTTTCGATAACGGTCTGATACAATTTTAAATCTTTTAATCATACCAATGACATGTTCGTTTAATACACGCTGGCTTGATAACGCACGATTGTTGCGTTTATCTTCTTTTGTTAAGGGATTTTTCTTTGTCTTTTTCTTAGGCAACGCCGAGTTTGAATGAATCTTGCCAAGCCCTTGGTAACCTGTATCGGTAACTGTTTTGATGTCAGGATGTATTCGCACACCAGACTCCTTAAACAACCTAAAATCATGGCGCCTCCCATTCGTAAAGCTTGTACAGATGACTGCTTTACTTTTTTTATCAACGAGCACTTGTGTTTTTAAGGTGTGTCGTTTCTTTTTTCCTGAGTAAAACGGCTTTTGTTTTTTTGGGGACGTTCAATCGGCGTTTCTGTGGCATCAATAAGAACCAGCTCATACTCCCTATCCCTTTTTAATACAGCTTTGCGTCCAGGTAGGGCAAAATCAGGATGCTTTATTAGTGTATTCTCTATCCATTTAATCGTTTCATAGCATGTGCTCTCACTCACGCCATAGCTTTGGCTGACATGAAAATAAGTGCGATATTCTCGTATATACTCCAGTGCCATTAATAAGCGCTCTTCTAAACCCCGCTTGGGTTTCCGACCTCCTTTCCCTTGCTTACTCTTATCTGCTTCATTCAATATCTTTATCATCTTTTCAAATGTACTGCGTTTAACACCCGTTAAGCGACGAAATTTTTCCTCTTCCAGTACTTTTATTACTTCATATTTCATGGCGGCTCCTTGTTCAGGAGTGTTTTACCAAAATTCCTCATGAATGCTAGTTTCCGAAGAGGTCTAATGATATAATGTAAGTTTCGCCCTAACACATCAATGGCATTTCTGGCTGCTCTAAGCTCCTTCACTTCATCGGGATAAAATGAGGGGTCATCCACCAAAGAAGAAGCGAGACGAAACCGCATTTCTTTAGATAAAGACCAACCATTTTTTGCTGCTTCTTTTTTTAGCGCTTCACTCAGTTCATCATTTAATTTTGTACTCAATTTTTTATTGTAACAGGTAGAATAATACGGTTTTATCTTATCGGATACGGCATTGCCGTTAATAATAGATACCGCTATCTTTTTCAATAAAGAAGCGGGTTTTAATCCTAAAGAGGTTGATTTTTTTTCCAGTGTTAGAAAATCATCATCTGTGATTCTTATTTGAATTTTTCTTTGTCCTTTACTCACTTCGAGAGCCTCCGGAAGCGTGGCAAGATGAAAACATTTAGGAACAAAGTGACGTCAAATGGGGTCAAATTGCCTATCATATATCATGTGTTTAATCTGTTACATCAGTGTAATAAATTAGGATAGAAAACCAATATCTTCACGTGCCTGTTTTGCGCATTAGTCATGCGATTAATTTAATCATTTTTAAGTCAATGAAATATCAACGCGTTACCATTTTTACTTTTTATCACAGATACACCATTAAACTAAGGATTGCAGGTTTTTTCAACAAAAAACCATTATGTTTTTCATTGTATTAATTCATCGAAAATGTAAACAAGTGCACGAGGCACCATATGATTTTTTATCTTTCTCCTTCTGTCTCTACGTATCCATTTTTTCGTACAAATAGAAGTCGGTGAAAAGGTGACGCATTGTCTAACCAGGACGGACACCAGACCCTCTGCGACCAGAGAAGTAATAATACAAATTGCTACGATAACAATACTGTAGTCATTGACCGTATACCAACCGTGGATTTGGTTGTAATGGATCAGGCAATAAAACCCGCCTAACAAAAATAGAAAATAGCGGAGTACATGAAGGAGAGATAAACTAAAATAAACGGACATATGCAGCACGCTCGCCACTATCCGGCGAGACCAAATAAATAACCAGAAAAAAAACCTTCCCATTAAAGAAAAAATCTGTTTAAAAAGCATTTTTCTTTTGGTAATCCTGAACATTTTTTTCATCATCTGACGATTTTTACCTTAGGGAAATTGATAGACCTTCGCCACTTTTCAATTCTCCTATTTTTTTATTTTATTAAAAACCATATTTCTTTTTCAGTCCATAAATCGCTTTTTTTCCTCCTTCCCACAGTTTTGATTTTTGTGCCGCTTCACTGTCTTGATTACGATTGGTAAAAATCACATAATCTTTTTCCGCTTCATAAGCTATTTCATAATCCGGTAATTCATTAGTTTTAACTAAATTTTTTATTGATCGTTTAAACTCCGCTTTACTTGCTGCCGTGCTCCCAGTTTTTAAATGCAGCAATTCCAACGAAATCACCCACTCATGCTGTTTACCGCAATGTTTTCGAGAAATTTCATACAGGCGGCGGTCTATCGCTTTACGAATGCGAAAATAATCTGGACTGATTTGCAACACTTTGGTGTTGGTGACAGCCTGATAGAGCCAATTGGGTAACGTCACTTCAACCATCCCTATATCCAACTTACCTTTTTTTTCTTCCACCATTCGCCAACTATCAATCAAACCAAATCCCCTTGATTCCTGTTTATCCTGTGAATGGTAAATATTGGTTGTGATAGATGTACCCCGCAGTCTGTCTAAAGCTTTTTCCAGCTCCTTATAGGTTCGTCCCCCTATCTCTCTATTTGTCGTAATAAAGTAATCATAAGGGGTGAAACAGACTGTGCGGCTAATGGGGTGGTTGTTATTGATTGCTTCCTGCAATTTAGAAATCGTGTAAATCCAAACATCTTTATCAAAAATGGTCGCTATGCCAATTTCAACAGCAGGCCGCACCGTTACGGTAACATTTTTATTTTTGTATTCTCTTACCCTTGTATCACCACCTTTCAGGGCAAAAAATGGATGTTCCATACTCGCCAGTTCATCACGGAAGGTGACGATATCAACTTCATCAGCAATGAAAAAATCAATCTGCTGATGTTTACGGGGTCTTAACGTTTTCAAGTTGTTTACTCTCGATTTGCCATTATAATCGGCCATAGCCTAAATCCTATCTACGCTAGGGTTATGGGTTAGAGCCAGCCAGGTGTTAGAAGCACCTGGCTGGCTCGCTATTTACACGTGTTTTTTCTGGGATTTATCAGTAAAAACATTTTGAAGATTACATCTAATAATGGGATTTACACATGAAGTCAACATTCATATTTCAAATTGATCCAAACTTTTCTGTGGATAAGATAAAAATAAAATGGGATTTACACATAAAAAACTGGGATTTACACATCGATAGTAAAAAAATAACTATTTAACAAAAGGTTACATCGATTTTTTTCCCTTTAACTTCTTTTAACTTATACATAACTAATCTTTTAACCGCAATCTACTGACTTGTTCTTGTGGATAACTCAAAATTTTCATCCGAGTATTATTCAACTAAAGAGTGACCAATTTCCTATTCAGAATCAGATGATATTCCGCTTCCTCGAACGGCCTTCGCTCTGCTCAGGCCATTCTTGCGGCGAGCGTTACCAATCTAACAAACTCGTTTTGCTAGAAATTTTTTTAAATTGCAAAAATAAAAAAACTTAACAGGATAGATATCCATTCAATGCAGCGATAATCTTCTCTCTAAGGCGCCTGTAAGAGCCGTAAACTTATTATCCATACCCACAACCCTAAGGCTTCAACGTTAAAATCACTCCTGAGCGTTTATGAGGCTTTTAAATTTGAGCTAGTCATGTAGTCATTTCTGCCATCACATTTGTTGAATTGGAGTTTGGCCTATCAGTTTACTCAAATCCACAACGAGAACGCCAGAATCTCGATGCGGTAATTGAATTTTTCGAAGTATGTTTGTTCGATGCTGCCACCCGAGAGAGAAAATCAGATCACCTCAACAAACTTATCGGCGTACATGCAATTGCGCTGGGAGTTACACTCGTTACGAACAATGAAAGCGATTTTGCCACTTATAAAAATTTGACCGTTGAAACCTGTAAGGATTTCATATCTAGATGAAAAATAGATGAAAACAAAAAGATTTTGGAGACAATAATATTGCACGTTATCAGCAGACAACCGTTTAATGAAGCCGCTGGAAAATTTCCAAATTGTGCTATAGCTCTTGCTGATTTGTTGAAATCTCTCGAAAAAGGACAATTCAAATGAAGAAGCTAATTCCGTCACTGGATAATTTCCGTTATCGTAATAAGTGGTGGGTAATTGATGTATCAGGTAATACATTAAGACTAATCACTTACATTGATTTTCGGTTACGCAAAATTTTTGTTAAACACATTTCCACTCATGCTGAATACGATAAACTGACAAAATATTATCGGGAGCACAAAGAATGACTACAGCAACGATGAAGCATAATATGCACCTTGATACAATAATCAATGCTTTCTCGAAAGTGGCAAAATCTATCCCCTTACTTAGTGGCGGGCATAGCGAAGCTGAGTATAAAAAAGCTCTTGAGCTAATAGAATATCTAGTAGACCAAAACGATCTAGAGAACCCACTATTTGAGCCTCTTACCGCAAAAATAACCGAATATGAAAATACAGCACCAAAGTTTAAAGAATTTAATTGCCTGCTAGAAAATGTATCGGATGGTGGTATCGCGGTACTTCGAACCATTATGGATCAATAGACCTCTTTGGAAACCGTAGTTCGTTATGCGGAGTCAAGGCGCCCGGCGCACAGCAACCTTCGTTAACATAAAGTACATGAGGATTGCGCGCACCGGACAACGCAGGATCCGTATCACCCAGTAGGTTTCCGAAGAGGTCTAATATAGTTTGAAAGCCGCAGATCTTGAATCAGAATTGGGATCTAAATCTAATGTGAGCAATATCCTGAATGGTCGCCGTGCTCTAACCGTCCATCACATTAAAGCATTGTCTGAACGTTTTCATGTTCCCGCCGAAATGTTCATTGGTTAACTAACTGCTAAGAGTAGGTCATTTACTCTGATCTTTTAGAAATGAAAGATTTAGGAAAGCGTTATACAAGGGGTTGTGCGACTTCCACAATTAGCTTGTAAACATAAAGCAACTGGGATTTACGCATCGGTAGTAAAAAAAATCATTTAACAAACGGTTACATCGATTTTTTCCTTTAACTCCTTTTAACCGCAATCTACCGGCTTGTTCTTGTGAATAACCCAAAATTTTCATCTAAGCATTATTCAACTAAAGAGTGACCAATTTCCTATTCAGCACCAGATGATATTCCGCTTCCTCGAACGGCCTTCGCTTTGCTCAGGCCATTCTTGCGGCGAGCGTTGCCAGTCTAACAAACCCGTTTTGCTAAAAATTCTTTTAAATTGCAAAAAATAAAGAAACTTAACAAGATAGATATACATTCAATACAGCGATAATCTTCTCTCTAAAGCACCTGAAAGAGCCGTAAGCTTATTATCCATACCAACCTAAAGCTTTAACGTTAAAGTCACGCCTGGGCGTTTATGAGGATTTAAATTTGATTTAGCGAAGACAGGCACAACTAAACTTCAGTAGCCATCAATATCTGTGATCTACATCACATTTTATTATTAATAAATAGATGTGACACACATACGCTTGGGAACTGCCGGAAATTTCGTCACTTCATCTTAGTTGAAAAGATCGTAGTAACTAAGAAGTAGCTTCACCAACAGGAACACAACGATGGCTAAGAGCGTGTTGAGAAAGTTAGATGCATCGAAACGCCTAAAGTTAGTTTTTCATGTGTATGAATGAGCGGAAATACTCAAAAAGATTGAGACTGTACTCTGGGTTTTGCAAATTCAGGGGGAATATATAGATCTAAACCTATCGTTCCACACCATTCTCTGAAATCTTTTAAAGAACTGACACCTGCTTTATCATATATAATCCTTAGGTTATTTTCTATCGTCTTTTTAGCACGGCAAAGTCTATCCCCCACCATTTTAGCTGTCATGGGCTGTAATATAAAAAATATCACTCTAAGTTCTTTCTCGGTAAAGAGGGTCGTGGGAGGAGTAAGCGTTAAAACAGAAGGTGTTCGCTGGTTTACATATTGAGAAAGAGAAATAAAATTTAACTTGCTTGCATTTGTTAAAGTACCTATACATTCACCCAATTTATTGTAAATTAGAAATCTTGGAAGGTAATAAGGTTCCAGTATTTTTTTTCGCCCATAAAAATTAGTTGAGATAATAGCTACACGCTTTCCGGTCTTTTCTGCTTTTCTGTCGTTTGCTTGGTATTCTGCGGCGAATTCTGCCCAATCAGCCGGGCATTCGTTGTCCAATTTACCTTCAATGTTAAAATTAGCGGGTAAGCCTAAGAAATCAAGCCCCGCTTGATTGACATATACATATCGTGATTGGCAGTCTCTTATAACCCATGGTTTATTGCTATGTTCTGTGATTGAAATGAGTGGTAATGAATTTAGAGATTCTACAACCAAATTTTGAGAGTTTTGTATTTTATCTGATTTAATCTTATCCGTCATATATCTCCTAAGACTAAAACAAAACCCTGAGTGACAACAGAGAATTCAGCAAATCTCTAAGTCATAGTAAGTACAATTTACTCCTGTAAAAAGTGAGTTTCAAGAGTGTGCGTATATTTTGTTATTTGATTTTTCCGTCGTGAGGTTTGAGCTACCGTTCAAAGATAATGCATTTGGTTTTAAATATTTTGACCTATGTGTGTTTTGATGGCTTTGTTGCAGTATTAAAGTCTCGGGTCTTTTGATGTTCTTAGGTAAATCGAGGAGACTATGATGTCGTTATATATCCCACGTTTTTCTTCGAGGGAATAATTATCTGTGTTAGAGAAAATGTGTTTTCGGAGTGTGATAAAGCTTATTTTCATCATAAGTGGTCGAGTAGCCCAAGGGAATCTCCCCTTACATGCTCTCCTATGGTACCCATATAGCTTATGCGGTATAAATTGATTTAAAATAAAGGGTCAGAAAACAAGGTATCGATATCACATAGTCGCTTTCTGCGAAGGGCTTTAGCTTGAGCCCATTTGTGCTCAATGGGATTCATGTCAGGAGAATACGTGGGGAGATATTCGAGAATAAAGCCAGCTTTCTGTATAGCAGCCTGGATGTCTTGGCGTTTATGGAAGCGCACATTATCCATCACAAGGACTGCCCCTGGAGGGGATTTTGGCAGTAAATCTTTGGGTGACCCAGGCATAAAAAATATCGCTGTTGATATGGCAGTCGAAGGTACAAACCGTAGTTAATTTTCCGTTAAGCTGTGCACCAATGACATTAGTACGTGCTTTGGCATGGCAATCGTGTTGGCCGTAACAGCGCTTCCCTTTCACTGAATAACCATAAAGACGCGGCATATCATGAGCAAAACCGCTTTCATCCACGTTAGCCCTGGAGCTTAGTCTGAAAATCTTTTCGAGCTTGGACGTCGGCTTTGGGGGGATAAAATGTTTTTTTTATAGCTAAAACCCGCCCGCTTTAAGGCATCACAGATAATACCCCTGGCACTCACACCCATCCGTGGCGCCCGCTCGTGCTGAGACGCGTCAGGGTAGGTTTCCACATCCAGAATCAACGCCGCTCTGTTTATTTTGGTAGCGGGTTTATTACGCGTCAAACAAGGCTCCAGGCGTTTCGCCCATCGCATCAAACTGGCACTTCCTACACCAAAACGGTCGGCGGTTTCAGCATAAGTGAGGGCTTCTTTCTTTTTGAAAGCCAATACATGTTGACGAAATTTTAAGGGATAAGTCATTTTGGTATTTATAGGTCAATAAATCATTTCGATATTGTACGTCAATTTATAACACCTAAGCTATATCCATTAATCAGTGTGAAGGCTCTTTTACTCACACCTATAGCCAAATCATTTTAATTTGATTCTGCGTTGTCGTCGCTTGCCGTACTATTTGTACTGTCTGCACTCCTCCGCCTTGAATCAAATTAAAATGATTCGGTATAGTATGTCTACGCTCATCGGTCGGTCGCCCTGGCCGCTTAGTGGAAACTTTAAAGGCGAAGGGGATACACTCCTGGGATGCGATTGATTGCCGCTTTGCCGTAATTCGAAATTCATTGGGTATACTTGTTTTGGGCACTAAAAGTATAGAATCCCAAATCTAGTCCCTAAAAAACAAGAGTATAGCCCTGCCATACTCAAAGATAACAGGCAACAAAAAACCCGCAAATTCATTTATAATGCGGGTTTCTTTAAAACTCAATCAGTAAAAAATACTGGCTGATACTATGTTTGGCTCCCCCGACTGGACTCGAACCAGTGACATACGGATTAACAGTCCGGTGTTCTACCAACTGAACTACAGGGGAATTGCGTGAACGGTGCGCATCATATCTAGCCATTATCATACTGTCAACGTTAAATTTCTTCTGAAAGTGCGCTAGATTAAAATATCATCAAAATAATGTATTATTTTTAATATCTTTACCCCATTTTTAGCGTAAAGAGAATATCAATCCATGATATTACCCAATTGAAAGATAGGTAAGTACATAGCAACAACTAAAGTGCCAACAATGATACCAACGATTAATATCAATATTGGCTCAAGTATTTGAGTCGTATTATCAGCCAGTTCTTGAGTTTGTTGTTGGTGCCAATGAGAAAGTTTTTCCAAGAGCATATCTAAACATCCGGATTCTTCTCCAATACGGATTAATTGTTGACATAAGGGTGGAAATAATCGATATGGAGAAGATAAATTGTATTGGGACATAGCATGGTGCAATGAAATACCTTGGCTTATCTGTTTATTAAGATCGTTCATGGCTTGCTGATAAAAGAAATTATTAACAGATAATGCCGCCGCTTGAAGACCGGCCGCCAACGTTAAACCGGAGCGCTGAGTAATGGCCAGGGTTTGAAATATTTGACTGAGACATCTGCCACGAATTAAGGAAGAAAAAATGGGAATCCGTAATAGACATGATTGTTCCCATTGTAACCAGTACGGTATTTTTCTTAATTTATGACAATAAATTATACCGATGATAACCAATACTAAAATAATATATGGCCCTATATAAATAAGGCTGTTAGAAAAAAATAATAATCCGCGGGTTAGCAAAGGTAAAGGAGCCGAAAATGATTGGTATATTTGAGCAAATTGCGGTAATACCATAACCAACATCATAGTGCTAACAAGCAAAGCCAGAGTGCAGATAAAAAGAGGGTATCTCAACGCTTTAGCAACTTTTTTTTTAATTGTTGCCGACGTTCTTGCTGTTCCGCTAATTGAGAACAACACTGATCTAAAGTACCTGTTAACTCGCCAACTGTAATTAATTGACAATATAATTCAGGAAATATTTGTGGGTAATCAGAGATGGCTTCAGATAGTGATTGACCTTGGATAACTTTTTGGCTGATTTCTTGTAAAACACAACGCCAAGCAGGCGCATCCGTTTCTTTGGCTAATAATTGTAGACTATTTACTAAAGGTAAGCTTGATTGTAAAAGGGTCGCGAGTTGGCGAGTAATAGTGATTAGATGTATGCCTTGCCAATAACTATCAGGAACGCGCTTACCAGATGTTACATTAATAGGCTGTAATCCATGTTGTAGCATATATTCGTAGACTTTATTTTTTTCTGTCGCTAAAGAGATATCTTCCTGAATAGCGCCATCTTTATTAATAGCTTGCCATTGATACAAACGGTGAATATTCATTGGTGAACCTCAACTTCAGATATCATACCGATAACACGTTTAATTTCAGTAATAGTGGTAATTCCTTGATCAACTAATGTTAGCCCTGCCGTCAACAACGTCATATTCCCTTGGTGTTGTGCAATATCAATTAATTTAAGGGAATCGAGATGATTAATGAGCGCTTGTTGGATCTCGGGAGTGACCATTAATATTTCATAAACCCCAATGCGGCCATAATAGCCAGCACAGCAATATTCACATCCGATGGCCAGCCAATTACGTAGTGATTTTGGCCATATATTGGCAGGATAGTAGATGGCGTCTGCCGCGGGTTTTTTACAATGTACACAAAGACGGCGTACTAGCCGCTGCGCAATAACTAACTTGAGACAAGAGGCAAGTAAGTAACCTGGCACTTTCATTTGGATTAATCGAGTTAGGGTATCGGTAGTAGAATTAGTGTGCAGAGTAGACAGCACAAGATGACCTGTTTGTGCGGCCTTTACTGCAATTTCAGCCGTCTCATTGTCACGAATTTCACCGATCATAATGACGTCAGGATCCTGACGTAACAATGTTCGCAGAATACATGAAAAATCCAAACCTATTTTGTTATTGGTTTGAATTTGATTGATGCCTTCAACAGATATTTCTATAGGGTCTTCAACACTGCATATATTTTTCTGCCAATGATTAAGTTGTAATAGACTGTTATATAAGGTCATTGTTTTCCCGCTTCCTGTCGGTCTGGTTACTAATATCAAACCTTGAGGAGCTGATAATACTTGTATTAATTGTTTGAGCACTTTATCTGTCAATCCTAATTGTTCTAAACAGGGTTGCCAGTGAGAATGGAGGATGCGTAGTACGATTTTTTCACCATATTGAACAGGTAATGTAGCAATGCGCATAGAGTAACGTAAATTATCCATTTGTAATGCCAATTGACCATCTTGCGGTAGTCGTTTTTCTGCAATATTGAGTCGAGCCATAACTTTCAAGCAAGCCGCAATACGAGGTATTAATTCAGATGATGGAGGGTTTATCTCTTGTAATACACCATCGATACGTATGCGAACACGGTAGCGATGCTGATAAGGTTCAAAATGAATATCAGAAGCTCTTTTTTGAATGGCGATACGTAGTGTCTGATTAATAAATTGAATGACCGGGGTATCACTATCATCATTAAGGGAAGTTTCTTCGTCAGAAAAGTCATGTAAAGGATGATTTTTCACGAGTGATTTATTCGATAATTCTTCGGAATGAGTAGCAACAGTGGAATACGTTGAAAGATGCAAGTTATTTTGAGGTTGCCACTGATGAAGAATTTGTTCAATTTTTGCTTCTGGCCAGTGTTCTACTTTAATAATACATCCGCAAGCAAAACGTAATGCAGAGAGCAGCTCATCATTTGCACCATTAGAGGTAGCGATAGTTAGTGTTGTCTTATCCATCGTTAAAATAATAGCTTTATAACGCTGACAGAGAACGTGTAGTTCTTCATTAATTATTTCATCGGATGTTGAATAATTAGTCACTTTATCGCCTTCGATTAGGTAAGTTTTATTTAGAGCCTATGAAATCTCTTGTGCTTGCTGATATACCGTTCGCCTTTGAAGCCGCCGCGCGTTGTTGGCTGCTCGCGCTCATCCTCTGTCATGTACCACACTCCTGGGATTCGATTGATTGCCGCCTTGCCGTAACTCGAAATTCATTGGGTTATACGCTCATCGGTCGGTCGCCCTGGCCGCCTATAGCCAAACCAGTTTAATTTGATTCTGTGTTGTCGTTGCTTGCCGTACTATTTGTACTGTCTGCGCGCCTCTGCCTTGAATCAAATTAAACTGATTCCGGCTATAGTGGCAACTTCAAAGACGAAGGGTATATTCCCGCCCGCATTCGGCGAGGGTTTACGGCGAATTTTGCTAAATGGTAAAGCCCCTACCTTGTTCAGATCGCGTTTGGCAAAAATCTGTTTTTACTAAAATAGACTACCTGTACGCTATTCTTGTTTTTTATCATTACGTGCAAAACATGAGCATTGGGTAACATATTAAAGAAAACGAAAAACCGCTTTACAGCTATCCGCAATAGATACTTGCGGAGTTGTACAAGTACTAGCCCAACTCAATCCGTCATTATTATTTTTCTTTGGTGTCATGACGATCGTCAACCCATCAAGTACTTGCTGGCCTGATAATGTAATTACGCCATTAAGAATTTTCATGCTTTTTACATAACGTGTTGTTTTTGTTTCTGGAATATCATTGCTACCAGCGTTACAGCCTGTAATCGAATTCTTTTCGAAAACACAAAGTTCAATAGCCGTTTTGTAAGACATGATGGCTTGTAACATATCGATAAGGGCAGCTTTTTGTATATAACGCTGGTAAGAGGGAACACCTATACTACTGAGGACAGCAATAATAGCGACAGCGACCATCAATTCGATAAGAGTAAAACCTTGTTGTCGATAAATCATTTTATGCACTCTCTTCTCACTACTCCTTACCATCTCCTTGGCTTAAGAGATGTGGAGATTTCGACTAGGATTGTAGAATGCCTGTTTTCTATCGTTATCAGTAGAGGCAGTGTTCAATCTTGCAAAGCTTATCACACGAAATTTTTTCGGTTTGCAAAAATACACTGATCATTGCGGCGGTGTTCGCAAAATAAAGAATAACCACTTAATTGTTACTGTCCGCCGGAAATATTTTTGGTAGGATTAATTATTGAAAACGTAAGGAAAGATCTAATGGATGAAGATGTTTGGTTAATGCGCCAACAGAAATGTAATCAACGCCAGTTTCAGCATAGTTACGCAGATTATCTAAAGTAACGTTACCAGAGACTTCTAACAGTGCCGATTCTTTAATTGAATTTCTTATTGAGACCGCTTCGATTATATCGGATCTAGTAAAGTTATCTAACATAATAATATCTGCATCCGTCGCCAAAGCTTCCTTTAACTGATCTAAAGATTCAACTTCAATCTCGATAGATCCGCACGCTTTCGGCAATTTTTTTTGTAGTAACAGAGCCTGTTCTACAGCCTGTTTGATTGATCCGGCAGCAGTAATGTGATTTTCTTTGATTAAAAAAGCATCTGCTAAACATAATCGATGATTTTCACCTCCGCCACAAAGTACGGCATATTTTTGTGCTGTACGCAGGCCTGGTACGGTTTTACGGGTATCAAGTAATTTTGTATTAAGCTTATCTAATTTCGCTACGTAGTGGCTAACATGGGTTGAGATACCAGACAAAGTTTGTAGAAAATTGAGCGCAGTACGTTCACCAGTAAGCAAAGTACGGGCGGATCCGTACAAATCGCAAAGAGTATCATTAGCTTTTAATGTTTTTTTATCCTCAACCTGCCACTCTATTTTAACTGTACTACCGAGTTGCTTGAATACTTCATCTAACCACCTGCTACCACAGAAAATTCCTGCTTCACGGGTGATAATGCGAGCGTGGGCTTGTTTATCTGCTGGAAGCAATTGCGCAGTGATATCACAAGTGGCATCGACTTCACCACCAAGATCTTCACTTAATGCAAAGGCAACAATAATGGGAATATCATGTTCAATGGCTTCTAACAGTTTGGTATGACGGTTATCCGAATAGTGTTTGTGTAATAACATAAAAAATTCCTAAGTGATTAATAGCAGGTAAAATATCATTGGATATATCGTGGCGGTGATGGTCTAAACTCATTTTTAAATCATCTCAACAGTTATCGTTATTTGCTACATGATAATCCATTTGGCTCTTCCGCAAATAATAGACCTCTTCGGAAACTATCATTTATCTAATTTCCATGTTATAAATTGCAGCAATCAGATTAAATCTTAATCCAAAACGTTTTCGCCTGTTTCGATAACGGTCTGATACAATTTTAAATCTTTTAATCATACCAATGACATGTTCGTTTAATACACGCTGGCTTGATAACGCACGATTGTTGCGTTTATCTTCTTTTGTTAAGGGATTTTTCTTTGTCTTTTTCTTAGGCAACGCCGAGTTTGAATGAATCTTGCCAAGCCCTTGGTAACCTGTATCGGTAACTGTTTTGATGTCAGGATGTATTCGCACACCAGACTCCTTAAACAACCTAAAATCATGGCGCCTCCCATTCGTAAAGCTTGTACAGATGACTGCTTTACTTTTTTTATCAACGAGCACTTGTGTTTTTAAGGTGTGTCGTTTCTTTTTTCCTGAGTAAAACGGCTTTTGTTTTTTTGGGGACGTTCAATCGGCGTTTCTGTGGCATCAATAAGAACCAGCTCATACTCCCTATCCCTTTTTAATACAGCTTTGCGTCCAGGTAGGGCAAAATCAGGATGCTTTATTAGCGTATTCTCTATCCATTTAATCGTTTCATAGCATGTGCTCTCACTCACGCCATAGCTTTGGCTGACATGAAAATAAGTGCGATATTCTCGTATATACTCCAGTGCCATTAATAAGCGCTCTTCTAAACCCCGCTTGGGTTTCCGACCTCCTTTCCCTTGCTTACTCTTATCTGCTTCATTCAATATCTTTATCATCTTTTCAAATGTACTGCGTTTAACACCCGTTAAGCGACGAAATTTTTCCTCTTCCAGTACTTTTATTACTTCATATTTCATGGCGGCTCCTTGTTCAGGAGTGTTTTACCAAAATTCTTATATGAATGCTAGTTTCCGAAGAGGTCTACTGTGTTACGCTGAGCTAATAGGGCTTTATCAAGGCCTGCATGTCTTTGTGCAGGTGTGACAAATTCAATGGCACTGTGGCGATGTTCTTGATTATACCAGTGCACCACGTGTTCGACCCATGCGCGGGCGTCTTGAAACGTGCTTTCGCTGGGTCGTCAATGCCAGCAAACTGGCTCAACTTGGCTTCAAGCGCCTCCTTGGCCTCCCGATGGCTTTTGATCTCGGTATTGAGCGCGGTAATTTTATTCAACGCGGCCAACGCATCAAACGGGATCGCTTTGCCATCCTCATGCAGATACACCGGCATGCCGTTTTCCAGTACTGCTTTTCCTTCTGTATCGATATGCAATTTCATTGCGATTTTCTCCGTGCATAAAAAAACCACCTTAAGGTGGCCGGTGTGAAGTTAATTATTTTCGTGATTGATGATACTTATCCTGCTGTGCCATAAAGCTCACCGCATGTTTACATGTCGATGAAATGAACATAAACTTATTTCATGTCGATAAAATAGGTAAAAATAAACATGATATGGCAACCCGATGTGCCTTTTAATCACATACCCCGACTTCCTCCACCCACTGAAATCGTAGAATCGATCGCCCTATTAAAAGCGTGTATTCCTGCACGTGCCGCCCTGGCTGAGCTCAAACAGGCGGGGGAATTGTTACCTAATCAGGGTTTGTTGATTAATCTGCTTCCGTTGCTTGAAGCAAAAGACAGTTCTGAAATTGAAAATATTGTCACGACCTCCGACAAACTTTTTCAATATGCACAAGGATCTGATCAGGCTGATTGCGCGACCAAAGAAGCCCTGCGTTATCGCACCGCGCTTTATGAAGGATTTAAGCAGCTTGCCAAGCGCCCATTGTGCACCAATACCGCTATTGAGATCTGCAGTACCCTTAAATCAATTAATATGGATATTCGTAAAATACCCGGTACGGTGCTCAGTAATCAGGCCACAGGTGAAATCATTTATACTCCGCCGGGGGGTGAAAACGTTATTCGTGATTTACTCAGCAATTGGGAACATTTTCTTCATACCGATGATGGTATCGATCCGCTGATTAAAATGGCCATTGCCCATTTTCAGTTTGAAGCCATTCACCCCTTTGCCGATGGAAACGGTCGTACTGGACGTATCCTAAATATCCTGTATCTGATTGAAAAAAAATTATTGTCTCTGCCAATACTCTATTTGAGTCGTTATGTCGTACAACATAAAGCCGATTATTATCAATTGCTAAATGACGTCAGTCAGTATGGCAAATGGGAGCCTTGGATTTTGTACATGTTAACAGCGGTAGAGCAAACTGCCACCTGGACAACGCATAAAATTGCAGCGGTGAGAGCCTTGGTTGAGCACACTACCGACTACGTAAAAAGGGTACTGCCCAAAGTCTATAGCTATGAACTGGTAAAAATGATTTTTGAACAGCCCTATTGTCGCATTAGTAACCTAGTTGAAACCGATATCGCTAAGCGACAAACTGCTTCTGTTTATCTAAAACAGATGTGTGATATTGGCGTACTAAACGAGATACAATCCGGCAAAGAAAAACTGTTTGTCCACCCTAAATTAGTGCAACTGATGACCCAAGACAGTAATGAATTCACACGTTATTCTAACGTTGTTAGATAAGGAATCGGTCAAGCAACCGTCTTGTGCAGCTGCTCCAATGTCAGCCACTCCCCTTTATCGCTGAAAAAATCATCAACCTGTCGCTTCCCTTCACGCAGCAGGTTGGCGCGGGTTTTCCCCAGCACCTGGACTTGGCGAGAATAAGGTTGTTGCTGTAACCAGTCAGCATAAGTCGTCTCCGCTGGCACTTGCCCGTCCATACTGGCGCGGGTGCCCGCCTCCAGCTCATCCCGATCAATGCCCAGGGCGCGCCAGGATTTTGTCACCAACGTCTCGGTTGAGCGACAGCAGAAATGCAGTCGCCCTGCTCCTTGCAGGTAAGGAATGGTATGACCGATAGGCTTGCCCGCTAAGGTGTAGCACAAACGGTCACGGATAATACAGGGCGATGAGGTTTTGTTATCCAGCGTACTGAGCCACTGTTTTTTGTCGACCAGTTCAGCATTATTCTCAGCAAACTTATTCCGTGCTACTGCTGAAACATGATTGACCGCGGTTTTGACCACCGTGGTGAGATTTTTGCGGCTGAGGTTAAGTACCCCCTCTTGATACTAGACCTCTTCGGAAACTATCATTTATCTAATTTCCATGTTATAAATTGCAGCAATCAGATTAAATCTTAATCCAAAACGTTTTCGCCTGTTTCGATAACGGTCTGATACAATTTTAAATCTTTTAATCATACCAATGACATGTTCGTTTAATACACGCTGGCTTGATAACGCACGATTGTTGCGTTTATCTTCTTTTGTTAAGGGATTTTTCTTTGTCTTTTTCTTAGGCAACGCCGAGTTTGAATGAATCTTGCCAAGCCCTTGGTAACCTGTATCGGTAACTGTTTTGATGTCAGGATGTATTCGCACACCAGACTCCTTAAACAACCTAAAATCATGGCGCCTCCCATTCGTAAAGCTTGTACAGATGACTGCTTTACTTTTTTTATCAACGAGCACTTGTGTTTTTAAGGTGTGTCGTTTCTTTTTTCCTGAGTAAAACGGCTTTTGTTTTTTTGGGGACGTTCAATCGGCGTTTCTGTGGCATCAATAAGAACCAGCTCATACTCCCTATCCCTTTTTAATACAGCTTTGCGTCCAGGTAGGGCAAAATCAGGATGCTTTATTAGCGTATTCTCTATCCATTTAATCGTTTCATAGCATGTGCTCTCACTCACGCCATAGCTTTGGCTGACATGAAAATAAGTGCGATATTCTCGTATATACTCCAGTGCCATTAATAAGCGCTCTTCTAAACCCCGCTTGGGTTTCCGACCTCCCTTCCCTTGCTTACTCTTATCTGCTTCATTCAATATCTTTATCATCTTTTCAAATGTACTGCGTTTAACACCCGTTAAGCGACGAAATTTTTCCTCTTCCAGTACTTTTATTACTTCATATTTCATGGCGGCTCCTTGTTCAGGAGTGTTTTACCAAAATTCCTCATGAATGCTAGTTTCCGAAGAGGTCTAATGTAGCAGTATCAATCAATGCTAATGTTTCCTTTGGAAGATGATGCACCAACCAATCGACCATAATTTGTTTATGCTGTAACGACCGCTTGAAAAGGGCGTCATGGGGCTTTGATATGCTAGACATTCCGTGTTTTCTCTCTGATTATAGTTACCTTACGGTGTCGATTTATCACCGAATAACTTTACACGCATTATGATTCATAGACGATGAATTTTTTCATCAGCAATTACGCCACCTGCCTATAACGTTGAATGGCGGCGATGTCTTTTTCCAGTTCAGCTAAAAACAGGCGTACTTCGGTTTCAATTTCCTTCCCCAGCGCCTTATCAAACTGAACGCGGGTTTTGAAGTAAGCCAGTTCCGGAGGCTGTCGATTATCAAAACTGACAAAGTCACACCATTTACGCCCAGTACAAAGCATTTGCGCGTGCATTTGCAATACATATTGATTTTTGATTTTCCCTGTTCTCACTGTTTCTAAGTGCGTCCAGGTTTTAGGGCATTTAATCTCGACCAGGCCATCATCATTCACTAATCCGTCAGGACTGGCAGCAAACCCTTTGATAGTGGGATGGTCGAATAGACCCACCTCCGTGACTTCGGTGGCAAATTCACGCAACCTGTAAGCCTCACGGGCGGCGGGCTCCAGTGCTGTGCCGCGCTTCATCTCGGGCGTGACAAAGGTTTCTTCTCTTTTCCCCGTTAGGCGCTGGCAAATTAACGCTATCTTGTAATTTTGGCGAAGAGCAGCGTAACCCGTTTTGGTTTTTGTCATCACATCCGCCACTTTACTGGCGGTCACTTTGCCACAGCGGGCAGCAAACCAGGCTTCTGTTCGTTGTTCCATGTGTCACCTCGATAAAATTAATGTCATCAAAAAGGGATGCCGTCATCAAAGGGGATTGGAGAGGGGTGAGAACGTTGCCGCGGTAATATCACCGGCTGGGGCAGCCGTTGCAGCCCCTGTGTCGGCTTCGCAGACTCGACAAAGCCCAATTTGGCATTGTTCAGTTCCAGCACGATTGCTTGTCCGTTTTTTCCTTCGTAGATGTCGATTTTGATGCTGTCACCGAAAATCTCTACAATGGCGCCTTCGTTCAGTGTTTCTCGATAGAAATCGGCCTGTTTACCTGCTTTGGCGAACACCACGGCCTGATAATTCGTGAAAGCCTGGGTTTTTAACTGGCGATCGTAATATTTAACGCCGCCACGGAGAGAAAAGCCGATGGCGTCAGTGGCCGCAAATTCTCTCGCGGCTTGTTGGAGTTTGAGGGTAATAGTATGTGCCATTAGGCGGCCTTCTCTAAGGTGGCTGAGTGGGTGAGATAAATCTCGTGAGCTTGTTGTGCTAAATCAGGCTGCTGGATAAGCAGCTGACACAATCGCTGATAGGCACCCTGTAAGGCCACCTTATCCTTGCATTGCGGTGCCCAATGCGTGAAATCATTCAGGTATTGCGCCGGGGTGCGTGTCGCTTTTTGGCGTCAATGCTTGCCTGAGGCGCTCTTCTTGCTGCTTGTAGGCGTCGGTATCAGCATCTTTGGCATCATCAATGCCGAATAAGCCATTGAGGCAATATTTACGCGCATAGGAGCTGGTCGCTCCGGTCAATTGCGCAGCATCCATGCCTTTTTTGTCCCGTTCTTCCGGTGCCAGCGCCGAGGCCTGAATCGAGGTTTCACCGTCCGTGAGGGTCGCGGTGGCTTTCACATAATAGCGATCCCCTATCAAGACGATTTCATCACTGATTGACAAAAATAAATCGCCCAATAGCAGTTTAATGCCTTCCAAAATATCTTCACAGCTGCGGTAGCGGTATTTACCAAAGGTATTGTATTGATTCTTTGGCGCATTGAGTTGGCGCTGGAGGGCGCTCACTTGTTGATAAAAGGTTTTACTCATGATGGTAGTCCTCCTTTTCTTTACCCTGTTGTAGCAAATATAGCTTATGCGGTATAAATTGATTTAAAATAAAGGGTCAGAAAACAAGGTATCGATATCACATAGTCGCTTTCTGCGAAGGGCTTTAGCTTGAGCCCATTTGTGCTCAATGGGATTCATGTCAGGAGAATACGTGGGGAGATATTCGAGAATAAAGCCAGCTTTCTGTATAGCAGTCTGGATGTCTTGGCGTTTATGGAAGCGCACATTATCCATCACAAGGACTGCCCCTGGAGGGGATTTTGGCAGTAAATCTTGGGTGACCCAGGCATAAAAAATATCGCTGTTGATATGGCAGTCGAAGGTACAAACCGTAGTTAATTTTCCGTTAAGCTGTGCACCAATGACATTAGTACGTGCTTTGGCATGGCAATCGTGTTGGCCGTAACAGCGCTTCCCTTTCACTGAATAACCATAAAGACGCGGCATATCATGAGCAAAACCGCTTTCATCCACGTTAGCCCTGGAGCTTAGTCTGAAAATCTTTTCGAGCTTGGACGTCGGCTTTGGGGGGATAAAATGTTTTTTTTATAGCTAAAACCCGCCCGCTTTAAGGCATCACAGATACCCCTGGCACTCACACCCCGGTAATTGTCAATGTAGTTGTCGCCCAGGATGTAAAATCCTAGGCTGCTTTTTTGGCGTCTGGTTTCACCTTTTTTTCTCTGGATTTTTGTGGATTTAAATGGACTTCTTTCACATACGGCCACTGACGGATTTGACCTGCCCAGCGTGTAGGGTTTGCAGCGCGTGCCTTTTCATACACTGTGTTACGCTGAGCTAATAGGGCTTTATCAAGGCCTGCATGTCTTTGTGCAGGTGTGACAAATTCAATGGCACTGTGGCGATGCTCTTGATTATACCAGTGCACCACGTGTTCGACCCATGCGCGGGCGTCTTGAAAGTGGATTCGGAGGCGAAATAGAGCCCTTCATCAGCCAACATCGGCACAATTTGACTCGGGGGTAAATGAGCAAATTTGGCCGAAGAGGTTATTTCCAGTAGCTTAGCCCGCTCACAGGGTGAGAGTTTGTGGGGCGGCGGCGCTGTTCGGCGCGTTCGGCCATCCACTTGCTCGATAGCTTTCTGCCAGCGCTGTAGGGTTCGCGTGCTTAGCCCAATCAGGAGACAAGCCTGTTGTTGCCGCGCTCCGGCCTGCGTTGATTCAGTAATCTACATCATAATAGACTGGCGCTGTTCGGGAATAATCATTTTTCCTCTTACTGCGTTGTGTTCGCTTCGGGTCACAAAAATCCGCGCGCCATTGCTTCAGGTGATGAACAAAAATACCCTGCCCCCTGCACCAAGAGGCGAGTTCACTTTCTGCTAAACAACTTCTTAGCTTCCTCGGCGGCACGTTAAGTTCATCCGCAATGGCTTTCATTGTACGCCCATTCCGATGATAAACCTTACACAGCGCCTGCTCTTTAAACTCTTCCGAATACGTCGGTTTTTCCATGATTATATCGCCTCTTTATTAGTTCCCATTAACGAAAATTAGAGGCGACAACTAGACTGACACTGGGGGGGGATAAAATGTTTTTTTTATAGCTAAAACCCGCCCGCTTTAAGGCATCACAGATACCCCTGGCACTCACACCCATCCGTGGCGCCCGCTCGTGCTGAGACGCGTCAGGGTAGGTTTCCACATCCAGAATCAACGCCGCTCTGTTTATTTTGGTAGCGGGTTTATTACGCGTCAAACAAGGCTCCAGGCGTTTCGCCCATCGCATCAAACTGGCACTTCCTACACCAAAACGGTCGGCGGTTTCAGCATAAGTGAGGGCTTCTTTCTTTTTGAAAGCCAATACATGTTGACGAAATTTTAAGGGATAAGTCATTTTGGTATTTATAGGTCAATAAATCATTTCGATATTGTACGTCAATTTATAACACCTAAGCCATATTTACCGCGTTGGCCTCATGAAGATAAACACCGCTACCAACAACGTCTTGCGGTAGCTACACTCCTGCCCGCTTACGAGGAAACGCTGAAAAATAACCTGGGGCGGGTATTTTCTGAGCCGACGCAATTAAGTGAGGCCACACCCGCGGTGATAGTCGATTACTGCCAAAATATGGATTTGCAGGGCAACCGGCTGGATGTGTGGGCACAGGCGCGTATTTTAGCCTGGCACTGCAATACGGCGTGGCGCGCATGCATTGGCTGATTATCCTCGCGTGGAGGCGTTGAAAACCCGTGCTGAGGAAAAAGCCCGCGGTGCTCGCCCCTATGCGGTGTTGATTAATCCGCGTCAGGTGATTGGCTGGCAATCAAGCCATTCAGAGGGTCAGTGTCAATTGACGGAATTGCGCATCAAAGAACAGATTGTGGTCGAGACTGCGCCCTATGGAAACCCTGAAAAACCGATAATGAATGCTATATTTTGAGCTAATAGCGTTAATTATTAACGTCATATGGCTTAGGCGGTATCAAGGGTCAATTAGGGGCGACAAAACAAAATTTTTCTAGCGAGAAAGAGATTGGTCAAAGCAAATAAGCTGAATAACTGCGCGGTATTTTTTGCCAAGCCCTTGTAGCGCACTTTTCTAAAGTTGAACTGACATTTTAACACCCGAAAGGGATGTTCAACCTTAGCCCGGATTTTCGCGTTGAGACTTTGCTGATGCCGATGTTTTTCCCATACCTGCTGCCCCTGCCCCGGCAAGGCCAATACCCTCCATCGGGGGATGCGCCAGGTGACCACGCGATGTTGATGTTCGCTGAGTCGCATCACGCCTTTATAACCGGCATCACCATGAACAACCTCTTCTTGGCCGTGAAGAAGGTGATGAACTTGCGTCACATCGGCTACATTCGCCGAGGCTCCCACCAGGGAATGCACCAGCCCCGTCTGTGCATCCACGCCAATATGCGCTTTCATGCCACAGTAGCACTGATTGCCTTTACGGGTGGCTTTCATGTCTGGGTCACGAGTATTTTGCCGGTTTTTAGTTGAACTGGGCGCATGAATAATCGTAGCATCGACAATGCTACCCCGTTTGATAAATAGCTGAAGCGAAGCTAAATGCGTATTAACTTCTTCAAACAGCGTTTCGCTTAAATGATGTTTTTCCAGCCAATGACGAAAATGCAGGAGAGTGGGATCGGAGGGAATGGCATCGACACATACCCCAGCAAATTGACGTAATAAGGGGATGTCGTATAACGCTTCTTACATCGATAAATCAGCATAATTAAACCCATTCTGTAAAAAATAAATCCGCAGCATCACTTCTAACGGTTTCGCCGGCCTGCCGCCTTTAGGGCTTGCCTTGGGGTAATGACGACTGAGTTTGGCCAGCATTTTTTCCCAGGGAACTATCCTATTCATTTGCGCTAAAAAGTCGGCTCGGCTCGTCGATTTCGTTTTCATTTCACTATTAACCTAAAAAAATTATTAATGACAGAATAGATTACTTTTATCGGTTCTTCAGGGTTTCCATATAGAGCCTGTTCGAAATTTTTTGTGGCTCGCTGAAAAAAATTTCGAACAGGCTATTAGATCTGTTGCGAAGGCGAGCTATACCCTTCGCCTTTCAAGTTACGGCGGCGTTGGCAGCGATCACTCATCCTCTGTCATGTATCGATTTGATTGATTACCACCTTGCCGTAACTCGAAATTCATTAGGTATATTAACTCCCTTGATTTTTTAACCATACTATTTTTGTGCGGTCAAACAGGCCAAAGTTGTTGTACTAACAGCTGCAATTTTCTTCTGCCCTTAAATTCATTAATATCTAATTTATAAGCCAGATTTGCTGCTACAGTGGTGCTATTCGGCCATAATTTAGTATCAATATTGAACGCAATGCCATCAAGTAAAGGCCCCCCTAACACCGATTGCAATATTAATTTTAGATGCTGTTCACCGACCAATCGTTGTTGCAAAATGCGAAATTGACCATCAAAAATCGGCTCAGGAAAGGCTTGACCCCAAGGGCCGGCTTCACGCAATAACTCCGCGGTTTCTTGTGACAATTCGTCGATAGAAAGTTCACCATCAGACCAAATGACCCCTTCAAGCTGGGATGCATCCAAGCATTCGGCAACCAAATCTGCAAAGCGCTGACGGAATTCTTCAAATTTATTTTCTGCAAGCATTAATCCTGCCGCCATTGCATGACCGCCAAATTTTGATATCAGTCCAGGGTTTTGTGTATTCAGCTGCTCTAATACATCACGCAAATGTAAACCCATGATCGATCGGCCAGAGCCTTTTAACATCCCATCGCCGGCAGGCGCGAAAGCGATAACGGGGCGATGAAAGCGTTCTTTAATACGGGATGCTAAAATGCCAACGACACCTTGATGCCATTTTTTATGGTACATAGCAATACCATAAGGCAGTATGTGATCTGGATCTTCTAAGGCATTACACAATGCTAATGCTTCTAATTGCATCCCTTGTTCGATTTCACGCCTTTCCTGATTGAGAGTATTTAGCTCCTCCGCTAATATCCGGGCAGCGAGGGGATCGTCGCTCAGTAACAACTCAACACCAATCGACATATCATCTAAGCGCCCTGCCGCATTGAGTCGTGGACCAAGAAAAAAACCTAAATCACTAGCGACTAAATTTTTGGCATCCCGCTTAGCGACATCCAATAAAGCTTGGATACCAGGTCGGCATCTTTTGGCACGGATACGGCTCAAACCTTGATGTACTAAAATACGATTATTACTGTCCAATGGAACCACATCCGCCACCGTGCCTAAAGCCACTAAATCGAGTAATTCAGCTAAATTAGGTATCGGTAGTGTTTTTACTGCAAACCACCCTTCATTTTTGAGTCGAGCACGTAATGCCAACATCAAATAAAATGTCACCCCTACCCCAGCAAGAGACTTAGAAGGAAAGCAACAATGTTTTAAATTGGGATTGATGATAGCGTCGGCGTTGGGTAAAGTTTCTCCTGGCAGATGGTGATCCGTCACGAGAACACGTATCCCCTTTTGGTGCGCTAATTCGACACCGGCATGAGAAGAAATGCCATTATCTACCGTAACAATCAATGCTGCATTTTGGCGGGCTACGCGCTCTACTATCATGGGGCTCAGTCCGTAACCTTCTTCAAAACGGTTAGGCACCAAGTATTTCACATCCTTTGCCCCCATACTGCGCAGTGCCAACACCGCCAACGCAGTACTGGTGGCACCATCAGCATCAAAATCTCCGACGATAACGATACACTGACCTGTCTCCATCGTCTGTTGTAATAGATCGACCGCGGTATCAATTCCAGCTAATTGCTGCCATAACAGCAAACCTTTGACTCCCCGTTCTAACTCTTGTGTTTCTTTGACACCACGCGAGATATATAAACGACGCAATAATGGCTGAAGTTGAGGAAGATACTCCCTCAGTTGCACATCACGACGGCGTAGTTGAGTTTTCATGATCATTGGTTTTTACCGTCATTTTTTGCGAACTTGTATTATCCTGAACATTTTCAGCATTAAGGCATATTTAGAGATTAGAGAGATTTAGGTGAAAAAAATATGATTTTTGCTAACAACAATAGAGAAGTCTCGGCTTTTTCGGCCGCCTCCTTAGGATGTCGAGGATGTCAACTGGTTACCCGTATCATCCAGGACATAATAAAAAACTGGGTTCACCCGGCTTTTTATTTATTCACAGAGCAGGTCATTTACAGATTATTCCGCAAATTCTTCTGCTGGACGATCAACTAATTCAATGTAAGCCATAGGAGCGTTATCACCCGCCCGGAAGCCACACTTTAAAATACGAGTATAGCCACCAGTCCGATTTGAAAAGCGTGGAGCAAGCTCAGTGAATAGCTTGGCCACTACCTCATTATCACGAGTGCGAGCGAACGCCAAACGACGATTAGCTACACTGTCGCTTTTTTTAGCAAGAGTCACTAATGGCTCCACCACACGACGTAATTCTTTCGCTTTTGCCAAAGTCGTTTTGATGATTTCATGACGCACCAAAGAACCTGACATGTTAAGAAACATAGCTTTTCGATGACTACTGTTACGATTTAGTTGACGACCACTTTTACGATGGCGCATAACCTTATCCTTTTAAGTAAAACTTTAACCTACTATTTATTCTGGCTACACTGATCAGCAATACTAGCTGGTGGCCAATTTTCCAAACGCATACCTAGCGACAGACCATGCACAGCCAGCACATCCTTAATCTCAGTAAGAGACTTTTTACCCAGATTAGGCGTTTTTAGTAACTCGACTTCTGTACGCTGTACTAGATCACCGATAAAGTGGATGGCTTCAGCTTTAAGACAATTAGCAGAACGGACAGTTAGCTCCAAATCATCAACAGGACGCAGCAAGATGGGTGGGAAGTCGGGCGCTTCTACTGAAGTTTTGCAAGTATTAACATTATGACTTATGTCGACAAAAGCGGTCAGTTGTTCAGAAAGAATAGTCGAAGCGTGGCGAATAGCCTCTTCAGGATCAATCGTGCCGTTGGTTTCCATCTCAATAATCAATTTATCAAGATCAGTACGATCTTGGTAGCGTGTTGCTTCGACATTATAGGCAATTCGCTCTATAGGACTATAACATGCGTCTACTAATAAACGACCAATTGGACGTTCATCCTCTTCCCCATGAACACGGGTAGAGGCCGGCACATAACCCCGCCCACGCTGAACCTTAATCCGCATATTAATAGATGCAGATTTATCGGTTAAGTGGCAGATCACATGCTCAGGCTTAATGATTTCAATCTTAGAATCAGAGGTTATATCCGCGGCAGTCACAGGGCCAATGCCAGATTTTTCCAGCGTAAGAATAACTTCATTTTCTTTTTCCTGAACTTTCACTGCTAGCTCTTTCAGGTTCAGTAATATGCTTAGGATATCTTCCTTTACACCTTCTTTTGTGCTGTACTCATGCAGCACGCCTTCAATTTCAACTTCAGTCACCGCGCAACCCGGCATCGATGAAAGCAAAATGCGTCGCAGTGCATTGCCAAGGGTATGACCAAAGCCCCGCTCTAATGGCTCAAGGATCACCTTAGCGTGCGTTTGACTGATTTTTTCGCTTATCAGGCTTGGTTTTAGAAACTCTTTCACAGAACCCTGCATTGTGTCCTCTCTTTGGTACTAAACTTTACTTCGAGTAAAGCTCGACGATCAGGTGCTCATTAATGTCCGCAGGCAGATCAGTACGTTCAGGCAGACGCTTGTACACACCTTCCATCTTAGCAGCATCGACTTCCAGCCAGATAGGCTTTTCCCGTTGTTCAAATAGCTCTAGAGCAGCTCTGATACGAGATTGCTTTTTCGCCTTTTCACGGATGCTGATTATAGCATTCGGTAATACCTGATAAGAGGCGATATTAACAACACGTCCATTTACCAAAATACCCTTATGGCTCACCAGTTGGCGTGATTCAGCGCGAGTGGCACCAAACCCCATACGGTAAACTACATTGTCTAGACGCCCTTCTAGCAATCCCAACAAATTCTCGCCGGTATTACCTTTTAAGCGAGCTGCTTCTTTATAATAGTTACGGAATTGACGTTCAAGAACACCATACATCCGGCGCACTTTTTGTTTTTCACGTAATTGCACGCCGTAATCAGATAGGCGCGGCTTATGTGCACCATGCTGACCAGGTGGTTGATCAATTTTACATTTACTATCAATCGTACGAACACCCGATTTTAAAAATAAATCCGTGCCCTCACGACGGCTCAGCTTGAGCTTAGGCCCTAAATATCTTGCCATTTTCTTTCTCCAACAAACCTGAAAACAGCGTCATACACGACGCTTTTTGGGCGGACGACAACCATTGTGGGGGATCGGAGTTACATCAATAATATTAGTGATGCGAAAACCCGCGGCGTTCAATGCACGGATCGTGGACTCACGACCAGGACCGGGTCCTTTGACCATAACTTCCAGATTCTTGATACCACAGTCTTTGACACTTTCAGCACAGCGCTCTGCTGCCACTTGAGCCGCAAACGGAGTAGACTTACGAGAACCACGGAAACCAGATCCCCCCGACGTTGCCCAACCCAAAGCATTACCTTGACGATCCGTTATGGTAACTATAGTGTTGTTGAAAGAAGCGTGGATATGAGCCACACCGTCGGATATTTGTTTTTTTACACGCTTACGTGTCCGAGCTGCTGGTTTTGCCATTTATTTAATTACCCCGATTATTTCTTGATCGCTTTACGTGGACCCTTGCGAGTACGGGCGTTAGTCTTCGTGCGCTGCCCACGAACCGGCAAACCACGACGATGACGTAAGCCACGATAACATCCAAGGTCTATCAAACGCTTGATGTTCAGGGTAACTTGACGACGCAAATCACCTTCTATCGGGTATTTGGCAACCTCGTCACGCAGCTTGTTAATTTCTTCTTCAGAGAGTTCACTGATCTTCACACTTTCAGCAACACCCGCGGCTCCACAAATTTTTTGTGCACCAGTCTTACCGATACCGTAAATCGCAGTTAATGCGATAACAGCATGCTTTTGATCAGGAATGTTAATGCCTGCTATACGGGCCACTATGCACTCCTATTATTTAATTTACACCACAACGTCATGCTGAAAAGCCCGTTTTCAGGATACTCAAACGACGTTGTAGTCACAGATAAAAGATTGTCTGGCCAATCTTCTAGCCAGCTGAACCAACATTGCAATAAAATTACACAAAAATCAGCCCTGACGCTGTTTATGCTTAGGCTCGGCACTGCAAATTACGCGCACAACACCGAGACGCTTAACAATTTTACAGTTACGGCATAACTTCTTGACGGAAGCACGAACTTTCATTTTTCTCTCCGCGTTAACTTCTTAACTAGCTTGACATCCTCCCCGTAATAGAATGATGGGGATTCCTACAGAGCTCAGATCGAGATCTGATTCGCTTAGTGAGTTCCTGCTTCATCGAGCGCCCTAATCGCGCTGACTCTCCACAGGCTTAAAGTCTCATGCCCTAAGAGCCTATTCGAAATCTCTTGTGCTTGTTGATACTTCGTCAAGAACGAGCTCAAAATGCTCATTTACCTTATGTAAACCGCACTTTTTCGCCCATTTTTTCCTTGTCTGAGCGGCGCTTAAGAAGATTTGGAATAGACTCTTAGGTACTAATTGCAGTCATAGCTATGCTGAAGCTTTAGCCGTTAGTCGCCGCATTTTAACACAGATTAGTTGAAAAACACTGCTTTATAGCCCGCTGAAGGCTGAGGTTTTACGACATACCGGATAATATTCAGACACTCTTGACTAACGTTTATTACCTTTCAGGTTTGCCTTTTTTAAGGCAGACTCATACTGATTCGACATCATCAAAGTTTGCACTTGAGCCATAAAATCCATAATGACAACAACGACAATCAGCAGTGACGTACCACCAAAATAGAAAGGAACTTTCATGGCATCACGCATAAATTCCGGGATTAGGCAGATAAAAGTAATATAAATTGCACCGATTAAAGTAAGACGGGTCATGACTTTATCAATGTATTTCGCCGTTTGTTCTCCCGGCCGAATTCCTGGTACAAATGCTCCTGACTTTTTCAAATTATCCGCTGTCTCACGAGGATTAAATACTAAAGCAGTGTAAAAGAAACAGAAGAAAATAATGGCAGAGGCATAAAGCAGCACATAAAGAGGTTGCCCGGGTTGTAAATAAATCGAAATCGTTGTCAACCAGTTCCAGCCCGTACCGCCACCAAACCAGGAAGCAATTGTTGCTGGGAACAAAATAATACTAGAAGCAAAAATAGCAGGGATAACACCAGCCATATTCACTTTCAACGGTAAGTGAGTACTTTGAGCCGCATAAACACGACGACCTTGCTGACGTTTCGCATAATTGACCACAATACGCCTTTGACCACGTTCAATGAAAACAACAAGAAAAGTGACTGCAGATACTAATGCTGCGACCAACAGCAGCAATAGAAAATGCAGGTCACCCTGCCTTGCAAGCTCAATAGTATGCCCTATGGCAGACGGTAGCCCCGCTATGATACCAGCAAAGATGATGATCGAAATACCATTGCCGATACCTCGTTCAGTAATCTGCTCACCCAACCACATGAGAAACATCGTTCCAGTCACTAAGCTAACAACTGCGTTAAAATAGAAAGCAAAATTGGGATCTAATACCAAACCTTGCATACCTGGCATATTCGGTAGTCCAGTAGCAATCCCAATTGATTGGAATATCGCTAATACTAAAGTACCATAGCGAGTATATTGGTTGATTTTTCGACGACCCGCTTCGCCCTCTTTTTTTATCTCAGCCAATGTTGGATGAACCAGCGTTAACAACTGGATAATAATTGATGCCGAGATATAGGGCATAATTCCTAATGCAAAGATAGAAGCACGACTGAGCGCACCACCAGAGAATATGTTAAACATTTCAATGATAGTGCCTCTCTGTTGTTCAAGCAATTTAGCGATCACAGTAGCATCGACACCAGGAATCGGAATAAAAGAGCCGATACGGAAAACAATAAGCACACCGATAACAAACAACAGTCTGCGTTTCAGCTCACTCAATCCGCCCTTAGCACTTTGAAAATCTAATTCCGGTTGCTTGGCCATCTGCTAATTATCCCTCAATTGTGCCATCAACAGCTTCATGTTTACAGTCAATAACTTCAATTTTACCGCCGGCAGCTTCTATAGCAGCACGAGCACCTCTAGTCACACGTAAACCACGAGCACCTTTAGTCTCACTTACACGAAGAGTAACCGGGAAATTAATTTCACCTGAAAATATCACTTTTGCAAATTCGATATTAACACCAATGATGTTAGCAGTTTTCAGTATATTCAAATCTATTATTACATCACTAGGATATTTAGCTGCTGTAACAACGGATTCGGTGGCATTAGAGGCTTGAGCTGCTCCAGCAGAAACGGTTTTTACAGCAGCATCGGTCACTTTAATCAATTCAGACAAACGAACTTCTGCCGTTACCATCGCCTTACGAGAAGTGAAGCCAAACTTTGGCAAACGACGGTACAAAGGCATCTGACCACCTTCAAAACCACGACGTACACCACCACCGGATCGTGAATTTTGACCTTTATGACCACGGCCACAGGTTTTACCTATGCCAGAACCAATACCACGACCTACACGCTTCGGTGCATGTTTGGCACCTTTCGCTGGAGACAGAGTATTTAAATGCATAGACTACTCCCCCTCAATTTTAACCATATAGGAAACCAAATTGACCATACCACGTATAGCTGCAGTATCCTCACGTTCTACAGTATGACCAATACGACGCAAACCTAAACCACGGAGGGTCGCTTTATGCTTAGGCAAACGACCGATAGCACTGCGAGTCTGAGTTACTTTAATAGTCTTTTCCATGGTTTATTTTACCCTAGAATTTCTTCGACGGACTTACCACGCTTTGCAGCGACCATTTCTGGCGATTTCATATTTGCCAGAGCATCAACAGTTGCACGAACCACATTAATTGGGTTGGTAGAACCGTAGGTTTTGGCTAATACGTTGTGAACACCAGCCACGTCCAAAACAGCCCGCATGGCGCCGCCGGCAATAATACCTGTACCTTCAGAAGCCGGTTGCATAAACACACGAGAGCCTGTGTGAGCACCCTTAACGGGATGCTGTAGCGTCCCATTATGCAACGGGACTTTCATCATATTACGTCGGGCTTTTTCCATCGCTTTTTGGATTGCTGCAGGCACTTCACGAGCCTTACCATAGCCAAAACCAACACGACCCTCACCATTCCCTACTACTGTAAGCGCGGTAAAGCTGAAAATACGACCACCTTTTACCGTCTTAGATACCCGATTTACCGCAATTAGTTTTTCTTGCAGTTCACCAGCTTGTTTTTCGATGTTCGCCATCTTGCCTCTACCTTAGAACTGAAGGCCAGCGGCCCGGGCAGCGTCTGCCAGTGCCTTGACTCGACCATGATATTTGAAACCGGAACGGTCAAAGGATATTTTTTCAATTCCTTTTCCCAATGCACGTAGCGCAACCGCTTTACCTACTGCTTCTGCGGCATCCTTATTAGCGGTAGATTTCAATTGATTATTGATATCTTTTTCTAATGTAGAAGTGGCTACCAAAGTTTCAGAACCGTTTGGAGCGATAACCTGCGCATAAATATGGCGCGAAGTACGATGTACCACTAAACGAGTCGCCGCAAGTTCTTTTAGCTTACGCCGTGCGCGGGTCGCACGACGGATACGAGCTGTTTTCTTATCCATAGTGTTACCTTATTTTTTCTTAGCTTCTTTTATACGCACGACTTCATCAGCGTAGCGGACACCTTTGCCTTTATAAGGCTCAGGACTTCGGTAGGCACGCAGATCTGCCGCAACCTGACCAACAACCTGTTTATTTGCCCCTTTCAGCACAATTTCAGTTTGGCTAGGGCATTCAGCAGTAATGCCTTGCGGTAGCTGATGTTTAATGGGGTGAGAAAAACCTAAAGCCAACTCTACCCAATTATTTTTAACTGATGCACGGTAACCTACACCTACCAATAGCAGTTTCTTCGTGAAACCTTCAGTAACACCGATAATCATTGCATTAACCAACGAACGAGTAGTACCCGCTTGAGCCCAATTGTCTGCGCCTTGGTGTAATTCAAAAATCAATGTATTTTTTTCTGTTACTTCTACTTTAACGGCGGGATGAACAGTATAAGTTAGCTCGCCATTCTTACCCTTAATCGAAATTACCTGATCGTTGAGTTTTACCTCTACACCGGCAGGAATGACGACGGGTGCTTTTGCAACACGAGACATGCTTTCCTCCGAAATTAAGCTACGTAGCAGATAATCTCGCCACCAAGACCAGCTTTGCGAGCTGCACGATCAGTCATAACACCTTTAGAGGTAGAAACAACAGCGATACCCAGCCCACCCATCACTTTTGGCAACTCATCTTTTTTCTTATAGATACGTAGACCTGGGCGGCTAACACGTTGAATTGTTTCGACCACTGCCTTCCCTTCGAAATATTTAAGTTTTAATTCCAAAACGGGTTTAGTGTTGCCTTCAATTTTAACATCTTCAATATAACCTTCTTCTTTTAGCAAATTGGATATTGCCACTTTCAAATTGGAAGAAGGCATGGTGACCGCAATTTTTTTCGAGGATTGTCCATTACGAATGCGCGTCAGCATATCCGCGACCGGATCTTGCATGCTCATCTGTTTTTACTCCCGTGATTAATTGGTAACCATTACCAGCTAGCCTTTCTAAGACCCGGTATTTCACCGCGCATAGCGGCTTCACGGACTTTCATACGGCTCAAACCAAACTTGCGCAAGACACCGTGCGGGCGACCAGTTTGACGACAGCGATTACGCTGGCGACACGGGCTGGAATCACGCGGTAGCTGCTGCAGTTTAAGAACAGCATCCCAAACGGCATTACCAGATGACTTTTCATCAGTAGAGACAGTCACACCCGCAGAGATAATCTTTTTTAATGTTTCGCGTTTTTCTCGATATTTGTTAGCCATTTTTACACGTACAACTTCACGTGCTTTACATGATTGCTTAGCCATAAGTAACCCTACTTGCGAAATGGAAAATTAAACGCAGCTAACAAGGAACGACCTTCATCATCAGATTTTGCAGTGGTCGCAATAGTAATATCCAAACCCCGTAGTTTATCAACTTTGTCATAGTCAATTTCAGGGAAGATGATTTGCTCTCGAACACCCATGCTATAGTTGCCACGCCCATCAAATGATTCAGGAGATAAACCACGAAAATCACGAATACGAGGAACAGCAATGTCAATTAAACGTTCAAGAAACTGCCACATACGTTTGCCACGCAAGGTCACTTTACAACCTATCGGATAGCCCTGACGGATTTTGAAACCTGCAACAGATTTACGTGCTTTGGTGATAAGCGGTTTCTGACCAGAAATCGCCGTCAAATCAGCGACTGCATTATCCAATAATTTTTTATCAGTTATTGCTTCACCAACTCCCATGTTTAGGACGATCTTTTCGATCCGAGGGACTTGCATGACAGAACTGTAACCACATTTACCCATCAGTTGTTTTAATACTTCATCTTTGTAGTAATCATGCAGTTTCGCCATCGTATTACTCCAAGTTTATTTTATAGTTTCTTTATTAGATTTGAAATAGCGTACTTTTTTGTTATCCTCAAACCTAAAACCTACGCGATCAGCCTTGCCGGTTGTTGCATTAAATAATGCAACGTTAGAAACTTCAATAGCGGCTTCTTTTGTAACAATGCCCCCGGGCTTATTCAAAGAGGCAACTGGTTTTTGATGCTTTGTAACCAGATTAATGCCTTCAACAATAACTTTACCCTTAGACAAAACACTTTTTACTTTCCCGCGTTTACCTTTATCTTTTCCGGTTAACACGATAATTTCGTCATTATGACGGATTTTCGCTGCCATAGCCCGCTCCTCCTTAGAGTACTTCTGGTGCCAGAGAAATAATTTTCATGAACTTTTCATTGCGCAGTTCACGAGTCACAGGCCCAAAAATACGGGTACCGATTGGTTGCTCATTGGTATTATTCAAAATAACACAAGCATTACCATCGAAGCGAATCATAGAACCATCTGGGCGACGTACACCCCTTCTAGTGCGCACCACTACCGCTTTCAGTACATCGCCTTTTTTCACCTTGCCACGAGGAATTGCTTCTTTGATGGTGATTTTGATGATGTCGCCGATGCCTGCGTAACGACGGTGCGAACCACCTAGAACCTTGATACACATTACGCGACGTGCACCGGAGTTGTCGGCTACGTTCAGCATAGTCTGTCCTTGGATCATGTTAGTGCTCCGCTAATATTAATAACTGTTATTTAAAACCCAATTGGTATTTAAAACCCAAAACAGGTCGCTTGAACAAGGGCATCACATTGTAACACTGCTGTTAACTTATAGGTAGAAAAACAAACACCTCATCGTTGAGCAGCTGGCTCGATTCATTATTCACTACACAATCGCTTTTTTTATGACCGCAACAAGCGTCCAAGATTTTGTCTTCGACAGTGGGCGGCATTCACGGATCGTTACTATATCACCGATACCGCATTCATTTTCTTCGTCATGTGCATGCAATTTCGTCGTACGTTTGATGAATTTACCATAAATTGGATGCTTCACTATTCGCTCCATGGTAACAACAATGGATTTCTCCATTTTGTTACTGACTACGTGTCCTTGCATCGTACGGATTTTTTTTTCATTCATTTACACACCTGCTTTTCAGTCAGTAAAGTCTTAACGCGTGCAATCTCTCGGCGGACTTTTTTAAACAAATCAGGCTGCTTGTGCTGACCTGTGGCGGCATGCATACGCATGTTAAATTGCTCACGTAGCAGGTCGAGCAGTTTTTCTTTCAGCTCTTCAACGTTTTTTTTACGCAGCTCTTGTGCTTTCATTACATCACCGTTTTAGTTACAAAGGTGGTTTTTATCGGCAGCTTGGCTTTCGCTAAAGCAAATGCTGCCCGGGCGGTTTCTTCGGAAACACCATTCATTTCAAACAACATTTTTCCTGGTTGGACTAGGGCAACCCAATACTCTACGTTCCCTTTACCTTTACCCATTCGTACTTCTAGCGGTTTTTGAGTGATAGGTTTGTCCGGAAATACACAAGTCCAAATTTTACCTTGGCGTTTAATTCCACGCGACAGCGCCCGACGGGCTGCTTCAATCTGACGAGCATCCAAACGACCGCGACCATAAGCTTTCAAGCCAAAATCACCAAAGTTAACTTTTGCACCTATGGTTAAACCACGGTTGCGGCCTTTTTGCATTTTACGATACTTCGTACGCTTTGGTTGTAACATCAGCGATTCTCCTTTTTGTTGCCTTTACGCTGCTGCCGTTTTTCTTGCTGCCGCTCTTCTTTAGGTCGAGAAGTATTCAAATCTACTGATGTTCTAACCTCGTGCATTAAGCCTAGAATCTCGCCTTTAAAGATCCAGACTTTAACACCAATAACACCGTACGTGGTATGTGCTTCTGAGAGGCTGTAATCAATATCCGCGCGCAAAGTATGCAAGGGAACACGGCCTTCACGATACCATTCAGTACGCGCAATTTCAGCACCACCAAGGCGGCCACTGACATTAATTCTGATACCTTTAGCACCAGCTCGCATAGCGTTTTGTACGGCACGTTTCATTGCACGACGGAACATGACACGACGTTCTAACTGTGAAGCGACACTATCAGCAACTAATTTTGCTTCGAGGTCAGGCTTGCGAATTTCTTTAATGTTAATCTGAGAAGGTACAGCAGCAATATCAGTCACTTTCTTTCGTAACTTTTCTACGTCTTCACCTTTTTTCCCGATAACGATGCCAGGTCGAGCAGTATGAATAGTTACACGGATGCTCTTTGCTGGGCGCTCGATAACAATACGAGAAACAGATGCCTTGTCTAACTTCTCCATCAAAACCTGACGAATTTTTTTATCGCCTGCTAAATTGTCAGCAAATTCTTTGTCGTTGACAGCATACCAGGTGGAGTCCCAATCTTTAACAATACCTAGCCTAAAGCCATTAGGATTTACTTTTTGACCCATTGCTAGTCTCCAGAGTCTCAGCTATTTTATCAGACACGACCACAGTAATGTGGCTGGTACGCTTTAGGATGCGATCGGCGCGGCCTTTCGCACGAGGCATAGTCCTTTTCATGCTAGGACCCGAGTCTACGAAAATTTTTGCAACTTTCAAATCATCTATATCAGAGCCATCGTTGTGTTCTGCATTAGCAATAGCAGACTGAAGCACTTTCTTAACCAAAGCACTTGCCTTTTTATTGGTATAAGTCAGAATATTCAGAGCTTGTGCTACTGGTTTACCACGAACCAGATCCGCTACAAGACGCACTTTCTGAGCAGAAGAACGAGCGTGGCGATGTTGAGCGATAGTTTCCATCTCTTCCCCCTACCTTAACGTTTTTTAACCTTTTTATCGGCCACATGGCCACGATAAGTACGGGTCGGTGCAAATTCTCCTAATTTGTGACCGACCATCTCTTCGGAAACAAAAACGGGAACATGCTGACGACCATTATGGATAGCGATGGTCAAATTGTTCATTTGTGGAATGATCATTGAACGACGGGACCAAGTTTTAATTGGCTTTTTGTCTCCGCTTTCCAACGCTTTCTCTACCTTCTTCAGCAAGTGATAGTCCAGAAAAGGACCTTTCTTGAGAGAACGTGGCATGGCTTATCCTCTATAATATAATAGTTATTTTTTACTACGGTGACGTACGATGAACTTATCAGTACGCTTGTTATTCCGTGTTTTCTTACCTTTGGTTTGAACTCCCCAAGGTGTTACCGGGTGTTTACCAAAATTACGACCTTCACCACCACCGTGCGGGTGATCGACTGGGTTCATCGCCGTACCACGAACAGTGGGACGGATACCACGCCAACGACTCGCACCTGCTTTCCCCAAAACACGTAACATATGTTCGGAATTACCTACTTCACCGATAGTAGCGCGACAATCAGACAAAATTTTACGCATCTCACCAGAACGTAGGCGCAGGGTAACATAGGCATCTTCACGAGCAACGATTTGAACGCAAGCACCAGCAGACCGTGCCAATTGGCCACCTTTACCTGGTTTCATCTCTATGTTGTGTACTGTTGTCCCCACGGGTATGTAGAGCATCGGTAGACAGTTTCCATTTCTTATAGGAGCGTGAACACCTGATTGGATGGAATCACCTTTTTTTAGTCCTTTTGGCGCTAAGATGTAACGACGTTCACCATCTCTATACAAAATCAACGCAATATTAGCAGAGCGGTTTGGATCGTACTCCAGGCGCTCAACCACAGCAGGGATATCGTCTTTACTACGTTTAAAATCAACTAGACGATAATGTTGCTTATGTCCACCACCGATATGACGGGTAGTAATACGACCGTTATTGTTACGGCCACCGCTTTTGCTTAATTTTTTAAGCAGCGGGGCATATGGCTTACCCTTGTGTAGCTCAGAGTTCACCACTTTAACAACGTGACGACGACCCGGAGATGTAGGTTTACATTTAACAAGTAGTACCATTGTTTGCTCTCCTTCGACTTACTCTGTGCTGCCGCTGAGATCCAGCGTATGACCTTCTTCCAAGGTAATGTAAGCTTTTTTCCAGTCACTACGACGACCAACACGCTGACCATGACGCGTCGCCTTGCCTTTTACTAGCAAGGTGTTTACGTTTTTGACTTTGACTTCGAATAGTTTACTCACTGCGTCTTTAATTTCTGCTTTAGTTGCATCTTTCATAACTTTAAACACGCAAGTGTTGTGCTTCTCCATCACCAGAGTCGCTTTTTCTGATACCTGTGGTCTACGCAGTACTTTCAGCAGACGTTCTTCACGGATCATGTCAACATCTCCTCAATTTGCTGTACTGCATCAGTCGTCATAACCACTTTGTCAAAAGCGATCAGGCTAACAGGATCGATACCTGCAACATCACAAACGTCAACTTTATACAAATTGCGAGAGGCTAAGAGCAGATTATCAGCGATTTCTTTAGTTACGATTAACACATCTTCCAGCGCCATCTCTTTCAGTTTTTGCAGTAATAACTTAGTTTTAGGCATTTCTACAGAAAACTCTTTGACAACGATTAGACGATCTTGGCGTACCAATTCAGACAGAATACTTTTTAATGCACCACGGTACATTTTTTTATTAACTTTTTGACTGTGATCCTGAGGCTTAGCGGCAAAAGTTACGCCACCGGAACGCCAGATTGGACTCTTTACAGAACCAGCTCGCGCACGGCCAGTACCTTTTTGACGCCAAGGTTTTTTACCGGAACCTGTCACCTCTGCCCGCGTTTTTTGAGCCCGAGTACCTTGACGGGCAACTGCTGCGTAAGCAACAACCACCTGATGTACTAGCGCTTCATTGAACACACGCCCGAAGGTAGTTTCAGAAACCGTCAGCACACCTTGCGTGTCTTTTATTGCCAATTCCATTCCTATCTCCTCGACGCTACGCCTTGACAGCAGGTTTAACGATCAGGTTGCCACCGGTTGCTCCCGGTACAGCACCTTTGACCAGCAGTAAGTTACGCTTAGCATCAACACGCACTACGTCTAAACTTTGAACGGTTACACGTTCATCACCCAGGTGACCTGCCATTTTTTTGCCTTTAAACACTTTTCCCGGCGTCTGATTTTGACCGATAGAACCCGGCGCACGGTGAGACAAAGAATTACCGTGGGTGGCATCTTGAGTACGGAAGTTCCAGCGCTTTACTACTCCGGCAAAACCTTTACCTTTCGATGTTCCAGTAACGTCAACTTTTTTAACGTCAGCGAAAATTTCAACAGTTATTTCTTCGCCACGTAAAAATTTTTGGTCTTCTGCTATCCGAAATTCCCACAATCCACGGCCAGCAGTTACCGGATCTTTGGATGTTAATACTTCTTTTATTATCTCGGGATTATCCAATGTTGCTCTTTTACTGCGGATAGTTTTTGTTCCCTCGAAATGACCACGTTGTGGTTTTTTTAAACGACTTGTCTTCTTTTGACCAGTAGTCACTTGGACAGCACAATAGCCATCAGTTTTAATATCTTTAACTTGAGTAACACGGTTTTTTTCAATTTCGATAACAGTGACTGGGATTGAAACACCTTCTTCAGTGAAGACACGTGTCATACCCAATTTTTTACCGATTAAACCCATTTTATCTTTACTAGTCATTGTTTCAGCCCCTAATCGTTCAATGACCTGATTAACCCAGGCTGATCTGCACATCGACACCGGCAGCCAGATCCAGACGCATCAGAGCATCAACGGTATTCTCGGTTGGCTCAACGATGTCAATCAGGCGCTTATGAGTAAGAATTTCATACTGATCACGGGCGTCTTTATTGACGTGCGGAGAAATCAGGATGGTAAAACGCTCTTTGCGTGTCGGCAGCGGGATAGGACCACGAACTGTCGCACCAGTACGCTTTGCCGTTTCGACAATTTCAGAGGTGGATCGATCGATCAAGAGATGATCAAACGCTTTCAGACGAATACGGATTCTTTGCTTCTGCATCAGACCAGAGCTCCAGTTATTTATAAAAGCAATAGACTGTGCCTTAATCCATTTTAACGAATAGGAGTAAGTACAGTCGTTCAACATATAACTCCCCTATTGGGAGTGTTGTCCCGGTACCTGATAATAGCGTACCCGCTGACAGGCTAGCGCCTTAATCTGACCTACAGACATTCGGCAGGCCAGCGGGATTATACGTAAATCAAGACAGGAAGCAAGACAGTGTTAAGGAACTAGTAAAAAACTTGCTAAAATAAATTAGAAATAGGCATTAAAAATAGCAAAAAGGGCGCTATGCTTGCCCTTTTTGTTTATGCCTTACTCAAGAATTTTAGTCACTACACCTGCGCCCACAGTCTTGCCACCTTCACGAATGGAAAACTTTAAGCTTTCGTCCATCGCGATGGGGGCAATTAAGGTAACCACTATTTTTACGTTGTCACCTGGCATGATCATTTCAACCCCTTCTGGCAACTTAATGTTACCAGTAACATCCGTGGTGCGGAAATAGAACTGAGGACGGTAGCCTGGAAAGAAAGGCTTATGACGACCCCCTTCTTCTTTGGTTAAAATATAAACCTCTGCTTCAAATGTAGTGTGAGGGGTAATACTTTTTGGCTTACATAAAACCTGCCCGCGTTCGATCTCTTCACGTTTGGTTCCACGGAGCAAAACACCTACGTTTTCACCAGCACGGCCTTCATCTAGCAGTTTGCGAAACATTTCAACACCGGTACAGGTAGTTTTAGTTGTAGGTTTAATACCGACAATTTCTACTTCTTCACCGACTTTGATAATCCCTTTTTCTACCCGACCGGTTACTACAGTGCCACGGCCAGAAATAGAGAAGACATCTTCAATGGGTAACAAAAATGGCTTATCAATATCTCGTTCTGGTTCAGGGATGTAGCTATCTAAGGCTTCAGCAAGTTCGATGATCTTGGCTTCCCATTCTGCTTCACCTGCTAGTGCTTTTAGCGCTGAGCCCTTAATCACCGGGACATCATCACCAGGAAAATCGTAGGTAGAAAGTAACTCACGAATTTCTAGTTCAACCAGTTCTAATAATTCTTCATCATCAACCATGTCACATTTATTCATAAATACGACCATGTAAGGAACGCCGACTTGACGGCCTAACAAGATGTGCTCACGTGTTTGCGGCATGGGGCCATCACTTGCGGCAACCACCAAAATTGCTCCGTCCATTTGAGCGGCACCGGTGATCATATTTTTCACGTAATCGGCATGCCCTGGACAGTCAACATGTGCATAGTGGCGTTTTTCCGTGTCATATTCAACATGAGAGGTATTGATAGTAATCCCACGTGCTTTTTCTTCCGGTGCATTATCTATCTGATCAAATGCCCTGGCTTGTCCACCGTACTTTTTGGCCAATACGGCAGTAATGGCAGCGGTCAAGGTCGTTTTACCATGATCAACATGACCAATGGTACCTACATTAATATGCGGTTTTGTACGTACAAATTTTTCTTTAGACACAATTATATTCCTCAGTCTGATGCTTTTTGTAAATTAAAGAAGCACTAATCTAAATTTTAGCGCCGTAAATTTATTTTTTACGCGCTTCGATAATGACCTGAGCGACGTTAGGCGGCGCTTCTTGGTACTTCAGAAATTCCATAGAATAAGAGGCACGCCCCTGACTCTGAGAACGCAGGTCTGTAGCATAACCGAACATTTCAGACAACGGAACCTGAGAACGAATAGTCTTGGCGGTTGCGGTATCTTCCATGCCCTCGATCATACCACGCCGACGGTTTAAATCACCGATGACATCACCCATATACTCTTCTGGGGTTTCATTTTCAACTTTCATTATAGGCTCTAACAAAACCGGCTTTGCCTTCATGAAGGCTGCCTTGAAGGCGATAGAGCCCGCGATTTTAAACGCCAGTTCAGAGGAGTCAACGTCATGAAAGGATCCGTCAAATAAGGTCACTTTTATATCAACAATCGGATATCCCGCCAAAACACCATTTTTCAGTTGTTCTTGGATACCTTTATCTACCGCGGGGATGTATTCTTTCGGAATAACACCGCCTTTGATTGCGTCAACAAATTCATAACCGGCCCCACCCGGCTCCAAAGGTTCAATACGTAACCATACATGACCAAATTGACCACGGCCACCAGACTGTTTAACGTGTTTGCCTTCTTGTTCGACAGTGGATCGAATTGTTTCACGGTAAGCAACCTGTGGTTTACCTACGTTTGCTTCCACATTAAATTCGCGGCGCATCCGATCACAAAGGATCTCTAGGTGCAGTTCACCCATACCTGCCATGATGGTTTGACCGGATTCTTCGTCAGTGGAAACACGAAATGAAGGATCTTCTTTCGCCAAGCGACCCAAGGCAAGCCCCATTTTTTCTTGATCAGCTTTGGTTTTGGGCTCTACAGCAACAGAGATGACGGGTTCGGGGAATTCCATCCGTTCTAAGATTATCTGATTATTTTTATCGCAAAGTGTTTCGCCGGTGGTGACATCTTTCAAGCCAACAGCAGCAGCAATATCACCCGCATAAACTTCTTTAATTTCTTCCCGCTTGTTAGCATGCATTTGTACAATACGACCAAGGCGTTCTTTTTTCCCTTTTATTGGATTAAATATCTCTTCACCAGACTTAACCTTCCCAGAATAAACACGGAAGAAAGTCAGGCTGCCAACAAAAGGATCATTGGCAATCTTAAAAGCCAGTGCAGAAAAGGGCTCTTCATCGTTGGCTCGACGTTCGGCAGGGGTATCCTTCCCATCATTCAAGATACCATTAATGGCGGCCACATCCGTTGGTGCTGGAAGATATTCAACCACGGCATCCAACATGGCCTGCACGCCTTTATTTTTAAAGGCAGAGCCACAGGTTACCAGGATGATTTCATTGTTTAAGACCCGCTGACGTAAACCCTGCTTGATTTCTTCTTCAGTTAGCTCTGTACCACTCAGATATTTATCCATTAGTTCATCTGAGGCTTCAGCCGCTTCTTCAACCACATGGAGGCGACGATCCTCGGCCTGTGCAAGCATATTCTCCGGGATATCTTCGTATTCGAACGTCACCCCTTGATCCGTTTCATTCCATTTAATGGCCTTCATCTTGACAAGATCGATCACACCGGTGAAGTTTTCTTCCTTGCCGATTGGCAACTGAATTTCTACAGGGCGTGCCGCTAGGCGTGATTCGAGTTGTTTAACGACTTTTTGGAAATCTGCCCCCATACGATCCATCTTGTTTACAAACGCGATGCGGGGCACTTTATATTTGTTCGCTTGACGCCATACGGTTTCAGATTGTGGTTGAACACCACCCACCGCGCAGTAAACCATTACTGCACCATCAAGAACACGCATAGAACGTTCTACTTCGATAGTAAAATCAACGTGTCCTGGGGTGTCGATGATATTGATACGATGGGGTTGAAACTGTTTAGCCATACCAGACCAAAAACAGGTTGTCGCAGCAGAAGTAATAGTGATACCTCGTTCCTGCTCCTGTTCCATCCAGTCCATAGTTGCTGCGCCTTCGTGAACCTCACCAATTTTATGGTTAACACCGGTGTAGAATAAAACACGTTCAGTGGTGGTGGTTTTACCGGCGTCGATATGAGCACTGATACCGATGTTACGATAGCGCTCAATGGGTGTTTGACGAGCCATTTTGTTTATCTCCTAGAGCGTTCAATTTATCCCATGCGAGGGCTGTTTTCTGCCTGCTGCATAGGGAAATATCATAAATGACACTGCTCTTAATCATTACCAGCGGTAGTGAGCGAACGCTTTGTTAGCTTCCGCCATACGATGAACATCTTCACGTTTTTTAACAGCAGAGCCTTTGTTTTCTAGCGCGTCAAACAATTCATGCGCCAAGCGTACAGCCATTGATTTATCACTGCGTTTACGAGCAGCATCAACGAGCCAACGCATTGCCAGTGCATTACGGCGAACCGGACGAACTTCAACGGGCACCTGATAAGTGGAACCACCTACCCGCCGGGATTTAACTTCTACCGTCGGACGTACGTTGTTAAGTGAAATTTCGAAAGCGTCCAAAGGCGCTTTAGCAGAGCGCTTGGCTAATTCTTCCAAGGCACTGTAGACAATAGCTTCGGCAGTAGATTTTTTACCGTCTACCATTAAAATATTAACAAATTTGGCCAGTAGCTCAGATCCAAATTTAGGATCGGGCAAAATTTTGCGTTGACCAATAACACGACGACGTGGCATGGAAATAACTCCGTTGTTAATTCAGGGGTGTCCAAAACTCGATGAGTTTATTTTGACATTAAATAGTTTGGCCTTACTTAACGAAGTAATCATTAAGCCTTTGGCTTCTTCACACCATACTTGGAGCGAGCTTGTTTACGATCTTTAACGCCAGAGCAGTCAAGCGCTCCACGGACAGTGTGGTAACGTACACCGGGTAAATCTTTAACACGACCGCCTCGGATCAAAATTACTGAGTGCTCTTGCAAGTTATGTCCTTCACCACCAATATAAGAGGTGACTTCAAAACCGTTAGTTAAACGTACCCGGCATACTTTACGTAGTGCCGAGTTGGGTTTTTTCGGCGTAGTAGTATATACCCTGGTACAGACACCACGTTTTTGCGGGCAAGAAGCCAACGCAGGAACGTTGCTTTTGGCAACCCTCTTGCGGCGAGGCTTACGAACCAGCTGATTAATCGTTGTCATTATAAAAAACTCCTAGCTCTTTGCTGTGTAAACGGTGTTGACATCCTCATCGCCATAAAAATGACGAAGATTCCTACAGCGTTCAGATCAAGATCTGAGTCGCCTCAGAGGGTTCCTGCTTCATCGAGCGACTTAACTGCACCGACTCTCTACGGGCTTAACATTCCGCATGCCTTGTGGTACTGATTGCCGTCATAGCTATGCCAAAGTTTTCGCTGTTAGCCGCTGCATTTTAACACCGGTTAGTTGGAAAACCCTGCCTTATATCTCCGGCTTGAAGGCAGAGATTTTACGGCACATCGGATAAAGGGACGCGGAATTCTATGGCTGACTCTACAAGGAGTCAAGAAATATACAACAATAAAACCGTTGACAGAAGAAGTATTAAAGAGCCATGTTAAAGCGTTATATACCCTTCGCCTTTGAATCCGCCCTGTTGTTGGCTGGGTACTCGCCTCATCAGGTAGTCTATCTACGCTCATCGGCTTCACAGCCTGGCCGCCTAGCGGCAACTTCAAAGACGAAGGGTATAGCGTCGGGATCACCAGGCAAAGTGTTGATGATGCTTTATCGTTAAGTCAACAAAACCAGCATAGTCGATTACGGTAACAATTTCTGATATTTTTTCGTTCAAACCCCGCGCCGATAAGTCATCTTTTAATGCAAATAGATTTTTCGATTGACTCAACAGGTTGTTAAATATCTCACTGTCTTTTATTACTGCCGTTACGCCATCTTGTAAAAATAAGATGTCATCTTTTGGGGTCACTAATGCTAATAAATAAGATAAATTGCTTTGATAAGGAGAGCGGCTAACAGTGTATAACATGTTGATATCCCAGATACCTTGGTTATAACCCTTCGCCTTTCAAGTTACGGCGGTGTTGGCTGCGGGTGCTCGCCGAATCACGTAGTATGTCTACGCTCATCGGTCTCACACCCTTGCCGCCTTGCCGTAACTCGAAATTCATTGGGTATAGACCTCAAAATGTCAGTACCGTATCGTATTGCTTTAAGTTATCGCGTACATCGGCTAAAGGAAGTATTTCTACGGTAAGGAGCCAGTTATTAGTTTTGCTTAATCCACGCTGTTGGAGTGACCTTTCACATAGATAACATTTTTTTACCTCATACAAAGTCAGAAGATTAAAGGTGGCAATGTAATTTCGCGCCAAAATTTTTTCTGGCTGTTGCTGAGGTAAAAGCTGTAATACACCGTCTGCCACAAAAAAAACGCCAATATTTTTATTTTTAGTAAAGGCCAAGGTGGCAAGCAAAGCGTCTAATCCCTCTCTGCCCACTGCAGAGCCATGTGGAGCTTGAGTAAAAATAAAAGCTACAGATTTATTGGCATTTTTTATCATGGGTTTACTCAATATTTTGGATCTGTTCACGCATCTGCTCAATTAACACTTTGAGTTGAATGGCAGCGTTAGTGACATCAGTATTGATTGATTTCGAGGCCAAGGTGTTTGACTCACGATTAAATTCTTGCATCATAAAATCAAGCTGCCGTCCTACGGCTTCCTTTTTGTTTAAAATATGGCGTGTTTCTTTTATGTGGGAGTCTAAACGCTCCAGCTCTTCGGCAACATCAATGCGTTGAGCAATGAGCAAAAGTTCTTGTTCCAGGCGCGTATTTTCCAGTTGGATTTTTGCTTCGTCTAATTTGCTTAATAATCGTTCACGTTGCCATTGTAAAATAGCAGGCATATGAATCCGTATGTTAGCGATTTCTTTATCCACGCCTTCAAGACGATGTTCAATCATTTTTTTCAATGCCTCGCCTTCTATTTTACGAGACTGGATAAAATCATCTAATACGAGCTCTAAAGCTGGCATCAACTCATCACTAATAACGTCTATATCTTGCTCTTCTGCTACCATCACGCCAGGCCAACGTAAGATATCAAGGGGATTGATTTCACCTTCATCACTTTTCCTTTTGACCCATCTGCCGGCCTCTACTAGCTGTTTGGCTAATTTTTTGTTGAGGATAAGTGGTTTTTGCGTATTGCCATCCGATTGAAAATGCAAATTACATTCTACTTTTCCGCGCGTCAAACGGCTTCGAAGGTGCGCTCGGATACGTGGCTCAAGGCCACGAAAGGATTCTGGCAAACGAAGAGAGGTGTCTAAATAGCGGTGATTAACGGAACGAAGTTCCCAGAAAGAGCTACCCCATTCGCCTTTAATATCGCGTCTGGCGTAGGCTGTCATGCTGCGGATCATGATTGTGTTGACCTATCCTAAAAGAAAAGGATTATAGTCTTACAATTTTGACTAGGATAGGCGTGATATCAATTTAAGGAACGAAATGTTTCATGAAATTTCGCTAAATAGCGGCAGTGATTATGCCCTTATAAATTATTTCAGATGATATAAATGCTTTCTCTGTTCTTCTCCCCATTTCCGGATCGCTTGATGCCGTTCATCTAATTTTTTAATATAAAACTTCACAGTGGTTTCAGGCTCTAGACCTCTTCGGAAACTATCATTTATCTAATTTCCATATTATAAATTGCAGCAATCAGATTAAATCTTAATCCAAAACGTTTTCGCCTGTTTCGATAACGGTCTGATACAATTTTAAATCTTTTAATCATACCAATGACATGTTCGTTTAATACACGCTGGCTTGATAACGCACGATTGTTGCGTTTATCTTCTTTTGTTAAGGGATTTTTCTTTGTCTTTTTCTTAGGCAACGCCGAGTTTGAATGAATCTTGCCAAGCCCTTGGTAACCTGTATCGGTAACTGTTTTGATGTCAGGATGTATTCGCACACCAGACTCCTTAAACAACCTAAAATCATGGCGCCTCCCATTCGTAAAGCTTGTACAGATGACTGCTTTACTTTTTTTATCAACGAGCACTTGTGTTTTTAAGGTGTGTCGTTTCTTTTTTCCTGAGTAAAACGGCTTTTGTTTTTTTGGGGACGTTCAATCGGCGTTTCTGTGGCATCAATAAGAACCAGCTCATACTCCCTATCCCTTTTTAATACAGCTTTGCGTCCAGGTAGGGCAAAATCAGGATGCTTTATTAGCGTATTCTCTATCCATTTAATCGTTTCATAGCATGTGCTCTCACTCACGCCATAGCTTTGGCTGACATGAAAATAAGTGCGATATTCTCGTATATACTCCAGTGCCATTAATAAGCGCTCTTCTAAACCCCGCTTGGGTTTCCGACCTCCTTTCCCTTGCTTACTCTTATCTGCTTCATTCAATATCTTTATCATCTTTTCAAATGTACTGCGTTTAACACCCGTTAAGCGACGAAATTTTTCCTCTTCCAGTACTTTTATTACTTCATATTTCATGGCGGCTCCTTGTTCAGGAGTGTTTTACCAAAATTCTTATATGAATGCTAGTTTCCGAAGAGGTCTTCTCTATTAGTTATGGCTAATTCAGCTTGCTTTTTATGAAAAAGAATGATTTCAGCTGCCATTCTAATCTTCGTAGCAAACTCCTCAGCAGTGTAGACAATTTCTCTTTGCTCAGCTGTATTTTTATCCTTATTTTTTTCTAGGTGATCCCGAGCCTTCATCACATTAAGTTCTGCACTAACAGTGATAGCCTCAGCTTCTGTTGCTTTTTCAGAAGCGTCATTAAGAAACAATTCATATTTATTGGCCTCTAATGTAGGCGCTGTTTCACTCCGCTGCTCTTGAATCTCTGCTGCCGTCGGTGCTTCCAAAGGCCTTGAAGCAGCAGCCGGTGCTTTTAGCTGATGTTCAAGTTTTTCTATTAATACCCGCTGCGCTATAGCGTATTTCTCGATACATAAAGGCTCGAATTGTATACGATCAGGTAAAAGGCCTTCTTTTTCAGCTTTATTAATTTTTTCCGCTGATGATCTTGCTTTCTCGGCATAGTTGATAATCTCGGAAAGAATTTTATCTAGTTCTGCATTCGAAGATCCTGTTCGGTCTATATATTCGTATGCCTTAATAACATTATCACGTAAAGAATCGGCGATACTTTCAGCTGATGATCTGGTTTTCGCATACGCTTCTTTCACTTCTAATAAACTTTTAAATCTTTGGTATTCACTTTCTGTTAGTTTAGGTGCCGTTTGACTCCACATCCTAAATGATTCTAGTGCCGCCCGCTCTTCAATTACTGAGTGCCTTGGAGCCGGTACCGGCCTTGGTTGTATTTCTGTAAACCCGTGGGACTGTTGTTCACGTTTTAATGCTTGCGGCTTTGGACTTTTTGCTGCCGTCGGTGCTTTTACTCTAAATTTTTGTTCTTTTTTGCTAAGGCTATCATCTATTATCTCCATTAGATCGCTCATTAATTTCATGGGGTTCTGTTGATGGTCTCTGTTTGAATCTATAGCTAGCAGAGCCATTAATCTGTTTTGATACCGTGTAAAAATGTCGGAAGACGTTGCTTCACCCATTCCATGTAAATAAGCTAGTTTATATTGATCAAAAATCATCTGACTTTTTTCTTCTTCTGTATTACTGGATTCTTGTCGGTGTTCCCATGTATTAAGTGGTGAATTTTCGATTCCAATAATAATATCATTCATAAATAAACGATCAGAAAATTCTACCCCCTCACATACTGATGCTAGCCATTGATTGCTTTCTATACGATTTAACGTTGACATCTAATCTTACCTCTAAATTATTATTTATTGATGCTATTTTGACCGATATAAAAATATTACAATTTTAATTTTCACGATATTAGAAAACGCTCATCAATGATGAGGTTATTTTAAAATCTAATGGCATTTTTGCTGCGACAGCGCTATCAGTTAAGCCTTATAATGCCCCTCCATATCGATTGAAACTGGAGAAAATCCATGCGTTTAGCAGGCCGAGCAGCTGAGCAAGTCCGCCCTTTAACCCTGACCCGTCATTATACAAAGTACGCTGAAGGCTCAGTGTTGGTTGAATTTGGTGATACTAAGGTTTTGTGTACCGCGACGATAGAAGAAGGGATCCCGCGTTTTCTCAAAGGGAAAGGACAAGGCTGGATCACCGCTGAATATGGCATGCTACCGCGTTCTACTCATAGCCGTAATGCCCGGGAGGCGGCGAAGGGGAAACAAGGAGGGCGTACATTAGAAATTCAGCGTTTGATCGCGCGTTCGCTCAGGGCGGCTGTTGATTTGCAACAACTCGGTGAGCACACTATCACTATTGATTGTGATGTGTTGCAGGCTGATGGGGGCACCCGTACTGCCGCGATCAGCGGTGCGAGTGTGGCATTGGCTGATGCATTGGAAAAAGCAGTGATCAAAAAGAAGTTGAAAAAAAATCCGATGAGAGGATTGGTTGCGGCGATTTCGGTCGGTATCGTCAAAAATGAAGCCTTAGGTGATCTGGAATATACCGAGGACGCTAATGCTGAAACTGATATGAATGTCGTGATGATGGAAGATTATCAGATGATTGAAGTACAGGGAACCGCAGAAGGCAAACCATTCAGTCATGAACAATTGTTAACATTATTGGCATTGGCACGTGGCGGTATAGGGACTATTTTTCAAGCCCAAAAAGCCGCTTTAGCGATAAATTCCTGTCTTTAATATACCCAATGAATTTCGAGTTACGGCAAGGCGGCAATCAATCGAATCCCAGGAGTGTGGTACATGACAGAGGATGAGAGATCGTTGCCAATGCCGCCGTAACTTGAAAGGCGAAGGGTATAAACTTCTTAGAGCCTATTCAAATCTCCTTGAGCGACGCTCAATTGAGGAAAAAACCGATGAAAGATTATCAACGTGATTTTATTAAATTTGCCATCGATAAACAGGTTTTAACCTTTGGCGAATTCACATTAAAGTCTGGGCGAGTGAGCCCCTATTTTTTTAATGCCGGGCGGTTTAATACAGGTAGAGATCTCGCAAAATTAGGCCGTTTCTATGCCGCCGCATTAATGGCGGCTGGTATTGAATTTGACCTCTTATTCGGTCCTGCTTACAAAGGCATTCCTATTGTTACCACCACCGCTGTCGCTTTGGCTAATCATCATGATAAAGACATTCCTTATTGTTTTAATCGTAAGGAGGCTAAAAATCATGGCGAAAAGGGCATGTTAGTCGGCAGCCCGTTACAAGGGCGCGTGATATTGGTCGATGATGTCATCACTGCGGGGACAGCCATTCGTGAATCGATGGGCATCATTAATGCGCAAGGCGCCTTATTAGCCGGTGTGATGATTGCATTAGACCGACAAGAACGCGGTGATCAGCCAATTTCTGCGGTTCAAGAAGTTGAGCAATGCTATCAGTGTAAAGTCTTTTCTATTGTGACGCTTAGTGACGTGATAGCTTATCTAGAAGAAGAACCTGAGTGGGCTGATAAATTGGGCGCGATGAAGAAATATCGCATAGCTTATGGTATTGAATGTTAACTCGATGCTCTCTTGTATACCCAATGAATTTCGAGTTACGGCAAGGCGGCAAGGGCGACCGACCGATGAGCGTAGATGTACTACGTGATTCGGCGAACAGCCCGTAGCTAAAATCAAGAGCGAAGGGTATAGGCTTTTTCTACATTAAAACGAGTGATTAAATTAAACGCTGTAGTACATCTCAAATTCAAGCGGATGAGGCGTCATGCGAATACGTTCCACTTCTACTTGATGCAAAGCAATATAAGCATCGATAGTCTCATCGTCTAAAATATTACCGCGCTTCAAGAACTGACGATCTCCATCTAATGCCATGAGAGCTTCTTCTAGAGAACTGGCTACCTTTGGAATTTTCTGTGTTTCTTCAAACGGCAAATGATATAAATCTTTGTCCATCGCCACACCGGGATCAATTTTATTGATAATGCCATCCAACCCTGCCATCAGCTGAGCGGTAAAAGCCAAATACGGATTGGCGGCTGGATCGGGAAAACGAACTTCAATGCGACGAGCCTTTGGATTAGAGACGAGCGGAATACGAATAGAAGCAGAGCGATTAGCCGTCGAATAAGCCAACATGACCGGCGCTTCGTAACCAGGTACCAGACGTTTATAAGAATTGGTCGTTGGATTCGTAAATGCGTTGATGGCTTTAGCATGTTTGATAATACCGCCAATATAAAATAGCGCTATTTCGGACAGACCGCCGTATTTATCGCCGGAGAATAAATTTTCGCCATTTTTTAACAAAGACATATGGCAGTGCATGCCTGACCCATTATCACCAAACATAGGCTTTGGCATGAAAGTAGCCGTTTTACCAAAATTATGAGCAACATTGTGCACGACATATTTATAAATTTGGATTTCATCGGCTTTTTTCGTCAGGGTATTAAAGCGGGTGGCTACCTCATTCTGACCTGCCGTCGCGACTTCGTGGTGATGCGCTTCAATGATTAGCCCCATGTCTTCCATCGTTAAGCACATGGTAGAACGTAAATCTTGTGAAGAATCAATGGGAGGAACGGGAAAATAACCCCCTTTTACCGCAGGGCGATGACCTTTGTTGCCGCCTTCATATTTCGTACTCGAATTCCATGCCCCCTCAATATCGTCTATGGAAACGTGACAACCTGAAATGCTGCTGCCAAAGCGAACATCATCAAAAAGAAAAAATTCAGGCTCGGGTCCGAAGAATACCTGGTCAGCGACGCCGGATGCTTTTAAATAAGCTTCGGCCTGTTTAGCAATAGAACGTGGATCACGCGCATAACCTTGTCGAGTATCGGGTTCGAGGACATCACAACGAATCAGTAAAGTGGTGTCTTCGAAAAAGGGATCCAGTACTGCTGTGTCGGTGTCTGGCATTAGCAGCATGTCAGATTGGTTGATTGGCTTCCAGCCAGCAATAGAAGAGCCATCAAACATTTTGCCTTCTTTAAAGAAATCAGCATTGATCTGACTAGAAGGAAGAGTGACGTGCTGTTCTTTTCCTTTGGTATCAGTGAAACGTAAATCGACAAACTTCACTTCATGATTTTTCAGCATCGTCATAACGTCTTCAACGGACATACTTATCATCTCCTGGGGTTATCATCGTATTTCTCCTCGACCAGCCTGTAATATTCAGTCTTAAAATATACTATACCCTTCGTCTTTCAAGTTACGGCTTTGTTGTCTGCGGGTGCTCGCCGAATCACGCAGTATGTCTACGCTCATCGGTCGGTCGCCCTTGCCGCCTTGCCGTAACTCGAAATTCATTGGGTATAACGCGTAATTAACTGATTAAAAGGTTTAACCACTTGTTTAGTCCCTAGCTTAATGCGTGTACAATGCGCTATTTGTAAATGCTTGAGGCAAAAGCTGTGACTGAAAATTTACGTAACATCGCCATTATCGCACACGTTGACCATGGAAAAACCACCCTGGTTGATAAATTGCTACAACACTCTGGTACCTTTGATGCGCGCGTTGAAGCAACAGAGCGTGTCATGGATTCCAACGATTTGGAAAAAGAACGCGGGATCACTATTCTGGCAAAAAATACGGCCATTAAGTGGAAAGATTACCGTATTAACATTGTCGATACCCCGGGGCATGCCGATTTTGGCGGCGAAGTTGAGCGTGTATTGTCGATGGTTGACTCGGTGCTGCTGGTGGTCGATGCGCTGGATGGCCCAATGCCACAGACACGTTTTGTGACGCAAAAGGCGTTTTCGCATGGTTTGAATCCCATCGTGGTGATCAATAAAGTGGATCGCCCCGGGGCGCGACCGGATTGGGTGCTTGATCAGGTATTTGATTTGTTTGACAAGTTAGGTGCTACTGATAAACAACTCGAGTTTCCGGTTATTTATGCATCGGCATTGCTAGGGATCGCAGGTATTGAACATGAAAAAATGGCGACTGATATGACGCCATTGTATCAAACTATTGTTAATAAGGTCGCCGCTCCACAAGTTGAAGTTAATGGCAAATTACAGATGCAGATCTCCCAGCTAGATTACAATAGCTATGTAGGTGTTATTGGTATCGGGCGCATCAAACGCGGTACGGTTAAACCTAATCAACAAGTGAGTATTATTGATAGTGAAGGTAAAACCCGTAATGGCAAAGTGGGTAAAGTATTAAGCCATCTGGGCTTGGAACGTATTGAAACCGACTTGGCGGAAGCCGGTGATATCATTGCCATTACGGGGCTTGGTGAATTGCATATCTCAGATACCATTTGTGATGTTAATGCGGTTGAAGCGCTCCCGGCACTTATCGTTGATGAACCTACTGTTAACATGTATTTCTGTGTTAATACTTCGCCATTTTGTGGTAGAGAAGGTAAATATGTTACCTCACGTCAGATATTAGATCGCCTGAAAAAAGAATTGGTACATAATGTCGCGTTGCGGGTAGAAGAAACGGAGGATGCTGATGCCTTCCGTGTCTCCGGTCGTGGTGAACTTCATTTGTCAGTATTGATTGAAAATATGCGCCGTGAAGGGTTTGAACTGGCGGTATCGCGCCCTAAAGTGATCTATCGTGAAGTGGACGGCCGCGTTCAAGAGCCTGTTGAAAACGTCACCTTGGATATTGAAGAACAACATCAAGGTGCGGTTATGCAAGCCTTGGGTGGGCGTAAAGGTGATGTTAAGGATATGGCTCCTGACGGCAAAGGGCGTGTCCGTTTAGATTATGAGATCCCAAGCCGAGGCCTGATTGGTTTTCGGACTGAATTTATGACCCTGACATCAGGTACCGGGTTACTTTACTCAACCTTCAGCCATTATGATGATGTAAAGCCGGGGGAAATCGGTCAGCGTCAGAATGGTGTGCTAATTTCTAACGGTCAGGGTAAAGCGGTTGCTTTTGCCTTATTTAGTTTACAAGATCGAGGAAAACTGTGCTTAGGTCACGGAGCAGAAGTCTATGAAGGCCAAATAATCGGTATTAATTCTCGTTCTAATGATTTGACGGTTAACTGTTTGACCGGTAAAAAATTAACCAATATGCGTGCATCAGGTACGGATGAAGCAACTACGCTGATTCCCCCCATTAAAATGTCGTTGGAACAAGCATTAGAGTTTATCGATGATGACGAATTGGTAGAAATAACGCCACTCTCTATCCGCATTCGTAAACGCCATCTCACAGAAAATGATCGTAAGCGTGCTACTCGAGGTCGCAAAGAGATATAATTTTTTATTAGACTTTTTGCAAAACCGTCGTTCACGTTATACCCACATCCCTTGAAGTTGCTGCTAGGCGGCCAAGGCGTGAGACCGATGAGCGTAGACGTACTACGTGATTCGGCGAACGCCCGCCGCCAACACGCGGCGGCTTCAAAGGCGAAGGTTATACAAGAGATTTCGAGACTGGGAGACGGTTTTATGTACCACCTACGTGTACCCACAACAGAACAAGAAATAAAAGATTATTACCAATTTCGTTGGGAAATGTTGCGTAAACCATTACATCAACCTAAGGGATCGGAAAAAGATGCTTATGATGCCTTTGCCCATCATCAGATGGTGGTCGATAGGCGAGGTAAACCCGTTGCTATAGGGCGGCTTTATATTAATGCTGATAATGAAGCCTCTATCCGTTTTCTGGCAGTAGATCCGACCCTGCGCGCTAAAGGGTTCGGTACCTTAGTGGCGATGACGTTAGAATCGGTTGCCCGCCAAGAGGGCGTAAAACGTGTTGTTTGCAGTGCTCGTGAAGACACTGTGGGATTTTTTGCTAAATTAGGTTTTGTCAGTCAAGGAGAGATGACGGCGTCTCAAACAACCCCAATACGTCATTTTTTGATAATTAAACCGGTGGCGACGATGGACGATATTCTGCATCGCCCTGATTGGTGTACTCAACTTCAGCAAGCTTGGTATGACAATATTCCTCTGAGTGAAAAAATGGGGATACGTATTAGCCAATATACCGGACAGAGTTTTGTTACCACCATGCCTGAAGCAGGAAACCAAAATCCACATCAGATCTTGTTTGCCGGAAGCTTATTTTCACTGGCCACACTGACCGGCTGGGGATTAATTTGGTTATGCTGCGGGAACGTAATCTAGGGGGAGCTATTATTCTTGCCGATTCTCATGTGCGTTATAGCAAGCCGATTACCGGCAGACCAAAAGCGGTTGCGGATTTAAGCTCTTTTTGTGGTGATCTTGATCGTTTAGCACGGGGATGTAAGGCTAGAGTGCAGTTAGAGGTTAATTTGTTCAGTGATAATAAAGAAAATCTAAATAATAAAGGGGCTTTATTCTCAGGAACCTATATGGTTACAGCAGGATCTAAGAATTAAAGAGTGTGAGGATTAAAAGGTGTTTTAATGAACAGCACAACCCAACAAAAATCGTTACTCACACAGGCCATGAATTTGTGTAAACAACGAAAAGCCAACCTAACCCCACAGCGATTAGAAGTGTTGCGTTTAATAGTACAACAACAAAGGGCGATCAGCGCCTATGACTTGTTGGATAAACTACGGATCGCAAAGCCGCAAGCTAAACCCCCTACCGTTTATCGTGCGTTAGATTTTTTGCTAGCACAGGGCTTGATCCACCGTGTCGAATCCACTAACAGTTACGTGCTGTGCCACCATTTTTTAGAGCCTGCTCACACCTCGGTATTATTTATTTGTGATTGCTGTGGTTCAGTTATCGAACACCCCACCACTGACATTAAGCAGATATTGCTCGAGCTGGCTAAACAGGACGGATTTGTATTGCGTCATAGTGTGGTTGAGGTGGATGGATTATGTTCTAGCTGTGCCGATCATCGCATGGTGACGAATTCTTCAGCAGCGGTGGGGTGAATAGCCACAGTATTATCGAAATCCTTTTTAGTTGCTCCCATTTTTATCGCCACGGCAAACCCTTGTAAGATTTCATCCATCCCGTAGCCAATACCGTGCAGACCGACGATTTTTTCATCATTTCCTATGCAAACCAGTTTCATGCAACAGGGTTGACGATGCTGAGTCACCGCAATGTACATCGCAGTAAAAGAAGATTGATAAACCTTAACCATCTCCTCACCAAATTTTTCTTTCGCTTCGGGTTCAGTCAAACCTAGGGTACCAATCGGTGGGTGGCTAAAGACGACGGTGGGAATATAGGTGTAATCGAGATGTTCGTTGGGTTTATTAGACCTCTTCGGAAACTATCATTTATCTAATTTCCATATTATAAATTGCAGCAATCAGATTAAATCTTAATCCAAAACGTTTTCGCCTGTTTCGATAACGGTCTGATACAATTTTAAATCTTTTAATCATACCAATGACATGTTCGTTTAATACACGCTGGCTTGATAACGCACGATTGTTGCGTTTATCTTCTTTTGTTAAGGGATTTTTCTTTGTCTTTTTCTTAGGCAACGCCGAGTTTGAATGAATCTTGCCAAGCCCTTGGTAACCTGTATCGGTAACTGTTTTGATGTCAGGATGTATTCGCACACCAGACTCCTTAAACAACCTAAAATCATGGCGCCTCCCATTCGTAAAGCTTGTACAGATGACTGCTTTACTTTTTTTATCAACGAGCACTTGTGTTTTTAAGGTGTGTCGTTTCTTTTTTCCTGAGTAAAACGGCTTTTGTTTTTTTGGGGACGTTCAATCGGCGTTTCTGTGGCATCAATAAGAACCAGCTCATACTCCCTATCCCTTTTTAATACAGCTTTGCGTCCAGGTAGGGCAAAATCAGGATGCTTTATTAGTGTATTCTCTATCCATTTAATCGTTTCATAGCATGTGCTCTCACTCACGCCATAGCTTTGGCTGACATGAAAATAAGTGCGATATTCTCGTATATACTCCAGTGCCATTAATAAGCGCTCTTCTAAACCCCGCTTGGGTTTCCGACCTCCTTTCCCTTGCTTACTCTTATCTGCTTCATTCAATATCTTTATCATCTTTTCAAATGTACTGCGTTTAACACCCGTTAAGCGACGAAATTTTTCCTCTTCCAGTACTTTTATTACTTCATATTTCATGGCGGCTCCTTGTTCAGGAGTGTTTTACCAAAATTCTTATATGAATGCTAGTTTCCGAAGAGGTCTATTGTTGAATAAACGTTCAGAAAGACGGCGACCTGCCGCAACGGCAACGGGGGTTAATTCCACTGCGCCGGTATTATCCCCCACGGCGTAAATGCCTTTAACGTTAGTATTTTGGTATTGATCAACCTCGATATAGCCTTTGTCGTTTGTTTTTACGCCACAGGCCGATAAGTTGAGATTATCTGTCATGGGCTTGCGGCCGATGGCCCAAATCAGTTGATCAACAGTGACGTCTTGGCCATTTGTTAACTGTAGCGTTAAACTCCCATCGGCATTAAACTTTGTCATAAGATTGATGAATACGATCAATATAAGCACTTCGGTTTTCGATCAATGTTTGCCAATTAAACGCATTATTTGTCATGGTAAAACCGTAATCAGGCGCATATAAGCGAACAGCATCAGCAATTTGAGCGGCATGCCACATGATTTTTTTTGGCACGCAGCCAACATTGACGCAGGTTCCTCCCAACTGTTTGGCTTCAATCAATGCGCATTTTTTGCCATAGCTGCTGGCGGCTCGATTTATAGAAGCGATACCACCACTGCCGCCACCAATAGCTAAGTAATCATAATGTTTGTTCATTCGCATAGGCTCTTAGTTAAATAGTTAATTAGCAATAAAACGTTTCGTCTCCGTCAACACTTGCAGTAAAAGTGATAGTGATGGTTTATTTTCTTTTATCTCACGCCCCTGTTGATCGTAAATACGGTGTTTCCCTTCTTGATATAATATCGTTTGAGTGGGGGTAATAACGACCAGCAGATCACTATCGCCGGTTACCAGCCAATTTTTTGTGCGCTGAGCAACGAACAGATCCTCGCCCTGAGAATAATCTTGAGGAGCGGTTTTGACCGACAACAGCTGTTGCATCAGCGTAGTCATAATATCTTCATGATAAGTGAGTTTATTGATCTGTCGAGCGGGCATCCCTGGCCAATGGATAATCAGCGGTACTTGAAATTGTTCACGATTAAATTGACTCCCCTCGTGCCAAGTCACATCAGTACTCTCATTCAGCTCAACGCCATGAGAGGCGGTGATAATGACGACGGTTTTATCAAGTTGTGCTTGCTGTTTTAATGTTTCAATAATAGTTGTAATTTGTTGATCGGTACTTTTTTCATCAGATGGATTAGATACGGCAGCAGCAGCGTTCAAATGAAGGTAAGAAAACCATTTCCCTTTAGGGCTGTAATGTGTCAACCAATGTTGCCATTGCATCGTTGTTTCGCAATCGCGCTGTGGCACGGGGGGGGGTAATGAAAAATCAGTCAGTAGTGCTTGACGATATAAAGAGGATTTAAAACCATCGGAAGAAAATAATCCAAATTGGTAACCCTGTGTGCCTAATGCGGTGATAAAAGCAGAGGGTTTTCGAGCAGCAAGAATACCATCTAAATAACTTGCTGAGATGCCGTAAAACAAACCCAATAACCCCGCGTTTTCCCGATTACCTGAGCTGTAATGCTGATTAAACTGAATATTAGCCTGAGCAAACTGCGCTAAAGCGGGCATCTCTGTTGCCATGCTATTGGTGTGAATGTTATCCACGACGATCAGTAATAAATTGTAGTGATCCCCCAGATGATCGCCGAAGCTAATTTGATTGAGTGGGTATTCAACTACCAGCGCGGAGGGGTTACCTTGTTCAGCCAAACGACGCTGATATTCTTGTTGATTGAGCAGACCCTGTTTTTCTAAAAAATTACGCGCGGTCATAGGGTAAGATAAAGGAAGATTTGCCCGTTGCATGGTGATGGGGCGGTAAAAATTAGCATCAGCCCAACTATAAATCAGGTGTGAGGCAAAAAACGCACAGATAAAGAGTGCTACTAGAGGTTTAACAAAATGTTTTCGATCCAGGCTGCGTAATTTTTTCCAACACCAACGCGCCAAAAACAGCTCAAGAAAGAAAATGATCAATACATAGATAGAAACCAGCAGCCAATGAGCAGTAAATTTTCCTAGCTCTAGATTCAACATTAATTTCCATGTCACGGGATTAAGGTGTAAATGGAAACGGGTAAACACTTCAGTGTCGATCGATAACAACATCAGCCCTGCAGTGGCAAGAACAGTAGCAATAAAACGCAAACAGCGTGGTGACATTATTACAAACGTCAAGGGAAATATTATCAGCAGATAAACCACAAAGATGATAAAACTGAAATGTCCCAGCCAGCTGGCGAGAGCATAAATTCTACCGAGCAGTGAGTCCGGCCAATTAGAGACAAACAGATAGCGGCTGCCTATGATCAGGCCGAGCAGTATATTAAACAGGGTAAACCAGTGCCCCCAACTGATCATGTGGGACACTTTTTCACGGTAGCTCTGACGATTTATCACCATAGTAAAATTATGTTAGTTGATTAATGAACATTATCTTCAAGGGTCAAGGCGCTTAAAAATTGACATCTTATCCTATGATTTTCTTTTCTACTATTTTATCCCCTGTTTTTTTAAGTTGCAGCAAGGATGCATCAGTGTTTGAATATGACCCCGGCCAAACGGAGTATTTATCATGAATTTGGATATCAACCAAATTGCCCTACATCAGTTAGTCAAATCCGGTGATAGCGTGCTTGATATGGTTTTACGCGACTCGTTGTTGCCATCGAATAATAGAGTTGTGCAAGAGATGATGGTTGAATTACATCGTGTCTATAGTGCAAAAAATAAAGCTTATGGCCAGTTTAATGAAGACAGTGAATTTGCCAACGCATTTAAACGCTGCCGTAAAGGGAATGACGATTTTTTGAGTTTTACCCGTCGCGCGACAGCAGGTCTGCGTGATGAATTGATTAAATACCCGTTTGCTGAAAGTGGCGTGTTGTTATTTTGCCAGTATCGCCATCTCGCAACGGAGTATTTATTGATCGCCTTTCTCAATAGTTGTAACAGTATGCGCGTTGATGAACAGCTTGATCTTAGTATCACGCATCATTTGGATATTAACCACGTTGATATTGTTGCTCGTGTTGATGTGACCGAATGGGAAACCAATAATGAATCAAAACGTTATTTAACTTTCTTGAAAGGGCGAGTAGGCCGAAAAGTCTCTGATTTTTTTATGGATTTTTTAGCAGCCTCGGAAGGGGGTGATACTAAAAAACAAAATCGGGATTTATTACAAGCGGTGGATGATTATTGTGCAGAGGCTAATTTAGATAAAGAGCAAAAACAAGCCTATCGACAACAAGTTTACAGCTACTGTAATGAACAACAACAAGCGGACGAATGCATTGAATTAAAGCAGTTATCAGAAGCGCTGCCTGTTTTCAATGAAAAAAATTTGCAACAATTTTCTACTGAACAAGGCTACGATATTGCCGACAGCTTCCCGGCAGATCGGCCGACATTGCGTCAATTAACGAAATTTTCGGGTAGTGGGGGCGGCCTGAATATCAATTTTGATGCTTTGTTACTAGAAAAGCGTATTTTTTGGGATGCCGCTACTGATACGTTAACTATCAAGGGCACACCACCAAATTTACGCGATCAGTTAAAACGATGTCTTGGATAATTTTTTAAGTTGTCGCTAGGTGGCCAGGGCGTGAGACCGATGAGCGTAGATAGTCTAGGTGATTCGGCTCACACCCGCCGCCAACATAAAGGCGAAGGGTATAAAGGGTATATAGGAAGGAGGATGCCGTGAAGGCGTGGTATTTATTGTATTGCAAACGCGCTCAACTTTTACGCGCTCAAGAGCATTTAGAACGGCAAGGTGTGGTTTGCTTAACCCCGATAGTGGCAATCAAAAAAATGTGGCGTGGGAGACGGGTAACCTTACATGAACCGCTCTTTCCTAATTATCTGTTTACTGAATTTAATCCTGAAAATATTCATACCACTACGATAAAAGCCTCTCGGGGTGTCAGCCATTTTGTCCGTTTTGGCCTGTATCCGGTGATTATTCCCCAAATGGTGATTGATGACATAAAGTCGCACACGATTAAAACGATATCTGATTCTACTGTAGCAGTATCCGGCGATACAGTACGTGTTACCGAAGGCATATTTTCTGGATTGCAAGCCATTTATACGGAGCCCGATGGTGAAAGACGTTCAATGATTTTGCTGAATATACTCAATAGCCAGGTCAGTAAAAGCTTAGACAATCGTCATTTTGAAAAAGTGGTGTGAATTCGGCATTACGAAGTAGGTGATGCAAGTAGTTACTGATTAACCACAAACTGATCTTCAGATAACCATTGCGCGACTTTTTTTGCAAAATAAGTTAACACCCCATCGGCACCTGCTCGTTTAAAACACAAGAGCGATTCCATGATTGCGGGTTTTTCCGGCAACCAATGGTTGTTAATCGCCGCCATATGCATGGCATATTCGCCAGAAACCTGATAGGCAAAAGTGGGCACGTAAAAAGTGTCTTTAACCCGCCGCACGATATCAAGATAGGGCATTCCTGGTTTTATCATCACCATATCAGCACCTTCTTGTAGATCTTGTGCAATTTCTTGCAGTGCTTCATGACTGTTAGCAGGATCCATCTGATAATTTTTTTTATCAATGCTTTTTAGCTTCACACGCGAGCCGATGGCATCACGAAAAGGGCCATAATAACAAGAAGCATATTTTGCGGAGTACGCCATAATTTGCGTATTAGCCTGTTTTTTATTTTCTAATGCATCACGAATCGCGCCAATCCGCCCATCCATCATATCGCTCGGCGCAATAATATCCGACCCGGCCTCGGCATGGGAGAGTGCTTGACGTACCAAAATACCGTTGGTGGTATCGTTGATGACATAGCCACTACTTTTATCAACGATACCATCGTGTCCATGCAGGGTGTAAGGATCAAGCGCCACATCGGTCAACACACCTAATTCAGGTACGGCTTTTTTTAGCGCTCTGACCGCGCGTTGTACTAATCCATTTGGGTTATAAGCTTCTTCGGCATTGATCGATTTTATCGAAGAATCAATCACTGGAAATAAAGCGATAACCGGAATACCCAATTTGGCAACGACTTCAGCTTCTTTTAATAGTAGATCGATGCTCATACGTGAGATGCCTGGCATAGAAGCAATGGCTTCCTGACGATGCTCCCCTTCGATAATAAAGAGCGGGTAAATTAAGTCATTGACCGTCAGTTGATTTTCTGCCGTCAGGCGACGACTAAAATCATAACGGCGTAGACGGCGTAGACGGCGAGCAGGAAAGGTGCCGGTAAAGAGATAACTCATATTGTCCTCACTCAAATGAAACCGTAGCGAGTGATACGCAGCCAAGGCGCCCGGCGCACTTGACATAAGTACATGAAGATTGCGCGCACCAGGCAACGCAGGATCCGCATCACTCGCTACGGTTTCGAAACCTGTTTTGTACGTGGTTTTTTTGCATAAAAATGAGCGCTCAATATACCCACTTCAAACAAAAGATACATAGGGATTGCCAATAATGTTTGTGAAAAAATATCAGGGGGGGTGAGCAACATGCCAATAATAAAGACCCCGACTAACACGTAGGGGCGTTTTTTCTTTAAATCATCCGGCGTGGTGACGCCACACCAACAGAGTAAAATAATAGCAACGGGAATTTCAAAAGAAACGCCAAAAGCAATAAATAATGCCATAACGAAATCAAGATAATGATTAATGTCTGTCGCTATCAATACCCCTGCTGGTGCCGTTTGAGTGAAAAAACCAAATGCCAGTGGAAAGACAATAAAATAGGCAAAGGCCATCCCCATATAAAACAACAGACTGCTTGAAGCCAACAATGGCAGCATTAAACGGCGTTCATGTTGATATAGCGCCGGTGCGATAAATGCCCAAATTTGATACAGAATCAGAGGGGCAGATAAAAGCAGCGATACCATGATAGTCAGCTTGATGGGAGTGAGAAAAGGTGATGCCACATCAGTCGCAATCATGCTGGCGCCAGCGGGTAATTGTTTTATTAACGGCGCAGAAACTAACTGATAAATATCATTGGCGAAATAAACTAAGGCTAAAAAAACGATCAATAGGGTAATAAGGCAATACAATAGCCGCTTGCGGAGTTCTATTAAATGGCTGATAAAAGGCTTGGCAGGATCAATAGACATCACTCAGCGATCTCCCTTGGTGGGATGAGCAGCGGTTGCTGTTGATACCTCTTTCGGTGCCGCTGGTGGTTTAGTAGATATCATTTCATCATGAATAGCTTCATCATCAATAGGTAATGAATGATTTATAGTATGGTCATCATTTGCCGTGACTTCTGCATGATAAAAATGTAGCAGTGCTTCAGTTGCATTTTTTAGTTCATCGATAGAGGCTTTTAGTTCTGGCGTCATATGTTGTAACCCGGCTTGTTCAGCTTTTTTTAAACTTTCTTGTAGCTCCTGAAGCTTTAATTCTCGTGATACTTCATGTTGCACGGTGGTGGCCACGGAGCGTAATGCCCGTATCCAACCTGTTACTGTCTTTACCGCCACCAGTAAGCGTTCTGGCCCAAGAACAATCAAGCCGATCACTATCACCAACAGCAGTTCGCCAAAGCCAATATCAAACACGGTCTATACCTGTTCTTTGTTATTTTTGGTTTTTTCCGTTTTGGTGTCTAACGGCTCGTCAGTCACTATTTTTTTCAAAAAATCAGCGTCATCACTCTTTTGATCCGCCTTGGTGGGTGAGGTATCAGTGGAAGAGGGGGTTGCATCATCACCGATTGCCTTTTTAAAACCTTTGAGTGATGCACCCAGATCGGATCCTAAACTTCGCAGTTTATTCGTACCAAATATCAGCGCTACGATCACCGCAATGATAATTAATTGCCAAATACTTATGCCACCCATGTTGTTTACCTCGCAGATTTTCTCATGATCAATAGACCCTTCGTCTTTGAAGCCGCCGCGTTGTTGGCTGCGGACATTTGCCCTCATCAGGTAGTAGGGTTTCAAACACGCTTCCAAGCGACGATCCACATCCACACCCCAACAATAATCAATCCTATCGACAATGCTTCATGCTGACCTATAAGTTGTAAAAGCGTTCCACTCACCAGTAGTGTCACGCCGACATTCAATAAATAATGTGCTTTCCCCTGCTGTTGTTGCTTTTTAAGTTGCAGTGACAAGTGATCTAGGCTTTGCCGTAATTTTTTATGCTGTTGCAAGCTGTCGTAAACCAGTTCAGGCAGTTCGGGGAATTTTTCTGCCCACAACGGGATTTTTTGTTTTAACGTCTGTAGCAGCGCACAGAGCCCTGATTGATCACGCAACCAGTTTTCTAAAAAAGGTTTCGCGGTCGCCCATAAATCCAGTTTAGGATAAAGTTGGCGTCCTAGCCCCTCTATATACAATAATGTTTTTTGTAGTAGCACCAGCTGAGGTTGTATCTCCATATTAAAACGACGGGCGGTATTAAATAAATTCAGTAACAAATGACCAAAGGATATTTCAGCTAACGGTTTTGCAAAGATAGGCTCACATAGGGTGCGGATGGCAAATTCAAAATCTTCTACATTAGTATCATCCGGTACCCAGCCTGAATGAAGATGTAATTCGGCCACTCTTTGATAATCACGGTTAAAAAAAGCCACAAAATTTTCGGCGAGATAGCGTTTGTCAGCCTTATTTAACGCGCCTACGATGCCAAAATCAATGCCGATATACAGGGGATCTTGTGGATGTTGATAACTGACAAAAATATTGCCTGGATGCATATCAGCATGGAAAAAATTATCGCGAAATACTTGAGTGAAAAATACCTGAACTCCGCGTTCGGCCAGCAGTTTCATATTGGTGCCATTCTGCTCTAACGCGGTAATATCTGATACTGGAATACCGTAAATACGCTCCATGACTAACACATTTTCTCGACAGAGATCCGAATACACTTTCGGAATGTAGAGCGTCGAACTATTTTTAAAATTACGACGTAGCTGGATCGCATTGGCTGCTTCTCGTAACAAATTCAACTCATCAAATAAGGTTTTTTCGTATTCTTTCACCACTTCATAGGGACGTAATCTGCGGCTATCGGGCAGTAATTTGGGGATCCATTTCGCTAAACGATACATTAAACGAATATCTGCTTTGATAATCGGGCGAATGTTCGGGCGGATAACTTTTAACACCACTTCCTGACCATTTGATTTCAAACGAGCCCGATGCACTTGAGCTATTGATGCTGAGGCTAATGCTTGCTGATCAAAATCATCAAACCAAGTTGCTAAAGGTGCCCCCATTGCCGATTCAATACATTGACGCGCCAGGCTACCATCGAAAGGCGCGACGCGATCTTGTAATAATGTCAATTGATCAGCAATCTCAGTTGAGAACAGATCGCGACGGGTTGACATCATTTGACCAAATTTGATCCAAACGGGCCCCAATTGTTGTAATGCTAGCCGTAAACGTTCGCCTAATGGTTTGTCTTTATGACGATTCGGTAACCAAAAAAATAACCGGCAGACAATGCGCAATACAGCAACATTGGGGACTAATTCACCCAAGCCGTAATTAAAAAATACGCGAATAATTAAACAGAGACGTCGAAATTCTCCCAGTAGTGTCATCGTTCCTCCAGCTGCTCTAATCTCGCACTGAGTCGGTCTATTTTTTGCGAGACAGCATCAACCTCTTTACTAAACCAAGCCACTGCTAATGGAGGGGGGGCTATTTTCCATTCCTCGGTTATTGCCTCAGCCCAATAACGCTGCTGTTGTTTCCACTGAGTGGTGAGGAAACGATGACTTTTAGCTAGCATTTGCGCCACTGTTTCCGCCGCAATATCGCCGATATAAGGCACCAGGTATTCAGTGGGATCCCATTGCGCAAAATCCAATAGCGTCACCAGTTGCTGTGCAATTTGAATGTTGCCTTCGACGATGAGCTGACCATCGCGTATTAATGAGGATAATTGTTGTGGATCGCTGAGCTTAGTGAGCGCACTGAGACCTGTTTTAATCGTGCAATCGATAGGGTCTTCCCAGTGAGTTAAAACATCAACGTGATACGGAGAAAATAATAATAACAGAGGGGTTTTCAGTTCTTTTATTTCAATACCTAGCACTTTATTGGCCAGACTAGCACGTATTGCTTTCATGCTTGGATCACGAAATAGCAGCTTATTTAGCAATAGCTCTAGCAGCGCGGCAACGGCAGTAGAGGCTAAAAATTCTCGTTTCAAAGACATCATATTCTCCACTTCAAAACTTAAAGCCGCGATGTAACGCCACAATGCCGCCGGTTAAATTAAAGTAGGTCACATTTTCAAATCCAGCGTCAGTTATCATCCCTTTCAGCGTTTCCTGATCGGGATGCATACGAATCGATTCAGCTAAATAACGATAACTTTCGGCATCTTGAGCCACTATTTTTCCCATTTTGGGCAAAATATGGAACGAATAAGCATCATAGATTTTACTTATCGGTTCACACTCTGGCTTTGAGAATTCGAGGATCAATAAACGTCCTCCCGGTTTGAGCACGCGAAACATCGAGTTTAATGCCTGCTGTTTTTCGGTGACATTTCTTAAGCCAAAAGCGATAGTAATACAGTCAAAATAATTATCGGGAAAAGGCAAGGCTTCGGCGTTGGCCTGAACATAATACACATTGGCTATGATGCCATTGTTACGTAGTTTTTCGCGTCCTACCTGTAACATCGATTGATTAATATCGGCCAACACCACTTGACCCTGATCGCCAATTAATCGCGAAAATTTAGCGGTTAAATCGCCGGTTCCTCCCGCCAGATCCAGTATTTTTTGGCCACGTCTAACGCCGCTACAATTAATGGTAAAGCGTTTCCAGATACGATGAATGCCAAATGACATCACATCATTCATCAAATCGTACTTAGCGGCGACAGAATGAAAAACGGCGGCGACCATGTCTTCTTTCGCTTCTTTGGCTACGGTACGGAAACCAAAATGCGTAGTCTCTTTTTCTTGCCCTGTCATTGTTTTTGCCTGCCTGCTTTTGATCAATAAACTTCGATTACTCTGTTACTACACAAGGCAATTCATCTTCGTGCGATACCGAATGACGTTCCTCTTTTGTCTTACTTTTTTCTACTAACACGGGACTAATGGGCTTTTTAATTTCAACCCCTAAGGTGCGAAAACTTTCTGCTTGTTTGATCAGATTACCTCGGCCTTCAATCAGTTTATTCATCGCTTGGCTATAGCTGATCTGTACTTTATTTAAACTTTGTCCCAAGCATTCCATATCATCGACAAATAAACGTAATTTGTCATAAAGTTTACTGGCACGTTCGGCGATTTTCTGTGCATTTTCGCTTTGATGTTCATAACGCCATAAGTTGTTAATGGTACGTAAAGCCACCAGCAATGTGGTGGGACTAACTAACATAATATTGTGCTGTAGTGCTTCGTTGATCAATTCAGGTTGTCGATCCAGTGCCGCCAAAAATGCAGGCTCAATGGGAATAAACATCAAAACATAATCCAGCGAGCGTAAACCAGGGAGCTGTTGGTAGTCTTTTTTACCTAACATTTTAATGTGGTTACGTAATGAAAGAATATGTTCATTCAGTGCACTTTCTCGTTTGGCTTCTTCTTCGCTGTTAAAATAGCGCTCATAAGCCACCAATGACATTTTAGCGTCAATAATCACATCTTTATCCTGCGGTAAACGCACAATAACATCAGGTTGCATACGACTATTGTGATCCACTTTCACACTCACCTGGGTGTGGTATTCATGACCTTCTCGTAAACCAGAAGCTTGCAACACCTTACTCAGAACCACTTCACCCCAGTTGCCTTGTATTTTATTATCGCCTTTCAGGGCGTTGGTGAGATTAATGGTTTCACTGGCCATTTTACTGTTTAATTGTTGAAGGCAACGAATTTCATGTGTTAGCGTGTGACGTTCACGTGCTTCCTGGCCATAACTCTCTTGAATTTGCCGTCGAAAATTTTCTAATTGTTCGCGCAAGGGTAACAACAGGTGATCCAAACTTTGTTGATTCTGTTCATTCACTTGGCGACCTGTTTGCTCAAAGATACGATTTGCTAGGTTTTCAAATTGACTGGTCAAACGTTGTTCACTGTTTAACAATAAATGTTGTTTTTCTTCCGCGGCTGTCCGTGTCTCTTCTAAGCGAACCTTCATTTCGCGCAGCTCCGTTTTTTGCGCACTATTTTCTTCACGCTGAAGTTGTAATGCGGTATCAAGTTTATGACACTGATCACGCCAATAGGCCAGCTGTTTTAGTTTCTCAATGCTAGCAGCAACCAACCATCCCAATAAGACACTGAGTAAACAACCCGCTCCGATCAGGATGTACCATACATTTATCTCCACGGTTTCTCCTATTTAGATTTGTTGCAAAACCTACTGCGCAACGCAGAATTCATACCACGCGAGAAATCTAATCCATCCATTCATGGAGCCACTGCATACCAAACGCCCCCGGCGCTAATATGCCAAAAGCCCAAAAAAAGGCAGAAATGAGATTGGCTAATTGGAAATAACCTTGTGGCATATTACAAACACCGGCAATTAAAGGAACAACGGCGCGTAACGGCCCGAAAAAACGGCCGATAAATACACCAAAAATCCCCCAACGTTCGAAAAATGTACGCCCCCGTGTGAGTAGATGTGGATGATGAGATAATGGCCACAACGTATTCACGCGGTCTTTATAGTGAAATCCTATCCAATATGAAAGCCAATCACCGAAAAATGCGCCAATTGCGGCGGCAATCCATATCGGCCAAAAAGTAATCCCACTTTCGCCAATAAGGACACCGAATGCCAATAAAATAATGGTAGCGGGTAACAATAAAGAAATAAAAGCCAATGATTCACCCAATGCGAGGAAAAAGACCAGCGGAATCGCCCAAATTTCATGTGCTCGGGCAAAATCTGTCGTGTAAGTAACAATGTCGTTTAAGGTCACAGCGTAGTATTTCCTGTCGGTGAGTTAATAGACTTTTTGCATATACCCTTCGCGCCGCCTTGTTGGCTGCGGGAGTTTGCCTCATCAGGTAGTTTATCTACACTCATCGGTCTCACCCCCTGGCTGCCTAGCAGCAGCTTTAAAGACGAAGGGGATAACCGCGAGTATCAAGCTAATCAACCATAATGGCCAGCTGCCAAAACGGGCGTAAGGTGTCACACCAGAAGTGGGTGTGACTGCAACATTAAGTACTTGACGTGTAAAGGGGGGAATAGCCGCCAGCACGTCGCCATTCGCTGCTACTACGGCGGTGATACCATTATTAGTGCTACGTAGCAATGGTCGCCCCATTTCCAGCGCACGCATACGTGCCATTTGGAAATGTTGCCATGGCCCAATAGAATGTCCAAACCAAGCGTCGTTAGAGACCGTCAACAGAAAATCAGTATCGGGGCGAAAATTGTTACGGATTTGCTGACCCAACACGATTTCATAGCAAATAGCGGCTGTTAAATTGAAACCTGCCACTTTGAGCTGGGGTTGTATCTCGTTGCCACGGCTAAAAGAAGACATCGGCAGATCAAAAAAAGGGGCTAACGGGCGCAGTAAGTGCTCTAGCGGTACAAACTCGCCAAAAGGCACCAAATGATGTTTTTGATAGCGCTGAGTCGTAGAGTATAGATAGTGTTCTTTGTCTCCCAACACAATAACGTTATTAAAAAAATGCGTTCCGGTTTCCGTCTGGCGGGCATCGACAATACCGGTGATCACGCTGCTATGATGAGCGCGCACTGTTTCGTCTATCATCGATAAAAAAGGATATTGATTCACTTCAATATCAGGGATTGCCGTTTCCGGCCAGATAATAATCGGCGCCTTGCCCAGGTAGGGCAGGGTGGCATCCAGATAGATTTGGCGTGTATCGGCTAAGGTGCTTGGATCCCACTTCATTGATTGCGCGATATTACCTTGCACCATGGCAATATTGACGGTTCTATCAGGATTGAGGGTAAACCAGTTTGCTGTCCCCCCATTCAGTTGACGTAACGACCAGGGTAACAATAAAAGTAATAGTGCCATCATCCCCAACATAATGCGTCGCTGGTGGCAGGCATACACCAACAGGCCACTGATAGCAACTAAGGTAAAAGTGATGCCATCAACGCCTAAAATAGGCGCAATATCTCGCAGCGGGCCACTGATTTGACTATAACCAAATTGTAACCAAGGAAATCCAGTTAACACCCATCCACGTAAAAATTCGCTCAATTGCCATAGCACCGGCGCACCTATAGCGAATTTATACCAGGTTGTTTTTGGATACAGGCAAGTGAGTGCCACCGCAAAGAGCAGTGGGTAGCAAGATAAGTAGGCGGATAATAATAAGACAAGAAAAATATTGGTTACTGTTGGCATCCCACCAAATTCAGCAATGCTGACATAAACCCAATTAATACCAGTGCCAAATAAGCCCATCCCCCAAGCAAAGCCGATAATGGCCGCCTGTTTACGCGAACGATTTAAGATGGAGAGCAGTAACCCAGCAAGCGAAAGAATCGCCGCCGGCCAAAAATCAAACGGAGAAAAGGCCAATGTACCGCAAGCACCAAACGAGAAGGCGAGTAAAATACGAATCCATTGACGATTAAGTAACATTTAGTTTTCCAATGTTGGAAATAGCCCATTTGGAGGAACTTTAACATGAACTTGAATAATGCGACGGCTATCTGTCATCGCCGTTTTAAATGAGTAACCTTTAATTTCAATAACTTCACCACGTGTAGGCAAGTGACCAAAGGCTTGCATGACGAAACCGCCGATGGTATCGACTTCGTCATCGCTAAAATCGGTGTTGAATATTTGATTAAAGTATTCAATTTTGGTTAATGCACGTACGGCATAGGTATCATTGCTAAGTGGGCGAACGGCCCAATCTTCTTCGTCATCATCATATTCATCTTCTATTTCGCCTACGATAAGCTCCAGGATATCTTCGATGGTTACTAACCCGGATACTCCGCCAAACTCATCGATGACGATAGCCATATGATAGCGCTGTAGACGGAATTCTTTTAGCATCCGATCAACCCGTTTACTTTCTGGCACCACCACCGCGGGTCGCAACACTTTATTGAGGCTAAAAGCAGTAGAATCCGTGAGTATAAAAGGTAATAAATCCTTTGCTAACAACATGCCTTCAATATGATCTTTATCTTCGCTGATAACAGGAAAGCGGGAGTGAGCCGATTCAGTGATCACATCTAAGCATTCATCCAAGGTTTGATTGTATTTGAGTATGACCATTTGAGAGCGCGGGATCATAATATCTCGTACACGTTGTTCAGCAATATTCATCACCCCTTCCAGCATGTCTCTTGTATCGTGATCGATCAGATCTTTTTGTTCAGAATCACGGATAAATGCGACTAAATCAGTACGATTTTTAATCTTGCACTGGAAAAAATAACGCAAGACGATATTTAAAAATTTTCGACTAATAGCAGAAAAAAATCCGTTTTTGGCGGGAGGGGAATTATCATTGATAGATGGATGGTCGTCGCTCATGGCGTTTTAATTAAAATTACCTATGTTGGTTATAATTTCGAATAGGCTTTTAGATCAGCCCGCATTATTGGAGGCTGAATAGTCTCTACAGAAAATAGGCATCAGGATAGCCTAAAGTTTGTAGAATGTCAGTTTCGAGAGATTCCATCTCTTGCGCCTCTTCATCAGTTATATGGTCATACCCTAGCAGATGCAAGGTGCCATGCACAACCATGTGTGCCCAGTGAGCCAATAGGGTTTTATTTTGCTCTACCGCTTCTCGTTCAACCACCTGTCGACAAATAACCAGATCGCCTAACCATGGCAAGTTAATTTCTTCAGGAAGGGTAGAGGGAAAAGATAGCACATTGGTTGGTTTATCTTTATCACGATAGATAAAATTTAGTTGACGACTTTCAGCCTCATCCACCAGCCGAATGGTCATTTCAGCTTCAGATAACGATTGAAATTTTACCTGTATCGCCTCCAACCAGCTGTTAAAATTGGCTTCGGTCGGTAGTTTTTTATTGTGAGTACATACAATTTGTAAATCTAGAATCACGGGGGCATCCACAAATAAATGAGTAATTAATAACAATATGACTTCTTTTAGCAAGATTACATTGCTGATAAAAATCACGCATTAAAAATAGACCTCTTTTTTTAGGAGCCTGCATGCCATCAATTTCTGTCCCCTCAATTTTTACTGTGAGTCTGCTTAATCAGCATGTGCGACAACTGCTAGAAATGGAAATGGGGCAAATCCGGCTCAGCGCTGAAATTTCCAATTTTTCACAGCCCTCTTCCGGCCATTGGTATTTCACGCTAAAAGATGAGCGCGCCCAGGTACGTTGTGTCATGTTCCGCAATAGTAATCGTTTTGTCACCTTTAAGCCTCGTAATGGTCAGCAGGTACTGATCCGCGCATCGATCACATTGTATGAAGCCAGAGGTGATTACCAGCTGATTGCTGAAAATATGCAACCCGCTGGTGATGGTTTATTACAGCAGCAATTTGAGCAGCTTAGACAGCAGCTAACAGCGGAGGGATTGTTTAAACAGGATCATAAAAAACCGCTGCCTCATTCGGCTAAACAGATTGGCGTTATCACCTCTATCCATGGCGCAGTTTTGCATGATGTTCTCCAGGTGCTACAACGCCGTGATCCGTCTTTGCCTGTGGTGATTTATCCTACTAGCGTGCAGGGGGTTGACGCGCCTTGGCAAATTATGAAGGCGATTGAAATAGCTAATCAGCGCGCTGAATGTGATGTTCTGATCGTCTGTCGAGGAGGCGGTGCACTAGAGGATTTATGGAGTTTTAACGACGAGCGGGTGGTACGCGCGATATTTAATAGTCGCCTTCCCATCGTCAGTGCTGTGGGTCATGAAACCGATGTCACGCTGGTTGATTTTGTTGCTGATTTACGAGCGCCCACCCCCTCGGCGGCGGCAGAGTTGCTCAGTCGTGATCAACTTGAATTGATGCGCCAAATTGCAGTACAGCAACAACGTATGGCGATGGCGCTGGATTATTATTTAGCGCAATGCCAACGCCAATTTAGTCAGTTTAAACATCGTTTACAACGACAGCATCCACAGTTACAGCTAGCAAATCAGCAAACTGAGTTAGTTAGGTTACAAAATAGATTGGAGCAGGCGATAAGCACGCAAATGGCCGAGCAGTTACAGCAACTCCATTTTCTGCAACAACGTTTGATCAAGCTAAGGTTACTTGAATACTTTTATGGTTATCATCAACGGATACAACAGCAAGCCTATGGTCTTAAACAGGCTTTAGAGCGTCAATGTAATCAGTATCGCCAGCGCTTTAGCGTTGTTTGCTCGCGACTGGAAGCGGTGAGCCCATTAGCCATTTTGGCACGAGGTTATAATGTCACTCACACTTCAGCCGGAACGGTGTTAAACAGCATCAAGCAAGGGCAAAGAGGAGAAAAAATCATCACTCGCTTGCAAGATGGCTCCATTGAAAGTGAAATCACGCAAATAAATGCGGTAAAAATCACGTAAAATAGTATACCTTTCGTCTTTGAAATTGCCTTCGGCGGCCAGGGCGAGCACTCGCAGCCAACAACGCGGCGGCTTGAAAGACAAAGGGTATGACGAAGGGTATATAGACTCCAAATCAGGGATGATAAAAATGGCAAAAAATCCAGAAGGTATTACTTCAGAACAATGGGCACATTTGATTGAGCGGGTTCGACATATTGAGCCTCGCTATTCATTAGCTGAAGCCGAAGCTTTTCTCAATCAATTTAATTATGCTAACGCCACCAAAGTGAGCGATTATCAATCGATGCTAGAGGGTATTGAAGAAAGCCATGTTGAGCTTGCTTTGGTTGATCCGGGACCACTTAATCATGGTTATCATTCTCCTCTCAGTTGGACAATGATAGACAAATCCACCTCCGAGCAAGAAGTGCCTCCCCCCAAAAAAGTGAAAATGACCGTTGCCGGCTCATCTCAGCCTCTCCCCCCAGCCGATCTTCCAGAGAGCGACTCTACGTCAGTTTTAGCCGCTCATATTAACCGTGCGGGGATCCCTCCTAAAAAATGGCAAGCCTTGATCACCAAAGTAAAAAGTATTCAGCCAAATTATTCCTACGCTGAAGCATAAGCTTTTCTCGATCTGTTTACCTTTCCCGAAGATTCTCGTATCCAGAATTATGAGCAACTGTTGCGCGATATTCAGGACAATGGCATGAATCTTGTTCGCATGGCACAGCAGCAAAGAGAGAGAAATAGAGAAAAGAAACATGCCCCCGACGCTGCAGCGCCCGTTGAAGGCGCCGCCGCACAGGTAGCAGCTGATGATATTAATGTTGTCGATTCGGTTTATTATACCGGTGAAACGTCTGAGGCAGTGGCAAGCTTTAAAATGTCGGAAGATTATGCGCAGTTCATTAGACCTCTTCGGAAACCTACTGCGTGATACGGATCCTGCGGTGCGCGCAATCCTCATGTACTTTATGTTAACGAAGGTTGCTGTGCGCCGGGCGCCTTGACTTCGCATCACTCGCTACGGTTTCCAAAGAGGTCTATTGCAAAATATCATCAGGCTGTTGATAAAATTGTTGAGTTTTATACGGCCAATGTTGATGATCAAGAAAATACCACTTTAGTGAGCGAAAATTTTAAAGTATTCAAGAAAAAAATAGAGAACAGCGATGATCAGGATAGTCACCGTTACTACCAGGTGAAAAGTGTGCTGGAAGAAATCGCGCGTTTGTTAGTGCAACCTAATACGCCAAAAAATCCACTCAACAATAAATTAGCGCAAATTTATGAACTGGCTGACAGGATCATATATTGTGCCGATGGTGCCACTACCGATATTTTAAGAGCTAGCTCAAATTTGTTCGCTCCCTCGCCGGATTTATTGAGCAATATGCAGAAAATAAAGGAAAAAATAGCGGTCAATACCTTGCTCGAATTTATGGTTCAACACGCAATAAATAACAACATCCACACATTCAATGCGTTTTGGGATCACTTTCATCAAAAACTGGCTCTGCCAGGCAGTCAAGATCGTTTTAGAAATTTGGATTTAGTGACTCCCCGATTAGTTGCCCGCTATCGGAAAAAATTGACCGAAGCGCTGACACCCTATCGTATAGCTTATGCGGTATAAATTGATTTAAAATAAAGGGTCAGAAAAAAGGGTCAGAAAACAAGGTATCGATATCACATAGTCGCTTTCTGCGAAGGGCTTTAGCTTGAGCCCATTTGTGCTCAATGGGATTCATGTCAGGAGAATACGTGGGGAGATATTCGAGAATAAAGCCAGCTTTCTGTATAGCAGCCTGGATGTCTTGGCGTTTATGGAAGCGCACATTATCCATCACAAGGACTGCCCCTGGAGGGGATTTTGGCAGTAAATCTTTGGGTGACCCAGGCATAAAAAATATCGCTGTTGATATGGCAGTCGAAGGTACAAACCGTAGTTAATTTTCCGTTAAGCTGTGCACCAATGACATTAGTACGTGCTTTGGCATGGCAATCGTGTTGGCCGTAACAGCGCTTCCCTTTCACTGAATAACCATAAAGACGCGGCATATCATGAGCAAAACCGCTTTCATCCACGTTAGCCCTGGAGCTTAGTCTGAAAATCTTTTCGAGCTTGGACGTCGGCTTTGGGGGGATAAAATGTTTTTTTTTTAGTAAAAATTCTAATAACACTGAAAAAACCGTGACGGCGGAAGATAAAATAGTACAAGGAATAATGACCACCGGATCATTGTTATCCAATACTGATAATCCTATTCATGCAGCAATCAATATGGCTCGCTCAGCAGTGGTATCTGAAGCCAATGCTAGCATTGGGCAGTGGCTAAATCAGTTTGGTACTGCTCGGGTACAACTTAATATCGATAACGATTTTCATCTGGACGGTAGCGCCCTAGATTTCATGCTCCCCCTGTACGATAACTCAAAGTCGTTATTATTTACCCAGCTCGGTGCCCGTAATAAAAGTGGCCAAAATACCTTTAATATCGGTGCGGGGGCGCGTATTTTCCAAAATAATTGGATGTTTGGTGTTAATACGTTTTTTGATCATGATTTAACAGCTAAAAATCGGAGGATTGGGCTAGGTGCTGAAGTGTGGGCTGATTACCTGAAATTATCAGCTAATAGTTATTTTTCCTTAAATAATTGGCATCAATCACAAGACTTTATTGGTTACAACGCGCGTCCGGCTAACGGCTACGATCTGCGTGTCGAGGCCTATTTGCCGTCTTATCCGCAATTAGGCGGTAAGTTAATGTTTGAACAATACTATGGTGATGAAGTGGCTTTATTCGCTACAAACCATCGACAAAAAAATCCCAACGCTATCACTGTGGGGATCAACTGTACCCCTATTCCCTTATTGACCTTGGGTGTAGAACGCCGAAAAAACGACACCTTTTTTAATTTTCAGATGAATTATCGCCTGGGTGAATCTTGGCAAGCACAGATAAATCCCTCAGCAGTCACCACAATGCGAACACGGGTCGGCAACCGTTATGATTTAGTGGAACGTAATAACCATATCGTGCTGGATCATCAAAAACAGCAAGTTATCCGTTTAACCTTACCTCAGAAATTGAGCAATGTAGCAGGAAATACCTTTCGGTTAACTGCATTGGTCACGGCGAAACATGGCCTTGGACGCATTGACTGGGATAGAACCAGTCTACTTGCTGCGGGAGGAACGGTCACACAGATATCACAAGACACTGTAGAGATAAAACTTCCCTCTTACCCTGCTGACAACAATAATGTTTATACACTAAGCGCCGTGGCCCCCATAATTGTTGATGCGCAGAACTCCACCTTTACGGTTTCACCCGATAGCATCATCGCGAATGGTAAGATCACCTCCAGCCTGACTTTTACCGCCAAGGATGCCAGCAACCAGCCTCTGCGCAATTTAAACGTCAGTTTTAAACGTGACGATGAAGCGGGCACCAGGCTAAGTGCCGTCACGGAGAATAAGGGGGTTTACAGCGCCACCCTAACAGGTAACGATGCCAAAGCGGTGACGATTACCCCGCACGTCGGAGGTCAGGCCATTGACCAGGTTAGAGCGCAAACCGTGACGTTGATGGCACCCCCTGCTGCACCGGTTGCTCCTCGTCACTATGATTTTACTGTTTCAAAAGAGCGCATTACTGCTGACGGTGAAGATGAAGCCGTTTTAACTTTTACCGCCAAGGATGCCAGCAACCAGCCTCTGTGCAATTTAAAGGTCAGCTTTAACCGTGACGATGAAACGGGCACCAGGCTAAGTGACATCACGGAAGAAAAGGGCGTCTACCGCGCCAAGTTGAAAGCGGTGAAAGGCACCCTTGCCAAAGCGGTGACGATCACCCCGCACGTCGAAGGTCAGGCCGTTGTGGGGAACAACATGGAGAAGGTCGTGACGATCACTATTACCGCGAGAACCATCACACCTGATCTTCACTTTGCAAATGCGCAGCAGAGTACCATCTATACCAAAAACTTTATTCGTTCGCAGGCGATAAGGGGTATGCCCGATAATGTGGAGCAGATATGGTCAAGTTCGGACAATAGCGTGGCGACGGTTGACAATAACGGTAAGGTCACCTTAATAAAATCCGGTGAAGTCAAGATCACGGTTTATACATCAGGTAATGCACAATACAATCCGGCAAAGGCCAGTTATGTGCTGACCATTGATAAAGCCGATCCGAAACTGCAGGCGGGTGATGGTAACCCGATTACAGCTACGTGGGCAGACGGTAAGTCCTACAGCATTGCAGCGACTTTCGGTAATGCGGATGTGGGAAGCAGCCTTACTCCTGTTTATACCAGTCAAAATACCGGGATCGTGACCGTAAACGGCAATGGTACTCTCAACGCAATCAAACCGGGAAGAAGTACGGTGAGCGTCAGTACGCGGGAAACAGACCAGTTTAAAGCTGCCTCTGCTGATGTACTTTATCTACTTAACAAAGGCACGGTAAATATCAGCTTTGATGTGACCGAAGTGAAAACAACCGACGAAGAAACTTTCACGCTACAAAAAACCAAAAATAAGGTGCCGTCAGATGCTGATGTTCACTGGGGATCCAGTGATTCCAACGTGGTTAACCTGTCCAGCTCGGAGAGTGTTCAGGGTAAAGTAGGTAAGGGTCGCGCACGTCTGACACTTAATGTTGCTGAGAATGATTTTTATAGTGCCAGCTCAGGACACTATGATGTGCTTATTTACAGTCAACCTATTTTTGAACTCGAGGAAATAAGATATAGCAGTCACGGTAATTATAGCAATAATGGTGACTGGATACCTGTATACGCTGATGACGACATCATCTTACCCTTGCGTATAGATACCTCTAACGAATTTAATCAGGCAGGAAGTGTTACTGTTTATTTATTCGATGATGGCGGACAATCTTTAGGGGAAAAAGAGGTACCTAAATCATCAGGAATCCATGAGATTCATTTTAGTCCGCAATATTATTTTTGGGGAAGACAGCTTTACCTTAAAGTGATAGCCAAAGGCCAATATGGTAACTTGATCACAGCAAATAAATCGAAATTTGTTTCTGTAAAAGCACCTGATATAAATGATATCGGTTCAATAAAAACGACTGCGACTGCAAGTGCTATAATAACTTCAACAGGAGAGTTAGATAATGGGTGTCAGATGTCGTTTGCAGGTAGAATGCATCATGTCATAGTATGGCCTAAAACCGAATTGAATATACCAGATAATAAAAAACTCATAACGCAATTGTTCATTTCTCACAAAATCGTCGATCCTACTGAAGACAGCAGAGAAGTTAATTATAATGATCGTGATTGGCTCACTTCTAGTGGTGTAGTAGGTTATAAAGGTAAATCAGCCCGGTACGCTATAAAAGAAGAATGTTGGGATAATCATAAAGGAAGTTTCACGTTGCAAACGATGCTACAATTTGGTGAAAAAGAATATAATATGTCTCATACATTTTCATGGCATGGAAAAATGGCATGGAAAGTTTGTGCTGCCCTCTTGGGAGAAAAAATAGCACTTATTAGGTTACTTGATAGTCGTCTTTTCTATAGTTTATACAATTGAAATAAAAGGATTTGTTTCTTTCAGTGTCCAGGCGTTGACCACATCGAAAAGACCCCGTGTCGCGGGGCTTAAATTTCCAGTCTAATCTTCCACACTTAGTTAACCGTATTTTCTGGCAAACTCTTCATCGGAATTGCAAAGATAAATAATAGACCTCTTCGGAAACTATCATTTATCTAATTTCCATATTATAAATTGCAGCAATCAGATTAAATCTTAATCCAAAACGTTTTCGCCTGTTTCGATAACGGTCTGATACAATTTTAAATCTTTTAATCATACCAATGACATGTTCGTTTAATACACGCTGGCTTGATAACGCACGATTGTTGCGTTTATCTTCTTTTGTTAAGGGATTTTTCTTTGTCTTTTTCTTAGGCAACGCCGAGTTTGAATGAATCTTGCCAAGCCCTTGGTAACCTGTATCGGTAACTGTTTTGATGTCAGGATGTATTCGCACACCAGACTCCTTAAACAACCTAAAATCATGGCGCCTCCCATTCGTAAAGCTTGTACAGATGACTGCTTTACTTTTTTTATCAACGAGCACTTGTGTTTTTAAGGTGTGTCGTTTCTTTTTTCCTGAGTAAAACGGCTTTTGTTTTTTTGGGGACGTTCAATCGGCGTTTCTGTGGCATCAATAAGAACCAGCTCATACTCCCTATCCCTTTTTAATACAGCTTTGCGTCCAGGTAGGGCAAAATCAGGATGCTTTATTAGCGTATTCTCTATCCATTTAATCGTTTCATAGCATGTGCTCTCACTCACGCCATAGCTTTGGCTGACATGAAAATAAGTGCGATATTCTCGTATATACTCCAGTGCCATTAATAAGCGCTCTTCTAAACCCCGCTTGGGTTTCCGACCTCCTTTCCCTTGCTTACTCTTATCTGCTTCATTCAATATCTTTATCATCTTTTCAAATGTACTGCGTTTAACACCCGTTAAGCGACGAAATTTTTCCTCTTCCAGTACTTTTATTACTTCATATTTCATGGCGGCTCCTTGTTCAGGAGTGTTTTACCAAAATTCTTATATGAATGCTAGTTTCCGAAGAGGTCTAATGAATTCAATGAAAGCGATAATCGCTGGAATGAGTGTCCAAAAAAAGAGCAGATATAAAAATCCCTGACCAATCTTGCCTAAATAAAACTTGTGTGCACCGATCCCTCCAAAGAAAAATAGGTGCAATTCGATTTTTTTAAGTGGTTTTTTACGACGATGTCTTTTCTTTTACAAATTGACACTGGCTAATGCTGTCGTATTGGCAGCACTTTTACCGATGCTGATCTCTGGCACACTGTGACGACGCAGAGTAAGTTTTGAAAATTTATTCAGCTATATACCCTTTCCTAATCTGATATATTCATAAGCTGTTGGAAATTCTTTAGGATTCTTAATTATATGATCTTTAATGCTTCTTAATAATTCTGATTCTTCACTATTTTTCTTGTTCACTGTTGCGTAGATATCGCCATTTACGGAGCCTGCATAGTATTTTATAACCGAAAGTTTTGAATCGTCTGAGATTGTGATGTCATTGCACGGAGGGGCTTATCAGTTCGTTCAGAATGAACTGCTTTTAAATCAGTAATTTCTGCATATATGGGTTCATCATACAGCCTGTTAGTTTTGTTATTAAATTTTTCAGCTAGCGGTTTTTGTATGTTTCTTTTAATACTGCTCATTGATCTAGCAAAGTTATAGATCCATTCATTTTCCGTTTCTATTGTCTTTGTTAGATCCATACCCTCAATGGAGTCCAGAGAGGAACGTTGCAGGGCGTAATAATCAAAACATTTCATTTGCAACGTAATCCACTCCTGAGCTAGACGTTGATCAAACCCCATTTTTTGTTTTGTTCGTTCACTGAGTAAATGTAGATATAACCTGTCCTGATTTGGCGAAGAAATCCCTTCCAGTTTATCTAGAGCAACATTGTAAGCCACCTTAGCTAAGGCGGCATCAACGCCCTCACGAGAAACGTTACTGGTGTCTAAAAACTCACTGTTATTGGTTAATTTTCTTGCAGAAAAAGCATGAACGTCCTTTTCAAAATTCCCGTAGACCAACTTGCGTTCATCCATTGCATCTTTTATAGAAAAGGCAAAGGTGTAAGTACCATCTTCGTTTTCTGTGACAGACGCCTGAAATCTATCCTGAAAACCAGGATAGATCATTTCCTTAAGTTGGTAAAAAGAAGTTATTGTTTTCAGTGCTGATTCAGTATCCGGTTCATGATCGTTATGCGTCAAATCATAAATCTTCTTCAGTGCTTTACTTTTTTTATTCCTACAAACCCAGTCCTTAATTTTGCCCCAGACGCCCATTTCTATGGCATCTTCTTTCGAAGAACCATAAATCGTACGTTTGAGTCTTTTTTCACTAATAACTATGTTAAATGGCAGGTAAGTTGCGCCTTGAATAATCAGTGACATAATATTTACCCTCTTTAATGTTATATAATTGTAAATATAATGTTAAAAGATAACGAATGCAATAATTAATTGAATCCATTAATGCCTTAGCGCCTATTCGAAATCTTCGCTAAAGAAGATTTCGAATAGGCGCTAAGGCGACACTTGAAGTAGGTCTACGCTCACCGGGTCGCACGCCAACTTCAAAGATGTGGGTACATTGACCGAACTGGTTTGTCATTTGGTTTCTATGATAGCGATGGAGGACACTGGCGGAGAAGCTACTACCGCCTGTGCGCTGCGCTAGCAGGAGCCTCATTGCCCGCTGGCACAGTTTGGGAGAGTTGGGAGGATAACGTTTCGATGACATTTCGGGGCTCCTTTTTATACTCAGAGTTTAGTCTTCAGGAGCCTCGAGGCGGTTCAGCCGATTCATTCCCGTGATAATGTCACCGTTTTTTCCGTGATCCCCGCCACTGGTTGGCCGCCGATACGTGGTTCAATTGTTACCTTTTTAGCACTAAACCCTTTCAACGTAGCGCTGTAGACGCCATTTTTCTCTATGATTGGACTCAGTATGGTGCCTTCTTCATCGTCACGTTTAAAACTGACCGCTAACCCGTGGAGAGGCTGGTTGCCGCCATCGATGGCGGTAAAGGTTAAGGTCGATTCATCTTCATAGTTAGGAGCAATACTGTCTTTTGAAACAGTAAAGTAATATTTGGGAGCAATTAGTAAAACCTCGTTCACCACCCCGGCCGGCTTACCATCGATCATCAATCGGAAATCCACCAATTCTGAGATAGCCTCTTTGCTACCTTTTGTGGTTGCTGTTAGGGTAGCGCGATAAACTCAATCTGTCTCGGTGATGTCACTCAGAATGGTGCTAAAACCCGACGGCCGATTCTTCTCCTTATTAAAGCTAATCACTAACCCGCGGACAGGCTGGTTGTGCCTATCTTTGGCGGTAAAGGCTAATGTCACTTTATCCTGACCGTCGGTAAAAAGAATACAGCTTGAAGCGCTAAAGCTAGATTCATCAAAATCAACACGGGCTGCCGTGAAGGTCACGTTTTCTGCCGCAACTCCCTCGACGGCCTGGCCATCAATGTGCGGTGTAATCGTCACCCTTTTTGCTCGGTAACTGCACTCAGCCTGGTGTCCGCTTCATGGCTAGGTTTAAATCTCACATTTAAATTGCGAACAGGCTGGTTGCTGCCATCCTTGGCGGTAAATATTAAGGTCGTTGCATTCTTACCGTCGGCAGTGATCTCTTCTTTTGAAACACCACATTTATCGCCCACAGGTTGTGAATTAGGTACGATCATGATAGGGGTAAAAAGAAGGATTAACGGGAGTAATAACCGCAAAACAACCTTAACCCAAATTAAGCAATTTATGATTTTTCTCATAAGGCTAATTATTCAATAATCCTAATCTAGGAAAGGCGTTTTATTTTATACTGAGCAAATAGCGGTTTTCTGGCTTTCTTTATTTTCTTTTCATTTCATTTTGTGTAGCGGCTACTAGTAGCCGCTACTATTTTATCTTTTAACGCGCATTTTCTCGCTCTATTTTGTCGGTTACTCATCACGACGCCCTCCTATTTTCAATAAACTGGATGCCAATCATGAGATTTAGAATAAAAATAATAACTATTTTATCACTCTCTCTTTTCTGTGACACCAATTGAAAATATAGATGAAAATTTTTGTAAGTGATCTTCCAGCTTCAATTCTGGTCTTCATTATTTACATACAATTAATAGTGCTTAATTAAGTAAATCATAATTATGATTTACTCATGCCTTGTTGTGATACACAGTACTATCTACATGCATTATTATTAGAGTGAATTTTACTCTTGCTCAAAGATAAAATAAATAATGTTCTTATTCTCAATGTTTCATCATTCACAATGAAAAACATTTAAGTATCCGTGTATTAACAAGCTTCAAATTTTGGCAAAAAATACTATTATCGTATAGTGTAAAAATTTTATACTTGTTGCTTGCAGCATAATTTATTTACTGCAAAAAAAAATTAACTTCAATTCTGATTTTGTAAATAGATCATTAGAGAGTTCTAGTATTAATGCAGATGGAGAACGTTTATCAATAAGTTCCAATGGAGATAAAAAGTTAAATTTCCTGGCATGTCAAACAGTCACTATGCACTGCTTATCTTTATTGTAAACTGGAAATTTTTCACAAAAATAAGGCTGAATGGATTCTTCGTTATTCCAAAAATAAGTCTCAATAATACAGACACTTTTTCCGGTCTTTTCAGCACCTTTATCGTGATCTTGTAATTCTGGAACTAATTCCGCCCAGGGTTTGTATTCTATTGTCAAATAGAATACTATTAAATGAATTTATATTAATAATAATTATTTTTTTAAAAGAGATTAAGAGAAAATGAATAAAAATATTATTAATGATGATAATTATACTGTCAGCCGTGTACCTACAACAATGAGATTTCCTTTTATCAGCGTAACGTTAGTTTACATGGGTATGCTGACCGCATTAGATCAGTTTATGCTAGGTGCGGTATTAGGACATTCCATGACACTAAGCCATGCCTTCTTATCTATTTTTTTTGGCAGTCTCATTTTCGGATTTGTTACTATCGGGCTTGGATTTGCAGGGATGCGTGAAGGACTATCAAGCAGCTTATTAGCGCGTTGGTGTGGTTTTGGCCGCTTGGGCTCAGTATTTGTAGGCATGGTGATTGCGGTGAGCTTGTTAGGTTGGTTCGGTGTGCAAAATGCTGTTTTCGCACAGGGTCTCAATTACGCTTTGAATGATCGACTGGGCTTTGGCTGGTCGGCGGCATTGTCAGGCACAGCGCTAACAGTACTGGTTACTTTTGGATTTAAGGCATTAAAATTCAGTGCAAAATTAGCGGTGCCGCTCTTTTCCATCGTCATTGGATATATTTCAGTGATGACATTGACCGGGCATAATATCACTCATCTCATTAATGCGGTGCCTATCGGTGAACCAATAACCATTAGTGCTGGAATAACGATTGTGGTGGGCGGGTGTATTGTCGCCAGTCTTATTACACCGGATCTGAGCCGTTATTGCCAAAATAGAAAACATGTGTTCTGGATGGTTATTGCTTCTATTGTCGTAGGCGAGTTTATTGTTAACGGTCTGGCCATATTAATTGCTCGTGTACTCAACACTTCTGATGTGGTGGCGATTATGGCACAAACAGCAGGGGGGATCGGACTACTTACCGTTATTTTTTCTACGTTGAGAATAAACGATATTAATCTTTATTCTTCTTCGTTAGGTATCGCTAACGCTTTGGAGGGAATGACAGGAAAAAAATGGCGCTATACATGGATAACCCTGGCTATGGGGCTGTTAGGGACAACGTTATCTATAATGGGAATTTTAGATCAATTTGTTGATTTTCTGACTGTCCTGGGCGTACTTTTCCCGCCGATTATCGGTGTTATGCTGGTTGATTATTATATTTTACGCACGAATCGTGCCTTACTTGATGCCACGCGACGTGAAGGAAAACTACCCGATACTCTCTCTACCCCTCTGATCGGGTGGCCTGCGATTGTATCTTCGATTTTAGGGAGTGCCGTCGGACTGGCTCTCGATTGGGGTGTTCCATCACTTAACTCCTTGCTGGTTGCCAGCATTTTTTATTGGATTTTGGCATCCTTGTCAGCGTTTCACCGGCGCTGACAGGGGTGATAAGCGACTGGTAACAATTTAGCGTTCTGATATCCATTGCATAGTGCAGTCGCCAGTCGGGGAAGGGACTGCCCGGCTCTTTGACTACACAGCCGTCCACGGCAAGCAGGCGGCGATTATGGGTGAATCCCCGCTGCCAACAAAGCGGCAACTGCAAGGGCGAAGGGTATAAATTATCTGACATTAACACGGCATTAGTTTCTAAAAATATACCGATGTATACCCTTCGCCTTTCAAGTTACGGCGGCGGGTGCTCGCCGAATCACGTAGTCTATCTACGCTCATCGGTCTCACACCTTGGCCCAGGGCGGGATCTAACTCATTAATTAATCAATTTTAGATTAAAAAACACACAATTTGTGTATATTAATTAAACATATGAGAAAATTTCGTCTGCGAAATGCTTAAATATTGATCTTATTGATGAAAAAAAATACAAAGTGGAATCCCGCCCTGCACCTTGGGGCCGCCTTGCCATAACTCGAAATTCATTGGGTATAAGCACTTATTCGCATTTTGTGCACATCAGAGATTTCAAATGGCGATTAGGTTTTTTGTAAAAAATCCACTGATAACTGTATGGTGCAGTTCAACAAAGGCAAAATGAATAAAGCATAAACAAACGAATCATTTTTACTTAAAAATCACTAGACAGACTAATATTAAAACCGTAGTATTCTCCCCCGCAACGGCGCTAGGCGCCCGTAGCTCAGCTGGATAGAGCGCTGCCCTCCGAAGGCAGAGGTCTCAGGTTCAAATCCTGTCGGGCGCACCACTGGTTTCTGAGCGTGAGAAGCGGCGGGGATAAAATTGTAGAAAATAGAAAACCGTTATGGTGGCTATAGCTCAGTTGGTAGAGCCCTGGATTGTGATTCCAGTTGTCGTGGGTTCGAGCCCCATTAGCCACCCCAAATTTTAAGAGTCTTTTCAAAATTTTATTAAATAGTGTTAGATTGGCACAAAAACAGGCCAAAATAGCAACTTACAAGAGTAAATGGTTACATAAAAAATTTTGAATAGACTTTAAGTAAGCGATGGTGGCGGAATTGGTAGACGCGCTAGCTTCAGGTGCTAGTGTCTTTACAGACGTGAGGGTTCGATTCCCTCCCCTCGCACCAAAAATAATTATCGGCGAGTAGCGCAGCTTGGTAGCGCAACTGGTTTGGGACCAGTGGGTCGGAGGTTCGAATCCTCTCTCGCCGACCAATCATCATATCGGTTAGTATCAGAAACTGACTGTAATCCTGTAAGAACCCGCATTCTAAATGAGTTTGCGGGTTTTTTGTTGCCTGTTATCTTTCGGTGTGGCAAGGTTATACTCTGTTTTTTAGGGACTAGATTTGGGACTCTATTTTTTAGTGCCCAAAATATGGAGATAACGGGCTAGTCGTTGTTGTTACCACGCTGAAACAATTAAGTGCAGAGGAGATTCTGGGGCTTTACCAGGGCGGGATTCCACTTTGCTGATATTTTATCCAAAAATAAGTTGACTGCGAAAATCGGCTGACCAGGCGGCTTTTCTACGTTTACTGGCAATGCTGTCTTGTTTGCCTTTATGTTGTTTAATCAGGCTCAAGGCAACACGATTGAAAAGCGCCATATGGGCGGCGCCCTCCGGCGCCTTTATCGAGAGTTCATCTTCTCTAAACACCACATCCAGAACCCAGTGAAGTTGATTTTCTATCCCCCAATGTTGCCGAATCGCCAATGCCGCTTGTTCTGCATTTAAAGGGAGTGAACTGACATACCAACGCGAACGACAGTGGGTTATCTCATTCTTTGTTCGCTCACTGGCTACCTCAATGAAGGTGCGAATGGAAGGCCATTTGGCTTTTAATTCCTCCGGTAATTCCGCATTGATTTGCATGACGGTGCGTTTCTCTACTCGCCCCTGTCCCTGATTAGTCTGCGTGTATTCATGCACTTTATCCGTGTAATAGGCGGTAGCAAATAGTGTCTTTTGGTTGGCTTTAAGCGGCACGACAAAATCACCGTTGCGTTGCGTGATAAGTGATAACGTTGAGGTTTGGCAATGCAATGAATCGAGCGTCACAACCGCATTATCCAACGCTAATGCATCGATGATTTGACGAGCGAGTTCGCCTTCTTTGCCCTTACTGTTTGCCGCTTTTTGATAGAGCGTAATACCGGCGTCAACATCATAGGCACTGACGGTATGTAAGGCGGTACAAATCTCTTCAGACCAGCTTCTGCGTAAGGTTTTACCGTCGAGTGCTATCAGCGTCCTACCCGTTCGCTCACGTCGTTCATTAATCCATGATAGCAAGGTTTGAACCAGTAAATCCGTATCTAATGCATTGATAATGTTATCAATGCAATGGCGGCGGGGGATGCCGTTTTGATAAGTGCCATACTTTGATTGATTTCCATCCCGAGGCTCCACTTAACCACCGCGGCAAAAACTAAGAAAATCACATCGATCAATTGGTGCTTAATATTGATATCTTTACGTGGGTCAGGAATCAGGGCTAATTGCTTTAAAATGCTCATGGTTAGATATTCATTAGGATAAATACTCTTAGGGGGCTTTACAGGCAGCGATGCAGATTGAACTGGCTTTCAAACGAATGAAGTCGTTAACCGGTTTGGGCTACCTGAAAAAGAAAAACCCAACGGGTGTGCAGGCATGGCTACATGGTAAGTTGCTCGTTGCCTGTCTGTTAGAACGCCTACTGGCAATCAGTGGGCATTTTTCCCCTCAGGAAACAGGGTAACAAGCTCAACGTTTCAGCCAGCCGCTGGCAGGCTATGTCATTAGACCTCTTCGGAAACTATCATTTATCTAATTTCCATATTATAAATTGCAGCAATCAGATTAAATCTTAATCCAAAACGTTTTCGCCTGTTTCGATAACGGTCTGATACAATTTTAAATCTTTTAATCATACCAATGACATGTTCGTTTAATACACGCTGGCTTGATAACGCACGATTGTTGCGTTTATCTTCTTTTGTTAAGGGATTTTTCTTTGTCTTTTTCTTAGGCAACGCCGAGTTTGAATGAATCTTGCCAAGCCCTTGGTAACCTGTATCGGTAACTGTTTTGATGTCAGGATGTATTCGCACACCAGACTCCTTAAACAACCTAAAATCATGGCGCCTCCCATTCGTAAAGCTTGTACAGATGACTGCTTTACTTTTTTTATCAACGAGCACTTGTGTTTTTAAGGTGTGTCGTTTCTTTTTTCCTGAGTAAAACGGCTTTTGTTTTTTTGGGGACGTTCAATCGGCGTTTCTGTGGCATCAATAAGAACCAGCTCATACTCCCTATCCCTTTTTAATACAGCTTTGCGTCCAGGTAGGGCAAAATCAGGATGCTTTATTAGCGTATTCTCTATCCATTTAATCGTTTCATAGCATGTGCTCTCACTCACGCCATAGCTTTGGCTGACATGAAAATAAGTGCGATATTCTCGTATATACTCCAGTGCCATTAATAAGCGCTCTTCTAAACCCCGCTTGGGTTTCCGACCTCCTTTCCCTTGCTTACTCTTATCTGCTTCATTCAATATCTTTATCATCTTTTCAAATGTACTGCGTTTAACACCCGTTAAGCGACGAAATTTTTCCTCTTCCAGTACTTTTATTACTTCATATTTCATGGCGGCTCCTTGTTCAGGAGTGTTTTACCAAAATTCTTATATGAATGCTAGTTTCCGAAGAGGTCTAATGATGAACGGTCTGTTAAGTCACGCCCTCTGCCCTGTTGTGTCACTCTTTGCCTGCATGGGATAAAATTCAGCACTATCTCAAAGGCTCACAGTGCAGAAAACGGCGCTATCAGACTGAAGCGATCAAGCAATTTAAATTTAGTTAGTGACTATGGGGGTTCACCTGAATCACGTACGCTCATTGGTCGGTCGCCCTGGGCGCCGCAACTTCAAGGGCTGTGGGTATATTAGACCTCTTTGGAAAAACCGTAGCGAGTGATACGGAGTCAAGGCGCCCGGCGCACAGCAATCTTCGTTGCCATAAGTGCATGAGGATTGCGCGCACCGGGCAACGCAGGATCCGCGTCACGCAGTAGGTTTCCGAAGAGGTCTATTAAAGGTCGAAGATGAATGGCTCTGCTTTACCTGATAAATTAAATGCTTTAGCGTAGCCACCAAGGGTTGCATAAAATCTTGATAACAAAATTTTTTTTCACTGATACGTGTTAAGGTAGCTTCCCAGTGCGCGGTCATGTCGGGGTGAGTCGCAATAGCAGGTAATGCGTGGATTAAGGCTCTGCCCGCTGCGCTAGCAGAAATATAACGCCCTTTTTTGCATAAAAAATTACGTTTAAAAAGAAGTTCAATAATGCCTGCACGTGTTGCTTCAGTCCCCAAACCGTCCGTAGCCCGCAGTACTTTTTTTAACTCTTTATCCTGTACAAATCGTGAGATGCCTGTCATCGCCGATAACAAACTCGCATCAGTAAATGGTCGTGGCGGTTGTGTTTGTCTTTCAAGCAGCTCTGCTTTTTCACACAACAATTCAGCCCCTGGTGCCACAACCGGCAACGGCATTCCCTCGTCTTCTTCGTTTCGTTCTTTAGTGCCGAGTAAAGTTCGCCAACCTGCATAGACAAGAAAACGGGCTTTAGCGATAAACTTACCCCCCATGATTTCTAATTCAATAGCGCATTTGCGAAACTGGGCATTGGGGCAAAATTGCATTAGGTATTGCTTTGCAATCAAATCATAAACTTTATTTTCGTCCGCTGTCATTTTGACACTGCTACTGCGTGGAGTGGGGATAATAGCATGATGCGCATCCACTTTTTTATCGTCCCAACAGCGATTACGGCGGTCATCATTCATAACGGACAACGGCAGCAACTCAGGTTGGTGACAGCTGATAGCCTTGAATACCGAATGACGATCCAGAAAATGTTCGGTGGGTAAGTAGCGGCAATCGGAGCGAGGATAGGTAATCAATTTATAGTTTTCATACAAACACTGGCAGATATCTAACACTTTTTGAGCACTTAACCCGAAACGCTTCGCTGCCTCTATCTGTAATGTGGATAAAGAGAACGGCAATGGCGCGGTTTCTGATTCTTTTTTATCATGGTATGCAGTAACCTTTGCTTGCTGCCAAGTAATACGATTAATCACATGTTCTGCCAGTGGCTTATGTAATATACGTCCCTCTTCATCTTGATGATTTTCACAGGCATCACTGGGTTGCCAAAGAGCAACAAAACGTTCTCCTTTGGGCGTAATAATGTGTGCTTTTACTTCAAAAAAATCTTTGGGGATGAAATTTTCAATTTCCTCATCACGACGGACGACTAATCCCAGCACCGGTGTTTGCACTCGTCCGACTGAAAGTACACCATTATATCCCGCATTACGCCCGAGAAGGGTATAGGCACGTGTCATATTGATACCATATAACCAATCTGATCGTGCCCGCGCTAATGCTGAGACACAGAGAGGGATGAAGTCACGGTTATCACGTAATCGTTTTACTGCTCGTTCAACGGCTTGCGGATTTAAATCGTTAATAAGACAACGACGTACATTTTGTCGTATTGACGGTGTCAAAGCCAAATAATCCAGTACCTCGTCGACCAATAGTTGTCCTTCGCGATCAGGATCACCTGCATGGATGACTTCATCAGCCTGCTGTAATAATTTTTTAATGGTATTGAGCTGCTTGATGACCGAACTACGTGGCTGTAATTGCCATTTTTTGGGGATAATAGGTAAATCGGTCAATGACCAGCGATTATAACGACTATCGTAGACATCAGGTGGTGCCTGTTCTAATAAATGTCCAATACACCAGGTCACAATATGCTCGTTACCACAGACAATAAAACCATCATTACGCCGATGGGGTTTAGGCAGTATGTCGGCAATGGCGCGCGCCAAACTGGGCTTCTCAGCAATAAAAAGTTGCATTACTCACCGTTACTAATCACATAAGATAATCTATAATATCTGCACTCACCTACGCTGTCATCAACGTTGCGTCATCGAAAAATTAGGACATGGATTCAATTTTGGGTCAATTGTTGTCGATTAATCTATTTAGAGCCTATTCGAAATCTTTTTTGAGCTGCGCTTAAGAGAAAGAAAAGAAATTTCGAACAATTTCTTAGACTGACGTTTATTTAATAGATTATTAAGATATAGCCGAATCAGTTTCATTTGATTCAAGGCGAAGGGTATACACAAACCGGTTAAATTGTTTTGGAGACTACATGCGCATTTTTTTGCGGTTTATTACTGGTTTTTTTCGACAAACATGGCGTTTACTGAATTTTGTCAGAGAATTGGTATGCAATTTATTTTTTATCCTATTAATTTTCATTGCTATTAGTCTTTACTTTCAATTTCAAAACAAATCAGAACCGGTAAAAGGGGCTTTATTAGTTGATTTAAATGGCATTATCGTTGATAAACCGGTGGTAAATAATAAATTACGAGTCTGGGGGCGTGAACTGCTTGGTTCTTCCAGCACGCGCTTACAGGAAAATTCACTGTTTGAGATAGTGGAAACGCTCCGCCAAGCTAAATCTGATAATAATATTACCGGTATAGTATTGTCATTAAACAATCTTGCAGGCGCTGATCAGCCATCGTTGCAATATATAGGTAAAGCGCTCAGTGAGTTTCGTAACAGTGGCAAGCCAATTTATGCTATTGGTGAAAGTTATAGTCAAGCTCAGTACTACTTGGCCAGTTTCGCTAATAAAATTTACTTAGCGCCTCAAGGCTCTGTTCAACTTCATGGCTTCTCCACCAATACTCTCTACTACAAATCATTGCTGGATAAGCTAAAAGTGAGTACACATATTTTCCGTGTGGGTACTTATAAATCGGCGGTTGAACCCATGCTCCGCGATAATATGTCTGACGCTGCGCGGGAAGCCAGTAGCCGGTGGGTAGAAAGTTTGTGGCAAAATTATTTAACAACGGTGGCGGCTAACCGGTATCTTAGCCCACAACAATTATTTCCAAGCGCTCCAGAGATGATTACCGCTTTACAAACTAAGGAGGGTAATCTGGCTAAATATGCGCTGGATAACAAATTAGTTGATCAGATAGCCTCTAACCCAGAAGTGGAAACTGAATTGAGCAAAACTTTTGGCTGGGACGAAGAAAACAATAATTTTAATTTTATTAGCATCTATGACTATCAAAGCCAAGAACAACCACAACAAGATAACGAAATTGCCGTTATTTTAATTAATGGTGCCATTGTTGATGGTGCGAAAACGCCAGGTAATATTGGTGGTGATGCTGCTGCGGCGCAAATTCGTCAAGCACGGCTAGATCCTAAAATTAAAGCGGTTATTTTACGTGTCAATAGTCCGGGTGGCAGTGCTAGTGCATCTGAAGTAATACGCGCTGAGCTCGTCGCTCTTCGCCGTGCCAATAAACCCCTGGTGGTTTCTATGGGGGGGATGGCGGCATCAGGAGGATATTGGGTTTCTACGCCCGCTAATTATATTATCGCCAGTCCCAGCACCCTTACCGGCTCCATCGGTATTTTTGGTGTGATCAATACTTTTGAAAATTCATTAGACAACGTAGGCGTTCATAGTGATGGCGTAGCCACTTCACCGCTGGCAGATGTGGCTATCACTAAAGCTTTACCGCCAGAATTTAGTCAAATGATGAAAATGACTATTGAGCATGGTTACCAAACTTTTATTGAGCTTGTTGCCACTGCGCGTAAAAAAACCATTGCCCAAATGGATGAAGTTGCTCAGGGGCGAGTATGGACTGGGTCAGATGCGCAACAACGGGGTTTGGTCGATCAATTAGGTGATTTTGACGATGCAGTGAAAAAAGTGGCCGAATTGGCAAAGCTCAAGCAATATACACTACAGTGGTTTTCCGAACAGCCCAATTTGAAAGAAGTTATCTTGGATCAGATTAACACTTCGATGCAGGCAATGCTGCCACCGCCTTTCTCGGCCATGCTCACGGCGGTAAAGGAACAACCTCATTTTCTCAATCAACTCAAAGATCCACAAAATCTTTATGCATTATGTTTGGTTTGTAGTGATCTTCAGTAGACTTTTTACATAACCTACTGCGTGCTGTGAATTCGGCGTTGCGCGGTGCTCACAATCTTCACGTACTCGCCGTGCACCTTGACTTTGCATCACGCGCTACAGTTTCGAAAGAGGTCTAATGTAAAAATTATGGGGTTGTCGATTTAATCAATGGTTGACTCACAGAAGGTTGGCATAGCCAAATCATTTTAATTTGATTCGGCTATAACAAATTGTTGTATTAATTCTTGTTTACTTTTCATCATTATCTGACCATCAGTACCAATACTCATGTGAGGCGCTTCGGTGTTATGACGCGCTTGCCATAGCATGACGATTTGTAGGCTATTTTCTTTTTGGGCTGGGGTTAATGCAATGCCGTCTGGGGCCACTTACCTAATTCCACTGCGTTTAATAAACGTTGATAGATTTCTGGGGTGATCTTGGCGATTAAATCATAAAGCTCCATTAAAGCTCCTTGTTAGCTTATTTTCGCTGCTATAGCCAAATCATTTTAAATTTGATTCTGTGTTGTCGTCGCTTGCCGTACTATTTGTACTGTCTGCGCTCCTCCGCCTTGAATCAAATTAAACTGATTCGTCTATAAATTGTACTTTATCGTCGTCATTGACACGATTCCGCTTGACGCTCGGTAAGGTTTTTGTAATTTTACCCGCTACTTTTATTATCCACAAAATAGCGGATGGAATTATATGACTATCAAAATAGGGATCAACGGTTTTGGCCGTATCGGTCGCATTGTTTTTCGGGCGGCGCAAGAACGTACTGACATCGAAGTCGTGGCGATCAACGACTTATTGGATGCTGAATATATGGCTTATATGCTGAAATATGATTCTACCCATGGTCGCTTCAATGGGACGGTCGAGGTTAAAGAAGGTCATTTGGTGGTCAATGGTAAAAAGGTTCGTATCACGGCTGAAAAAGATCCGGCGAATCTGAAATGGAACGAAGTCAACGTCGATGTTGTGGCGGAAGCCACCGGCCTGTTTCTTACCAAAGAAACGGCAGGTAAACACCTTGATGCCGGGGCAAAAAAAGTGGTTTTAACCGGCCCGTCAAAAGACGACACCCCAATGTTTGTTATGGGCGTCAACCATGAAACTTACGCGGGGCAAAAAATTGTTTCCAACGCCTCTTGCACCACTAACTGCTTGGCGCCATTGGCTAAAGTCATAAACGATAAATTTGGTATCGTTGAAGCGTTAATGACCACCGTACATGCCACGACAGCGACACAAAAAACAGTCGATGGCCCATCACAAAAAGATTGGCGTGGAGGACGTGGTGCATCACAAAATATCATCCCTTCCTCTACTGGCGCTGCTAAAGCGGTGGGTAAAGTGATCCCTGAACTGAATGGCAAATTGACTGGCATGGCTTTCCGCGTGCCAACGCCGAATGTTTCTGTGGTTGATCTGACGGCTCGTTTGGCAAAATCGGCGACTTACCCGGAAATTTGTCAGGCGATTAAAGAAGCATCGGAAAGGGAATTAAAAGGGATCCTAGGTTACACTGAAGACGAAGTGGTCTCTAACGATTTCAACGGGGAAAAACTGACTTCAATATTTGATGCTAAAGCCGGTATTGCACTTAATGATAATTTTGTAAAATTAATTGCCTGGTACGATAATGAAACCGGTTATTCGAATAAAGTGTTAGATTTGATTGCCCACATCAGTAAATAGATTTCTTGCATAGCCTACTGCGTGATGCGAATTCTAGAATTAAACCACCCAAGGGTGGTTTTTTCATAATAGTGGAATAATCTAATTTTATGATTAAAAAGACATTATTTTTAATAACAATGATTGTAGGCCATATCATCGGAAGGCGTAATACATTGCTGATTAGACAACAGTCTATCTGCTTTATGCTCTGTGTTATTCTTTATTCTAGTCTTTTTTATTCTTACCTATTGCCATTCTCTAGCCATGCGGCGGATACACTGTCGTCTGAAAAAAAGACCAATAATAAAAATCAGGTCGATAATAAAGTCCAGTTGAAAAATCTACAACAAGGGATTGAAGAAAAAGAAAAAAGTGTCAAAAAACAAAAACAGCAACACCAAACACTGTTAGAACGTCTGCGACAACAAGAAAATAATATCGCCCAAGTGAGTCGCACTTTACGTGAAATCCAATCTACATTAACGCAATTAAATAAAGATATGGCTGATGTCAGCACCTCTATTAGCCAGTTAGAAAAGCAACAATCGATACAACAGACTTTACTGGCCAAACAACTTAATGCTGCTTTTAAACAAGGAAAACATAGTGCTTTACGATTGATATTGAATGGAGAAGCAGGGCGGCGTGATGAACGTATTCTTGCCTATTTTAATTATCTTAATCATGCACGTACCCGATCGATTAACACATTGAAAAAAATTCGCACCGATTTAGCGAGACAAAAAAAAATATTAGTACAAAAAAAGCATCGGCAAACAACCTTACTTAATGAAAAAAAAGAGCAACAGCAAAAATGGGAAACCGCACGTACAGCTCGTAAACAAACCCTCACATCACTTGAAAAATCGCTGCAAAAAGATCAACAAAGTTTAACGGAATTAAAATCAAACGAGCGTCGCTTACGTAATAAAATTGCTAACGCTGAACGTAGGGCTAAGGCGAGAGCGAAAAAAGAGGCGCAAGAAGCTGCTCGTATGCGTGAGCAAATAAAAGCGAAAAAGCAACAAGCAGAAAAAACCGGCAGTCAATATACTCTCAGTGAAAATGAACGCTCACTCATGGCGCGCACGGGGGGGCTTGGGCCACCGAAGGGGCAAACTATTTGGCCAGTACGTGGTGAGATACGCCACCGATTTGGCGAAGCATTACAAGGAGAGTTACGTTGGAAAGGAATGGTTATTGCCGCCACTGAAGGCCGGGAAGTCAGGGCAATTGCTTATGGTCGTGTTTTATTGGCCGATTGGCTGCAAGGTTATGGATTGATGGTGGTTGTGGAGCATGGTAGAGGGGACATGAGTCTATACGGCTATAATCAAAGTATATTGGTCAACGTGGGGGATGAGGTAAAAGCAGGTCAAGCTATCGCCTTAGTTGGAAGCAGTGGTGGACAGGGTCAGCCTTCACTTTATTTTGAAATACGTAGACAAGGCCAAGCAATGAATCCACAACCCTGGCTCGATACACCTTGATGGGAGGGTTTTTGATTACCCGATTACGAATGCTAATCGAATTAGGAAAAAATATTGCATCATTTCAAAATACCTTTATTACTGTTATCCAGTTTGTTGTGGATAGTCAGCGGCACAGAAGCCAGTATAGCCTTCGCCTTTGAAGCCGCCGCGTTGTTGGCTGCGAGCCCTCGCCCGAATCACGTAGCCTGTCTACGCTCATCGGATCTCACGCCCTGGCCGCCTAGCGGCAACTTCAAAGACAAAGGGTATAAATTGGCTATCGTCATTGATGATATTGGCTACCGTCCCGTTAACGGAAATAAAATATTGCAACTCCCTCTACCGATTTCAATAGCGATCTTGCCTCATGCTCCTTATGCCAGAGCAATGGCAATAAAAGCGCATAATCAGGGACGTGAAATTCTCTCATACATCTGCCTATGGCGCCGTTAAGCAAACAACCATTAGAGCGTGATACATTACACCCACAAATGCGTATTGAAGAAATTCAGCGGATTATTCGCCAAGCGATCATAAACGTACCCTACGCCGTGGGAATGAATAATCATATGGGCAGCGCGATGACCAGTAATTTGCCTGCGATGCAAAAAGTGATGCAGGTATTGGATCAATATCAACTCTATTTTCTCGATAGTCTCACGATCAATAACAGCCAGGTTAGCCGGGCAGCTCAAGGCACCGGGATCAAAGTTATAAAACGGCAAATATTTCTTGATCAATCACCGACTGAAACGGCTATTCGCCAACAATTTAATCAAGCAGTCGCGTTGGCGTGCCGTCATTGCCATTGGCCATCCTTATCCCGCCACTATCCTGGTACTACAGAAAATGTTGCCTGAGCTCCCCGCTGACATCACTTTGGTTCCGCCCAGTGCGTTATCCTGTGTGCCGTAAAACTTCTATTAGGCGATACAAGTCTTATTCTGTATTTTTGGAGTCCCATCGAGATGCTTCTATAACGGCTTCACCAATCTCTTTTTCAGTAAAACCTGAACGCTTTAAAGACCACGTAGTCTGAAGCGAAAGGAAGTCAATGGGTTCTGGGGCTGTAGGTTCAAGTGGTACATATGGTGCTATCGATTCATATGGGGTTAAGGGTTCTCCACTGCATGCTTCCCTGTTGATGTGGTCCAAAAGCTGATGCTCACACTTCATCTTAGGGGACTGCTGAGTGGATTGTGTATTCCTGTCAGTAGTATTTATTTGCGGTGAGGCTGAGTGTTCTTTACTGCATGCTTCCCTGTTGAGGGCGTCACAACGATCAGGCTCCAAACTCATCATTTTTTTATTAGGGTTAAACTTAAAAGTAGATTCATACGGTGAGGTTGTAGGCTCAGGTGCTGCATTCTGCTCTTTTTGGGGGGGGGCATAAAACTCTGGCCTTTTTATCAAGTTCTTGCCTTAGAACAGGGGCCATGCTGTCCCGTTGAGTGGGTCTAGACGGTGTTATAGGCTGTCTTCTATTCCTAAGAGCCAGGGCCTGCTGAAGCTGGTTTGGAGGTATATCCATGTAGTCTTCAAAATTGGAGTTGTGGGGGGAAGCAGCGGCCATGTTGCTCTGTGGCGGATTTGTGTTACCAAAAATAGAAGTAAATAGGTTATAGGCTCCTCTAAATAGGTTACTGATAAATCCAGCCGGTGCTGGGTTTTTATGAGGCTGTATTGGTTTAAGTTGCACTGGAGACTGCCTAGCCCTATCTAGATTTTCGGTAAATGATGTGCTGGGTGTGGTTGTGGAGACGTTAGGGTCTTTAATAGGACTAGGGTTGAGTGTTATAGCGAACATTTAATAAATCCTCAGTTAATTTAAAAATATCTACCTTTTTTGACAGACATTGATAAATGTACCAATTTTTTATACAAAATAGTTGCAAAAAACGCTCATTTATCTGTTTGTCGCCCTGGTTACAGAGTTAATGCAACCTCCTATGGTCAAGGTGTTAATACCTTATTTAATCATTGCAAATTTCAGCACTTTTACCAGCGCTATACATTTTTTTACCCAAAAGAGATTAATATAGCCACATTGTCTAGGTATATCTTATTTATTGACATACTTTAGTCCGAATATTCATGGGCTTCATCTGATTAAATTAAGAGTTAATATCGAATGAATGAGCTACTGTCTGACGTTGAGCAATATGTTTTTGGTGACTTTATTTTAAAAAAAGATGGAATTATTTTTCATAATGATAAAAAAGAAAAGTTACCCTGTAAGGAACTGTCTGTATTAATATTATTGCTTAACTCTGCTGGCCTTTTACTTTCTGCTGATGAAATAATAAAAAAAATTTGGCGCGGTGATTTAGGCGCTGAAAAATCATTGGCTCGCTGCATTTATGTATTGCGTAAAATACTGCAAGAAAATAAAGACAATCGTTATATTGATGTTGTTTATGGTAAGGGCTATCGTTTTACTCGTCCGGTGACACGTCTGTTGCCAGAGAATAAGAAAAAATCAAAGAGCATGCTCGCAATCTTACCATTTAAAATGGAAAATCAGGTTGATTCGTTAATTATCCACGATTTTTTACTACAGGCGTTATCAAAATATACTCCTTTAGGTCTTAGTATTTTGCCCTCTATTCTTACCAATAATTGTAAAAACTATGATGATATCGTTACCTTACTAGATAAAACACAGCCAGATTATTATTTGGCAGGAACAATGATAATCTGTAACTCACAGCCTTGTTTACCGATTGAATTAGTTCACGCTGGAGAACATAGTATTGTTCACAGAGAAAGCATAATACTTGAAAAAGATATTAATTTTAGCTGCTTCATTTTACAACATATTCTCGATGAATTTTTACCAAATCATATTCCCTGTTTGCAAAATAAAAAAATAAATCATCAAAAATACAATATGAAAAATCGGCTCCTTTGAAAGAAAAATTTTATTATTATACTCCTGGGATAAAAAATCCCTTGTTAACACATTAAATCCAGCCATTGAAAAATTAAAATAAGCATTTTTTTAATAACATACTGCTAGTCTATACCCTTCGCCTTTGAAGTTACCGCCAACAACGCGGCGGCTTCAAAGGCGAAGGGTATATATTGATATTTTTAATATTAATATGTTGTCTGCATGGATATAGCTGAATCAAGTTAAACTGATTCGACTATAAGATACAAAATATGATGAAACTACGGATAATTGATGAGATTTACATCAGGATTTCATTATCTATTTTTGCTAATTTATTCCTCTATTTTAAAAGTTAACAAATTTAAAGGAAAATAAAATGGAGATAAATGAAATTGAGCGTGGAAAAAAGAAAGCGGTTTTGCTCATGATATGCCGCGTCTTTATGGTTATTCAGTGAAAGGGAAGCGCTGTTACGGCCAACACGATTGCCATGCCAAAGCACGTACTAATGTCATTGGTGCACAGCTTAACGGAAAATTAACTACGGTTTGTACCTTCGACTGCCATATCAACAGCGATATTTTTTATGCCTGGGTCACCCAAGATTTACTGCCAAAATCCCCTCCAGGGGCAGTCCTTGTGATGGATAATGTGCGCTTCCATAAACGCCAAGACATCCAGACTGCTATACAGAAAGCTGGCTTTATTCTCGAATATCTCCCCACGTATTCTCCTGACATGAATCCCATTGAGCACAAATGGGCTCAAGCTAAAGCCCTTCGCAGAAAGCGACTATGTGATATCGATACCTTGTTTTCTGACCCTTTATTTTAAATCAATTTATACCGCATAAGCCATATCATAACGCAACACCTACCTCTTTGAGTCGTTCCATCAGTATGCCGATAACACTATGCGACACCTTTAGCCAGGCGAGCCAAGAATTACTGGTATCCAATCACTTACCTGCTGATCAATGCATGCCACTATTATTAGCCATGACTTACGATATAAATAACAAAAATTATAATATTAATTATTTACATAATAATGTTATGCAAGAACAAACACTGACAACCGGTAACGATGAATTTGCTGAAATGAAACGTTTTTTAGAACAATAGCATGAAATCTTACATCAGCATTACAATGTCGCTAATGGATGTCTTTACCCCTCTCAAGGTTATAGCAATAAATTTTTTGGTTATACCGAAGCGGTAGGCATGGGTGTCAATGCCGTGTTTGCAATTATGGCGATACAAAGTTGGTTGCGAAATGACAGCACAGTGCCAGGCAACACGCAGCTGGCTCAAATATTACAACTTCATACTTATCTGGCGATGACACAGGTAACTTTTAATACTAGTCACGATATGGCCTTACTACAGGCAGCATTAAGAAAAGGCAATATTGGCCTGACACGCTTGTTTCAATTTATAGCAACACCGGTAGGATTAGCATTAACCCTCTCTGATGTCGCTCTCAGCGCTATTGAATTGAGTAAAGCTGAAAACGAAGGGCAACGTATTCTCGCGACCACTCAGCTCAGTTTTTCAGTCATTGGCCTCTCTTTATTTGTCGGTAGTCTGGTTGCCTGTTTGCTCGGCAGCACGCTATTGGTTAGCGGATTATTTATCCTTGGTATCACGCTGGCCGTGACGGGGTACATCATACAAAGCACAGTAGTGGAAAACCTGAATAAACTCGATAAAGCCAAAATTATTGCTAACTATTTCACCAGTATGCTAAAGGGGTGGCGACAGGCGGGTTTTACCCTAAACCAAGGGATATTAGTCCCTTGCCAAGGGGCGGTGATCACACAAGTCGATCTGCAAAATGCAACCTCTCTTGCTGTGGTGTTTGATGCCAAAGGACAACGGATAAAAAGGAGGAGAGCACAAGGGAGATCGCCCAGTGACTATATCAATCTATACCAGCTGCGTCAGATAGTAACCACTCGCCGTACCCTCGCTCTGCCGGTTAATGCAGCAGGAATGAAAACGCTAGTATTACCGACACAACCTCGTGCGCGGATTAATCCTATCATGAATGAAAAATTCAGTTTCTCATTGCAAAATAATAATGGTAGCGAATTTCAAGCAATGCACTTTTTCAGCAGAAAAGATGCGGATTTTCCATTTATGATATATCCCGCCGCGCTTTCTCGGGTACCTTATTTTTCAGTTCCTAGTGAACTTCAATTGCATTATTTTCATACCAAAATCGATATTTTATTAGGTAATCAGCATTATTACTTGATTGCCCCAGGGGTAGATGAAGGATCACCAGAAAACCCGCTAATCAACCCACCGATATACAGTGAACATCTCCATTATCATTTTCATGCTCCGCGACAAAAAGCGGCGTGGGTGGTTTTGGTGTTGAATCGCGCCCAAGCCAACATGACCATCGATTGTGTTAACGATCAAGTCAATTGGCTAATTGATGTTAGCCATATTAATGATATTGAAATGACATCTAGTCACAGTACCGAATTCCCTGCTGGCCATCTATTGAAATTTTTTTGTCGTACACCGACAACGGCAGGCGAATACATGACAGAAGTCATCACCACCATTAGTGTTAAAAATAGTGAAGAAACGAAAATCACACTGAACCTACCGCAGGGAGCCATTGAGTGGAAACCACAGCAAACGCTTTTTTGTCGTATTAATTTTACTGAGTTGAACATCAGCTCAAACCAACAAGAGAGTATTGACGAAGCAAGCGTATTGATAGCAATACAAAACTATTTGCGACAACAGCGCACTCATCACCGTTATGCTATTAACAGGGTTCGCCTCGATAACTATAGGCAACAAGGGGAGCGACATATCGGCAATGCAGCCAATGAACTTGAAAATATTAACGACTATTTTTACCCACTCAGCCAACCTGCATTACTCTATACGGCAAATAATGACCAGACTATTTTCAACGATAGTAGCCAACGCAGTAATGTTGTATTGATTTTCCATAACCAAACTTCTGCTTGGTATCGTGGCGATCTTGCTATTCGACATTTAGTGACCGATACTACCGTGCTACAGGGGATTTAGACGCGATAATGTTAAAATAGGCCTTAAGTTTACTGAGTAAAAAATATATCTGCCCAGAAATCATATCCATCCCACTCAAAAGCAACCAGCATGGCTGGTACCATCCACAAAGCCATCATTTATTTATCCCTCCTTATAATGAAAGCACTGCACAATACCTTGGTTTCAGTGAAAAAGATCAGGTGGCTTACTTTACTACCCATAGGCAGAGTTTTTTGTTAAAAATGTCTTCGTCGAGTGATGATAGCTTTATTGATAATCATAATGCGGTTTATCAACGCCTCGATGAGCTCTTGATTTTAAAATACCATCAGGCTGAAACTGCTGATCAGCAGAATACGGTTGACACTTTTTATCCGCTCAATATTGATGGGATCTCCCGTTTATTAATTATCGGCAGCCGAGAACAAAAAAATCATCAACATTTTACTGTTAATATCGCCGCACTGAATTATGCCGTGCTACAAATTGCTCATCGGGGGACGGGATTTTTACAATAGACCTCTTCGGAAACCTACTGCGTGATACGGATCCTGCGTTGTCCGGTGCGCGCAATCCTCATGTACTTTATGTTAACGAAGGTTGCTGTGCACCGGGCGCCTTGACTCCACATAACGAACTACGGTTTCCAAAGAGGTCTAATGTCATCTGCCTCAGCAACCTGCGGCGATGGGTTATACTATCACCCGCAAGGGGCAGCATCTTTTACTGTTTATCACCCATCAAATGTTGATCATAAATGATGTTTTCGACCCACGAAAAAACACTGCCCACAGTCGACTAAAATTCATTTTTACCCATGGATCTATTACCGCCGCCGAACTGGCGAGTTATTACAATACCTGCAATAACAATATCCACAATAACAATGCTAACGACGAAGGGGCAGTGATTCCTATGCCGAATTTGTTGCCATTAACCTAACGGTATTGTTCTTAGAGCCCGCGCCATCTCTTTTTAATATATTCGGCTACTTTTTGTGTTTCTGGTTCTTGCAAAGAACCCTGCCGAAACAGAATACTGCCTTGTATTTCTGGTATTGATTCATTCAAATCTAATTGCCGTTTTATTTCAGGGACGCCGCCATCTATCGACCAATCAGGCTCTAATGCATCATATTTTCCAACTTTATACAGCGCCATCCCGATATACAAACGTGTTTTGGTGGGTCGAACAACATTTGCCCACCACTTTGCAATAACATCGTAAGATGCCACTTTTCTAGCCAGAGGCCAATAAATTTGTGGCGCGATATAATCAATTAATTCTTCTTGAACCCATCTGCGCGTATCGGCATAGGCCGCATCATAATTCGGGTGACCTACTTGAGTGTCTGATACGCTAAGATCATCTTTTTTATTTCGCCATACGCCAGCAGGACTTATGCCAAACTCGACATGCGGCTTAAGTGCTTTTATTTTTTTTGATAATTGTTTGATTAACAAATAGGTATTGTTTCTGCGCCAATCTGCTTTATTGCTGAAAGCAGTGCCATAGGCCAAATAGGTTTTTTCATCATTTAAGAGCGAATCTGTTGATTCCGCGTAAAAATAATCATCAAAATGAATACAGTCGATATCGTAATTACTCACAAGTTCAGTAACAACCTCTTCAATCCAAAAGCGCACGGCCGGGATCCCTGGATCAAGCACGAAACGATCCCAAGCAATTCCGATCCAGTCTTGGTGACGGCTATAAACACTCTTTGGCGCCTCTGGCGGCGTGTTTTCTAGCATATGGATAGTCTCTTTGCTGGTATCCATAGAAACGCGATAGGGATTAAGCCAAGCATGCAATTTAAGATTGCGTTTGTGGGCTTCTTTGATAATAAAATCTAACGGATCATAACCCGGATCCTTACCTAAGGTTCCGGTTAAATAAGTAGACCAAGGAAGAATATTGGAACGATAAAATGCATCTGCATTAGGTTTGACTTGGAATATTATGGCATTCATACCCATATTGACTGCTTCGTCCAATATCGCAATCAATTCTTTTTTTTGCGTCGCAATGCGATCTGCAGTGAAAATTGGGGTGGATTTAGGCCAATCTAATTGAAGAACCGTAGCAATCCAACTGGCGCGTAAATGGGGTGTATTTTCAGATTTAACCGATTTCGAACATGCCGAAATGAGTAAAGATAACAGTATAACGATTGTAAATTTATAATATTTCATACGGTGATACTTTTTTGACCATTTTTTAGTTTAACTGTGTAGTCATCATCGTGATATCTGTTTGATAGGTCGCGTGACGGAGCCTTTTTTCAGCAAAATCTGCTGAGTAGAGCTAGTGTAGCTCTTTTTCTAAAGAAGATAGTAAAATTCGCGCTCCAAACTACGAAGTAGGTATTTTAAATACAATTTCGGTCACATAATCTTTAACAGCAATGGCTTCATAACGCCACATTTTCACCGCTTTTTTTACTTCACGTTCAAAAATATTGCGTGGAGTAGCCTCCAATATGCGAAGATTAATCACATAACCATTTTTATCGATGTCATATTGAATTCTAACTCTCCCTTCGATGCCTAGTGCTTGCGCACGCGCGGGATAGACGGGCTTAGTTTTAATCAGTGCTCTTGGTTCACTAAGAAGCGAAGGGGTTTTTAATGTTGTTGATGCTGTTGGCAACTGCTCACTTCCAGCTTTGGATATCAGTGAGTTGGGAGCTGGCTCATTCATCGAGGGGTTTGTTTTTATAGTTTCAGATTTTTTGACCTTTGGTTGCGTTAATGTAGGTTTAAGCGCCTGTTGCACCGGTTTAACTAAATGTTGTAGCTTAGAGACATTTTTGGGTGCTGATGATATTGTTTCAGCCTGTTCATGTTGGCTTTTTTCCGCCCCTGTTGTCGTCCCTTGCGGTGCCGTGATAAAAGTAGAATTATTTACCATAGTTATTGCTAATGGTGCACTGTTTGTTGTAGGAAGAACAGGATTATCTCGTGTAAAAAAATAAAGTAACAACCCAATTAGGCTACCATGTAATCCAATGGAAAATATGACTGACCCTATAATGTGATGATGTGAAATCATTTTCTTGCGCTGCATAATAATTTAATACTCTAACTGGTGCTGCTAAGTTTAAATGCAAATAGCAATCATATTCAACAAGCATTATTTTTATATTGGAATTGCACTTATTTTGTTTTTCTTTACTGTGACTATACCCAATGAATTTCGAGTTACGGCAAGGCGGCAATCAATCAAATCCCAGAAGTGTATACCCTTCGCCTTTGAAGCCGCAGCCAACAACGCGGAGGTAGTACATGGCTGGAATGAGTGAAAGCAACCAACACCTCGGTAACTTCAAAAGCGAAGGGTATACACAGCAATGCCGGCTTTCAACAGGAATACTCCTCTTATGATCACATTTTATACGGTAATCAATTGGCTCTCTCTTTTTAGCTATTGGCTGCTTATCGCCGGAGTAACGCTACGTATACTAATGAAACGTCGCACTGCTCCTTCGGCTATGGCGTGGCTGCTAGTCATTTACATTTTACCCTTGGTTGGCATTATGACTTATCTTTTATTCGGTGAATTGCATCTTGGCAAACGTCGTGCTAAACGTGCGAAATCAATGTGGCCCTCCACGTCCAATTGGTTAAAAGCATTGAAAGATTACCAACATATTTTCACAAACCAAAATAGTGAAGTGGCGCTTCCATTATTTAAACTGTGTGAAAGGCGTCAAGGAATAAGCGGTGTTAAAGGCAATCAGCTAAAGCTACTGACCACGACAGCCGATACGCTAAAAACATTAATTCGTGACATAAAATCAGCGCGTTGCAATATAGAAATGGTGTTTTATATTTGGCAATCTGGAGGTTTGGTTGATCAGGTTGCTGAAGCATTAATGGCTGCGGCTCGTCGAGGGGTCAGTTGTCGTTTAATGTTAGATTCTGCAGGTAGCCGCCATTTTTTTCGGGGTCCTTATCCTAAAATGATGCGTGATGCCGGTGTTGAGGTTATCGAAGCACTAAAAGTTAATCTATTCCGAGTTTTTTTTCGTAGAATGGACTTGCGTCAGCATCGAAAAATGGTGCTGATTGATAATGCTATTGCTTATACCGGCAGCATGAACATGGTTGAACCTCGTTTTTTTAAACAAAATGCCGGTGTCGGGCATTGGATTGACTTGATGGCACGGACGGAAGGACCGATCGCCACGACTATGGGAATAGTCTATGCTTGTGATTGGGAAATTGAAACCGGTCAACGCATGTTGCCCCCTCCCCCCAATATTAATCTTATGACATCAGAACAAAAAACAGATCGTATCATTCAAGTCATTGCTTCTGGGCCTGGATTTCCTGAAGAATTAATTCATCAAGCATTACTGACAGCCGTCTATGCTGCTCGCCAGCAGTTAGTTATGACTACCCCTTATTTTGTACCCAGTGATGACTTATTGCATGCTATTTGTACCGCTGCCCATCGAGGTGTCGATGTTAGTATTATTGTACCGCACAAAAATGATTCTATGATGGTGCGTTGGGCTAGCCGCTCATTCTTTGCCGAGTTGTTAGAAGCAGGAGTAAAAATATATCAATTCGAAGGAGGTTTGCTACATAGCAAAAGTGTATTAGTTGATAAGCAGCTTAGTTTGCTTGGTACTGCTAATTTAGACATGCGCAGCCTATGGTTAAATTCTGAAATTACCTTACTCATTGATGATGATGTTTTTGGGCGTGACTTGGCAAGAGTACAAGAAGATTACATTGCACGCTCTGTACCCATAGATGCAGCTAAATGGACCAAGCGTTCAGTTAGGCAGCGCGTGACTGAGCGACTCTTTTATTTTTTTAGTCCACTGTTATAATCAAGTGATATCATTAATAAAAATTATTAATTAATATAATGGATTTATTTTTCTTCTGTACCTATTTATTGTTAAATGTTTTTTTATCAATATAAGTAATTTGCACTCTAATTGATACCCTGTCTTTGAAACGATAATGGCTTACAATAAGGTTTTTCTAAAAAAGATAGAGTGAGGAATGACTATGCCAAGTGAGATTGATTCAATTTTTTATCTTTTATAAATTTACATGATATACGGCGTAGAAATATTTATAACAAATAGATTACTTAATGAAAAATTATTGTTTTCATATAGCATCAATTTGTAACAGCTTTAAAAATTTAGGCATAATTTTTTTGGTAATAAAAAATTATGGTAAATATCTAGAGATTTTTAGTAATTAGATAAAAATATTTGGCTTTAAAATAATTATTTTTATCAGGCTTATCCAATTAGCTATTGCAGAAAATAAAATAGCATTCTATTATTTATCCACACACCTACCCACTATTATTAATTTGAGACCAGGACAATGAATGAATCATTAAAAATTCTTAATAACATACGTACGCTACGTGCTCAAGGGCGCGAATGTACTCTTGAAACATTGCAAGAAATGTTAGAAAAATTAGAGACCGTCGTTAAGGAGCGTCGTGAAGAAGAAGATAAAGCAAAGGTAGTACAGGAAGAGCGGGCGCGGAAACTCTCTCAATATCGAGAAATGTTAATTTCTGATGGAATTGATCCCAACGAATTATTGGCAAGTCCTACTCCACGTCCTAGCAAGGTGAAAGCGAAAGAGGCTATTAGCAAAATACAGAAGAAACGTGCTCCCCGTCCCGCTAAATATAAATACATAGAAAACGGCGAAGAGAAGACATGGACCGGTCAAGGCCGTACTCCTGCCGCTATTAAAAGAGCAATAGAGAAGGAAGGTGAATCGCTGGACTCTTTTTTAATTTAAAATAATATTGTTTTGTCAATTCTGCCTTGAAGAACCCCTCTTTATTGTAAAGAAAGAGGGATTATCTTCCTTTCTGTCTCGCGACTAAAACTTTATTGATTGGTCGATTTTTCCAAAATTTTATTCACAACTGTCACTTATCAATTTTTTATATGGTTAACGAAATCATCATCTTGTAATAATGTTTCACTCGCGTATAAAAACAGTGTTTTGGATACTTCGGTTAAAAATTATTTTGCTGTCTTAGAATAAATAAGGCAATCTGATACGACTATTTCAATGTGGAATTTACTCAAGCGTTTGCTTAATAGAAGCGCCCCTACCAATTGCGTAATACGTTATCCCGTGCCGATTTACCTGTTCCGGATTGTATAAGTTACGCCCATCAAAAATAATGGGCTGTCCTAGCTTCCCCTTAATTTCATCAAAATCAGGCGCGCGAAAATCTTGCCATTCGGTACAAATAATCAAAGCATCAGCATTTTCCAACGCCGCTTCTTTAGTTTTTGCAAGTGTAAGATCCTTACAATGCTCATGGTACTTATAAATACGTAAGGCTTCATTCATTGCCTTAGGATCATAAGCCCGGATAGCCGCGCCTGCTTCCCATAATGTTTCGATAACAGTACGGCTTGGTGCTTCGCGCATATCATCAGTGTTTGCCTTGAATGCTAGCCCCCAAACTGCAAAGATTTTTCCTTTCAACGGTTTTTCTTCTTGCTGACCACCGAAGTGTTTGAATATTAATTCTGTTAATTTATATTTCTGTTGATTATTAATTTGCTCTACAGACTGTAACAATTGGGCTGGATAATCGACGTTGCTAGCCGTGCGGATTAATGCTCGAATATCTTTTGGAAAACAAGAACCACCATAACCACAGCCTGCATAGATAAAATGATGGCCAATACGGGAATCAGAACCAATCCCTTGGCGTACATTTTCAATATCAGCGCCCAATGATTCTGCCAAACTAGCCATTTCATTCATAAAACTAATTTTGGTTGCAAGCATACAGTTAGCAGCATATTTAGTCAGTTCTGCACTGCGTATATCCATCTCTATTATACGATTACGATTACGATTAAAGGGAGCGTATAACTCACGAAGCAGTTTAAATGCATTTTGATTATCAGCGCCAATAACAATGCGTTCTGGACGCCGGCAATCGGCAACAGCTGCCCCTTCTTTTAAGAATTCTGGATTTGAAACCACATCAAAAGAAATTTTTTCCCGCTTTTCCCATTTTTCCTGTTCTTCCCGCTGTTGCAAAATCGCCTGCATTGCGTCATGCACTTTATCTGCAGTGCCAACCGGAACCGTTGATTTGTTGATCACCGTTTTGGGCGTTTTCATGTGATGGGCAATAGTTTCAGCAACTTCGATAACATATTTTAGATCGGCGGCACCATCTTCATCAGGAGGAGTACCAACAGCGATAAATAATAGGCAGCCATGTGCAACACCCGCTGCTGCATCGGTAGAAAAATGCAACTTGCCCTTCTTAAGCCTGTCGTCGACCAAAACAGCAAGTCCAGGTTCATAAATAGGAATTTCCCCTTTTTTTAAATTTTCGATTTTTTCTTTATCAATGTCGATACAATACACATCGTGGCCAACTTCTGCCATCACTGCCGCCAGGACTAGACCGACATACCCGATGCCAAAAACGGTGACATTCATTATTTTCATCCTAATAACTGTTAAAAAACAATAATTATTCTATCTTGATATTGATTAAGAGCCTATTCTAAATCTCTTGTGCTCGCTGATATACCCTTCGCCTTTTAAGTTAAGGCGCGGCGTTGGCAATGATCACTCGCCCTCTGTCATGTACTACCTGTACACTCCTGGGATTCGATTGATTGCCATCTTGCCGTAACTCGAAATTCATTGGGTATACGCTCATCGGTCGCCCGCCCTGGCAGCCGAAGGCAACTTTAAAGACGAAGGGTATAACTTTAGACTGCTTGCAAAATCTACTGTGTGGTATAAATTTCCGCGTTGCGCAGTGCTAGCAATCCTCATGTACTCGCATGGTATAAATTTGATTCTGTGTTGTCGTCGCTTGCCGTACTATTTGTACTATCTTGCTCCTCCGTCTTGAATCAAATTAAAATGATTCGGCTATAACGAAAGGTTGCTGTGCGCCTTGTGCTGTGATCCTCCCCCTCGCTACGGTTTTGCAAACCGTCTTTTGTCAAAAAAAGACTCAAAATGCTCATTTACGTCCTTGTCCTTGTAAAAAAACAACGGCTGCTTTTGCCCGTTTTTTCCTCATCTGAGCGGTCGCTTAAGAAAACTTAGAATAGACTCTTAGAGGTCGTTAGGAATATTCAAATAAGAATCAAAGTTAGAATGAGATAAAATTTCAATCTAGTACCTAATATTAATTATCAAGAGATGGAAAGTAACAAATAGAAGTATAAATAATACAAAATATGAAAAATAAAACCATTATTCCGTGGAAAGCATTAGCCGTAAACGACTTCCTCCCCCAGAGATTTTGCACTCCCAAGCGCAACAATGTTGACTAATTTGATTCAAATAAGCGGCATTTAAAGTACCTAATGGCATACCATTACTAAGCTGAATTTTATTTTTATCTACCGTAATATTAGCGCGTAAACCAGCTGAAATCAGACTAAGATTTTTATGCTTGGAGTGATAGTATCCAAGTAATAAAGGAAACTGGCCATCAAGATGCGTGCAACGTAATAGTTGATTTAATTGTTGTAGCAATGCTGTCATTTGTGGCAGTCTTTGTTTTTTTTGTACCAAATGCTCTTGTAAAATACCATTAAATAATACACGTAACAGTAATGCTGCCAATACACCATTTTCCTTGGCTTTAGTAATATCTAGGCAATAGAATGCTAATTCGTCAGTAGATAGGGTGGCAATATCAAGCACCAGACCTGGCTGTTCTACCATGGTTAGTTGCTGATAATTTATGTTGCATTGTGCTATTTTTTGTTGCACAGGCGGTTGCAATTGGAGTAATAATTGCGCTGCTTTTTGCGGATTTTTTCTTAATTCATCCCAATCTTGATTAAATTCTCTTCTCTCAAGCGCCGGAGAAGTAAACAAGTCGGCATAAAGACACTCTAATACGGCTTCCCGCAAACGGGCAAGATCAACTATAGGTTTGAGTAACACATCTTTTGCGCCCATACGCAATACCTGAGCTATATCCGTCATTTTATTCGTTGCAGAAATAATTAATACCGGAATTTTTATGCTTTGTATCGACAAACATTCAACAAATTCAATCCCCCCCATTTCTGGCATGCTGATATCACAAAGAATCAGATCCAAGGAATGCAGATCAAGAAGGCCAAGCGCTTCCCGTCCATTTACAGCCTGATATATAGAAGCTCCAAGCGAGCTTAAATAACCGGTTAATACCGAGCGAAATACTATTTCATCTTCTACAATCAAAATTTTTTTACTTGCTAATGGCTTTTCCATGAATAGCCTCTCTTACCTAGTATCACTTCTAATAGTGGCTCAAAATGAGCACTTATGCTTGTCATAATTTGGTATGCCCCCCCTTTTTTTTCTGAATTGCGAACATCTTTGCATTTTTTTGTAACAAGTAATATTTACTCTGTTTTTGTTTTATTTTTTGTTTACCAAGGTTGATGATTGCTTGATATTTTATATGCTAATCCAGCTAAATATTTATTAGTAGATAAATATATTAGAATAGGTTCAATCAACAATTGTGCTCAATAACTGATAATTTTAACAAGATTAATTTTTGCTAACCTAAAAAATGCTAATTTATTACTAGATAATTTATTGAACTAAATATTAACTATTCCAGTAACATTTTTCTCTTGAATATAAAAATGATGTCGAATTTCAAGTAAAAATTAGGTAGTATAATTAATGCTTATTTTTTCATCTTATTGGAGAATGTTTTGTCTATATGTTGCCCATGCGGTAGTACGTTGGAATATAATATTTGCTGTGAGCCTTATATTACGGGGAAAAAAATTGCCAGCGAACCCGGAATTTTGATGCGTTCACGCTATAGTGCTTATGTAAAATGCAACGTCGATTATCTTATCATTAGCTGGCATTCAGATTGTCATCCAGAAAATTTTCGAAACACTTTAATACAAAAAGAACGTAAATGGCATGGATTAACTGTAATAGAAGAAAGTGTTGGTTCTCATATCGACGAAGGTTTTGTTGAATTTTCTGCATGTTTTACTGACAAAAATACCGCTAAAAAAATTACAATACACGAACGTTCACGTTTTCTTCGTGTAAATAAATGCTGGTATTATATAGATGGTATATTCAAATAGCCTATCTCGTCAAATAACGATGTATGATATTTATTATTTTATAAAAAATAATAAAATCCGATTTGACTGTAAAATAACGTCCCTGGTATGTAGAAATGATACAGTTACATATGTTTATTTCAAAATTATTGATTTAAATTTTCAATGTAATTAATAATTTTATTGAGTACACTTGAATGAGATTTTGATTTATAAAAATAAAGATTATTTTTACCAAATATTTCCTTTGTAAAATGTAAAAAAGCAATTTTTGAATCACCATCAAAATCGTCCATCATAGAATTAGTAATACATATATAGCGTCCGGTGTGTATAGATTTCAAACAACATGTTGTATTGTCTATTTGTCTTATATTCACTTTAGATACATTATTGGTTACTCTTTCTTCCAGTGATCTTATAAATTGACTTTTAAACAGTGCTGGATTGCATAACCATATATTTTCATGTAGCAAACTCATAACATCCTCACTTTTATTGATAATATCTTTCCTAGCATATATGCCAAAATCAAAATCTTGCACTTCTTTAAGTAAAGAAAATCTTTCGCATATTATTTTTTCTGATGTTAAGATAAGGATATTACCATAATAATCAGGAATATCATTTATACTCTCTGAATTTAATCTAAAAATGTTAGTGTGTATATTGTTTGTTTCTGCTACTTTGAATATTTCACTTAAAATTTTTTCTTTTCCCCAATCATAATATATATTAATTGTATTAGTGATATGGCTGGTTAAATATTTTTTTGTTATTTCTTTTTCCTGTTGGTATAAATTTTTTAAATCATGATATAGCGCTGTACCTTCATTAGTTAGCCGCATACCAAATTTTTCCCGTTTAAATAATTTTTTTCCAATGGTGCATTCAAAATCTTTAATCGATTTTGCTATAGGTGGTGTAGTTCGGTTCATCACTTTAGCTGCCTTACTTAGTGATCCATTTTCAACAACGGTCATAAATGCTTCAAATTTTCTAGATAAAAACATAATTACTAATCCTATTCTTGTTATGAAAAATATTTCTGACCTATAGCTATTAATAAAATAGATAAGCTACTTAGATTTGATATTGTAAGATATAATTATGAGGTAAAATTATTATCTTTTACCTTAAAGAATAACTTTTCAAGTTATATATTTTTTCATTGAAATACGTTCCATTGCTGTAAGAGAAAGCAATATAGTCAACATAATAAAAAATGAAGCTATATTATTTAACAAATCTTGCTTAAACATTTTTAAACAAGCAGTAATGAAACTCATTTCTAACAAATTTATTAATATAATACTATGATTTTTAATAATTATTTTTTAATATAGCTGTAACAGCAATCGTTAATTAACATAAAAAGAACATATTAATTCATCGCTACATGAAATATTCTTCCAATTATAAAAGTAAGCAAATATATTAATATTTGTGGTTGATATTTTTTATTGATATGAATAAATAAAGATAAAAATTATCACTCATATTAAAAAATTAAAATAATACTCATCGAACGAAGGTTTGTTCATGTCTAGAAGGGATAATATTAGTTATATCATCTACTATTTTTATTAGCTGAAGGGAGAAAAATAGTAGACATTAAATTAAGGTGAGATACCCTCAATAAATTTTTTTCCGATGTCATCGGTGTTAGAGGTTAATATTAACCGTTGGGGCAAAATAAAGGAGAAATTCGTGCCAATGCCAAGATATCCAGGTAGCTATCGTGATGGTTCAACGTATGTTTTACAATAGCTAACCCTAAACCGTTTCCACCAGTCTCTCGCGAGCGGGCGTCATCTACCCGATAGAAACGCTCAGTCAGCCTAGGAAGATGCTCTGCCGCGATCCCTCTTCCATTATCATTTATTTGAAATTGCGCCCCTTGAGATGTAAGTTGCCAATGAATTTCAATTTTAGTTCCGGCGGGCGTATGGTTAATCGCATTATACACTAGATTTGAAATAGCACTGGATAGCTGATCTTTATTACCCAAAATTTTTAACTGTGGGTCAACATGAAAGGTGATTTGATGATGTCTATTATTAGTTGCTGTCTTTATTGCTGCAATCTCATGTTGTAATTCCTGTAATATTATTGGAATATCAACCACTTCATTCATATTGATCGTCGTGGGTGCTGCCTCGATCCGCGATAGCATTAATAATTGTTTGACCAAGACATCCATTCGCTTAGTCTGCTCCTGCATAGTGACAAGGATTTTATTTTGGATAGCTCTTTCCAACGGTTGATCATGCATCATTTCTAAGTAACCTTGCAAAACCGTTAACGGTGTGCGTAGCTCATGATTTACGTTAGCAAAAAATATACGACGGGTGCTTTCTAACTGTATCATCTGGGTAACATCGCGCGCGACTAGTAGCCATTGTCCCGCAGAATATGGCATAACACGAAACTCTACATGATGGCTATTATTTAATTGCAAAGTTAAGGGCCAGAGAAATTCTTGTTGGCTTATGTAATCATTAAATTCAGGATAACGTAATAAATTAAGAATATGCTGGCCATTATCTTCTGGCCAACGAAATTCCAATAATTGCTGAGCTAGCTGGTTACACCAGAGAATGTGGCCATCAACAGTGATTATCACCACCGCATCAGGTAAGGATCCTGCACCACTACGAAAGCGTTTAATCAATAGCGCTAATTCACGTCGGCGTTTACGATTGCGCAATTGCATCTGATGCAGTCCGTAGAATAATGACTCCCAGTTTCCATATCCCCTGGGCGGGGTCATACTTCGCTCTAACCACAACCAGTCAGACAGTCTAAGTTGGTTATAAAAATTCCAAGTTAAAGCAGTTAACACTGAAATCAGTAAGCACCAAGGAAGGTAACCAACAAAAATCCCTATTAATAACGCGGGTAGACAAAAGAAAATCAACTCCAATGCCAGTCTTTTCCATGATAAACGTTTTAACACAACGAAGTCTCCGACATGACATCTTTTTCACATCCTTCCTACACCATAAATGACAAGGTGCACATGATTAATCTCAGTGAATCCTGTTTCAAAGAACGGTACCTGACTGCACCGTTCTTCCTCCGCAACATAGCATGCTCTGTCGCTAAAATGTTAAAAATGCCAACAGCACTCAGTATTATCAGAGTTTCTACACTTATGGCGAGTATAGGCTATGTGTCAGGCTTATTTGTATTTAAGCTTACAGCACATCAGATAAAAAATTTAGTAGCATGTCGAGAACCGATATCCAGCTCCTCGTACAGTTTGAATCATTTTATCGTGACCATTTTTTTCGAGCACTTTACGTAGTCGCCGAATATGTACATCAACAGTGCGATCTTCGACGTAAACATTGGTGCCCCAAACATAGTTTAGCAATTGTTCACGATTATAAACTCGCTCTGGACGTGCCATAAAAAAATGTAGCAATTTGAATTCCGTCGGCCCCATTGCTAATACTTGTTCATTGGCTATGACACGATGTGACGATGGATCTAAAATCAAACCTTGTATTTCAATTATTTCTTTAGTTGTCGTGGGAACAATGCGCCTTATCATGGCGCGAACACGTGCCACTACTTCTTTCGGTGAAAAAGGTTTAGTAATATAATCGTCGGCACCGAGTTCTAATCCACAAACACGATCCTCTTCTTCCCCGCGCGCCGTCAACATAATTACAGGAATACTACGGGTTAACATCTCACGTCTTATATGTTGAATAAACTGGATACCGGAACCTCCCGGTAACATCCAGTCAAGTAGTACTAGATCGGGTAAGAGGCCAGTAAGAGATGCCACTGCATTACCATAATTTTCTGCTGCTAACGGTTGGTAACCATTTTGCTGCAGTAAAAGGCAGAGCATTTCTCGAATTGCTACCTCATCTTCCACCACCAAGATGCGTTTTGTCATTATTCAATTCTGTCAATTCGCCGTATTTCACGTTATCTAGTTATTCACTACAGAAACCCTAACAGCCTATGCGAAATTTTCTTTAGTGAATTTCAGACGAGGAAAATTTCGCATAGGCGCTAAGACGAAGAAGGTTACTATCGAAGATAGATTAATAATCTTAGATAGTTAGTTAATATGTCTACCACTTTCCATGTATTTTTAGGCTGTGTTCGCTTGGTATAAATATTTCTACACTAACAATGGGAAGAGGAAATGAAGCAGATATTGAGATCTGCTTCTATCTTACATGACTAGAAAGGAATCAGTTGATAATTATATTCTTCGCCTTTCAAGCTACGGCGGCGTTGACAGCGATCACTCATCCTCTGTCATGTACCGATTCGATTGATTGCCGCCTTGCCATAACTCGAAATTCATTGGGTATATACGCGCATGAAGTCGATATGAGTGAATTTAGGCTTAAATGGATGGCGTTGCACTGCCTGTACTTTCACATTATTTGCTTTATCATCGATCATTAAAGTTAGGGGTTCTCCATAAAAACCCGGTTTTGATTCAAGATTTGTTATAACATCCTGTTCAAGAACAATGGAAATAGCTTGTTCTGTGCCGCCATAGACGACCGCGGGAAATTTATTTTTAGCACGCAGGCGGCGGCTCGCACCCTTCACCTGATCTTTAACATCACGTACAGTTGCATTGATAGTGATCATTTTATTTTCTCTTAAGAATAATTATCCTGCTACAGGCGACCCAGCAGCAGCTTTGAAATAGCCTTTACCCTGGAATAATCTAAAGCAAAGCAGGCGGGATTTTAGCGAAATATCAATCAGACAGCAAATAAAACCGTAGGGTGTCAATAGTGGTTTAAAATCATGCACGAATTAATCACGATTGCTGTTATGTAATACTCTACGCCCAGTGTGGTATCGTTTCTTCCAATACTGATCATTAAGGCTAGATATTGTTACCCCAGTAGTGGCAGATACATGAACGAATTTATTGTTATCTAAATAAATACCAATATGACGTCCAGTGGGACCCGCCCGAAATAATACTAAATCACCAGCCTTTAATTTAATCCGTTGAATTTTTTTACCAACCGTTTGCTGCGCAGAAGTTGAGCGTGGTAAGTTTATGCCAAACTGTTCACGGAAAGTCAGTTGTACAAAAGCAGAACAATCAATCCCTTTTTTACTGCTACCTCCGAAACGATAACGTACGGCTTTCCAACCCGTATATTGTTTTAATATTTTTGACTTGATGAAGCGGGTTTCAAATGTATTTTGCGAGTTGTAGGGTACATATCGAGTATTTTTCCAAGAGGCATGTGAGTTTGATTTTTGTGGTGTGCTACATGCAGACAACATGATGGTAGCAACAATTAAAGGAATGATTTGTAAAATATATTTTGTAAGAATTTGAGATTTAACCATAGTGCTGCTGTCTCCTGGAACTATCATTGTCTCAATGTCAGATCTTTTTATGTGAAACTAAGCAGATAAGTGGAGTCGTTATTCGTGTTGGTATAAATTTAAAAAAAGGTTTAATAATTTATAGCAGATAAAACAGAAAATATTATTTTGTATAATTATTGATCAAATTTTTACTGCATCAGTATTGACGCTAAATTGTTCATTTTGGGTGTGAATTGCACGAAGAAAACATAAGTTAAAAAAATCGTTTGACTTATAAATGTGGGAAAGTAATATGTGCCCCACGCAGTGCTGATGAGCCTCACGAGCAAATTAAGTACAATTGCGTAGGTGAGGTGGCCGAGCGGCTGAAGGCGCTCCCCTGCTAAGGGAGTATATGGTTAAGAGCCGTATCGAGGGTTCGAATCCCTCCCTCACCGCCAATAGATAACGCATCCATAGCTCAGCTGGATAGAGTACTCGGCTACGAACCGAGCGGTCGGAGGTTCAAATCCTTCTGGATGCACCAAATACAACATCAGAGATGAGTAGTAAATCACTGTAACAAAAAATCCGCACTCTAACTGGGTTTGCGGTTTTTTTTGTTATCCGGTTTTGAAAATGGTTAATTAACTTCATTTTTATTTAGTATTTTTATTGCAATACACTTAAATAGCCGCATAAATTAGTGAATAGCCATTTTTTTAACTCGGCAATACTCGTTGAAAGTACGCTCGTAATAATATTGGATACCAATTTAATTAATTTTTACTTTTTATTGTAAATAAATAATAAATTATTGTAACTCTATCTGGTAATGATATTATCAATATAAAATGTGTCTGGTTTTTATAAAATATCAGCAGACAGAGCTGATTTCTCACTGCCTTTTAGAGCTTATTCGCAATCTTCTTTAGCAATGATCAATTGAGAAAAAAATGAGCGAAAAAAGCACATTTTACATAAAGTAAAGGAGCATTTTGAGTTCGTTGTTGATGAAGTATCAGCGAGCACAAGAGATTTTGAATAGGCTCTTAGAGGTGAAATGTTCCCCGAAATCAGCCGTTGTATTGATAATTTTTCTTTTGCAATCCTGCCAAATTCGAAGGCGAGTAAGGTACTTATCGATGCTGTATCAATCGATTGAAAAAAATTCCACGGCAATGTTTTTTCACAAATTCGAGCGAGTATAAATTTAAGCGCAAAATTGTTCAATTCAACTAAACTTGTATCCGTTAGCAACACGCTAGACTAAGCTACTTACATTTTATATCGATATAATAGCTTACGTTTTCATGGTGTATAATGGATAATAGCGGGGAAACCGAGAGGCCCGACTCTTTTAATTTTTCAAGGAGCAAAGAATGCTTATTCTGACTCGTCGAGTTGGTGAAAGAATCGTTATTGGCAATGAACCTGTTGAGGAAGATAACATTATCGTTACTGTTTTGGGAACGAAGGGCGGTCAAATAAGAATAGGTGTGAACGCTCCAAAAAACGTGCCTGTTCACCGCGAAGAAATCTATCAACGTATTCAAGCAGAAAAGAGTCAGCAGGATGTCTCCGAATGATTCTAAAGCGGGGCTTTGCTTTTTGTGAAGCTTTCCCCGCCGCTAGTGTTCTGTTTTATAGGGAATACAGCATCCTGTATTCTAAAGTTTTTAACACCGCTGATGCTAATCGAGCTCTTTTGACATCCTTCCGGCTATAAATAACAAGGATTCCTACAGCGCGCTAAGATCGAAATTTGGCTCGCCTCAGTGGGTTCCTGCTTCATCGAGTGGCATAGCACTAACTCCCCACAGGCTTAAAATCCCGCATTCACGGAGGTACTGATTACTATCATAGCTATGCCGAGGCTTTCGCTGTTATAGCCAAATCAGTTTAGTTTGATTCTGTGTTGTCGTCGCTTTCGTACTATTTGTACTGTCTGCGCTCCTCCCCTCCGCCTTGAATCAAATTAAACTGATTTGGCTCTAGCAGCAGAGTTTTCACACAGGTTTGCCAGAAACACAGCCTTATGTCTCCAGCCCTGAAGGTCAAAGTTTTACGGCATATACCCTTCGCCTTTGAAGCCGCCGCGTTGCTGGCTGCGTGTGTTCGCCGAATCACGTAGTCTATCTACGCTCATCGGTCTCACGCCCTGGCTGCCTAGCGGCAACTTCAGAGGCGAAGGGTATAGCGGGTAATTTAACATCTTTTATCCGTTTGATATTAGCGCCTAATTTACTTAGTTTATCTTCGATCTTTTCATAACCGCGATCGATATGATAAATACGGTCGATGGTAGTTTCCCCCTCAGCAATACAGGCCGCCAGGACAAGACTGGCAGAAGCACGCAGATCTGTTGCCATAACTTGCGCCCCTGAAAGTTTTTCAACACCACAACAGATAACGCTGTTGTGTTTGATTTCTGCTTTTGCTCCCATACGAACTAATTCTGGCACGTGCATAAAACGGTTTTCGAAAATGGTTTCAGTGATCACACCACGACCTTCTGCAACAAGGTTAAGTAAACTAAATTGTGCTTGCATGTCTGTTGGAAATCCAGGGTGGGGTGCCGTACATAAAGTAACAGCTTTTGGGCGTTTGCCGTGCATATCCAAACTGATCTGTTTTTTATCTTTGTCTATTTCAATAGAAGCTCCGGCATCACTAAGTTTAGCCAATACAGCCTCCAAAGTGTCAGCACAAGTATTATGACAAACAATTTTGCCTCTTGAAATGGCTGCTGCTACCAAGAAAGTACCGGTTTCAATTCGATCAGGAAGTATAGAATACACTCCACCACGGCTTAAGCTATTTACTCCTTCGATGGTAATGCTATCGGTTCCCGCCCCACTTATTTTTGCGCCTAACATATTGAGAAAATTCGCGGTATCAACAATTTCTGGTTCTCTCGCCGCGTTCTCAATCTTTGTGATACCTTCAGCTAACGTTGCCGCACTCATAATAGTGACTGTTGCGCCCACGCTGACCGCTTTCATTTTAATATGCGCCCCTTTTAAACGCCCGTCGACAGAGGCTTTGACATAGCCATCTTCTAGCTTTATTTCGACACCTAGACTTTTCAAACCATCAATATGTAGATCAACCGGACGTGCACCAATAGCACAGCCACCTGGTAAAGAAACTTCACCTTTACCAAATCTTGCGACCAAAGGCCCTAATGCCCAGATGGAAGCACGCATCGTTTTCACCAATTCATAAGGAGCACGGAACTTATTAACTTGGCTAGCATCAACAAACACCGAACCATTCCGCTCAATTTTGACACCTAAACGGCGGAGTAATTTAATAGTGGTATCGATATCTTTGAGATGCGGAATATTCTGTAATTCCACAGGCTTTTCAGCTAATAATGAAGCGAATAATATTGGCAGGGCGGCGTTTTTTGCACCAGAAATAGTGACCTCACCTGTCAGGCAAGCGACCCCTTCCACCTGAAATTTTTCCATTATGACGGCTCTTTATGATTGAATTATGGTTATACCCTTCACCTTTCAAGTTAAGGCGGCGTTGGCAGCGATCACTCACCCTCTGTCATGTACTACCTGTATACTCCTGGGATTCGATTGATTGCCACCTTGCCGTAACTCGAAATTCATTGGGTATACAGATGAAAGATTAAAAACCATTGAGTTTGCGATCTCTTTGCCATTCTTGTGGTGTATAGGCTTTAATTGAGACAGCATGCATACTGCCTTTAGCAATATATTCCGCTAATACTGTGTAGACAGCCTGGTGTTTTTGTCTAAGATTCATATCAGTAAAAACCTCGCTGATAACCGTCACTTGAAAATGGCTACCTTCAACACTGACGTGAGCTTCTTGTAGTGATAATGCTTCTGCTTGCATCAACAGCTCTTTAACTTTTGCAGCGTCAATAATAATGTTCATGTTTACTCGTTAATTGAAGCGGTATTGTTATACCCTTCGCCTTTGACTCCACCGCGTTGTTGGCTGCGAGCCCTCGCCCTCATGGTATGTCCACGCTCATCGGTCGGTCGCCCTGGCAGCCGAAGGCAACTTCAAAGACAAAGGGTATAACCGTCTCATATAGAAATTATTTGCTGGAGATTGTACAGGGCGGGATTCCACTTTGTATTTTTTGTCATCAATAAGATCAATATTTAAGCATTTCGCAGACGAAATTTTCTCATATGTTTAATTAATATACACAAATTGTGTGTTTTGTAATCTAAAATTGATTAATTAATGAGTTAGATCCCGCCCTGGGAGATTGTAGAGCTTAATCAGTGTGGCTAACTGATCACTGATACCTGATATGGCTAGCTTTATGTTTTGCTGCTGAGATTTAAAATGAATTAAATGAACCAGCAGCGCCAAACCCGCAGAATCGACTCGGTGTAGCTGTGTCACATCAATACAATCAATATCAGTGAGCAGTTTGTTACGTTGCTGCCATAAGGGCAACAAGGTGTCACGATCCAGATCGCCTTGCAATAGTAAGCTGTTTGTCTGCAATTGCCAGTTTAATTTACCGATCATGATTATTATTTATTCCATTATTATTTTTTGTTTAATTTAATTTCCTGTTTGCTGCTGGCGTTTAATGCTTTGGTTAGGCCTTGAATTCCTGTCTGCTGCAAAATAGAATCCCAGCCACTTTTTTTGGTCTGAATCATACTTACTCCTTCAACAATCATGTCAAAAGCTTGCCAATATCCAGTTTGCGTGTTGCGGCGCCACTGAAAATCTAAACGTATTGGTGGGCGTCCGTTGGGATCAACGATCTCGACACGGATAGGGATAATTTCTCTGTCTAACGGTTGTTCCGGTGAAATTTTATACGTTTGCCCCTGATACATCGTTAATGCTTGGGCGTAAGATTGTTCCAGATATTTTTCGAAGGCGCCAAAATAATCGTCGAGCTCAGCTTTGGTGGCTTCCTTATAATAAGGCCCTAATACCAATGCTCCGGCGTACTTTATTTGTACAGCAGGGATGAGCTCTTCACGTACAATGGTTCGCAGATAATTAGGATTTTGTTTGATTTTAGACTGTTCGTTTTTTAATCTGTCAAAGGTTCTTTGCGCCACATCTTCCATCAGGCGATAAGGATTAGTTTTGTCTACCGCACTGGCCAAAGGTGTGACTAACAATAATGTCATCATTAATAAATATTTAAGCATGCGTGCCCTGATCATTTCAAAATCCCCCCTGGGTTGATGTTGCGGAATTGGCAACAGTATTATTATCGTCCTTTTTATAAATTAACTGCCCGATTAAATCTTCTAAAATCAACGCGGACTTAGTGTCTTCAATGGTATCGCCAGCTTTTAAGATACCAGTACCCATTTCTTGATCTTCAAAACCGACATTAAGTGCCAAAAATTGTTCCCCTAGTAACCCCGCGGTTCTAATGGCTAGAGAACTGCTATTGGGAATATGATTATAATTTTCCTGGATATCTATCGCTACTCGAGGGTTATAATTTTTTTTATCTAAAGAGATATCGGCTACTCGCCCTATTACCACCCCACCAATTTTCACAGGCGAATTGATTTTTAATCCGCCTACGTTGTTGAAAATTGCGTATATACGGTAAGTTGATTGATTACCTATTGATTTGATATCAGCCACTTTCAGGCATAAAAAAATCACGGCAATGAAAGCCACTAGAACAAACAGGCCTACCCCTATTTCACTTTTTTTCGTTTGCATGATTTAGTTTCCGAACATGAGTGTTGTCAGCACAAAATCTAATCCTAGCACTGCTAATGATGAATACACTACAGTACGAGTGGTTGCTTGACTAATGCCTTCAGACGTCGGGAGCGCATCATAGCCGTTAAATAGCGCAATCCAAGTGACGGCCACGGTGAATACTAAGCTTTTAATCAGGCTATTGATTAAATCGACTCGCCATTCAATAGCATTTTGCATCGCCGACCAGAAGAATCCGGCGTCGATTCCCTTCCAGTCAACCCCAACTATCGCTCCCCCGACTATTCCAACCGCAATAAAAATGGCCATCAATAATGGCATACTAATGACACCGGCCCAAAAACGAGGGGCGATTACCCGTCGAAGAGGATCAATCGCCATCATCTCCAAGCTAGCAAGCTGTTCCGTGGCTTTCATTAGGCCGATTTCAGCAGTCAGTGCTGATCCTGCTCTTCCTGCGAATAATAATGCTGTTATTACTGGACCCAGTTCCCGCAGCAATGATAGCGCTACCATCATCCCCAGGCTGGCTTCAGCACTGTAAGTCATCAAGATTAAATAGCCTTGTAATCCCAGTACCATGCCGATAAATAATCCAGAAACCACAATAATTGACAGAGATTGTGTTCCCAGATTGTGGAGCTGTTTTACTAGCAATGGCCATTGTTTGCGCGGTTCTGGTTTACCCACCAGCGCATGAAATAACATCCATCCGGCGCGCCCGAATGATGTGCATACATCGATCGCTTTACCACCTAGGGACGCCAACGCTTTTACTAGCATAAATACTCCATCAGCCTAAAATTTATTCAAAATCTGCTGTGTTTACTGATATTGTTAAAATCAGTAGCAACATATTTTCCTCGTCTTAGCGCAGCTCAAAGAAAATTTCGAATAGGCTCTAAGAAGTTGCTAATCTATCATTTATCACAGTGGATCTGAGTTTCATTTTTCGCTTTTTTGTTAGCGCGTATTTTTATAATATTGATGTTTATGTTTTTTTAATAATTCTATTTTATAGTCATCGGCTGGAAAACGAAAAGGGATAGGCCCATCGGCGATACCATCAAGGAACTGGCGTACCTGTTGGTTGTGATTATTTTGTAATTGTGTTGCTGTTCCTTCAGCTATCACCCGTTGGTCAGCAATAATGTAGGCATAATCAGCGATACTGAGTATTTCTTTTACATCGTGCGACACCACAATACAGGTAACACCTAATGCCTGGTTTAACTCATCGATAAGTTTAACGAGAATTCCCATCGTAATCGGATCTTGGCCACCAAAAGGTTCATCAAACATAATTAATTCAGGATCGAGCGCGATCGCTCGAGCCAGTGCAACTCGCCTGGCCATTCCGCCAGAAAGCTCCGACGGCATCATTTTGGCAGCGCCCCGTAATCCGACAGCTTCCAATTTCATCATTACTGTACTGTGCAATAGTTCGTCTGGCAGGCTGCTATGCTCACGTAGAGGAAAAGCAACATTGTCGAAAACATTCAGATCAGTAAACAAGGCACCAGACTGAAATAACATTCCCATTTTCTTACGTGCATTGTACAGTCGTTGACGTGACAAGGTTGGAATATTGTCGCCGTTAAACAAAATCATGCCACAGTCAGGCACTAATTGCCCACCTATCAATCGTAACAAAGTTGTTTTACCTATCCCTGATGGCCCCATAATCGCCGTTATTTTTCCACGGGGTACTGTCATATTAATATCGGAAAATATCCTACGTTCACGGCGGGTGAAACTCATATTCTGGATTTCAATTAAATTCGATGGCAATGGGTTCATTTTTATTCGCCTTTGTTGTGCTTGATGACGGTTATACCCTTCGCCTTTCAAGTTAGGGCGGCGTTGGCGGCGGGTGTTCGCCGAGTCACGTAGTCTATCTACGCGCATCGGTCTCACCCCCTGGCCGCCTAGCCGCAGCTTCAAAGGCTGTGGATATATTTTACTCGGCTGTGTGACCGAAGCTCTGTTATTCAGTAAGTTTATCGTTTATCTTGTGATGTTTTTTATACCCTTTGCCTTTGAAGCCGCCGCGTTGTTGGCTGTCAGCTCTCGCCTCATGGTATGTTTACGCTCATCGATCGGTCGCCTTGGTAGCCGAAGGCAACTTCAAAAACGAAGGGTATAGCATTGCTCGATTTAACGTCGCAGCCGAGTTTTATAACCGAGCAGGGGTCGAATATGTCTCATGTTGAATTATCATCAGGCGCCTGTTTTCCAGGCAATTGCTCTGAAGATTGTTGCTTCCAACAAGCCGGAAAAGAAGTATTACAAATTGAGCGTAATGCTCTAGCACAGCTTGATCAATACATTAATCATGATTTTTCTCATGCTTGCGAAAAAATCTTTAATTGTCAGGGCAAAGTGGTAGTGATGGGGATAGGTAAATCAGGTCATATTGGCCGAAAAATAGCAGCGACCTTCGCCAGTACCGGCACACCTGCTTTTTTTATCCATCCCACCGAAGCGAGCCATGGTGATTTAGGAATGGTGACATCACAGGATATTGTCTTGGCTATCTCAAATTCGGGTGAAACAGGTGAAATTTTATCCCTGATCCCGATTTTAAAACGCCAAAAAATTTTGTTGATTGCCATGAGCGGCAATCCTAAAAGTAACATGGGTGAGGTGGCGGATATCCATTTATGCATTAAAGTACCCGAAGAGGCTTGCCCATTGGGACTTGCCCCAACAGCGAGTACCACCGCTACCCTTGTTATGGGTGATGCCCTTGCAGTGGCGTTACTGAAAAAACGTCGCTTTACTCCACAGCATTTTGCCCTTTCTCATCCAGGTGGTTTGTTAGGACGCAAATTACTCGTTCGTGTCGACGAGATTATGCATATTGGTACTGAAATTCCACAGGTGACTCTTGATGCTTCATTGCGTGATGCATTGCTGGAAATTACGCAAAAAAAACTCGGTTTAACCGTTATCTGTGATGATCAGATGAAAATTGCCGGTGTTTTTACTGATGGCGATTTACGCCGAGTATTATCTGATAACACGTTTGATCTCAATAACGCTAAAATTGCTGAGGTTATGACATCGGGTGGTATCCATATTTCTGCTGATAAGCTGGCGGTGGAAGCGCTCAATTTAATGCAATCACATAATATTACAGTACTGTTAGTGGTCGAAGATGAGCGCCTATTGGGTGTAGTGCATATGCACGACCTGCTAAAAGCGGGTATCGTATAAAAGGGAGACATAAATGTATACAGAAACTGATTATGGATTAGTACTGACAAAAATTATTGAATGTGCCGCTAAGATCCGTTTACTTATTTGTGATGTCGATGGGGTATTGTCGAATGGTTTAATTTATATGGGTAACCAAGGTGAAGAACTGAAAGCTTTTCATGTGCGAGACGGTTATGGTATCCGTTGTTTAAAAAAATCTGGCGTGGAAGTTGCCATTATCACGGCGCGTAATGCCGAATTAGTCAAAAATCGGGCGCAAACGTTATCCATTAAACACCTATATCAAGGCCAAGTGGATAAATCTTTAGCCTATAAAGAATTATTAACAAAACTCAATTGTCAACCTGAGCAAGTGGCTTATATTGGTGATGATTTGATCGACTTACCCGTAATGAATGAGGTGGGGCTATCAGTTGCAGTGGCAGATGCTCATCCTGTAGTGCGAAAAAAAGTACATTATATTACCCGTATTGCAGGGGGACAGGGTGCGGTGCGAGAAGTTTGTGATCTCATCTTGTTTGCACAAAAAAATGCAACAGATTTGTAGGATGTTGATATGACCAAAACCAGAATAGGGATAACACTGTTACTGATCATGATCGCTTTGGCGTTAATTGGTTCGAATTTCTCTGGTTTTAATCAGCAGGTAATACAACCTGTTGATCACAATCTCCCTACTTATCAAAGTCAACAAACGGTTACGGCGGTATATGCACTAGACGGTAAACTACATTATCGATTGATGGCAGAAGAGGTTAAAAATTATACCAATAGCTCAGTTAATAATACGGCTCTCGATCATTCGACGGTCACTTGGTTCACTAAGCCAGTCATGACCTTGTTTGATGAAAACGCGGTAGGCAGTTGGGAAATAAAAGCGGATCAGGCCAAACTCACCGATGGTAAAATGCTCTATTTATATGGTCATGTTGAGGTTAATAATTTAACAGCAATCTCACAGTTGCAAAAAATTACCACTGATAATGCTGAAGTTAATTTAATCAATCAAAATATCTCATCAAATGATGATGTTAACCTGTATGGTGTTGGATTCACTGTCAATGGTATGAAAATGCGGGGAAATTTGCGTAATCAAACCGTAGAACTAAGCGAGAAGGTTAAAACCCATTATGAAAATCAGCAATAAAATCCATGGTATTTTACTGACCGGCTTATTTTTAGCGGCATTTTTAACAGTGAACTTTCCCGCTTTAGCGTTAAGCAGTGATAGTGAACAGCCCATTCATATCACCTCAGATACACAATCACTCGATTTACCTAACAATGTTTCAGTTTTTATCGATAATGTCATCATTAAGCAAGGTAGCATTGAAATTAAAGCGAATAAAGTGGTTGTCACCCGTCCCGACGGTGAGCAAAAAAAAACGGTAATGGAAGGTTTTGGCACTCCAGTCACTTTTCAGCAAATGCAAGATAACGGTAAGTTAGTGACCGGACACGGCGAAAAATTGCGTTATCAGCTAGCTAATCAATTCTTGGTACTTACTGGTAATGCTTATCTGAAACAACTAGATAGCAATATTGAAGCTGATCGCATTACTTATCAGGTGGAAAAGCAGCTAATGGAAGCTTTCAGTGATAAAAATAAACGTGTCACCACTGTATTGTTGCCTGCTCAATTACAAGAAACTAAGCCTAAGCCACAAAAAAATCGTAAAACAAATGAGACAAAAAATTAAGAGCCTATACCCACAGTCTTTGAAGTTGCCTTCGGCTGCCAGGGCGAGCGTCCGCAGCCAACAACACGGCGGCTTCAAAGGCGAAGGGTATATTCCAAATCTTTTTGAGCAACGCTCAGATATCGAACCGGCTTTCACAACCATGGGCAACAACAATGGCAAGCTTAATCGTAACAAAATTGGCCAAAGCGTATAAAGGACGCAAAGTGGTTGAAGAGGTTAGCCTGACCGTAAATTCAGGTGAAATTGTTGGTTTGTTAGGCCCTAATGGGGCAGGAAAAACAACTACTTTTTATATGATCGTGGGGATCGTTGCACGTGACGCTGGATGTATTCTGCTTGATGAAGAAGATATCAGCCTGTTACCTTTGCATGAACGCGCACGACGCGGGATTGGTTATCTACCGCAAGAAGCGTCTATTTTTCGTGGCCTAAGTGTTTATCACAACTTAATGGCGGTACTAGAAATTCGTCAAGATCTATTAGCCCAGCAGCGTACAGAACGGGCAAAAGAGCTGATGGAAGAGTTCCATATTGCGCATTTACACGATAACCTAGGCCAATCGCTTTCCGGTGGAGAACGTCGACGTGTTGAAATTGCTCGAGCGTTGGCCGCTAATCCTAAGTTCATTTTACTTGATGAACCCTTTGCCGGAGTCGATCCGATTTCGGTGATTGACATCAAAAAAATTATTAAGCATTTGCGGGGGAGGGGATTAGGCGTTTTGATTACCGATCACAACGTGCGTGAAACGCTAGACGTTTGTGAGCGAGCCTATATCGTGAATCGAGGGCATCTGATCGCCCAGGGCACACCGCAAGAAATTTTAGCAGACGAACAAGTTAAACGAGTTTATTTAGGCGAAGAATTTCGGCTGTGATTTTAGATCCTATGAAGATCATGTTAAAAATATTTATTTAATATATTCATATTACTGCGTTTTTTGGGTTTTCCTCGTCTGAGCTTCTCTCAAGAATATTTCGAATAGGCTCTTGGTCATCCGCATTTTTAATAAATGTAGGATTTTAATAAAAGGCTGATGTCTAACATTGAGTGGTTACGGAAAATTGATCTAACATTATGAAGCAAGGTTTACAACTTAGACTCAGTCAGCAATTGGCTATGACCCCACAACTTCAGCAGGCAATACGTTTGTTGCATCTCTCTACTGCTGAATTACAACAAGAGATTCAGTTGGCATTAGTCAATAATCCTCTGCTAGAGCAAACAAATAGCCATGTGGAAATCGACACGAAAGAGACGGTGAACCCAGAAGATTTTGATAGCCTTAACGCCCTAGAAAAAGAAAATATACCGGAAGAGTTGCCGCTGGATGTAACCTGGGAAGAAATGTATAACACCAGTATGTCATTCGGAATGAGTCATTATTACGGCAATGATAATGATGATTTACCTTACTACCAGGAGGGAAATACTCAAAGCTTACAAGATCATCTGATGTGGCAAGTGGGTCTCACGCCCTTTTCTGATACTGCTATCGCCATTTCTATCATTGATGCGGTAGATGAAACTGGGTATCTTACCGTATCACTAGAAGATATTTTAGCCACTATCGGTGATAAAGAACTGACACTTGACGAAGTGGAAGCAGTGTTAAAACGGGTACAACATTTTGATCCTGTTGGGGTCGCGGCTCGTAATTTACGGGAATGTTTATTAGTTCAATTATCACAATGTGCTATAAATACGCCTTACCTGATAGAAGCACGCTTAATAGTTGCGGATTATCTCGATTTGTTGGGTAATCATGATTACCGCACAATAATTCGCTTAAGCCGACTAAAAGAAACGGCGCTAAAAGAAGCCATTGCCTTGATCCAGTCGCTCGATCCGCGTCCGGGGCAGTCGGTTGTTAGTACAGGCACATCACAGTATGTTATTCCAGATGTTATTTTGAACAAGAAGGGGAATGATTGGACGGTTGAATTGAACACTGATAGCCTTCCACACTTAAAAATTAACCAACAATATGCAGCCCTAGCATCAGCAGGAGGAGGCTTACTTAACGATAACGACAGTCAGTATATTCGTAGTAATCTACAAGAAGCAAAATGGTTAATAAAAAGTTTAGCAAGCCGCCATGAAACATTATTGAAAGTAGCACGCTGTATTGTTGATCAACAAATTGCGTTTTTCGAACAGGGTGAAGAATCTATGCAACCCATGGTTCTTGCTGACGTTGCTAGTGTAGTGCAGATGCATGAGTCAACAATATCGCGCATTACTACTCAAAAATATCTTCACAGTCCTCGAGGGATTTTTGAGCTCAAGTACTTCTTTTCTAGTCATGTAAACACTGAAAGTGGAGGTGAAGCTTCTTCTATAGCAATCAGAGCGTTGATAAAAAAATTGATAGCCGGAGAAAACCCTATCAAGCCGCTAAGTGATAGCAAATTGACTTTATTGCTTTGCGAACAAGGCATTATTGTGGCTCGGCGTACTGTTGCCAAGTACCGAGAGTCGTTGTCCATTCCACCCTCTAATCAACGTAAACGGTTAATTTGACCTGAATTGAGAAGGAAAAATGTATGCAGCTAAATGTAACTGGACATCATCATCTAGAGATTACTGATCCATTGCGTGATTTTATTGAAAAAAAATTAAGCAGGCTTGAGCGCTATTTTGACCATATTAATCAGGTACGTGTGGAGTTAAGAGTAGAAAAAACGGAACACATTGCAGAAGCAACAGTAGATGTAAATGGAGGAAAACTGCATGCAACCTCAGAGCACCCCAAACAGGTACACCAAGATATGTATGCTGCGATTGATTGTTTGGTCGATAAATTGGCCTGTCAGCTCAAAAAACATAAAGATAAATTGAAAAAGCGTTAAGAACTATACCCTTCGCCTTTGAAGTTGCCGCTAGGTGGCCAGGGTATGAGACCGATGAGCGTAGACATACTACGTGATTCGGCGAATACCTGCAGCTAACAACGCGGCGGCTTCAAAGGCGAAGGGTATATTGCAAAGAAAATTTTAGATTTGCGGTAGTAAGTTTGTTATATCAGGAGCAAACTGAATTACCCATCGACGACAGAATTTTTAGAATAAGGATGAAACAGCGATTAAGTGAAAGATAACATGACTAACGATTATACAATGCAACTACACTCCGTATTAAATCTCGAGTGTACTAAAATTCTGAGTCCCGAAGAGTGCTCAAGTAAAAAACGAGCCTTAGAAATTATTAGTGAGCTGGCGGCTAAACAGCTTGGGCTATCCACTCAGGTTATTTTTGAGGCCTTGTTAACACGTGAACGTTTAGGTAGCACGGGCATTGGCAACGGTATTGCCATCCCTCATGGAAAACTAAAAGAAGATACATTGCGCGCCGTCGGTGTGTTTATTCGCCTTAAGCAGCCTATATCTTTTGAGGCTATTGATAATCAACCAGTTGATATATTGTTCGCTTTATTAGTATCTGCAGATCAATGTAAAACCCATTTACATATGCTATCTTTAGTCGCTGATAAATTGGCTGATAAAATGGTTTGTCGCTCTTTGCGTACGGTTGAAAGCGATGAAGCGCTTTACCGAATCATTACTGAGCCACCGCTAAAAAACACATAAAACAGCATGAGCTATTTAACATGATTATTTTTTTATATCAATATATTAATATAAAATTCACCATTGACAGATACATTACATGCTAATAATAAATTTAATTATTTAAAACTAATATACCCTTCGCCTTTGAAGTTGCGCTAGGCGGCCAGGGCGACCGACCGATGAGCGTGGACATACCATGAGGGCGATGTGGCGCGTAGCCAACACCGCGGCGGCTTCAAAGGCGAAGGGTATAAAGGAACAGATTGCCATTAGACCTCTTTCGAAACTGTAGTTCGTTATGCGAAGCGAAGGCGCAGGGCGCACAGCAACCTTCTAACATGAAATACATGAGGATTGCGCGCAACGGGCAACGCAGGATCTGCATCACGTAGTAAGTTTCGAAAGAGGTCTATTGAAATACCGGGGAGGTTATGGTGTTGATAATTGTTAGTGGTCGTTCTGGTTCGGGTAAGTCGGTGGCTTTACACGCATTGGAAGATATGGGTTTTTATTGTGTTGACAATTTGCCCATAGTGTTACTACCACAGCTGGTTGACACGCTCATTGAGAGCAATAGTTCTGCCGCAATCAGTATTGACATCCGTAACATGCCTGAATCACCTGAAACATTTGCACAGGCAATAAAAAAATTGCCTGTAAAATTTTCCCCAAAGCTGCTTTTTTTTGATGCTGATAGCAACACGTTAATCCGTCGTTATAGCGACACACGCCGCTTACATCCACTATCGAGTAAAGATTTGTCTTTAGAAAACGCCATCGATAAAGAAAACAGATTACTCACTCCTTTACGTGCCGTTGCTGATTTTATCATTGATACCTCTCAAATATCGGTACATGAACTAGACAAAAAATTACAGACTTACTTGGGAAAACGTAAGCGTAAATTATCCTTAAATTTTGAATCTTTTGGTTTTAAATACGGCCTGCCAATGAATGCAGATTATGTTTTCGATGTCCGTTTTTTGCCAAATCCACATTGGGATCAAAAATTACGTTGTATGACAGGGCTAGACCAGCCGGTCATTGATTTTTTTGAAAAGCATATCGAAGTGCGTAAATTTATTAATGCAACAGGTCGCTATTTAGAAAGATGGTTGCCGATGTTGGAGAACAATAACCGCCATTATCTCACCGTTGCTGTTGGTTGTACTGGTGGTCAACACCGTTCAGTCTATGTTACTGAAAAATTAGTGAAACACTTTCGTTCTAAAGGGAAAATTGTCCAATTACATCACCGTGCGCTTTGGAAAAATAATAATGATAAAAAAAACAGTTGAAATAAAAAACAAGTTGGGCATGCATGCTAGACCCGCGACGAGATTATTTGAACTTGTACAAAAATTTAACGCGGAAGTGATATTACGTAATGAAAGCGGCACGACAGCAGAAGCTAGCAGTGTGATAGCGTTATTAATGCTTGATTCGGCACAAGGTCGCCAAATCGAGGTTGAAGCCAGTGGTCCGGATGAAATTCTAGCATTGCGGGCGGTCATCGAACTGTTTGATTCTGGTTTTGATGAAGACCAATAATGTCATTGAGTATATACCCTTACTTGAAAGGCGAAGGGTATACAGGAGCATAAAAAATGGCTAATCCGCTGTATCAAAAACACATTATTTCTATAAAAGATTTAAGCCGCAACGAATTAACATTAGTTATGCGTATGGCGGGGAGTCTAAAGCAACGTGCTCAACCCGAACTATTAAAAAATAAAATTATAGCCAGTTGTTTTTTTGAATCCTCTACCCGTACTCGTCTATCTTTTGAAACGGCAATCTATCGTTTAGGTGGTTCAGTAGTAGGTTTTGCCGATAGCAGTAATATCTCGGTAAATAAAGGAGAAACGCTAGCAGACACCATTAGAGTCATTAGCAGCTACGTTGATGCGATTATAATACGTCATCCACAAGAAGGGAGTGCCTGTCATGCTGCCTCATTGTCAAATAGAGTGCCTATCATTAATGCAGGTGATGGCGCTAATCAACATCCAAGCCAAACTTTGTTAGATTTATTTACTATTCAAGAAACACAGGGGCGTTTGGATAATCTTAATATCGCGATGGTGGGTGACTTAAAATATGGTCGTACAGTGCATTCTCTCACTCAAGCCTTAGCAAAATTTTGTGGTAATCATTTGTTTTTTATTGCTCCAGATGCATTGGCTATGCCTGCTGATATTGTGAAAGTATTGGATGAAAAAGCGGTTTCTTACAGTATGCACGCGAGTATTGAAGATGTTCTACCGGAGTTAGATATTTTGTATATGACTCGAATACAGAAAGAACGTCAAGAAGGATTGACCGATATAAACCGGAAGTCTCCATTTGTTTTGTCTGCAAATATGCTTATCTCTGCACGCCAGAATCTAAAAATACTACATCCTTTGCCACGTGTTGACGAAATTTCTACTGAGGTAGATGAGACCCCTTACGCATATTATTTTCAGCAAGCGAGTAACGGTATTTTTGCGCGGCAAGCGCTGCTAGCATTGTTATTAAATGCTGAATTGGTTATTGCAGATTAATTTAATAGGATCAAAAAATCGTTTGCTAACCTTTTTTATTAGACCACTTTCGAAACCCTAGTGAGTGATGCGAAGTCAAGGCACCCGGCACACAGCAATCTTCGTTGCCATGCGAGTACATAAGGATTGCGCGCACCGGGTAACGCAGGATCCACGTCACTCAATAGATTTCGAAAGCGGTCTATTATTTATCGATCAGGAATCAATATGAAACATACGGTTAAAGCCACATTGAACACCGAAGAAAAACGCACAATCAAGACTGAACGCGCCCCTGAAGCAATAGGCGCCTATATCCAAGGTGTTGATTTAGGTAGTCTGATTATCACTTCTGGCCAGCTCCCTATTGATGCTAAAACCAATACAATTGCTGATGATATTGCCGCCCAAACTCGTCAGTCACTTGAAAATGTAGCAGCGGTAGTCGAGAAAGCCGGTCTAAGTGTTGCCGATATCGTTAAAACTACCGTATTTGTTAAAGATCTTAATGAGTTTGTCACCATGAATACAGCATACCGCCTTTTCTTTGAGGAACACCAAGCCCCGTTTCCTGCGCGTTCTTGTGTTGAAGTTGCTCGTTTACCTAAAGATGTAAAAATTGAAATTGAGGCTATTGCTGTACGCCGTTAGATGCTATAGTCGCCGATTAATGGCGCATTGCAGCTTGTGCCGATCCCTCGCGGTGATCCCTCTTATAATATTCTCCGTAAACTGCATCTAACTTTATTGTTGAAAACAGGAGAATCTGGAGCTTCTAATTATATGTCATTTGACTCTCTCGGCTTAAACGCCGATATCCTGCGTGCTATTACAGAGCAGAAATATTCTGCGCCTACGCCAATTCAAGAAAAGGCAATCCCTGAGGTGTTGGCTGGCCGTGATTTAATGGCTTCTGCGCAAACCGGTACGGGAAAAACGGCAGGGTTTACCTTGCCGTTACTACAATTACTGAGCGAAAATCAGTCGCTAATTAAAGGCCGACGTCCAGTACGAGCATTAATTTTAACGCCGACCCGTGAACTGGCGGCTCAAATTGGTGATAACGTAAAAAATTACAGTGAATTCCTTAAATTGCGTTCGATGGTCGTGTTTGGTGGTGTCAGTATCAATCCCCAAATGATGAAATTACGAGGTGGCGTCGATATTTTAGTGGCAACACCGGGTCGTTTATTGGATTTGGAACATCAAAATGCTGTTGATTTAGCCAAAATTGAAATTTTAGTGTTAGATGAAGCTGATCGGATGTTGGATATGGGATTTATCCATGATATCCGCCGAATTTTGGCTAAATTGCCGGCAAAGCGGCAAAATTTGTTATTTTCGGCCACTTTTTCAAATGACATAAAATTATTAGCAAAAAAGTTGTTAAATAATCCTGCTTATATTGAAGTTTCTCCTGGTAATACCACGGCTAAACATATTACTCAGCGAGTTCATTTCGTCGATAAAAGTCGTAAGCGCCAACTCCTTTCTTATATGATTGGCAGCCAAAACTGGCAACAAGTACTGGTATTTAATCGAACTAAACACGGTGCCAATCATTTAGCCGAGCAGTTAAATAAGGATGGCATCACTGCTGCTGCTATTCACGGTAATAAAAGTCAAGGGGCTCGTACACGTGCTCTCGCCGATTTTAAAGACGGTAAGATCCGGGTATTAGTGGCGACAGACATTGCCGCTCGCGGCCTGGATATCGATCAATTGCCGCATGTTGTTAATTATGAACTCCCCAATGTTCCGGAAGACTATGTGCACCGCATTGGTCGAACGGGTCGAGCAGAATGTAGCGGTGAAGCGATTTCTTTGGTGTGTGTCGATGAGCATAAATTATTGAGAGATATTGAACGCTTGCTGAAAAATGAAATACCGCGTATTGCAATCGATGGCTATCAACCTGATCCAACCATTAAAGCCGAACCGATTCAAAATGGACGCCAGGGGCGGGGTTCGTCGAATCGTGGTAAAAATAAAAATCAAACCAGTCGTTCACGCAGATAATATCGCCCCTAACAAGTGGATCGGGTGTCGTCAGGCCATCTGGTGTTTAAATTCCTGATAGGGAAGCGTTGTTATGGCAACGTTAACAAAGTAATTTAAAGACCTTAAGACAAGCGGTAGAAAAAAAAGAAAAGAAGGTGATATCAAGCTTATCAAAGTGTAAAGCGAGTCTTTTGTGTTCTTTTATTTTACCGAAGAAACGTTCAATGGCATCACGTGTTTTATATTTTTCTTTATCTTTTAGCTGGATAGCGGGATAAATCGCGCCTTGACGGCGAGGGAGCAGCGCATAGGCGCTAACTAAATTTAAATTGCGTGATTGCTTCAGTCTGGTAGAGCCGTTTTCTGCTCTGTGAACCTTTGAAATAGTGCTGAATTTTATCCCATTGAGATATGCAAGCAAAGAGTTACACAACAGGGCAGAGGGCGTGACTTAACGTTCGCGAAATAACACAGTAGCGGGGATCCAGTAGGGTTTTGCTGCCTCAATCCGTTTTAGTAAATAAAGCTTAAAGGGATCCAGGTTAGTGGGTCAGTTTTACATTGCTGGTGACACTTGCTTTGTGATTGCCGGTTTTCTTTCGCTGTATACCCTTCGCCTTTGAAGCCGCCGCGTTGTTGGCGGCCAGCTCTCGCCTCATGGTATGGTCTACGCTCATCGGTCGGTCGCCCTGGCAGCCGAAGGCAACTTCAGAGGCAAAGGGTATATTTGTTTGATCGAGTTTTACCCCCTGCGGATAGCGAAAGGCGTCACTTTGTCCGCGTTTTTTGAATCGCGGAAATGCAGCTCGTTGCTGGAAAAAGTTTTTATAGGCTCGCGCCAGATCTCTGAGCGCATGCTGCAATGATTGTAAGGAGCCTCCTTCAGCCATTGTGTGGCGGGCTCAGATTTCCATTCCACCAACCATGACGCCATTTTTACATAGGGTATGTATCTATTTCTCGCCTCATGATTATCATTCTGAAGCGCTAACGATTTGTTGAAAACGAAGCGACAAGCTCCAGCAAAACGCCGCATATCGCGCGCTTGCTGACCATTAGGGAGCAACTGAAATTTGAATGCTTGTTGTCGTTTCATGCCCGAGATTATACCTCTTGGTCTATGACAAAAGAAATTGATGTTAGGTAGAAAACCGTGCCTTATATCCCCGGCCTGAAGGCCGAAGTTTTACCGCATACCGGATAAAAAAACGTATCACCCTATTCTTAGGGGTGGCAACATATTGAGTTGATCAGTAACCTGTTGAGATACAGGAGATGAGGGAGCCTTTTTCTGTGGAGAACAAACGAGTATTCGTAAAAGCCACGCGCCTTGAGGTACCATCCAAATTTTACAGCCAGGAGGAACCGAAGCAGGGAAAGCAAAAGCAAGCATCGGCAATAATAAAATCGATAATGCTGCCAACAATCTTCTCGTCCTTTTCATCGACCATTCCTTCTTTTTCGTAATAATTAAAAAGCGTATTTACTGTCACTCTCGCTGTTTCACTTTCAGCAAGATTGCAATGCAGCAAAGCGAGAGGGTTAAAATACATGACTAAAAAAAGGATGACAAAGTATATTTTACTCTTGCAATAAAATCCTCTTTAATACGAATAAATTGGATTAGTACACAACCTAACTACGACTGTAGTACTAGGTAATACAAGAGGTCTATTGTCATAAAACTGTCATAAATAATACATCTTGCTGTCATTCAATTGCGCTATTTTCCCCGCGACGACTTTTTTATCTGCTTAAAACAATTTCACCCTAATGAGAGAACATATGAAACCGCTCCATATCACTGTAAGAAATTTGATTGCTGTGGTCTTATCTGTGCTGATACTGCCCGCTTTTGCTGATGTTAACTTGACAGGTGCCGGGGCAACCTTTCCCTCCCCTGTGTATGGCAAATGGGCAGATTCTTATCAAAAAGAAACCCACAATAAAATTAATTATCAAGGCATGGGATCTTCAGCGGGAGTAAAACAAGTTATTGCTGATACCGTGAATTTTGGCGCTTCTGATGCGCCATTGTCCGATGATAAATTGGCTGATAAAGGCTTATTTCAATTTCCGACAGTTATCGGCGGTGTAGTAATAGTGGTTAATTTGATGGGTATTCAATCTAATGAATTACTATTAGATGGCACAACTTTAGCTGATATTTATTTAGGTAAAGTGAAAAAATGGAATGACCCGGCGATAGTAGCGTTAAATCCAGAAATAAAATTGCCAAACCAAAACATTGCTGTGGTACGTCGTGCGGATGGATCAGGTACTTCTTTCGTCTTTACCCAATATTTGGCGAAAGTGAATGCGGAATGGAAAGAAAAAATCGGTGTTGGCTCCAGTGTTAACTGGCCGACGGGGTTAGGTGGCAAAGGCAATGAGGGAATTGCCGCATTCGTACAACGTCTATCGGGTAGTATCGGTTATGTAGAATATGCTTATGCTAAGCAAAACAATTTAGCTTATACCAAATTGAAATCGGCAGATGATTACCCCGTCAGTCCCAGTATAGAAAGCTTTAGCGCCGCTACAAAAACGGTCGATTGGAACCAATCATTTGCGCAAGATCTAACAAATCAGCCCGGTGAAAATGTTTGGCCGATCACCTCCACCACTTTTATTCTATTAAAGAAAATCCAAAAGGATGCCGTTAATGGCTTGGAAATCTTGAAATTTTTTGATTGGAGTTATAAAAAAGGCGCTGAACAAGCCCATGCACTTGATTATGCTACCTTACCCACTGAGGTGGTTGAACAAATTCGCAGCGCATGGAAAACCCAGATTAAAGATAGTAAGGGTGACGTTTTGTTCAAAGAAGATTTCAAATAATCTCTTAGAGCCTGTTCCAAAATTTTAGCAAAATTCGCTGTATACCCAATGAATTTCGAGTTACGGCAAGGGGGTGAGACCGATGAGCGTAGACATACTACGTGATTCGGCGAGCGCCCGCAGCCAACGCCGCCGTAACTTGAAAGGCGAAGGGTATAAACCCTCGCCCAATGCGGGCGGGAAGCAGTCACTAATAATTTATGGATAAAATTTATGATCTCTTCTAAACCGTCTATAAAAGCACCGAATAAATACGGTGATATTATTTTCGGCGCTTTGGTTAAGTTAGCCGCGCTTATTACCCTGCTTTTGTTAGGCGGCATCATTTTTTCGTTGATTATTGCTTCTTGGCCAAGCATTGAAAAATGGGGATTCGCTTTTTTGTGGAATAAAGAATGGGATCCCCAGGCTGAAAAATTTGGTGCATTGGTGCCTATCTACGGCACGATAGTGACTTCAGTGATCGCTCTCATCATTGCGGTTCCAGTGAGTTTTGGTATAGCCGTTTTTTTAACCGAACTCGCGCCCAATTGGCTAAAACGACCGGTGGGCATGGCGATTGAATTGCTTGCTGCCATTCCGAGCATTGTCTATGGCATGTGGGGATTGTTTGTTTTCGCGCCGTTATTTGCTCAATATTTTCAACAACCGATGGATCAGCTGCTTTCCGGTATGCCTATTTGGCGGCTGGCATTATTTTAGCCATTATGATCATTCCTTATATCGCTTCTGTCATGCGTGATGTCTTCGAACAAACACCGGTGATGATGAAAGAATCAGCTTATGGGACGGTAATTGTCAATGTAGTTGTCGCCCAGGATGTAAAATCCTAGGCCGCTTTTTTGGCGTCTGGTTTCACCTTTTTTTCTCTGGATTTTTGTGGATTTAAATGGACTTCTTTCACATACGGCCACTGACGGATTTGACCTGCCCAGCGTGTAGGGTTTGCAGCGCGTGCCTTTTCATACACTGTGTTACGCTGAGCTAATAGGGCTTTATCAAGGCCTGCATGTCTTTGTGCAGGTGTGACAAATTCAATGGCACTGTGGCGATGCTCTTGATTATACCAGTGCACCACGTGTTCGACCCATGCGCGGGCGTCTTGAAAGTGGATTCGGAGGCGAAATAGAGCCCTTCATCAGCCAACATCGGCACAATTTGACTCGGGGGTAAATGAGCAAATTTGGCCGAAGAGGTTATTTCCAGTAGCTTAGCCCGCTCACAGGGTGAGAGTTTGTGGGGCGGCGGCGCTGTTCGGCACGTTCGGCCATCCACTTGCTCGATAGCTTTCTGCCAGCGCTGTAGGGTTCGCGTGCTTAGCCCAATCAGGAGACAAGCCTGTTGTTGCCGCGCTCCGGCCTGCGTTGATTCAGTAATCCACATCATAATAGACTGGCGCTGTTCGGGAATAATCATTTTTCCTCTTACTGCGTTGTGTTCGCTTCGGGTCACAAAAATCCGCGCGCCATTGCTTCAGGTGATGAACAAAAATACCCTGCCCCCTGCACCAAGAGGCGAGTTCACTTTCTGCTAAACAACTTCTTAGCTTCCTCGGCGGCACGTTAAGTTCATCCGCAATGGCTTTCATTGTACGCCCATTCCGATGATAAACCTTACACAGCGCCTGCTCTTTAAACTCTTCCGAATACGTCGGTTTTTCCGTGATTATATCGCCTCTTTATTAGTTCCCATTAACGAAAATTAGAGGCGACAACTAGACTGACACTGGGGGGGGGATCGGTTGTACCACCTGGGAAGTGATCTGGCGTATTGTCTTACCATTCACTAAAAATGGAGTGATTGGCGGAATAATGTTGGGGCTAGGTCGAGCACTGGGCGAAACCATGGCGGTCACCTTTATCATTGGTAATACTTATCAACTCGATAATTTTTCATTATTTATGCCAGGTAACAGTATTACTTCTGCCCTGGCCAACGAATTTGCTGAAGCAGAGTCAAGCTTACACACTGCAGCGTTAATGGAACTGGGATTAATTTTGTTTTTGATCACTTTCGTCATATTAGCGCTCTCTAAGTTAATGATTTTAAAGTTATAGCCAATGAATTTCGAGTTACGGCTAGGCGACCAGGGGGTGAGACCGATGAGCGTAGATAGACTACCTGATGAGGCGAGCACCCGCAGCCAACACTGCCGTAACTTGAAAGGCTAAGGGTATATAGCTAAGCAAAAAGGGCGTTAACAAGATAATGCAAAACGATAGCTTACAAAATAATGAAAAATTAACCGCCACTCGTCATAAAAAACAAGCATGGCGTCGTCAAAAAAATCGGCTCGCGCTGCTATTTTCCATGATCACGATAATTTTTGGCTTATTTTGGTTGGTATGGATTTTATTCACTACCCTAACCAAAGGGATCGAAGGTATGTCATTGGCATTATTTACCGAGATGACACCGCCCCCTAATGCAGCAGGAGGCGGTTTGGCTAACGCCATTGCTGGCAGCGGATTATTAATTTTATGGGCGACCTTGATAGGGACACCACTGGCCATCATGGCGGGCATTTATTTGGCAGAATATGGGCGCCGATCTTGGCTAGCTGAAATAACGCGCTTTATTAACGATATTCTCTTGTCTGCTCCCTCTATTGTGGTTGGATTATTCGTCTACACCATAGTGGTCACTAAGATGGGGCATTTTTCCGGCTGGGCAGGGGTGATCGCACTGGCATTACTCCAAGTACCCATTGTGATCCGTACCACGGAAAATATGCTAAAACTGGTGCCAGATAGCCTGAGAGAAGCGGCTTACGCATTAGGAACACCAAAATGGCGCATGATCACGGCTATCACTTTAAAGGCATCGATATCTGGCATTCTAACGGGGGTTCTACTGGCAATCGCTCGTATTACCGGTGAAACCCGCTCCCTTATTATTTACTTCGCTCTCTAATCAATTTTGGAGCACAGATTTACAGCATCCCATTGCTAACTTACCGGTCACGATATTCAAATTTGCCATGAGCCCATTCAATGAGTGGCAGAAACTCGCTTGGGCAGGCGTATTGCTCATCACCCTCTGTGTTCTGTTATTGAATATTTTAGCGCGGGTGATGTTTGCTAAAAAATAAACTAATTTACCAAGGAGAAATATTCTAAATGAGCAGCACTACTGCCAGTAAGCTCCAGATCCGCAATTTAAATTTCTACTACGGCAAATTCCATGCGTTGAAGAATATTTCGTTGGATATTGCTAAAAATCAGGTCACGGCTTTTATTGGCCCTTCGGGCTGCGGTAAATCGACACTATTACGTACTTTCAATAAGATGTATTTACTGTATTCGGATCAATATGCCCAAGGCGATATTGTTCTGGATGGAAAGAATATCCTGACCGATAAACAAGATGTTGCTTTATTACGCGCCAAGGTGGGGATGGTTTTTCAAAAACCGACGCCGTTTCCGATGTCGATTTACGACAATATCGCCTTTGGGGTTCGTTTATTTGAAAATTTATCGCGTTCTGATATGGATGAGCGTGTGCAATGGGCGCTGGCAAAAGCGGCGTTGTGGAATGAAACCAAAGATAAATTACATCAAAGTGGTTACAGTTTATCCGGCGGACAACAGCAACGTTTATGTATTGCGCGAGGGATCGCCATTCGACCAGAAGTTTTGCTGTTAGATGAGCCCTGTTCGGCGCTTGATCCTATTTCTACTGGCAAAATTGAAGAATTGATCAGTGAACTAAAATCAGACTATACCCTGGTTATTGTCACACATAATATGCAGCAAGCAGCGCGCTGTTCCGATCAGATCACACGGCTTTTATGTATTTAGGTGAACTCATTGAGTTCAGTGATACCGATACCCTATTTACCGCTCCGCAAAAAAAACAGACCGAAGACTATATTACTGGCCGTTACGGTTAAAAACAGGACAAATCATGGATAATTTCAAACTGAATACACATATCTCCGGCCAGTTTAACGCAGAGCTTGAACATATTCGTACTGAAGTTTCAAAAATGGGTGGGTTAGTAGAGCAACAGCTAACTAACGCGATCGAGGCTATGCATAATCAAGATAGTGATCTCGCCAACCACGTTATTGAAGGAGATAAAAAAGTCAATAAAATGGAAATGGATATTGACGAAGCCTGTGTACGTATCATTGCTAAACGTCAGCCTGCTGCCAGTGATTTGCGTTTGATCATGGTTATCATTAAAACTATTTCAGAATTAGAACGTATTGGTGATATGGCGAATAAAATTTGCCAGACAGCGCTGGAGAAATTTTCTCATCAACCATTGTTAGTTAATTTAGAATCTTTAGGACAACATACTGTAACAATGTTACATGATGTGTTGGATGCCTTCGCTAGAATGGATTTAAAGGATGCGTTGTGTATTTATCGTGAAAATAAAAAAATAGATCAAGAATATGAAGGCATTGTGCGTCAATTAATGACCTATATGATGGAGGATCCTCGGACTATTCCTAAGGTACTAACGGCGCTATTCTGTGCTCGCTCCATTGAGCGCATAGGTGATCGCTGCCAAAATATCTGTGAATTTATTTTTTATTTTGTTGAGGGACAAGATCTCCGCCACCAGAAAGGTGAGATGCTAGAAAAATTGTTAGCAAAAGATAGATAAAACATTTTTATCCCTGTTTATTATTTTATAACGACACTATGCGCCGGGCGCCTTGACTCCGCATCAACTTACTACGGTTTCGAAAGAGGTCTAAATGTTTCTCGCCTTTCAAGTTACGGCGGCGTTGGCAACCCCTGCCATGTACTATTTGTACACTTCGGAGATTCGATTGATTATAGCCAAACCAGTTTAATTTGATTTAAGTGTTGTCGTTGCTTGCCGTACTATTTGTACTGTCTGCGCGCCTCCGCCTTGTCGTAACTCGAAATTCATTGAGTATAAATCAAAGCCAGTTTTCGATGCGAAGGCCAGCACTGGTATAAAGAGAAAAGTCATCAACATTATTTGTTACAAGTGTGACATCCAAAGATATTGCATGCGCAGCAATCATTCTATCTAAATTTGCTTTTCGGTTTGGAAAAAGACTTGTCAGTTCACCATATAAAGTAGCTTGTTTTATTTCAAATGGTTCTACATCCAAAACCGATATTAAGTCCTCAACAGTATCTCTGCCATCTTTTTTAATTCCACAGCACAACTCAGCCCAAGTGATTGCACTAATTATAATTTCTCCCTTTCGATAGTTATCAAACTGGCTCACAATTTCTGGTGGGAATTTTTTAATTAGATAGATGCAGATATTTGTATCTAACATGTATTTTTTCACGACCAATCCCTTTCGGTTTCCTCGAACTCAGGGCGACTATCTGTAACATGTTGATTTAAAGCATGTAATAGGATAGGTATACTGCCTAGTGTTTTTTCTCTCGGCTCTACGATAATACGATTACCTTCTCGATGAACAACTAACTCTGTTTTAGGTGGAAAAGCCATCTCAGCGGGGATACGCACAGCTTGCGAGTTTCCTGCACAAAATTGGCGAGTGTTAAACATCATTGACATAATAAAAACTCTTTAATTTATTACACTATGTAATAACACGTTATTACTTTTATTTGTTACTGTCAAGTTCTAGATGAAAATTATCTGAGTAAAACCAGCAACATTATCGGCTATTGAAAAATAATTACTAAAAATTAAAATGAGACCAAGCTATAGCAACAAATATTTTGATCAATTAAATTTTTTTCCCCCTCTAATTCAGATAACTTGATGATAAAAGCGGCATCATTCACTTCACCGCCTAAACGGCGAATGAGTTTTACCGTGGCGGCAATAGTCCCTCCGGTCGCTAGCAAGTAGTCGATCACTAATACTTTATCATCAGGTTTGATACTGTCGCGATGGATCTCCAAGGTATCAGTACCGTATTCAAGTTGATAATCTTCCCTGATCGTTTCACGCGGCAATTTTCCTTGCTTACGTACTGGCACAAAACCCACACCAAGAGACAAAGCAACCGGAGCCGAAAATAAAAACCCACGCGCTTCAGTACCTACAACTTTAGTGATCCCTTTATCTCGATACGGTTCAACTAATAAAGCCACACTATCAGCATAGGCAACAGGATTGGCCAACAAACTGGTAATATCACGAAAAAGTATCCCCGGCTTGGGATAATTCGGTATTTTTTTTATACTATTTTGAATATTATTTATCATCAATTTACGTTTTTCTTGAGGAGATAACATCATAGGGATCCATTATTTGTGCCTAATCAAAATGCGATGTAAAGTCTTATAGCCAGATCAGTTTAATTTGATTCTGTGTCGTCGTCGTTTGCCGTACTATTTGTACTGTCTTTACTCCTCCACCTTGAATCAAATTAAACTGATTCGGCTATATCACATCAACAATGAAAAAAAGGATAACGGTTATCAATGAAAACAGAACAATTATTAACAGTGCTTACAACGCAGATTGAAGCCCTATCGGAAAAAATTGAGCCGCTGGGCAATATTTCTACTCAACAAGCGCGGTTTGATCAAGTTCTGTTTAACAACCATGGCACACGTTTGCGAGATTACTTGTTAGAAGTGCGAAAAAATTTGGCGCAACTAAAACAAGTGGTAGCAGAACAGCACCAGCAACAAGTTGCTTTTTTGGCGGAAAAATTAGTTGCGCAGGTAGCTGCATTACAGCGTGAGCTGGCCACTCAAGTGCTACGTAAAAAATAATCCCCCGCATGCATTGCGGCGAGGGTTTACAGCAAATTTTGCCAAAATAAAAAAAAGTAACCTGCAAAAAATTTTTTATTTTTTTGGCATATGACGATAAATATAGATACCACTGATAACAGTAAATAACAGCGTTAACAACGTCAGACCGAATACTTTAAAATTTACCCATACCTCTTGCGGCAACCAAAATGCAACATACAAATTGATTACCCCGCAAATTAAAAAAAATAACGCCCAAGAAAGATTAAGTTTTGACCATACCCTGTTCGGTAATATCAGCTCTTTCCCTAATATTTGTTGAATAAGTGATTTTTTTAGTATCAGTTGACTGACTAACAAAATAACAGAAAACAAAATATAGATAACCGTTACTTTCCACTTGATAAAAAGATCACTTTGAAAAGCAAAGGTCAAGGAACCAAAAATAACGACCATCAATGCGCTAATCAACGCCATTTTTTCTACTTGACGGTATTTCATCCAAGTAAAAATTAAAGCAAATACAGTCGCCACTACCAGTGCAGCAGAAGCAACAAAGATGTCGTAGATTTTGTAAAAAACAAAAAATACTACCAATGGAAGAAAATCTACAAGCTGCTTCATGTCATTATCCGTTATTTGTAGATCACTCGATTATAGCCGCGTTGTTGGCTGCGGGGGGTTCGCCGAATCACGTAGTATATCTACGATCATCGGTCTCACGCCCTAGCCGCCTAGCGGTAACTCCAAAGACGAAGGGTATAATCGCTCACCCCATACTTGATTTTTTAATTAATTCAATAACACGTAATTTAGCGATAGCTTTTGCCAGTTCAGCGGATACTTGAGCATAATCGACATCGCTGTGAGAATGACCGATATGGGTTTCTGCTTTTTGTTTCGCTTCCAGTGCTTTTGTTTCATCGAGATCTTCTCCACGAATAGCGGTATCGGCTAAGACGATAACGACATTAGGCTGAACTTCAAGCAAACCACCAGAAAGATAAATAAAGGCTTCATCACCACATTGTTTAACAATACGCACCATGCCCGGTTTAATAGCCGTGAGCAGCGGGGCGTGACCGGGAAAAATGCCTAATTCGCCCTCACTCCCTGTTACCTGAATTTTCTGTACTACGCCAGAGAACATCCTTTTTTCTGCACTTACGACATCCAGACGGTAAGTTGTTACAGCCATATGCCCTCCTGTCGGTTACAGTTTTTTGGCTTTTTCTACAGCTTCTTCAATGGTACCAACCATGTAGAAAGCCTGCTCAGGTAGATGGTCATAATCACCATTCATAATGCCTTTAAAACCACGGATGGTATCTTTCAACGAAACGAACTTACCTGGAGAGCCGGTAAAAACTTCAGCAACAAAGAAAGGCTGTGATAAGAAACGCTGAATTTTACGTGCACGAGAAACAACCAACTTGTCTTCTTCCGACAATTCATCCATCCCTAAGATCGCAATAATATCTTTCAGCTCTTGATAACGCTGTAAGATCGACTGCACACCACGTGCTACGTTGTAATGCTCTTGACCCACAACTAAGGGATCAAGTTGGCGACTGGTTGAATCAAGTGGATCAACTGCTGGATAAATTCCCAAAGAGGCAATTTGACGGCTGAGAACAACAGTCGCATCTAAATGCGCAAAGGTAGTGGCAGGTGAAGGATCGGTTAAATCATCTGCTGGAACATAAACGGCTTGTACTGAAGTAATGGAGCCGGTTTTTGTCGAAGTAATACGTTCTTGTAGTACGCCCATTTCTTCTGCCAAGGTCGGTTGGTAACCTACCGCAGATGGCATACGCCCTAACAAGGCTGAAACCTCAGTACCGGCTAAAGTATAACGATAAATGTTATCGACAAAGAACAGCACATCTCGCCCTTCATCGCGGAACTTCTCCGCCATCGTCAGACCCGTCAACGCCACACGGAGACGATTTCCTGGCGGCTCATTCATTTGACCGTATACCAAAGAAACTTTATCCAATACATTGGAATCCATCATTTCATGGTAAAAATCATTACCTTCACGGGTACGTTCACCCACGCCAGCAAAAACAGAATAGCCTGAATGCTCTATCGCAATATTGCGGATTAACTCCATCATATTGACGGTTTTACCGACACCCGCGCCCCCAAACAGACCCACCTTACCCCCTTTAGCAAAGGGACAAATTAAGTCCATCACTTTAATACCGGTCTCTAACAAATCTTGTGAGCTGGCCAGTTCTTCATAAGAGGGGGCTTCTCGGTGGATAGCCCAACGTTCTTTTTCGCCAATTGGGCCTTTCATATCGATGGGATCACCCAGTACATTCATGATACGCCCAAGCGTTGCCGCCCCAACAGGCACTTCAATGGGATGAGCTAAATCAGTGACTTTTAAGCCTCGTCTTAAGCCGTCGGAAGAGCCCATGACAATACAGCGAACCACACCACCACCCAGTTGTTGCTGTACTTCTAATACCAATTTTGCTGCGCTGTCTTTCAGATCTACCTCAAGGGCACTATATACTTTGGGTACTCTTTTTTGATCAAATTCGACGTCCACTACGGCGCCAATTACCTGGATAATTTTTCCAGTAGCCATCTTGAATCCTCTAGTAATGCATAAAAATTTAGCTGTGAACGACTCCACCCAAACGGCTAGACCTCTATTGGATTGAGCTTCTGCAACCCGTAAGCCACATCCTAAAGCAAGTTCATTGACTCACTTGGGCTGTGTGGTACACGCAGCCCTTATCAGCTAAACCTTTTACAAAGTCATCACCGATTTTTTTTGAGTGGTTAGCGGGCGTTGCCCGCTGCGCGATCCATCTCCCCCCAAATTAACTCGCTATGGACGGAGAATTTTGCGCAAACCGTTAAACTGCGGAGGCTCCTCCAACTATTTCGGTGAGCTCTTGAGTGATACTGGCCTGACGCGCCTTGTTATAAACCAGTTGTAATTCTTTGATCAGACTGCCGCCGTTATCAGTAGCCGCTTTCATCGCTACCATTCGCGCGGCCTGTTCACTGGCCAAATTCTCAACAACTCCTTGATAAACTTGTGATTCTAAATAGCGGCGCAGAAGCGTATCCAATAAAACTTTAGGATCAGGTTCATATAAATAATCCCAAGATTTTTTCTTCAGTTCACTGTCTTTTTCAGGTACAAGCGGTAACAATTGTACGATTTGCGGTTCCTGAGACATGGTATTAATAAATTTGTTATTGACGATATACAGCTTGTCCAGACGGCCTTCATCATAAGCTTGTAACATCACCTTTACCGGCCCGATCAGTTCAGATAACGATGGGTTATCCCCCATACCCGTGACTTCTGCAACGATGTTATTCGCTAAACTGTTACCCGCGAAGGAGCTAAAAAAAGAGACCGCTTTTGTTCCAATCAGCGCCAAGCTGCATTTAACTCCTTTATCAGACCAAGTTTGCATGTCAGCTAACAATTTTTTGAATAAATTCGTATTCAAACCACCACATAAACCGCGATCAGTAGAAACAACAAGATAGCCTAAGTGCTTTACATCCCGCTCTTCTAAATAAGGGTGTTTATATTCCAAATTACCTAATGCGAGGTGACCGATCACACTACGTATCGCTTCTGCATAAGGACGGCAAGATGCCATTCTTTCTTGCGATTTACGCATTTTAGAAGCTGCAACCATTTCCATCGCTTTAGTGATTTTTTGCGTGTTTTGTACGCTCGCAATCTTAGAGCGTATCTCTTTTGCGCCGGCCATTTCCGCTTCTCCTTCATCGCTAGACAGGTGAGACTTAGCCAAATCGTTTTAATTTGATTCTGTGTCGTCGTCGCTTGCCGTACGATTTGTACTGTCTGCGCTCCTCCGCCTTGAATCAAGTTAAACTGATTCGGCTATACCCTTAGCCTTTCAAGTTACGGCGGTGTTGGCTGCTTTGATTGCCGCCTTGCCGTAACTCGAAATTCATTGGGTATAGCTTTTACCAGGATTGGTTTGTTTTAGACTCATCAAGGATATTTTTTAGCTCACCCTTTATTTGATCGTTATATTCACCCGTTTGGTTAATTTTTTGCAAAAACTGGGGATATTCACGGTCGGTAAAAGCGAATAGTGCAGTTTCAAAGTTACCTATCATCGTTAGATCAATATCTGCTAAATAGCCTTCTTCTGCAGCAAATAACACCAAAGATTGCTGTGCAACCGACATAGGTCCGTACTGTTTTTGCTTCAGCAATTCAGTCACTTTTTGACCATGATTTAATTGTTTTCGCGTTGTGTCATCTAAATCAGAAGCAAATTGAGAAAATGCAGCAAGTTCACGGTACTGTGCTAGCGCGGTACGGATCCCCCCCGATAATTTCTTAATGATTTGGGTCTGCGCAGCCCCTCCTACACGTGATACAGAGATGCCAGGGTTGACGGCAGGGCGAATACCTGAGTTAAACAAGCTCGATTCTAGAAAAATCTGACCATCAGTGATCGAAATAACATTTGTGGGAACAAAGGCGGAGACGTCACCGGCCTGCGTTTCTATTATTGGTAACGCGGTCAAAGAGCCTGTTTTACCTTTCACTTTACCTTTAGTAAAAGCAGTAACGTAGTCCGCATTAACACGGGCGGCACGTTCTAACAAACGTGAATGAAGGTAAAATACGTCACCCGGATAAGCTTCACGGCCTGGAGGACGACGGAGTAATAAAGAAATTTGGCGATATGCCACGGCTTGTTTGGATAAATCATCATAAACAATCAGTGCATTTTCGCCTCTATCGCGAAAATACTCACCCATAGCACAACCAGAATAAGGTGCTAAATACTGTAGCGCAGCAGATTCAGATGCGGTGGCTACCACCACAATAGTATTGGCTAATGCGTCATGTTCTTCTAGCTTACGCACCACGTTTGCAACAGTAGAGGCTTTTTGCCCAATCGCAACGTATACACATTTGATATCAGAATGACGTTGATTAATGATGGCATCTATTGCTAAAGCGGTTTTACCTGTTTGACGGTCGCCGATAATTAATTCTCGTTGACCACGGCCAATGGGAACCATTGCATCGACAGATTTATAACCTGTTTGAACCGATTCATTAACCGATTGGCGATCAATAACACCAGGCGCTATAGCTTCAACAGCAGAAAAACCATCATTTTCTATCGGACCTTTGCCATCAATAGGTTCACCGAGCGTGTTGATCACTCGCCCTAATAAACCAGAACCAACAGGAACCTCCAAAATACGACCGGTACATTTAACTTTCATCCCTTCAGCAAGATCTGCGTAAGGTCCCATCACTACTGCGCCAACAGAGTCGCGCTCTAAGTTTAATGCCATGGCGTAACTATTACCTGGCAGCGCGATCATTTCACCCTGCATGACATCGGCTAAACCATGTATACGAATGATGCCATCGCTAACGGAAATAATAGTACCTTCATTATGAGCTTCACTCACTACATTAAATTGAGCAATGCGTTGTTTAATCAGTTCGCTAATTTCAGTGGAATTTAGTTGCATATACTCCAGTTCCCTCAAGACTGCAAGACGTCGGATAGACGTCTAAGACGATCACCTACACTGCCATCTATGACCATATCACCAGCACGAATTATTACCCCTGCTATGACAGACGAATCGATTTTGCAATTTAATTTAACTTTACGTGATAGCTGTTTTTCCATCACAACAGCTATTTTCTTTTTTTGTTGATCATTTAGCGGCATAGCAGAGCAAATTTCGACATCAACGGTAGATTCTAATGAATCACGCAATTGAATAAACTGTGCTAGCACTTCAGGAAAAACTAATAAACGATTTTTTTCAGCCATAACTCGAATGAAGTTTTGGGCGGGTTCACTTAGTTGGTCGCCATAAGCAGCTATAAATATTTTGGCCATAGTTTCGGGCGCTAATGCGCCAGAAAGCAGTGAAGTAATAGATTCATCATAGGTTACTTGGGCAGCAAAAGTTAACATATCCTGCCAATATTCAACTGTTTTATGTTCAACCGCAAAATCAAAAGCCGCTTTAGCATAAGGACGGGCTACAGTGGTAAATTCAAACATTAGCCCTCCTACTGTTCAAGTTCAGCGACCATTGTATCAACGAGCGTTCTGTTAATCGTTTCATTGACGGAACAGTTGATAATTCTCTCAGCACCAGCTATTGCCAATCCTGCGATTTGTTTACGTAACTCTTCATAAGCACGTTTACGATCAGCGTCTATCTCAGCCTGTGCTTGCATGATGATTTTTTTACGTTCTTGTTCGGCTTCCACTTTAGCATTTTCAAGTATCTGAACCTTGCGTTTGTTTGCCTGCTCTATGATTACCTGCGCCTGTTCTTTGGCTTTTTGCAGTTGTTCGGTCATATTGGCTTGCGCTAAATCTAAATCTTTTTTGGCACGTTCTGCAGAAGCGATACTGTCAGCAATTTCTTTTTGACGTTTCTCGATGGCTTCAATAAGGGGAGGCCATACATACTTCATACAAAATATGACAAATAAAAAAAACGCAATGGCCTGGCCGACAATGGTCGCGTTAAGATTCACAGCACCATGCCTCTTTTAATAAAGTTAATAAATGAGCCTGATATTTTTTCCAAGACAGGATCAGGCAACTGCGAACATCACGTATAAACCTAGCCCCACCGCGATCATTGGAATAGCATCGACCAATCCCATTACAATAAAAAATTGTGTCCGTAATAAAGGAATGAGATCAGGTTGACGTGCTGCCCCCTCTAAAAATTTACCCCCGAGAATGCCAATACCGATTGCTGCCCCGATCGCCGCTAGCCCCATCATCACAGCAGCTGCCATATACAGCATATCCATGTTCAGGTTTTCCATGATAAGTCTCCATTTTAGTTAAAACACAGTAGTGTACCTTTCGTTTTTGAAGTTGCCTTCGGCTGCCAGGGTGACCGACCGATGAGAGTAGACATGCTACCTGATGAGACGAGCACCCGCAGCCAACAACCCGGCGGCTTCAAAGACGAAGGATATATAAAAAAATCAGTGCTCTTCAGATGCCATAGCAAGATAAACAATCGTCAGAACCATGAAAATAAAAGCCTGTAGCGCAATGATCAAAATATGAAAAATGGCCCAAGGCACACTTAACAACCACTGAGACCACCAAGGTAACAGACCCGCAATCAGGATGAAGATTAATTCACCCGCATACATGTTACCAAACAGCCGTAGCCCTAGTGAAATGGGTTTAGATAACAGGCTGACCCCTTCTAATATTATATTGACTGGAATAAATAGCGGGTGATTAAACGGCTGTAGGGTTAATTCTTTTATGAAACCACAACTTCCTTTCATTTTGATGCTATAGAACAGGATGAGTGCGAACACTCCTAAGGCCATTGATAAAGTGATACTGACATCAGCACTAGGAACGACTCGTAAAGAGGGTAATCCAAAAATATGTTCGGCGATATAAGGTAAGAAATCTATTGGGAGTAAATCCATGGTATTCATTAACACTACCCAAACGAATACGGTTAGCGCCAGTGGAGCGATAACTTTACTTTTCCCCTGGTACATATCCTTCACATTGCTGTCAACGAAACCAACAATTAATTCAATGACAGTTTGTAGTTTACCGGGTACCCCACTGGTGGCGTTGACGGCAATTTTACGGAAAACAAGCAGAAAAAGGATACCCAACACCAGTGAGAAGAACAGAGAATCAATATTGAGCGTCCAAAATGAAACTGGATCGACAGAATGGGGATTGATAAGTTCAAAGTTACGGAGATCCAACTGAAGGTGATTCAGATGGTGACTGATATACGCTTGTTGAGAAGGGGTTTCGCCAGACATAATGCCTTTTACCGTCGCTAATAATCTTAAAATAATCAATAGATCTTTTGTGAGAGCCTGCTCGAAATCTACTGTGTTATGGGCATTTTTCAGTTCAATTCTACGTTCTAACTATTAATGAGTTAGATGATCCAAAGTGGGCAAATTATACGGTGCCGCCAGATGAATTCAATCAATTAAGTGGAGAAAAGCGAGATAATTCTCAAAAACTCGAGTTAGAGCGCATTTTTACTTAAAGAGAGCCTTCTGTTTCTGTAATTTTTTCTTTTTGTTACAAAATATTATTTAATAAAATAATTTTCTTTGGTATTATTTTATTAAATAATATTTTGAAGGGTATGTAAAATGTTAATTGGTAATGTAAGGGCACCAAGTGAAGTGGGTAGTTGTTCGTCAATAGATTAAAACTGTCAGCAGGGAGGTGATATTTCAGAAGTAATACACGTAAAAAATAATAATGAAATAAGGCTAGAGCTGGAGAAACAAATAGGTTCTAATCTAGAGATGAAGAGAAAAACATTGGAGCTAGCGCTAAAGATAGAGGAGTTAAAGCTGAGAGACAAAGGAATAGGGAAAAAAATCTCAGAAAAATTAGATAGCTTTTTGAATAGCGCAGAAAAAGAATTGGGTAGATTGAATGAACGCGGAATAAGTTGGTAAAAATAGAAGAAAATTCAAGAAATTCCGGATTCACGGAATACGTCTTTAAGCTTGTAATTGAAGAATAATTAAATGACGCTCTTCAGCTAATTCAGGGACGGAGAGTTTATTGATTGATAATACTGTTGCCATCCGTTTTGATATATTCATTAATTCTTCATTTGGTTTTTTTCCTTTTAGGGCATAAAAATGCCCTTTATTTTTATCAACTAAATGATGGCAGCAAGACAGCATATCGGTTATTGATGCAAAGGCACGGCTGATCACGCCATG
>NZ_GL379589.1:8836-10712 GCF_000143625.1 Candidatus Regiella insecticola LSR1 | reverse complement strand
AAAGCGGACACGTTTACCTAAGCTATCAAGTAAAGTGAAATGGATGTCAGGACAAACAATGGCTAAAGGAATACCCGGTAAACCCGCACCGGTTCCAACGTCAATAAATTGCTCGCCTTTTAAATAAGGCTTAACAACGATGCTATCCATAATATGACGAATTAATATTTGTTGTGGATCACGTACCGACGTTAAATTATAAGTTTTATTCCATTTATCTAATAAAAGGACATAATGAATAAGCTGCTGTTTTTGTTTATCAGATAAGGTGATTTTTGCCGTTGCTAATAAATATTCTAATTTTTTTAACACCTTTGGGCTCTTAATAATATTTAATCTTTATATAGGAAAGTATTTAAATTAAGCACTGCGGCGCAATAAACTTTGTTTTTTAGCCAAATAAGCAAAATAGATATGGCGGCAGGAGTAATACCTGAAATACGTGATGCTTGCCCAATGGAATGGGGTTTATGATCATTAAGTTTGGCGATCACTTCGTTTGATAGGCCAGGTATTTCGTGATAATTGGTATTAATGGATAATTTTGTATTTTCATTACGTAATTGTTTTGTGATTTCTTCTTGCTGACGTTCAATATATCCCTGATATTTTGTTTGAATTTCAACTTGAGCGGCAGCTTGATAATCTTGCAGTGCGGGGCCAAATAAATTAAGTGCAGTCAGGTTATGGTAATTAATTTCTGGCCGGCGTAATAATTCTTCACCATTGGCTTCTTTTGATAATGGTGTTTTAAGTAATTTGTTGAGCTGAGTAATATGGGGTGAATGAGGAGATACCCAGGTATTACGCAAACGTTGACGTTCTTTTTCTATTTTCTCAACTTTTTCACAGTAGTGTTTCCATCGATCATCATCAACTAAACCTAAGCCACGACCTATTTTAGTTAAACGTAAATCAGCGTTGTCTTCACGTAGCATTAATCGGTATTCAGCTCTAGAAGTAAACATGCGGTAGGGCTCTTTGGTTCCTAGCGTGCTTAAATCGTCTACTAAAACGCCGAGATAAGCTTCATCGCGTCTTGGTGACCAGCTTTCTTTTCCTTTAGCCAAACGCGCTGCATTTAACCCTGCGAGTAAGCCTTGTGCAGCGGCTTCTTCATAACCGGTAGTGCCATTGATTTGGCCAGCAAAGAAGAGTCCGTGGAGGTGTTTACTTTCTAAGGTGTTTTTTAAATCACGTGGATCAAAATAATCATACTCGATGGCGTAGCCAGGGCGGATAATGCGTGCGTTTTCCATTCCCTTTATCGAGTGGATGAGATTTATTTGAGTGTCTAAAGGCAGACTGGTTGAGATGCCGTTTGGGTAGATCTCGTTACTGTTTAATCCTTCAGGCTCTAAAAAAATTTGATGGGTATCACGGTCGGCAAAGCGTACTACTTTATCTTCAATTGATGGGCAGTAGCGGGGGCCAATTCCTTCAATTTCTCCTGTGTACATTGGACTACGATCAAGATTGTTTCTGATGATTTCATGTGTTTTTTTATTAGTGTGAGTGATATGACATGCAATCTGTTTTGGTCGTTGTGTCAGATGGTCTAGGAAAGAAAAGTTTGGAATGGGAGTATCACCTAATTGTACGGTTAGCTGACTGAAATCGATAGTTTTTGCATCAATACGGGGAGGAGTACCTGTTTTTAGGCGATTTACGCGTAGCGGAAGTTCTTTTAGGCGATGTGACAATGTGATTGATGCGGGGTCTCCTGCACGGCCTCCGCTGTGATTTTCTAAGCCAATGTGAATTTTGCCATCTAGGAAGGTACCGACGGTTAAAATTACGGTTTTGGCACGGAATCTCTGGCCGGTTTTTGTCACTGCACCTGCTACAGAATTATTTTCGATGATCAGGTCTTCAA
>NZ_GL379589.1:4938-8809 GCF_000143625.1 Candidatus Regiella insecticola LSR1 | reverse complement strand
CGATGGCTTTTCCCATTAAACCACCTAGCGCGTCGATTTCTTTTACCAGATGCCCTTTGCCGATCCCTCCGATGGCAGGGTTGCAAGACATTTCGCCTAAGGTTTCGATGTTGTGAGTTAGTAACAAGGTTTGACATCCCATGCGAGCGCTGGCCATAGCAGCTTCAGTGCCTGCATGCCCTCCGCCGATGATGATAACGTCAAACTGTTCTGGACAAAACATGCTGATTGAACCTTGCGATTATGCCAATGGGGGTTGTTCGTTCTAAGTGCCGTGGATTCTACGCAAAATTTTTCGATTAGCCAAATTTTATTTAATTCGTTTTTTTCGTTTTTTGATTTTTTTGGTGCGGTAATTATTTAAAGATCTTTTTTTTTAGATCTTTTTTATTATTATTATTAAGGAGAACGTTTTTTGTGGATAAGTCATTATTTTTTATTTAAATCATAATGTTACAAAAAGGATAACCTGTGCGTAACCTGTGGTTATTTTATGTATAAGTTGTGAATAAAATGGCAAGTTATCCACAGGCTTTTTTATTCAAAATTCATCCACAAGATAATCACAGGATATACACATGCTTTACACAGCTTTTGCACAGGTTTATCCACAGCCGATTGATTGTTTTTTAATCTGATTAAAATTTCGCCATCCAATCAATTAACCATTTTTCTGCCGCAATTTCTGGAATGGGATATTTAGCCACATCAATCTCAAGTTTTTCACCCATTTGAATAGCGCCTCGCGCTATCAATTGCTGCTCTAATTTTTTGATTGCGCCACAAAATTGATCGTAGCTAGAGTCGCCTAAACCTATTGCGCCGAAATAGACCTGAGATAGATCAGGTTTTTGTTGTTTAATTTGTGTGGATAGAAGTTGCAGATTATCCGGGAGCTCGCCTGCACCATGGGTTGAAGTGATAACTAGCCACTGACCTGATAGGTGCAGTTCATCCAGATTAGGGCCATGTAAAAGTGTGGTACTGAACCCCGCCAATTGTAATTTTTCGGTTAAATATTCAGCGAAATCTTCAGCGTTACCGAGTGTACTACCAGTGATTAACGTAATGTTAGGCATTAAAGGCTCCAATTAAAGAAAACAAGTAACGATTATACCTAGTTTTATTACCTGTTGATAACCTGTTAGCAACCTGTCGATAAGCTATGTATAACTTGTGTGTAACTTATATTTTTATTTTAAGACTATGCAACTGGTTGAATTTATGCATACTTAAATTGACTCTGGTCAAAATTAATTCATGACGGTAGAAATCGTATATTCAAGTTAAGTATTGCAGTAAAACACACTCCCCATTGTTGGCTAATTTTTAGGCGTAAAAACGCTTTTACTGATGTTTAAGCGCCTATTCGAAATCTCTTGTGCTCGCCGATACAAAAGACCTCTTTGGAAACCGTAGCGAGTGATACGGAGTCAAGGCGCCCGGCGCACAGCAACCTTCGTTGCCATAAGTACACGAGGATTGCGCGCACCGGGCAACGCAGGATCCGCGTCACGCAGTAGGTTTCCGAAGAGGTCTAAAGAAGATTTCGAACAGACTCTAAGTAATCAAAGAAATAAACTATGAATACAGAACGTAAACAATCTTTATTAGCGATAACACTTTCCACAATAGGTATTGTTTTCGGTGATATAGGGACGAGTTCTCTTTACACTTTACGTGAATGTTTTTCTTCTCATTACGCTTTGGATGTTTGTCCTGATGTGGTATTTGGATTCTTGTCACTGATTTTTTGGCTGTTTGTTTTAAGCGTTTCGCTGAAATATTTGACTTTTGTTATGCGAGCGGATAACGCGGGCGAGGGCGGGATTTTAACCTTGATGTTGTTGTCTGGGCGTAACACTTCTGAGCGTATTACTGCAAAATTAGTTACGATCGGTCTTATTGGAGCCAGTTTTTTTTATGGTGAAGTGGTGATAACACCCGCCATGTCTGTGATGTCAGCAATAGAAGGATTAGAGATCATTGCTCCTTCGTTGCAGCATTACATTTTGCCTTGTTCAATAGCGGTATTAACTTTGCTTTTTGCTATTCAAAAAAAAGGAACGGCTAAAGTAGGGAAACTCTTCGCTCCTGTTATGTTGATATGGTTTTTAACTTTAGGGGTTTTAGGCCTGCGTAGTATTATTGCTAATCCTGAAGTATTGAATGCGCTTCATCCAAAATGGGCGGTTACCTTTTTTATCAACTACAAAATAGTTTCTTTTTTTGCGTTGGGTTCGGTGGTACTGGCCGTTACGGGCGTAGAAGCCTTATATACTGATATGGGGCATTTTGGTAAACGTTCTATTCTATTAGGTTGGTTTATTCTTGTATTTCCTTCTTTAGTGCTTAATTATTTTGGCCAGGGGGCTTTATTATTAAAAAATCCTGAAGCTGTCAGAAATCCTTTTTTTTTACTCGCCCCAGATTGGGCAATGATCCCTCTATTGATATTAGCAACACTGGCAACGGTTATTGCTTCACAGGCTGTTATCTCCGGCGTATTTTCTCTTACTCGACAAGCGGTACACTTAGGTTATTTACCGCCAATGCGTATTATTAATACATCAGAAATAGAGGCAGGTCAGATTTATATACCAATTATTAACTGGCTTTTATATATTGCCGTTGTATTTGTGATCTTAGGTTTTGGGCATTCGAGTAATTTGGCTAATGCTTATGGTATCGCTGTAACAGGGACTATGGTTATCACCAGTGTTCTTTTTTGCACGGTAATATTCAAAAATTGGCACTGGCATCGTCTCGTTGTTATTGTTTTGTTGCTGCTATTATTGAGTATCGATATTCCATTATTTGCGGCTAATGCCTTAAAATTTTTTTCGGGGGGATGGTTGCCGCTCATGCTGGGGTTGGTGATGTTTACTATTATGACCACCTGGAAAAATGGCCAGGTTTGCCTGTTACGCAGGATGCATGAACATGGCAATTCGTTGAATGCAATGATCACTTCGTTGGAAAAATCACCCCCCATGAGCGTGCCGGGAACCGCAGTTTATATGTCACGTGCTGCTAATGTTATCCCTTGTGCATTATTGTGTAATCTAAAACACAATAAAGTATTACATGAAAGAATAATTTTGTTGACTCTGCATACAGAAGATACGCCTTATATACATAATATTCGCCGGGTTACAATTAAAAAACTGTCTCCTACTTTTTTTCAGATCTGTGCGCGCTATGGTTTTAAAGAGACGCCAAATGTAGAGGAAATTTTCTATCTTTGTGGTTTAGAAGATTTGTCATGTCAAGTGATAGAAACATCGTTTTTTATGTCGTATGAATCGATTTTTTTAACTAAACGGCCTTGGTATCTTTCTTTTCGAAGCAAGTTGTTTATTCTACTTAAACGTAACGCCTTACGCGCCTCAGATCAATTTGAAATACCACCTAATCGAGTAATTGAATTAAGTATACAAGTAAGAATTTAATCTAATAAAAGGAAGTAATAGTGAAAGAGAGCGGTAAATATTGGTGATAAAGAATATTGTTTTCTGAATTTAGATTATGCTATCGTCAAAAGAGTTAAATTTTTAATCTAAGTATTAGTGAACACGAGAGATTTCGTATAGGCGTTTAGATTATTAGTGGCGTTAATGAATGATAAAGGAATAAATCATTTCTATCACAGGAATCATTTTTATGAAAATAAATAAATGGGTCACCTTTTTTATATTCAATTTTGCATTGAGCACCCAAGCAATGGCTAAGGATACCATTGCGTTAGTCGTTTCTACTTTAAATAATCCATTTTTTATTTCGTTAATAGAAGGAGCACAAAAAGAAGCCTATCAGCGGGGTTATGAATTAGAGGTGTTCGATTCGAAGAATAATTCAGCTACTGAGTTAC
>NZ_GL379589.1:0-4909 GCF_000143625.1 Candidatus Regiella insecticola LSR1 | reverse complement strand
CATTCTCTTATTAGCCGTATTGATGTTAAATTTCTGTTAATTAGCACGGTAAATTCTAATGCGGTAGGTAATTCTATTAAATTGGCCAATGAGGCTAATATTCCTATTATCACGTTGGATCGTGTCGCCCATCAGGTGAAAATAAAAAGTCATATTACGTCTGATAATGTATTAGGTTCAAAAATGGCGGGGGATTTTATTGCGCGTAAACTTGGGGATGGCGCTAAAGTGATACAATTGGAAGGTATTGCTGTTTCTTCTGGCGTTCGCCAACGGGCTGAAGGGTTCAAACAATCAATAAAACAACATAAATTCAATTTATTAGCCAGTCAGCCAGCATATTATGATCGCACCGATGGTATGCACGTGACGCAAGAATTGTTAGCCACTTACCCACAGGTTCAAGCGGTGTTTGCACAAAATGATGAAATGGCGTTGGGTGCATTGCACACGTTGCAAAATTTGGGAAGAACGGATGTGTTGGTGGTAGGATTCGACGGTACTAATGATGCAGTTAAAGCGGTAGAAAATGGAGAAATGGCGGCGACCATCGCCCAACAACCAGAAAAGATTGGTGCAAAAGGCGTAGAAATGGCAGATAAAGTCTTAAAAGGTGAAAAAATCCCACGTCTTATTCTAGTAGATTTAAAATTAGTCACTCAAAAAACACCCTAAATTTTTCGCTATTCATAAAGAATTTTAAGAGCTTATTTGAAATCTTCTTTGAGCTGCTTTTGACAAAGTATCGATGAGCGCAAGAGATTTCGAATAGTCTCTAATATACCCAATTATACCCAATGAATTTCGAGTTACGGCAAGGCGGCAAGGGTGTGAGACCGATGAGCGTAGACATACTACGTGATTCGGCGAGCACCCGCAGTCAACGCCGCCGTAACTTGAAAGGCGAAGGGTATAGACCTCTTTGGAAACCGTAGTTCTTTATGCGGAGTCAAGGCGCCGGTGCACAGCAACCTTCGTTAACATAAAGTACATGAGGATTGCGCGCACCGGACAACGCAGGATCCGTATCACGCAGTAGGTTTCCGAAGAGGTCTAATGTAGAGGTTAATATTTTTTTTGTAGAGACGTTGTCGGTATTGATAGAGCAGGCATAAGCTGTGTTGTTATCACAGTAGCGGCGAATTCCTTCATCACTCGACGGTATACATCACGTTTAAAAGAGACCACTTGACGCACAGGATACCAGTAGCTTACCCAAAGCCAACCGTCAAATTCTGGCGGGTTACTCCGTTGCATGTTGATATTGCTATCATCACTGGTTAATTGAAGTAAAAACCATTTTTGTTTTTGGCCTACACACACGGGTTTTGTATCCCAGCGAACCAAACGTTTAGGTAATTTATAACGTAACCAACTACGGGTAGAAGCCAATATACGAACATTTTTTTTACTTAATCCCACTTCTTCAAAAAGTTCACGGTACATTGCCTGTTCTGGTGTTTCATCCGCATTAATTCCGCCCTGAGGAAATTGCCAGGAATGTTGACCGCAACGGCGAGCCCATAAAACCTGTCCCTGTTGGTTACAAATGACAATACCAACATTTGGGCGGTAGCCATCATCATCGATCACTAGACTACCTCGATAAACTTAGAATTCAGAAATGATCTGATTGTTTCATACTAACCACAGGCGGTAAACTAATTAAAAAATACTCACATTATAGAACATCGGCAATTTCTAAAGAGGTCTCGTGTGTAATTTAATTTCTGTTCCGCCGCTCCGTGATGAAAATCAGCTTTTGCTCCGTGCTCAGGCTTTATCGGGATTTACCTTGGGTGAATTAGCGATGAAAGCGCAATGGCGTATGCCTGCCAATTTGAAAAGAGCAAAAGGTTGGGTAGGCGTATTATTAGAATTTCATCTTGGTGCGAAAGCAGGAAGTAAGCCTGAGCAGGATTTTGCTGATATCGGCATTGAACTAAAAACTATCCCAGTGAATGCTCAAGGCAGAGCATTGGAAACCACTTTTGTTTGTGTGGCACCATTAACGGGCAATAGTGGGGTGATTTGGGAGAGCTGTCATCTTCGCAACAAACTTTCCCGGGTTTTATGGATCCCCGTAGAAGGTGAAAGGCATATCCCTTTAGCAGAACGCCGTGTTGGTACCCCCTTGTTATGGAGTCCAAATGCAGAGGAAGAAAAACAGCTCCGTGACGATTGGGAAGAGCTGATGGATTTGATTGTTTTAGGTAATGTGGAAAGTATTAGGGCGCACCATGGTGAGATTTTACAATTGCGTCCCAAAGCCGCGAATGGTCAGTCTTTAACCGAGGCAGTGGGTAAACAAGGGCAGCGTATCATGACCTTGCCTCGTGGTTTTTATTTGAAAAAAAATTTTACTAATAAATTATTATCTCGCTACTTTTTTATTTGATAGCCTGTGTATTTAAAAATAACCGCTCCTTTTCATTATGATTAATGAAGGTGTAGCACGTATAATCTGCTCTTTCTGTTTAATAGGATATATGAGTAATGTTTGAATGGATTGCTGATCCAAATGCTTGGTTAGCTCTGGGTACACTCACTATCCTAGAAATTATTCTGGGTATAGATAATATTATTTTCTTATCTTTGGTCGTGGCAAAACTGCCTAAAGCACAACAAAATAAAGCGAGAAGGATTGGTTTATCTGCTGCGATGTTGATGCGTTTAACCTTGTTGGCGTCTATCACTTGGGTCATTGGTTTAACGAAGCCCCTTTTTACTCTTGCAGAGCATGCTATTTCAACACGTGATTTGATCTTGTTTTTCGGTGGGTTATTTTTAATTTGGAAGTCGACTAAAGAAATTTATGACTCGATCGTTGGGGATGAAAATTATCACAGTAGCCATGTGAGTTCTTTTGCTAGCGCTATCATACAAATTATGTTGTTAGACATTATTTTTAGTTTAGATTCTGTCATCACGGCGGTTGGGCTTTCTGACCACCTGTTTATTATGATGACCGCCGTCATCGTTGCTGTCGGTGTGATGATGTTCGCCGCGCGGCCTATTGGAGAGTTTGTCAATAATTACCCCTCGGTTAAAATGTTGGCACTTGCCTTCTTGATTTTGGTTGGAGTGACTTTGATGTTGGAAAGCATTCAAGTACAAGTACCTAAGGGATATATCTATTTCTCTCTGTTTTTTTCCATCAGCGTCGAAAGCTTAAATTGGTTACGAGGTAGAAAGAGAAATAAAGAGGAAGGAAATAAGTGAATAATGCTGAAAGCCTTGCAGAAATTTGCCATTTTTTGCGCGAACAGCATGTACTCACACTCTGCGCAAAGCGTGGTGATGATATGTGGTGCGCGAATTGTTTTTATTTTTTTGATCAAGACAAGATGGCGTTATATTTGATGACTGAACCGACCACCCATCATGCGAAGTTAATGCAGATTAATCCACAGGTTGTTGGGACTATTGCTAACCAGCCCCATCAAATCGAATTAATCAAAGGTATTCAGTATTGTGGTGATATTGCTGTGCTAACAAAAGAGCGGGATACATCGATCCGTAAGCGTTATTGCCACCGTTTCCCCGCTGCCAAAGGCGCGACAACCCCCCTTTGGCAGCTGTGTCTGCGGGAAATAAAAATGACCCATAATGCATTAGGCTTTGCTAAGAAATTGTTTTGGCGGCGGGGATCCTGTGAGTTGGTAAAAATGAAGCCTGCATAGGCAACTTAGAGTCTATACCCAATGAATTTCGAGTTACAGCGAGCACTCGCAGCCAACGCCACCGTAGCTTGAAAGGTGAAGGGTATATCAGCGAGCACAAGAGATTTCTAACAGGCTCTTACAACAAAATCCGCAGCATACGCCGCAGTGGCTCTGCGGCACCCCACAGTAATTGATCTCCTACGGTGAATGCCGATAAATACTTTGATCCCATATTGAGTTTACGTAAGCGCCCAACAGGCGTGCGCAAGGTGCCAGTGACGGCTGCTGGAGTGAGTTTACTCATCGTATCCTCGCGATTATTCGGGATCACCTTTACCCACTTGTTATGCTCAGCAAGCAATTGTTCAATTTCTGGCAAGGGAATATCTTTTTTTAGTTTCAAGGTAAAAGCTTGACTATGGCAACGCAGCGCCCCGATACGTACACATAAACCATCAATCGGAATGATATTTTTGCTCGCTAATATTTTGTTGGTCTCTGCCTGACCCTTCCATTCTTCACGGCTTTGCCCGTTTTGAAGGGCGCTATCAATCCACGGGATCAAACTGCCGGCCAGCGGTACACCGAAATTATCGGTGGGTAAATTACTACTGTTGGTTTTTTCCGTTATCTTTCGTTCAATATCAAGAATGGTTGAGGCAGGATCTTGCAACTCTGTTGCGACCTCTTTATGTAAAGCACCCATTTGCGTGAGCAATTCACGCATATGTTTTGCTCCGCCTCCTGACGCTGCCTGATAAGTGGCGACAAAAGCCCATTCAACCAAATCATTAGCAAATAATCCGCCCAGCGACATTAACATCAGGCTAACGGTACAGTTACCACCAACAAAGGTTTTGATGCCTTTATCTATGCCCTGCTGAATCAGCATTTTATTAACCGGATCCAAAATAATAATGGCGTCATCTTTCATGCGTAGAGCGGAGGCGGCATCGATCCAATAGCCTTGCCATCCGCTGTCACGTAATTGTGGATAAATCTTGTTGGTATAATCGCCGCCTTGGCAGCTGATAATGATGTCCATATTTGACAATTTATTAATATCATTAGCATCTTCTAAGAGGGTATCAGCTAGACTTTTGATCACTGAAACCTTGTCGCCTTTTTGTGACGTAGAGAAAAATACTGGCTCGATAGCCTCAAAATCGTTTTCTTCTTCCATACGTTGCATCAGCACGGAACCGACCATGCCACGCCAGCCGATAAAACCTACTTTTTTTTTC